>JAAFIG010000029.1:0-3091 GCA_013298595.1 Deinococcales bacterium | reverse complement strand
GATAAGCACTAGCAATTTGCGCCATGCCAACAGCAAATAACAAACTGATGCCAACACCGATTGGCCAACCAATGCCGATGGCAGCCCCACCCGCTCCACCAATGGCTTGTCCAAGCGAGTTGATACCACCTGACAAAATGCAAATGATCGAAAAAGCAATGGCAAAATTGCTAAACGATTTCATGCGTCGGGCTAGTTCTTGTGCGTACCCCATGCTATGTAAAACTTGGACATCTTCGGCGATTTGCTGCTGGTCGTTATTTTGACTCATGCTTCTCCTCCAAGATTTTTTGTTTTTGACTTCACCTATAAAAGAAATTGCTTTTACTTTTGGGTAAAAGCGCAATCAATGTATTGTGTGTCCCAGAGATTGTAACCGATTGCAGTAATGCGATGCAATGCACAATCAAGCAATCTCTGACACAATGCTCGAGTTACTTACGAATGAATCTCGAGTAAATCTATTGTTACCTACGAATTGGGTTTGTCCACAATCTCGAGCCATTAGAATCAAAAATCCGCACTCGAGAAATGCCGTCTGGGAGGTCAAATCGCGCACTCGAGCCAAAGGCAGTTGCCAGAATGGTACCATTAGCACCAACCAATTCCGAGGTGTACATATAATGGTGTTCGCTGTTGATCTCGAGATATAATTGTTTTTTTTCTCGAGTCAGATTTTTCAAGGTTATGCCTGTGCTGCTATAAAAATTGCCTTGCTCGAGTGCAGTTAAAATACTTTTTTGCTCGAGATTTTCTGCTTCGACCATGACAAAGGCTTGCCCAGGCAGCGATTTATAACCCCAGAATTCACCTGCAAAATCGTGGGCATCATCTGAGGCGATACCATGCCAAAGTTGACCCGTCTCGAGCAGTGCGTCCCAAAAATTATCCGTAGAGAGTTTACCGCCTGTACCAAGGTTGTTGCAGTTGGTGCTGGCATTCCAGACCTCAAATAAATTACAGTTTTTTAGCGGGGTCACGTGTTCAGGTTTTAATGCCCAATAAAAATTGGGATGATTAACAATTGGTACGCCACCCAGCGCTCGAATACTGTCTATTGAACCTTGTAAAAGCGCTGTGATACTCGAGTAAATTGGTAATTCGGGCATGGTGGTGATGCCTAAGCCGTTCAGATGCACAGGTAAACCTTCGGCAGTGGTGGTAATTTCAACACCTGGAATCACTAAGAAATCTTTGGATACCTGTCCACCCAGCCACGTGGCATCGAACGGATGATTATGATCGGTCATGCAGACAAAATCGTAACCATGAGATTGATACCAGCCGCATACCACAGCAGGTAAACTATCACCATCAGAAACAATCGAATGCGTATGCGTATTTCCCTTAAACCAAGGCATGATTCATCCTATAACGCTAGCCACGCTTCAGGGGCAATCTCGAGACCAACTCGCTGCCCTCGAGTAAGAAGTTGATTATTTGGTACTCGAGCAATCCACATTTGGCTGCCAATTTGCACCAGTATTTGTTGGGTTGCTCCAAGGTATGTGACCAATTCAATCGTGCCATTTAAGGCGGTGGTATCGGTTGTTAAGCGAATGTTTTCTGGTCTTACACCAACTCGAGTGCATGAGGGCGCAATGTTTGGCAATTTTAGGCTGGTGTTTTGATATTTAAATTGTTCATCGCCTAACGAAGCAATCTCGAGGGTATTCATTTCGCCAACAAAAGCTGCAACAAAAGCTGTGGCTGGTGTGCTGTACAGATCGCGTGGGGTGCCGACTTGTTCGATACGACCGTTGTTCATGACCACAACTCGGTCAGACATACTCATGGCTTCTTCTTGATCGTGTGTAACCAGCACAGTGGTAATACCAAGCTCGAGTTGTAAACGGCGCAATTCGGTGCGAAGCTCGACCCGTATCTTTGCATCCAATGCCGAAAGTGGTTCGTCAAGCAGCAAAACCCGTGGTTCAGGCGCTAATGCCCTTGCCAAAGCAACACGTTGCCGTTGCCCACCTGATAAGGATTGCACACCACGTTTTTCATAGCCTGTTAAACCTACAATTTTGAGTAATTCCTCAACTCGAGTCTCGAGTTTTTCTTTAGACCATTTTGCTACCCGTAAACCAAAAGCAACATTGCCCGCCACACTGAGATTCGGAAACAACGCATAATTTTGAAAAACCATGCCGACTTTGCGTGTCTCAGCAGGAACTTTCGTGACATCGGTTTCACCAATCCGCACTGTACCAGCATCAGGAATTTCAAAACCAGCAATGCAACGCAGTGTGGTGGTTTTACCACAACCCGAAGGACCAAGAAATGCCAGCAACTCACCTGGTTTAATCTCGAGACTGAGGTTTTCAACCGCTGCTTTGCCCGCAAAACGACGCGAGATTTTCTCGAGAGAAATGCCAATACCAGTCTGACTCATGTAAAACTCCTTAAACAGTGACCAGCGAACTCGAGTCGCGTTTTTGAGCGAGGGCAAAAGCACCTAATCCCCAAGCAGCAATAAAGGCGATCACACTGATGGCAGCGCTACGATTACCATCTTGGGAATTGGTGAGATACTGGTAATAGGGCAGGGTTTCCCAAGCACTACCAACAATTAATTGGGCTAAGGAGAACTCGCCAAAAGCTGCCGATAAAGCTAAGATTCCACCACTGAGTACCCCAGGTAAAACGGTTGGTAAAATAACCCAGATCAGAATTTGTAAATCGTTTGCCCCTAAGCTACGAGCAGCTTCGGCAAGTTCGCGGACATTGGCTGCTTCAAAGGCATTGGCAACAGCCCTGTAAGCAAATGGTAGTACGACAACAGTCACAGCAGGAATTAGTAACCACGGCGTACCAGAAATAGCCAAAGGTGGGTTCGAGAAAATACGAATTAAGCCAACGGCTAAAATCACACCTGGAAAAACAAAAATCCATAAACTCAGAAACTCGAGGGCAGCACCAAGTTTAGGTAAGTATAGGGTTACAGCAAATAATGTAGGTACTAAAAAAGCAATACTGATAGCCACAGCCGAAGCTGATAGGATCAGACTACGAGCCGTTGCGCCCCAGAAACGTGCATCTGATAGTAATGTTTGCCAAGCACTAATGCTAAAACCATCGGGCAGAA
>JAAFIG010000028.1 GCA_013298595.1 Deinococcales bacterium | reverse complement strand
TCGAGCCATGCAGTTTGCGACAAAACGCGGTTATACCGAAATCAAACGCGATTTTGAGAGTTTACTAGACATCAGCAATTTCTCGAGTCAACCATACCAAGCAAAAATCTCGAGTTTAGAGCAAAGCGGTGTGCAACTGGTTTCTTGGCAAGCAGCCGATTCCCTTGAGCGCCGACAAGAATTACACGAAGTTTTTGAAATTGTGCGACTCGATGTCCCACGATCTGAGCCTGCAACACGCATTACTTTTGAATTTTTTGATGAAAATATTTTATCAGACAGCGAAACCCTCAGTGATGCCTCGTTTTATGCTCTCGAGAACAACAAAATTATCGGTTTTACAGGGTGTTTTCGTGGTGCTCGAGAAGGCTGGGTAGATCAATGGCTAACCGCCACCACCCAAGAAGCTCGAGGACGAGGCATTGCCACTGCCTTAAAAATAAAACAAATCGAAGTGGCACAAACACATGGTTTTACCACCATCCGCACCGACAACGACACCCGCAATGCAGCCATGCTTGCGATTAACGACAAACTCGGTTTCGTGCGCCAACCAGCGGTGCTGGTGATGAAAAAGGAGTTTTGATGCTCGAGATTAAATCTTTCACCGAAAACGATTATCAGGTGATGTCAGACATCGAAAATTCGGTCTTTACCGATGATCCATACAGCGCCGAAAGTAACCGCCAAGACGATACAAACCGACCAAGCCACATTAAACATCAACGCCTTGTTGCTTGGCTCGAGGGTAAAGCTGTTGCTTATGGTCATTACACCCAAGATATTGGGCAGTACCACCCACAACGTTTTCGCTTATGGGTGGTAGTGCGCCCAGAATATCAGCGTCAAGGCATTGGTTCAAAGCTTTGGGCATCATTGCTTGAGGCGTTGCAACCACACGATCCGATTGGTTTTATCAGTAATACTCGAGAAGACAAAAACGGTTTAGCATTCCTAAAAGCTAACGGTTTCACTGAGAAAATGCGAACATGGGAAAACCGCATTGCCGTACCCGAATTTGACGCATTACCGTATGCCCATTTAGCTGCTGAACTCGAGTTGCAAGGCATTCAGATACTCAACCTTGAGCAAGTATTATCATTTGAAAATGCTAAACAAAAATACTACCAATTGAAACAAGACACATCCCTCGACGTACCTCGAGCATATCCAGCTACAGAACGCGGGTACGATGATTTTTTGAAATGGAATCTCGAAAGTCCAAAAGTGTTATTCAAAGGTACATTTTTAGCAGTCCAAAATGGCGAATTGATTGGCTTATCCCAACTGTTTAAAACCGATGGTGAGCACTTAAATATTGGTTTGACAGGTGTGCGCCGCGAAGCTCGAGGCAAACACATTGCTTTGGCTTTAAAAGTCGCGTGTCTCGAGTGGGCAAAAACCAATGGTTACCCTGAAATTCGTACTTGGAACGACAGCAATAACCTTCCCATACTGGCACTGAACACCAAACTAGGTTTTCAGCAATGCCCCGCTTGGATAGAATGCATCAAAGAATTATCAGGAGGTAACCCATGATTGGAGCAACGATAAAAAACATGCTCGAGGGTGGAGTTTCTTTTCAAAAACCCCAAGAAATCCTAGCGAACCTCGAGCCAAGCATTGCCATTGCGATTCCCCAAAATTCGCTGCATAGCATTGCTGGGCATGTGGCACACATGGCATGGTGGCAACGCCAAGCCCTGACCAACCTGCGCGCTGGTAAGCGAATACCTCAAACAGGCAATGAATTCCCACCAACACTGCCACTCGAGGAATGGCAAAATACACTCGAGGATTTTTTTGCTTCACTCGAGGGATTAAAACAACTTTGTGATGATGGAGCACTGCTTGGTCAAGCATACCTTGGAGGCGAAGAAACCATTGCCGATTTACTGCTTGATTTTGCGTTGCACAACGCATACCACCTTGGACAAATTGTATTGCTACGGCGCTTACAAGGCGTTTGGCAACCAAGTGAATAATATTTGTGTATAACATGGTGTTATGGCACAACCACACAAAACCGAACTGAAAACCATCTCCGCCAGCGGACAAATCTCACTCGGCAAAGACTACGCTGGTAAGCACGTACAACTCGAGAAACTAGAAGACAGGCGCTGGATTATCACACCCGTCCAAGTCATACCAGAACACCTCAAAAGGAAATCATGATTCAATCCTTTGGTTACAAAACTGATTTATTTTTTCGTAGCTTTGAAGGCGAAATCCTCGAGCACGAAAACTACACTGTCATTCGCACACCCAAAAACCCAACTTATCGTTGGGGCAATTTCTTACTGTTTAAACAACCTCCAACCAAGTCCGATCTCGCAGTGTGGCAAGCAGCTTTTAAGCTCGAGCATCCAAACGCTACGCACATTGCCCTTGGGTGGGACGACCCCGAACAATCTGGAGATGTCACCGCTTTTATCGAAGCAGGTTTTGACTTTGACCAAAGCATCGTCATGACAGCCCAAGCCGTGCAAACACCAGCAAAAATCAGTACCGACTGCCAAATTCGCATCCTCGAGAACGCCGACTGGCTCGAGTGGATCAACCTCGAATGTGCTGTGAATGCTGCTCTCCCCGAAGCTGACCGCGAAGGTGCTGGCTACCAAGATTTTGTTGAACGCAAAGGCGCAGAAATGCAACGCATCAGCACCGCAGGACACGGACATTTCTGGGGAGCCTTTCTCGAGGGACGCTTAGCTGCCAGTTTAGGTTTGTACTTCTGGCAAGACGTAGGGCGCTTCCAATGGGTTGCCACCCACCCAGAATTTAGGCGGCTCGGACTGTGCGGAACACTGGTGCATCATGTTGCCAAACTTGGGCTCGAGAAAGTCAAAACCCTTGTGATGGTCGCCGACCCTGAATACATCGCAGCTGGCATTTACGAAAGTGTTGGCTTTAAAAAAACCGAAAAACAATTCCAACTCGAGAAACACTGACCATGAAAAAACCGATTTTACTCACCCGAACAGCTTTCCGCGAAAGTGTCTTTGCCCGCGATGCACATTGTTGCGTGATATGCAAGAAACCAGCTGTGGACGCGCATCATATTCTCGAGCGGCGCTTATGGTCAGATGGTGGGTATTATCTCGAGAATGGTGCCTCAGTTTGTGAAGAACACCATATCGCGGCTGAGACAACACTTTTGACGGTTGAAGATTTACGCGTTGCTTGTGGTATTACTCGAATTATTTTGCCAGAACATTTAGATTCCGAACAGCGTTATGACAAATGGGGCAATCCAATCCTGCCCAATGGGCAGCGCTTAAAAGGCGAATTGTTCAGTGATGAAAGCGTACAAAAAATCTTAGCCAAAGGCGATGTACTCAGGGATTTTACGCATTGGGTAAAGTACCCCCGAACATTGCATTTGCCATGGTCAGAAGCTGTTAACAGCGACGACCGAGCGCTTAATTCACTCGAGTCTTTTATTGGGCAACAAGTTGTCGTGACCGAGAAAATGGACGGTGAAAACACTACCATGTACTGCGATCATATTCATGCACGTAGTGTGGACGGACGACACCACCCAAGCCGTAATTGGGTCAAGCAATTCTGGGCAAGCATCAAAGCAGATATTCCAGAAGGTTGGCGAATTTGTGGGGAAAATGTATTTGCTAAACACTCAATTCATTACACCAACCTCGAGTCTTACTTTTTAGGCTTTAGCATTTGGAACAATCAAAACCAGTGTTTACCTTGGGCAGAAAGTCTCGAGTGGTTTCACTTACTGGGTATCAAAACCGTTCCAGTTTTATACGATGGTACGTTTGATCAGCACATCATTCAGCAACTTTGGAACAACAAAAATCAACAGCACACTGAAGGGTATGTTGTACGGCTCGCAAGTGCATTCTCGTACAAAGCATTTCGGGTTTCAGTGGCAAAATTTGTTCGACACAATCATGTACAAACCAGCCAACACTGGGTACAACAGCAAACAGAACGCAATCTGTTGCAAATACCTCAACTCGAGAAAACAAAATAAAACCTCCCAGTTTTTGGGAGGTTCTTGTAACTCGAGCAACTACAAAGTAATCGTGATGGTGCAACCTGCTTGAAGTGGTGGGTAACTCACCCAGCACTTAATTCTCACACTGAGTAAGGTTGGAGATGTACCAGCATCACCTTGAAAAATAGCATTAAAGGTATCGGGATCTGTGCCAGTTGGCTCGAGAGTCAAATTAGGCATTAAACGCACTTGGGTCTTCAAGGTATCTTTCAAACCACTGGTGGCTCTTTGTATTGCAGTTGCTTCATCAGGCGAGGTTTCAAGGTAATCCTCGAGTTGAGTCATCGCATCACTCAAAGCCAGTTCAAAC
Source organism: Deinococcales bacterium (assembly GCA_013298595.1). GTDB lineage: Bacteria > Deinococcota > Deinococci > Deinococcales > JAAFIG01 > JAAFIG01. The sequence goes on along the minus strand of JAAFIG010000028.1, from coordinate 59,658 downwards.
GGATCAGAAATAACTTGGTTCTTAATTGGATTCTTGATGCAGGAAACATTATTGCTTGGCACGGTATCGCTGGCTAAACTAATTTTAGCGCAATTCTTAACTGATCCAATAAAACCACCAGCGACTTGTACATCAAATTGCAGACTACTCGAGTAACCAGTGGCAATTGAATACGAACCAGCGTAAGTACAATTGAGTTGAGTCGTTGTGCTTGCAGCGCAATTCCAATCAGCGGCAGGTGTAGCAACAATTGAAGCGGTCAACAGTGTTAAACCAATTGGCATGTTGTCAATTACAACTGTAGGACCAGCGGAAATCGCACCACCAAGGTTGAGAATATTTAACTTGTATGTGCCAATTCCACCTGCTGGTAAACTGGTAGCACCTAATAATTGCTTACGAATCGCAATATCAATTGGTTTGGCTGGCACAACATCTGTTGCTACACAAGAACGATCGTTTTGAATATTGGTATCACCAACAGCAGCCACAGTAGCGCAATTCTCGAGCACACCTTGTTGTTGATTAACGGTCACAGGAATAACGATTTGTGCATTGCTTGGGAAAGGCATTGGCGTTAAAGTTTGGCAAGTCAGTGTTGGTGCAACAAATGTGCAACTCCAACCAGCAGGAACTAAAGCAGATGGGTTATACGTTACACCTGGTGGTAATGTGTCTGTTACGGTTACAGGTGCGCTACTCGAGTTTGGTCCAAGATTAGTCACTGTTAAAACAAAGCTATTTGGTTGACCTGCTACTGCGGGTTTGGTTTTCAGGTCTTTCTTGATTTCCAAATCAAATGGTTTTGGTTGTTGTACTTCGGATTCTATACAGTATTGATTATTTTGTGGTTTTGGATCATTTGGGGCTGTGACACTCGCACAATTGGTAATAATACCTTGGTCTTGATTGATCATAACTGGAATCACTAATTGTACGGAGGTATTAGGTGGCATTGGTGCGTTGGTTTGACATGTAATCGTTGGTAAGCTCAAGGTATTACAAGTCCAACCAGCTGGTGGCACAATACTTGGATTATAGGTCACACCTGCTGGTAACACATCGGTAACAACAGTTGTTCCTGTAGTTGCTCCTGGACCTGCATTATTGACATTTAATAAGTAGTAATTTGGTTGTCCTGCAACAGCTGGCATTTCTAATGCTTTAGTAATGCTTACATCGGCAGGTTCAGGTTCAACAACTTTTCGTAAAATACAAACATTATCAACCTGTCCCCAAGAAACTGTTTTAGGTTCTGCTTGTGCAAACGGTGTTAAGTTACTCGAGGCTACAGTAATGGTGTCAGCACCGGACGGTGGTGTAATTGTAATTGGACCATACATTGTCCAAGTCGTCGAAGGTGCAGGAATATTAATATCAGGTGCAATCCACGGATTTGTCAGACCAGCTGAGGTTTTTAAGTGAATTCGTAAGGGCAAAGGATTGCTTGCAATATTAAATTGTTTTGCCGAAAAATACACATCATAAGAACCCGACATCACCCCAACCGTTTGCCGAATTGCTTCACCACCATCTAAGAAACCCCACATTTGCACAAATTTTGGATTACCATGACCCATCATCAGACTTAATTGAGGTGTCCCCCACGCCTGTTGCCAAGGTGGAATGGTTGCAGGTGGAATATTCCCAGATCCGGTACTGACCATGAACTTTGGATTCTGAACAATGTTCGCACTGGTATTACAAGCCTTCGGAAACGAACTTGGGAGTTCCCATTTAATAATCGGAATCGCCTCATCTACTGGGTCACCAATTGGAGTCACCCCAGGAATTTTGCTAACCACTGCACCTGCATCATCAACAATGACATCACCAAAATCAAGTACATTAGGAAAATTCTGATTACAAGCCGCTAAACCCGCCATGACTACCGTACCGAGTGCCAATTGAATCATCAAACGCTTTGCATTCATAAGTATCCTCTTCTCGAGCCGAATTGCCGATTGCCAATTTGCTTGCTGTTTCATAAGTCCCCTTTTGAATCTCGAGGTATTTCCTCGTTGGATGAATTAAGCTTAGAAGCAGGGTCATAAAATGCCCTTAAAGGTAAAAACACCTTGTAATGGTTATTGGTCTGTTTGCACACTCAAGCCGTGAGAAACAGCCTCGAGGCTATTTAATTATTTGAATACTCGAGCCAATAAAAAAGCTGGAGCAAATGCTCCAGCCGAACGTACAAAACATATTTTTAAGGGTTTAAAGCAGAACTTAATTCAAACAAACCTGCGCCACATTGCTCGCTGTTACAACCAGCCACTGGCTTGACACTCGAGATGAGTTTGGTTTTCACAACCGCAGGACTAACACTATTAGGCAAAGCTTTAGCATGAAGTAACAACGCCGCCGCTGCTACTCGAGGGGCACTAAAACTGGTACCCGAAAATACTGCAAGTCCACCTGCTGCACTGGGTAAATCCAGTTTTTCACCAGGCGCAGTTAACGAAACCCAATTACCAATACTCGAGAAATCACTAGGCGTAATCGCTCCTGCGCCTTGTCCAACACTGCCCACAGCCAGCAACCCATTAATTTCAGGATTACTCGAGTTGACACTGTACTGTGCTGGGTAATTGACTGGTCGTGCCGCATTTGTACCTTTGTTACCAGCACTAGTAATCACACTAATACCTTTGCTAACAGCATGCTCGAGGGCTTGACGCATCAGGCTCGAGGGGAGTTCACCACCAATCGATAAATTCAGCACTTTCACAGGTCTGGAACTACTGGCAAGACTGGTGGCATAACAAATACCAGCGACGGCACTCGAGGAACGACAACGCCCATTACCACCTTCACAGATTTTAATTGGCACAATGCTGTTCGCCCCATTAAATAGCACACCATCTATACCAATACCTTCGCGCAGAGTTTGCAAAATAGCCCCTGCCACAGCTGTACCATGTCCAACTACTGTACCTGTCGTCAAATCCTTAGCTAAATCGGTCACATCGGTTGCCAGTGGCGCAGGATCACTCGAGTCTTCGGTAGTAAAATTACGAGCCGCAGCCACATCAATCACCGTATTGGCTTGAATCCGAAACGCTGAATTATTGCTGATACCACTATCTAGCACTGCAATTCGGACACTCGAGAGTCCGTCGGGTAAGGCTTGTGGAGAAACTCGAGGGGTTGAAGCGGGATTACTCGAGGAAAACGCATCTGGTTGATTTTGTACAATCACTGCATTCAGTTCAAAATCCACATCAGCAGGTATATTCTGCTCAAGTTGAGTATTCAAAGCATTTAAGCCCTCGAGTGTACTTCGAGTGGTTTGTGTGTCTTGAACACTGACAAAACGATTAGCACAAACCCCATCTGAACCTGCAATTGGTTCGTTAGTACTAACACTCGAGAATCCTGCGGCACTGATCGCAGCATCTAAAGTTGTCTGGCTGAGACTTGGTGGGACTGCTAGAAAACCTGCGCCTTTGAGCAAGTATTTTTCTCGATCAGTGGCAAGGTCAGTCGCTGGAATATCGGCACTGGCAGGCAAAACATGCACATCTTTTGTAACAGAACTCATCCCATCAAACTCGAGAAGCACACTGGTATCTCCACTTGAGAGCGGCTGAGGTACAACTATTCGTAACGAATCAAGCGTCGCACTTGGCTCAACAGTCGTTGCCACTTGTCCAGCTAAAGTGGCTCGAGTGGCTTTCAAATCCTTGCCACGAAGTATCACTGTGGTGCTACCAGAAGCAACAAAAGTGCTATACGCCTCGGGCTTTAAGGGTTTAGGTGGCATACACGCAATAAACAGTGCAGGCAACAAAACAAGATAGTAAGGCGACTTTGACATGCCATTATTGTACAGCGCTAACCCTTAAATCACCCTTAAAGGTCTTGAGCCAGTATCGCTTCGGCTTCAGCGAGATTAGCTAAGAAATCAACTCGAGGTTCAAGTTGATTTTTCTGCATAATCTCAATAGCTTGTCTATAATGGTCAGCAGCAGCGACAATATCACCCGCATCAAATAGAAAAACACCAAGATTATTCAGAGAAATAGCGATATCTGTTGAATTACCAATGTGGTACTGCGTGTCTAAAGCCTCACGTTGGGCAGAGAGTGCAGCTTCAATTTTACCCTGTTGGTGATAAAGTGCCGTAAGGTTAGTTAATGATCTTGTGACACGTATCAAATCGCCAAGCTCACGACGCAATTTGATACTTTCAAGAATAAATTTTTCCGCTCGAGTATCGTTAAGCGAAATACAAACACTCCCAAGCCCACTCAGGCTTTCTGCGAGTCGCATATTGTCACGTAAATTCTGTCTTAATTTGTAGGCAGTTTGGTAATGCTCGAGGGCTTCTGTATATTTTTTTTGTTGGAATGCTACGGTGCCTAATAAATGCACAGCATCACCATAAATCAGCAGTGTCTCACGGTTTTTTTGTCCTGCTAGTAGCTTTTGTGCCTCGAGTAAAGCTTGTTCAGCTCCTGTAAAATCACGCAATTCACGTTGCAAAATAAACCCTCGAGCCACCAACACTTTGGCTTTTTGTAAGTCTGTTTCGAGCCACCATTCTGCATCGGCGAGTTGTTGCATCGCGGCTTGGTAATCGCCGAATCGCTCGAGTAACGAGGCTTGTTCGATCATGACTGTGGCTCGCATGGTGTCTGGGCAGTGCTCGAGGGCGCGTTCAAACCAAATCAGCGCAGGTTCACGTTCGCCTCGGTAGCCTTGGCGGGTGCCTAACTCGAGGAAGGCTTGAATAGCATTGTTGGTGTCCGTCTCGAGCCAGGCTTCACGGGCTGCCCAGTAATGTGTGGCAGCTTCGACGGGTTGTGATGCTCGAGCTGCTCGGAGGTGCAAAAGTTGCGCTCGAGCCGCACTGAGTTGTGTTTCGATACTTTCGCGTACCAAGTCGTGGGCAAAGCGTACTGTATCGGTGGTGTGCAGTAAAGCAGCAGCGGTTAATGTGACCAAGGCATCGTGTTCTTCGTCGAGTGAACGCCCAGACACAGCTCGCAGCAAAGCCACCGAGGCATTGCTGCCAACGATACACAGTGCCTCGAGCATTTGCTGAGCCACACTGCCAAGTCCCTCGAGCCGCGCACGAATTAACTCGGCGATGCGTCCTTTACCATCGGGGGAACGCAGCAACTCGAGTAAATAAAATGGGTTACCTCCAGAAGCATTGTAGAGCGTTGCTGCATCGGTGGTTTTACCAAATTGTGTGGCGAGGGTTTGGACAGCTTCCATCTCGAGGGCGGGTAAAGCGAGGCGTGTTGAAATACCACGACGAGCAAAATCAGCGAGGACATTTGGTACATCTCCCCTAGCACTTTCGGTATTACGCAGGGTTATCAGCACACAAAATTGCTCGAGGGGCATTGGCTCGGCAAAGCACCAGCCAAGAAAACGCAGGGTTAAATCGTCCGCCCATTGCAGATCGTCGAATAGCAACGCAACCTTAGGCGCAGTTTGTACAAGTAAAGCGCGAATCCCCAGAAAAATAGCTTTTTGCTCGAGATCAGGTGGTAAGGATTCCTTGGCATCGCGTAAACCGAGTAAACGTTCCAAGGCACTTCTCGAGTCGGCAGGTAGTGCGTCCAGACTGCCAAGTTGTGTTACCAAAGATGCCAGTGTCGCACCACTTAATGCCCCGTGTAAGCACTCGAGATGCCAGAATCGAAGATTGCTTTGCTCGAGGATTTCAAGGGCTAAACGGGTTTTTCCCGCGCCGGGTTCGCCTTCAATAATGGCGACCCGAGCTGGCGCAGATTGTAAAAACGTACCAAGTTGTTGTGTTTGCGAGTCGCGTCCAACAAATGGCACATCGGCTTTGGCGCTCGGTACGGTACTGATAACTCTAGCACCCAGTTTAGCTTTGCAAGCCACAGCATCGGCTCGAGCAAACTCGAGGGCAGCCAGCGTTTCAGGCATCGGTTCGACACCCAGTTCTTCACGCAGCAACCGTGCTAAGCGCGTAAAAACCTCGAGCGCAGCTTGAGCGCGACCCAGTGCACCCAACACCAGAATTTGCTTGGTAGCAGCATCCTCGAGTGGTTCATCGCCACTGGTTGCCACTTCTAAAAATTCAAGTGCCGCCTCGAGTTGCCCCGTTGCAATCTGGGCTTCTGCTAGGTGCACCGCCAGTTTTTGCCGTTCAGCCGTTAATCTCGAGCGCGTAGCGTACAACCAATCTTGCCACGCGTCGGATAATTGCTTCTCCCAACCTGCTAAACGCAGACCCGTAAAAAAACCACCACGCCATAAAGCCCATGAATCGGGATGACTGGCATGAAACTCGAGGGCATCGCAAGAAAAACTTTTCAAGGCAAGCGAGTCCACATCGGCATCCAGTACATCACCAAGCGCTTTCTCGAGTTGATTTTTTGCCACCGAAACATTGTTTAATGGGTTCGGAGCATCATCCCAAATCAGCGCCCCTAACGCCCGCCGATTTGTGCGCCCCTCGAGTGCCAAATACACCAGCAATGCCAAAGGTTTAACCCCAAGCGACACTGGTTTACCGTGCAGCAAGACCTGCACAGACCCCAGCACCTCGAGACGCAACATGGTTAGTAGTCTAACAGGCAAAACAAAAAAGGTAGGCAACCATTGCCTACCCAAACTCGAGCCAATTAGCCCATTTTAATAAACATTTGTGGTTCAACACCAATCATTCGCGCCATCATCCAAATCTGCCCCTTATGATGTGCTTCGTGCTGAATCAAAAAATCTGCCAGCATCGCCACAGGCATTTCACGCCCACCAAAAGCAGGCACAACTTTTTGCAACCCCTCAGACGTTAAACCCTCGAGCATGGTTTGAGTATCGGTCAAATTGGTTTTTAAACGCGCAATCGCCGCTGTAAAATCGGCACTTGGTTCAATCGGATCGGGCTTCTCACCACGCATAAAAACAGCCATACGTGTACTCGAACCAGACAAATGATCGGCAAGTTTGGTGAAGGTCATACCACCATCCCAAGCTTTAAAATCGGCTTGATCGGCAGGGATTTTCTCGAGCAATTCGATCAGAGCCGCACGATGCATCATAAAACTACGGGCAAAAGTTTTTCCATTCATGAGACACCCAGTCTACCAGCCTGAACCCATCAAACATGAGACATGCCAAAAAATCCTTGCGCTTTACTCGAGCATCTGGTACACTCCCACGGCTTGCAGTGTTATGGCTCTAAGTGCAGCAGCGTCTGCCGCCAATAATCAGAATTAGTGTTTACTTCAAACAACGAAATTCTCGAGCGGAGGAAATAATGGGTAAGTTAAAGACCAGAAAAGTTGCTACCAGCCGCATTAAAATCAGCGGAACTGGCAAAGCAATGGCATGGAAGGCAGGCAAACGCCACCTTTCGTACCACAAAAGCGGCGATGAAATTCGTGGCAAAGGCAAAGCTTACGTGCTTGCCGAAGCCGATCAGGAACGCGTGCTTCGCATGATTCCTTACGGAGGTAAATAATGCCACGCGCAAAGACCGGTATTGTCCGTCGTCGTCGTCACAAAGTGATCTTAAAACGCGCCAAGGGTTTCTGGGGTTCACGCTCCAAGAACTACAAAAACGCATCACAAACCTTGCTGAACGCAGCCACATACAGCTACCGTGACCGCCGCAACAAAAAACGCGATTTCCGTCGTTTATGGATTCAACGTATCAACGCCGCCACACGCATTCACGGCATGAGTTACAGCGTTTTCATTAACGGCTTAAAGAAAGCCAATATCGAAGTGGATCGCAAGATGCTTGCTGATATTGCTGTGCGCGAACCAGCCGCTTTTGAGCAACTGGTCGCCGCTGCTAAACAAGCTCACGCGTAAATTAAATTGGTTTTAGATGGCGCTCGAGATTTTCTCGAGCGCTTTTTTGTGTCGATTACAACTCGGCTGTGAATAAACATATTGGGTTGATTGGCATAAGTTCGTTATTTATTGACTCTAGCATGAATTTTTTTACACTAAGACTGAACTGCTAAGGATTACAATGAGGCATATCTCGAAGTTTATTTATTCCAGACCCAGTTGTTGATTCACTTTGACTTATTGTTTGATAGGAGAATTCATGACCATTATTGCTCCTCGTTCGCTGTTTTTGCTATCAATACTTGGGCTGATACTGTTTGCTTGTACACAACCAGCCTCGAGCCAAAATCCCGTGCCCACGCCTGCCAATGGTACAGGGACACAATGGTCCGACCCGATCACGTGGGGTGGCACATTACCTGATACGAACAGTGCTGTGGTTATTCCTGCTGGCAAAACCATCACTTTAGATCGTTCTACTCGAGTTGCCAGTTTAACAGTTGAAGGTACACTCGTTGCTGCCAACCAAAACCTCGAGCTAACGGCAAATTGGATAATGCTGCACGGGTCAGGCAAATTCAGTGTCGGCACTGCAACTCAACCATTTGATAAGCGATTTGTGATTCAACTCGCAGGAACAAACCCAAATGAAAAAATTATGGGGATGGGAACAAAATTCTTAGGTACAATGGGTGGCACACTCGAGTTGTACGGGCAGAACAAACGCAGTTGGACACATTTGAATGCCTCGGCATTACAAGGAGCAACCGAGTTGTCATTGGAAGATTCACTCGACGGGTGGCAAGTCGGCGATGAAATTGCAGTTGCCCCCAGTGATTTTGATGCCCTGCAAGCAGAAAAACGCAGCATTACCGCCATTGCAGGTCAGACCATTACATTAGATCGCCCGCTCGAGTTTGACCATTGGGGACAAGCCCCGCAAATGTACGGCAATCAAACCCTAGATATGCGAGCCGAAGTTGGTAATTTAAGTCGTAACATTGTGATTAAAAGCATTGATAATCAAGAACGCACCCTGCCTGGTTTTAACCCAGAAGCCTTTGATGCACAAGGCAAACAAAATGGTGATGGTCAACGTCTCGAGTCTGGGCGTTTTGGTGGACATATGATGTTTATGACAGGTTCAACTGTGCGTTTACAAAACATCGAAGTGACTGGTTTAGGACAACAAGGAATGCTTGGTCGTTACCCTGTGCATTGGCATCTCAATCAGGATACCTCGAGCGGAAGTTTTATTCAGAACTCGAGTATTCATGATACCTTTCAGCGCGGTGTTGTGATTCATCAGTCCAATGGGGTTAAAGCCGATAATAACGTGATTTTCAATCTGCCTGGTCATGCGGTTTTTCTGGAAGATGGCGTGGAACGCAACAATATCCTGACCAATAACTTAGTGATGCAAGTCGGTTATGTGCTACGTAAACACCGACTGAGCTTAAAAGATGGTGACAGTGACCGAGCCGAACGCCAAGCTGGTTTTTGGCTGACCAATCCGCAGAACACCGTGCGAGGAAATGTCGTGGCTGGCGTGGAAAACGGCTGGGGGTATATCCTTGCTGATGTCCGAACCGATAAAATCCCTGTGATTGCTAAAACTGTGGCAGAATTCGCTACCAATTCGTACTTACTCGAGTTCAAAGACAATGTGGCACATTCGATCAATTTTATTGGTAATCCAGTGGATGGTGGTAAAAGCGTGTTCAATCTTGGTTACGCCCCAGAAGAAGCTGGTTCGTGTTTCCGTTTCGATCAACGCGGCATTATTGGTTCACAAGCCGCCACCATCAGTGGCATAACTGCCTATAAATGCCGCAATGCCGCTTTTTGGTCAACCAATTTCAAACCCATCCTGAACAGCATTGTGGCTGACAGCCGAGCCGTGGTGATAAACAACCAAGGCGAACCAGACACCACCCAATTATCAGATTCCGTTGCCATTGCCCGCACCGCCAACAACCCTAGCAATCGAACCACCCTCGAGTACGGACCTTTCCCAGGACCAACCTTATACGAATTCCTCGAGTCTGGACCTGTGCAACTCAACAATGTGCTGATTAGTGGTGAATTTGCCAACAACGACAACAGCACACCAGCCGTGAATGCCCCTGCCCCAAGCAGCAATGCAGGGTATCGCTTAAACCTTGGCGCACCCGTGTATTTGGCTGCCAACTCGAGTACCACTTTAAGCATCGGTGTAGACCGCTCAGGTGGGTATAACGGACCCATTTCGGTTCGACTCGAGATTCCCAAACAACCCAACTTAGCAGCCGATAATCCGTATTACACCGTGACCAGCGACCCACTGACCATTGCCGCAGGCAGCAACTCTGGGGTATTAACACTTCGCAATCAAGAACACCCAAAATCAGGTGATGGACAAGTGCTGCTGGTTGCCGAGGGCAACGCCACTGTTGTTCATGCCGTACCATTAAATACTTCAACTGCTGCGATTGCTTACGCCAACGCTTCAAATGGCAATAACGTGGCTCGATTATTCTCAAATACCGCCAATCCACGCAACCCAGCCTTATCCGCCATGGAATTCAACCGTGCGGGTACATTTGCGGTAGACGGAGACATCAACACCTACGCTCATGCCAGTGGTGTGCCACTGGCTTGGTGGCAAATTGACCTCGAGAAACGCTACACCCTTAAAGAAATTCGTTTACGTTCAAATGGCACGCAATCGTTTGGCAATGTTTGGGTCATGGCTGCTGATTTTCCTGTGTTCTCAAACCAAATGACCCTCGCAGAGGCATTAGCCTTACCCGAAAATCTTGTATGGCGATCCGAAATCAATGGCAGTATTGGCAATCCAAGCACCATCGTATTGCCCAATGCCAGCACCGCCCGCTTTGTGCGAATCTGGGCAAAACAACTAGGTGAGCTAACCATTCCCGAAGTTGAACTCATCAGTCAATAAATTGATTACGCAACGTTTTTGTGCTGTTGCCGAACAAGCACCCAAGTTGCCAGCATTGGCAGTGCGCCGACACCCAATGCCACCCAGCCAATCACTGGGAATCCAAACGCTCCAACAATTAACCCACCCCCTAATGCGCCAATAGCTGCCGATAACCAAACCACTAACTCGGCACTGCCTTGCACTCTTGCACGTTCATGAGACTCGAGATGATCGGTTAGCAGCGTACTCCCTGCAACACTGCAAAAATTCCAACCCAAGCCAAGCACAAATAAACTAAAACCCATCTCGAGTGGGCGAGTGGCAAAAACAGCGACAAAGCCTGCCAGCATCAGTTGAGCTGCGCCTAGTTGAATCACCAGTTTGCGTCCCCATGTGTCCACTAATCTGCCTGTCAGCCAACCAAAAGCAAACATACCAAGCACATGTACCGAGATTAAACCTGTGGCACTTTCTTCGTGTCCAAGGTGTTTGGCGTGTAATGGCATTAACACCATTAAACCAACCATCACCATTTGTCCTAAGCCCATCGAGACCAAGGCTAAGCGCATATCAGGAATTTTCAGTAATTCTGCCCAACTGCGACTCGAGGTGTTCGGGATTTCTCGAGGGATGGTGCTGATTTCTTTAACTGCCAGAGTACTGGGGTCTGGGCGCAATCCAAAAAAGAGTAATAATGCGCCAAGCAGTAACCAAAAAGCTCCTAAGTACCAGCCAAATTCGATAGTGGGAATCCCTTGGCTTTTAGCAAAACCTTGTACCAATGGTGCAACCACCCAACTGAGCACACTACCAAAAGCACTGCCTGTGACCAAAGCACCAATGACAGTTCCTCGCACGTTGCTCGAGACCATTTCTCCAGCCGCATACTTAGCTTGTTGAATCGCACCATTGGATGCTCCGACCAGTGCGCCACCAATCAGGAAGCCAATTAGGTTCTTCTCGAGTGCCATTGTCGCTGCAATAATCGCGCCAAGCACTCCAATGGCGTACCCCCAGCCCAGTCCAAAGCGTCGCCCTTTGATTTGCATGATTCGCCCAGCCCAGTACGCAGTGATGGCAGACACAAAAAAGTTAATGGTACTGGGTAAACCCGACAAACTTTCAGCCCCTGTGATATTAAAAATAATGATACTCGAGAGGGTTGTGGACACTGTTGTAGCACTGGTAGCAAGGGCTTGAGCAACAAATAACACTATTAAGTTACGACGCACAGGGTCGGATAAACTCTGCCAGATGCTTTGTAAATTCGGACGACCAGCAATGGTTTGGACACTCACGCCCTCGAGTCTACTGCAAACAGTAGGGTAAAACCTTGATTTTGCCATTCTCGAGGTGCATCCGCCCCTCGGATTTTTAGGTACACTGCTTGTAAGAACACATTATGCTCGAGGTTTACAAATCTCGAGTGTATTTTCTAAGGAGAAAAATGAACGTTTTGATGTTTTTGCCATTGTTATTATTGGGTTTGGGAACACTTGTTGCGGGTGCGGTCTCCATGAGCATGGGTCGTAAACGCAAACCAATCATGATTGCTATTGGTGGTGGGCTAATTGGTTTAGCCGCCGCTGCTGGCGTACTGATTCCTGATGGTTCTGCTACAGCTGCCACACCTACTACAACACCAAATGCAAGTGCAGGTGTCATGGCATTCTTGTACCCCGCTGAAGCCGAGGAACTCAACGCTCAAGACTTTATTCTCGAGGGGACAGGCGTTACAGGCGAGAATCTCGAGATTTACAAGAATGGTGTGCTTGAAGGTACAACCAGTGCCGATGCGAACAGTAAATGGTCTTTTTATGTACCAACACCCGCTGTTGGTGAGTACGAATTTGAAGTCAAAGCGGCTGATGGCTCGAGTATTAAACGCAAAGTGATTGTTAAGCAAGGCTTGACGACTGCCAGTAATGCCCAGTGTCCCTGCCGTGTGCGCGTTTCGGCGTTCACCAATGGCAAAGTGGCTGTTAATGGAACTGTGATTCTTTCCAAAGATGGTGTTGAAGTGGCTCGAGGAACAACACCAAATGTCTTTGAAGGCTTAGCTGCTGGTTCGTATACGTATAGTATCGAAGCAGAAGGTTTTCAAACTTTCAATGCAGGTAAAATCGAAACTCCTAAGAACAAAAATATTCCTGTGTACCTCAAAAAGTAAAGGTTCGATTTTTGCCGTCAGCTTGAAGCTGGCGGCTTATTTTTTCAGCACTTCTTTGGTGAGTGCTTGAATATCTGCCCAAGCTTGCATGGCTCGAGGGTCACGAATTTCTGATACTAAACACCCTGCAATTGCAGCTTTCTCGAGGGCAGCATAACGGCGCATAATGGTTTTGAATCTTGGAAATTCCATGTCTATTAAGCGTTGACTGGCTCGAGCTGCGTCTTTTGATGGTGGCGGTGGCGTGAGCGTTATTAGGGCTTTATATGGCAAATCCTCGAGTTCGGCTTGTAAACGTGGCATGGTTTCGAGCGCAAGGGCACTGGGGCTGGTAGGGCAAATCAGTAAATCGGCTTTACGGGTAAATTCATCTAAAGTTTTGCCTTTGGGTTGCGCTCTGGTATCAACAATCACAAAGTCGTACTTTTTGGGTTTGGCATCTTCGGGTAAGACCACATCAAAAGGCAACCCAGTCCCTCGAGTTGCCCATTCTAAGGCTCCTTGCGCTGGGTCGGCATCTACCAGCAGGGTTTTACCCTTCGCTGCAAGTGCTCCTGCTAAATGCACAGCTGTGGTGGTTTTACCAACACCACCTTTAAGGCTAACCAACAGTATTCGCATACTGTGTATTGTAGCTTAATTGGTGGTGCGGGCTTTACGAATGCGGCAACGCTCGAGTAAGTAATGCACACTTTCCGAGGCTGTTTCGTTTTGTTGTGCATGGATTTGCAATTTTTGCCAGCTTTGCCATTCTAAGCTGCGAGCAATGGCTCGAGTTGTGCCAAGAAAAGCACTGACTTCGCGTAGTGTGTGCCGATGCCCATCCACTAAGCCTGTGCGTAAACGCAGTACCATTTGTTCGCTTGAGCCAAGTATTGCAAAGGTTTGCTCGAGGTCTGTTTGGTTAGGCATAAAGTGGGTCATTGAGGTTTTCTCCGTGTTGGTTATTTTTTGTTTGGAGTCTGGTTTACGAATTGGCACTTTTTATAGTATCGCATGGGTTGCAGTTTTCTTGAGTGACGCAAAACACAGAACAACCTGCACTTTGGTTTGGGGCAATAAAAAGCTCGAGAGTGCTTGTACTCTCGAGCTTAACATGCTTTCCATTTTTAGCTGGCGCTAATTTGGTTTAAGGCTGTCTCTAAGGCTTTATCTCGGGTTGCGATCAGGCGGAAGTTTTCTGTGCCTTCGTCACCTAAAGCTTTTAACAGGTTTGGTACGCTGGTGCGAATTGAAACAGCATAGTTACGCAGAGCTGTTGACCATTCGTCTGGGCTTAATTCAACATTCAGGCTTTCGGTTAGTTTCTCGAGTGCAAGGTCATTACGGACTCGTAATTGTGCACCTGTGAGGATTTCTTGTTCAAATTCCTCGAGTTTATTTTCGCCACCTAAGTACGCTCGGTAGGCTTCGAGAGTAATACCTTGTTTTTTCAAGTCTGTCTCGAGATCCTGTTCCATAGCGGCTTTACGGCGTTCAATCATCACTTCTGGGATGTCCACAGTGCTGCCTTCACCAAGTTTTTTAACAAATTCATCACGTTTTGCTTGTTTGCCATTGGCAATTGCTTGGGCTTCCAGATCGGCTTTGACCCGTTCTGTGAGGGCTTCGACGCTGTCTACATTCTCGAGTTGGAAGCTGCTGACAAATTCGGCATTGAGTTCGGGAACAACTTTGTTTTTGATGTCGAGAATTTTAACTTTCAATGTGGTTTCTTCGTTATCTTCTTCGGCTTCGCCACCAGCAACAACAACTTCAACCGCTGCACCTACACCTTGTCCAAGCAAGGCATTCCGCACACCAGCTTCGGCTCGCTCGAGGTACACGGGGTACGTTTTACCTGCATCTTCGCCCTCGAGGATTTCGACATTGACTAAATCCTCGGCTTCGGCAGTACGATCCACTTGTTCGTAAGTCGCACGATTTTGTTGTAATTCGGTAAGCGCTTTTTGCACGTCTTCTTCGTTGACTGTTGGCGCAACAGCTTCGATACTAAAAGCTTGCCAGTTTGGCAATGTCAATTCTGGGTAGTTCTCGGCATCCACCGTAAATTCAAAATCTGTGCCTTGTGCAATTTTACCTGGGTCAACATTGGCAGTTAAAGGAATCAATTTTAATTCCTTGACAGCATTGCCATAATTTTGTTCAATCAAATGCTTAGCCACTTCGTTTTCAACAAAATCGCGTCCAACACGTTTTTCAATCATGGCTTTAGGTGCTTTGCCAGGACGAAACCCTGGAACTCGTACTTCACGAACCAACGCATTCATAATACGGTCAAAAGCTTGCGTAACTTCGCCAGCCGAAACCACAACTTTGAACTTGACTTTATTTCCTTGACGCTCGAGCAACTCTGCCATATCAAAAACTCCTTAAAAACGCGGCTGAGCCGCTGGGTACACTATATTTTTGGTGCGAGAAGCGGGACTTGAACCCGCACACCTTACGGCACTGGATCCTAAGTCCAGCGCGTCTACCAATTCCGCCATCCTCGCATACCAGTAGAGCCGCAAAAGCCTACTACAAGAATCAAAGATAATCAATAAAAGAACTCGAGGTTAAATTCCCTCGAGTCTCTTTTGGGGTAGGAGACGGGATTTGAACCCGCGACCTCCGCTGCCACAGAGCGGCGCTCTAACCGACTGAGCTACACCCACCACAAACGCATCAGAAGATGCGGCATAGAGTGTAAACGGCAAGTTCGTATCTGTCAAGATTAAAAATCTGCCACTCGAGCTTGGAATTGTCCATCATCAGCAATCAGCATCTCGAGATATTGTCGTTTTTCGAGTGCATCTATCATGGCAAAGCTATTTTTTAAGTCCAGCACAATGCCTTCTTTCATCACAGTATGCCCATAGACTCCAAAGGTATGTCCTGCATCTTTGACATAGTGTGATTTTTCATGCCACCAGTGTTTTGAATCACGGTCGTTGTAAAAGAAATCATCAAAGTACATCATGCCTGGCAATGGTCCTGCATGTGAGAAATGAATGCCATCTATGCGAATAAAGCGTTCAAAACCCCGAAACCAGTTTTGTAAATCCTCGGGAAGTGGCACGCCGCCTTTACTTGGGTCAAACTCGGCATGGATCACACCCATGGCATTACCTAATAAAAACTTATGCTCGAGGGCAGCATCGTCATGATTGCCAAGAATAATTTGTACATGCCCAGCCGATTTTTCAACAAATTCTTTGAGTTTATGTAACTCACGCACCTGTGCTCGAGAAGCACTCTTTAAGTGATCTGGGTCGCGGAAATCGTAACCTTCGCGTCCAGTCAATTCTTCGTATTGCACAATGGTTTTAGGATGCACTAAGTCGCCCATAAGGATAACTCGGTACCGTCCATCTAACACAGGCTGGGTAGGATTCCCGTGTGTGTCCATAGCAAATGAGGCTTTTAATGCACCGTGCAATAACGCCCAGTCTGCATGAACATCTCCGATGGCGATGACTTTAACCATTAGCGCCTATTGTACTCATAGAAAGTGGATTAGCGCAAAAGCGCAAGGCAAGGGCAAAAGGTACACAAAAAAGACGAAGCTAGAAGCGAAAAACGAGGAGTTATAAGCTATGTACAAATTTAAACGCTGGCAGTGGGGATTGATTATTGTGGGATTATTAACATATTTCACAATCATTACTTTTCAGGTTTATGGCAATTTTTATTTAGGCTACCCACCATACACACCAGCATTCCTTAGTCATACCCGTCGTCCGCTTGAGCGTACCCTAACTTTAACTCGAGCCAGTAGCTTACGCATTTGGGGTGGTTTAAAAGAAGGTCGTATCAGTGTGCGAATAAACGATGTACTAAAACGCGAATTTGTGGATGATTACGATGTGCGCCTGACTTTAGCTGCTGGTACTTATGCCCTAAAAATCGAAATGAATGAAGCCACAGGTTCATTAAATTATAGTCTCGAGTAAACCAATAGCTTTTCTGTTTGGTTTTTCGATTAAACTCGGGGGATGACCAGTAGCCCAACCCTCGAGTTACGCTTATTTGGGCGTGGTGTGGTCTTATTTGAAGGGCAACCAGTTACCTTAGCCACGCGTAAGGCATTGGCTTTACTGGCTTTTGTGACCCTCGAAGGTGGTGTGGCTCGAGGACGTTTAGCGGGGATGTTATGGTCTGATCTACCCGAAGAAGCTGCGCGTAATAATTTGCGTAAAGAATTGTTTCGTTTACGGGAAACACCACTCGCGCCTCTGCTCGAAGTGACAGCAACCCATGTGGCATTGCAACCAATCCATTCTGATGTTGCCCAATTCGAGACACTTGCAAAAACAGAAGCAAACGCGGCGCTCGAGTTATATCAGGGCGAGTTTTTAATGGGTTTAGAAATCAATGCTGCTACCGAATTTGAAGTTTGGCTCGAGCAAAAACGCGAGTACTTACGCAGTATTGCCACACAATTATGGGCAGCGCAAGCCACACAACTCGAAGCAAGTACAGATTTACGTGGGGCACTGGCAGCACATCAAGCCTTGTTACAGCTCGACGGTTTACAAGAAGTGCATCATCGTCAAATCATGCGATTACATTGGCGTTTAGGCGAACGAGCCGCTGCTCTTGAACGTTTTGATGCACTCGAGCAAATGCTCAAAAACGAATTTGGCTTAAAACCCTTACCTGAAACCCTAGAATTACTCGAGCGCATTGAACGAGCCTTACCCGAACCAGCAGAATTCTTAGAAACCACTGTGCAACGCCCAAATTTGCTGCGCCCACCATTGGTTGGACGCGAAACAGCTTGGGCTTGGCTCGAGCAACAAACTGTACCTTTACGCATTGTACAAGGCGAAGTTGGTGTTGGCAAAACCCGTTTAGTCGAAGATTTTGCTCGTACAAAAGGCTATTTTTTAACACTACGTGGCTTTGCCAGTGCCAGCAATATTCCACTTTATCCAATCGCCGAAACCTTACGCACAGCGTTACTCGAGCAGCGTATCCACCCAGAAAATATGGAATTGGTTTGGCGGCGCGAAGTGGCAAGACTGATCCCAGAATTCTTCTCAGAAGCAATAATAGATAGCGCCAACACCTCTGGTTCACTTGGACGGGCAAAGTTCATTGAAGCCCTTACAAGAGCCTTACAAGCCACACTACAAGCCAATGAATACATAGTGCTTGATGACCTTCACTGGTTCGACCCCAGCAGCTTAGAAGTGATTGCCCATTTAGCTCGTAAACACTGCCTAATGCTTGCCACAACCCGAGATTTAGAAAGCAGCGAAAACCCAGATTTACAAAATCTATTAAGCACCTTAAACCGCGAACATTTACTGGGACAACACGCCCTACCAAGTTTTAACGAAAACCAAACCCTTGGCTTACTCCAATCCCTATCAGGACAACATGCACCACTTTTTGCCCAACGCCTGCACCTTGCCAGTGGTGGCAACCCACTGTTAACCCTCGAGACCTTACAAGGCTTCTTTGAAAATGGCACTCTTACCCTCGAGCCAGATGGCACTTGGACAAGTGCTTTTGATACCAACACTGCCGATTACACCGAATTACCCATTCCAAATAATGTTCGTGAACTCGTCATGGGTCGTATCCATCATCTTGGTGCAGCCGTGAAACGCATCCTCGAAGTGGCTGCCCTCAGCGGCGACCCATTCGATGCTGAACATTTACTCAGCGCCAGTGCTCTTTCAGAAAACGAAGCCATTCATGCCCTCGAGCGAGCCACCACCGCGCAACTGATTCGCCGTGAACAAAGCAATTACCGTTTTAGTCACGATGTAGTACGCCGCAGTTTGCTCGAGGATTTCAGCCCAGAACGCGAACGAATGATTCATCGCCGTCTCGCCGACCAGTTCATACGCAACAATCAAAAACCAGCCCGAATTGCTTGGCATCTCGAGCAAAGTGGACGCGCTCAAGAAGCCATACCGTGGCTTATCAAAGCTGCTCAAACTGCCCGAGCCATCTTCGCTCATCAAGAAGCCCGTAACACTTACAAAAAAGCCCTAAGCCTCGAACCAGACAATGCAACCCGTTTTACCATTCATGCCCAAAGTGCCGACCTTGCCTTGACTCTCCTAGACCTCGACGCACTCGAGCAACACGCCAGCACCATGCAAGACCTCAGCCATGCCTTACCCCTCGAGTACAGTGTCAGAGCACAATTATTGACTGCCAAAGCGCACCTCTACCGAGGACAATTCTCGGCAGCCCTCGAGCAAGCCCAAGAAGCACTCGAAGAAGCCCAAGGGGAAACTCGAGCCGAAGCATTATTGCTGATTGGCACAGCATTAACTGGTTCTGGGCAAGCAGAGAAAGCACGAGAAAAATTACTTGAAGGATTACAAATTCAAAAACGTGGAGAAATTGCAGCCGAATTGCACTCGAGTCTCAAAGAAGTTTATCGTCGGTTGAATGATTTACCTAAAGCCCTTGAGCAAGCCGAACGCGCCTACAGCATTTACAAAGGGCTACGCCAACGTGAACAGGAAATAACTGAATTAGCACAAGTCGGGCAATTACTTGGATTACTTGGACGCAATTCCGAAGCTCTTGATCGTTTACAACGAGCCACAAAACTCGCTCGAGAATATGACCTCGAGCGAGTTTTAACTGTATCTCTAGTTTTACTTTGTGCAGAACAACTAAGGGCAGGTTTATTTTCTGCTGCCAAAAACCCGATTACTGAAGGTTTATCACTCACACAAGGGAAAATGTTGGCTCGAGAATGTCAATTTACCGCTATGCTTTCACGAGTTCAATACCGCACTGGTCAACTTAAACCTGCCTTAGAAAATGCCCATCTTGCCCTGACCCAAAGCCAAACACTCAGCAACCCAGCACAAACATTGGTACAACATCTTTGGCTTGCAGATGCTTACCTTGGATTACAAGCATCTGCTAAGGCTTTAGAACATCTTGAACAAGCTGAATTGCTACTTGAACAAGCAGGGCAATCATATATTGCACCAATTGCTATTCATCGCACTCGAGCTGCTTTACAGCAAAAAAATATTACCTTAGCCACTGCATTACTAAGCCAACTCGAGCCTCAAATACGTGCTGTTCAACTTGAATACCGCGTTTATTATGCCTGTTGCCTTGCAAGTGCAAATCAAGAAGCGAAAGCGGTTTTTAATGACTTACCTCAATTACCAAATTGGCTCGAGGCACGGATGTTACTGATGCGTTCTCGTATTGGCGAAGATATCACAGACCGCGCAGAAAAACTGCTTAAATCCCTGCCTACTTCACTCGAAGCATTATGGTTATCCGAAGTGCTTGCAACCCGTGTTAAATCATGGCAAAAGAAACATAGCAACCTTCGTCATGAACTCGAAAAACACCTTGGTACGGAATTTGGCAATCTTGGAACGTTTTTGGAACGCCCTTGCATCTAAAGTGCCAGCAGGAGGTTCACCATGAAAACAACCAAAAACGAATTGGTGTTCCGTTTACGATTAACACCCAGTAACAAAACAAGTCCTAGTGCCGTTTGGCTTGAGGGTTCAGAACAGCACGCACCGATTCGCTTTGAAGATTTGCAGGCTCTAACACGATATTTGCGTTCTTTAACGGACGATGGTTCAACACGGGGGTTACGATGAGACACTGGTTTATTTGGAGTTTGGCTTTTTTATCTTTAACCGCTTGTTTACAGAACAGCAACACTGATGATCTTAGTACCGATGAATTTGACGATTTACAAGAAATTGTCATTAGCGAAACAGAAGCCTCTGTTTTTACCCTAGGGGTTTCAGAAACTGTCTTAGTCGTTGAAAATCAAGATATTACTGTGCAAGCAGCCCCAAATTGCCGAACCATTGTCGCTGGTTCAGAAACCGATGCAGACTCTGATAACATCCCAGACGATGTCACTTACCAATTTAATTGCAACAAAGCCCTCGCTAATAATGTCAACCGCAGTATTACTGGACGCATTCGGATTCTCGATACTGCCACCAATCCCAGTATTGGGTATCAGTCCATATTTATCAATTTCAAAGTGACGGATAAACGCTTTGGCACTGTACTTATCAGCGAAACCCGCAATGGTACTCGAGGCGCAACCCTCAACGCAGATAAATTATCTGTCGCTCGAGAAAACAATATTCAGACCGTACTTGAGCGCCCTAGTCGTTTAACCCAAACTTTAGAAAATCAAATGCAATTCCTGTTCACCTCGAATGGTGGAATCATTCAACCAGATCAACCATTTCCTGCTGGGGCTTTAACCACAAACAGCACTGTTACATGGACTCGAGGGAATTTTCCGAGCCGTAGTTACACCACCACCACGCCAACACCATTACAAGTTGCACCGAGTTGTGCTTCACAACGTATCGTTGGTGGTGTGCAAATCCTTACTCGAGGTAGGTTAACTGTGCAAATTGTTTATCAAGCTTGTGGTACTCCACCCGTTGTAACCAAAACCCTGAATTAAGTTACGCTCAAGCAAAATCCCCATGACAGGGGATTTTGCTTTCTTTCATCTAAACAGGGCAGAATGCAGATATGCGCTGGATTTTTCTAACACTTTTTGCCCTTGCATTAGGTATTTTCCTAGGTCGTTCGAGTATCACATCACCACTCGAGAACAGCCCCGAAGTGGTTTTTGCTCGAGATATGCGGGCACATCATATGCAGGCTGTTGATATGGCTGTACGCATTCGTGACCGAATAACCAACGATGAAGAATTTACATTACTGGTAACAGATATGTTCTTAACCCAACAAAACGAAGTTGGACAAATGCAGGCTTGGTTAAATACTTGGAATCTGCCACTGACGGGGCGCGAACCAACCATGAATGGCAAAGGTGAGCAAATGGGTATGGCAGCTCGAGCTGATGTTTCTAAACTTTCCACATTGCCAGCCAAAGAAGCTGAAAAACTTTTTTTACAACTGATGATTCGGCATCATCAAGGCGGTGCAATCATGGCAAAAACGATTTTAGAAACCAATCCTCGAGAGATTGTTCAAGTTCTAGCTAATGGCATTATCCGCAATCAACAAATTGAAATAGATGCTATGCGAAGCTACCTCAAAAAACGCGGCGGCACAGAACTCCCCGCCCCAACTGCCATGCCAATGAACCATCGTTAAACCAAGAACGTACTTTGCCTAACTGCCAATTCAACAAACAGGTGGTATTTTGGAGCTATCCTCGAGTTACCCTCGAGTTCATAGGAGTTTTTATGACATACGATGTACTGATTATTGGAGCTGGACCCGCTGGTTTAACCGCAGGTATTTACGCAGGACGAGGTGGTTTAAAAACCGCTATTGTCGAAAAAGGTAACCCAGGCGGACAAATTGCTCAAACCGAAGAAGTCGAAAATTACCCAGGTTTCCCTGATGTTATCTCAGGACCTGAACTTTCAAGCCGTATGGTTGCTCAAGCCGAAAAATTTGGTGCAGAAATTATTTACGACGAAGTCCAAAGCCTCGAGAAAATTGGCAATGGTTTTCGTTTGCGTGGTTACGACAAAACCTACAATGCTCATGTTGTGATTATTGCCACAGGTGCAAATCCTAAGCGTTTAGATGTTCCAGGCGAAGATAAATTTTACGGACGCGGTGTAAGTACCTGCGCGACTTGCGATGGTTTCTTTTACCGAGGCAAACATGTGATTGTTGTTGGTGGCGGCGACGCTGCCATCGAAGAGGGCACTTTTTTAACCAAATTTGCTGAAACTGTCACCATAGTTCACCGCCGCGACACACTCCGCGCTAACAAAGTTGCCCAAGATCGTGCTTTCAAAAACCCTAAAATGAAATTTATTTGGGATACTGTTGTTGAAGAAGTTCTTGGTGACGAATTAGTCAGTGGTGTTCGCGCCAAAAATATCAAAACAGGACTCGAGACTATTATCCCCACAGATGGTGTATTCATATACGTAGGACACGAACCAAACACCAAATTCCTCGAGAATACCGTCGAACTAAACACCCATGGTTACGTAGCTGTCAAAGACGAAATTTACACCAGCATCTCAGGGTTATTCAGTGCAGGCGATGTCTCCGACGAAATTTACAGGCAACTCAGCACCAGTGTTGGCGCAGGCACCAAAGCCGCCATGAAAGCCGAAAAGTACATTGCAGACCTCGAGGATCAACTGGTTGCAGCCGATTAAACAACCCAAATTAAAGTAAAAAAAGACCCCCGCTTGCGCGGGGGTCTTTTTTTCGAGATTCGAGATTAGAACTTGAGGCTGTAACCAATGCTGAAACGTGAACCCCATGTGACAACTGGAGCACCATTGATATTGGTATGGTTGAAGATTCCGTAACGGAATGCTAAACCATAGTAATCAAAGTTGAAAGTAACACCTGTAAGCACTGCTGCCCCTGCACCATCTGCACCCCAGCTACCAATTGCAACTGGTGCTGCGAAGCTTGGTCCGAAACCAGTACCACTGCGAGCAATATCAGCACGAGTTGAGAAGCTAACGCCAAAAGTACTGCCTGGCAACGGACCATTTGCCCAGCTCAAACCAGCGCTGAACAAGAATGTACTCGAAGCTGATGCGCCAACTGTATGACTTGCAGTATCAAACGCAACGCCAAGAGCAATCTTCGATCCGAGGAGGAAGTCACCACCAGCAGTTACAGCAGCGCCGAATTGGGTGATGTCATCTGTACCGAATGTAGCACCACCATTGCTATCACGGGTTGCAAAGTATACTTTTGGCGCGACTGTAAAGCCAGCCAAGCTAAACGATGTATCAGCGTAAGCATACAGTGTCGTACGGGTATCAGCTGCAACCAACGAGTTGCTACTTGAGCCGAAGCCAAAGACAACATTAACACCTGGAATCAACTTGCCAGCATTAGCTAAGGAGAAGCCAAGGTCGGTGCGTCCATAAACTGCTGTGCTACCAGCAACTTCTGATTCATTGAAGAAGTAACCTTGGAGATCAAAGCCAACCAAGTTCAAACCAACAACAACACCAAAGTCTGTGGATCCTGTGCTGGTTGCACCATTAGTATCCATGCTGGTGCTGAGTAAGCCACCTTGGAAATTGATTCCTGCTGGGCGACCAGGTCCGTTACCCACTGGAGCAGCACTACCTGTTGGTAAGGAACGGCTATCAAAGTAACCATTGAGGTTTAGGAAACCAAGCAAGTTCTTTGCACCAAGGGTTACACCAAAGCCTGTTTGGTTATCTGCGTATGGTCCACCATCATTAGAAAGGTCGGAGCTGTTGCCACTCCAACCAGCATCCACATAACGCCAGTTTGCACCGATAGTGAATGGATCAAAGTTAACGCCTGCGTTTACAAATGTTGCAACCCGATTAACTGTTGTTGCATTTGTAGCAGTAGCAAATTGGCTTGCGTTCCATTCACCACTAAGGTCAAGGAAGCCGAAGAGTTTTCCGCTGAAGTCTAAACCATACAGTGTGGTTGTATCGCGGGTTAATGCACTGGTAATAATGTCTTCTCCACCAACGACGTAGTAAACGCCGCCAGTCAAACCAGGCAACAAGCTGAGGGAGCCTTTAGCACCCGTGAAGTAGAAGAAGTCGCCATCTGCACCACCACGTGATTGATAAACAACACTAAGTTTTGGATTAAGTGGCAACAAACCAGCACCATCGAGAGACGCGACAATACCATCACCTACGCCACCAGAGTTAGCAAAACCATACTTAGTGAAAGCAAAGCCAACATTGACACCAAACTTAATAAGCAACGGAGCTGAACCAACCTCATAAGCCAAAGCTAAGCTGCTAAGGCTAAATGTGGCTGGATTGACAACTGAGTCACGTCCACCACTTGTACCACTAAATGGGGTTGATGTGACCAAAGCCAAGTTTAATGTGATTGAGAAAGTGTTACCCAAACCATTGGTTGTTGCACCAATCAAAGCACGTGGTTTGAAACCAAAGTTCAATGTAACACTTGGGGCAATACGACCCTCGAGACGTACTAATTGACCTGATTGACCGTTAGCATTAACAGAACGGGTTCCGTTTGTACCACCGTCACCACCAGCAAAATCAGAGAATGTACGGGCGTTAGTACTTACGGAACCATCGCCAGTACCGCTCGAGAAACCACCATTAAATCCACCATTTGGCAATGCAAGACGGTCAATGTCGAAATCAAAAGCGGCTAAGCTGTTGCCATCTTCGCGCCAAACACTGGAGCGGCGGTAGCTAAGCCCAATTGTTCCACTGATAGTGAACGCATTGGCTTCCAATGCACTAACGCGTCCTTCAACAGCTGTCACGCGGTTCTCTACACGTCCAACTCGAGCTTCGAGTTCGCCTACGCGGTCAGACAAAGCTGTTTGGTCGCGGCGGAGGAGTGTGGTGAATTCGCGTAAAGACTCGAGGTCTTCTTGGCTGGCTGCGTTTGCGGCTACGTCGTCGAATGCAGCTGTGGTGTCTGCAAGTCCACGCTCGAGTTGGGTGACGCGGTCTTGGAGTGACAGTGTGTCTTGGTTGAGCAAGACAACAAGGTCGTTGAGAGCTGCGATGCTGTCTGCTTGTCCTTCGACGGTTGCGCCGAGTTCACCGAGTTGGCTCTCGAGGTCGTCTACGCGTCCGTTGAGTTCGTCGTAGCGGTCTTGGAGTTCGCGGGATTGAGCAAGTGCTGTGTCAGCGGCAATGCTGGCTGCTTCGATTTGATCTTGGAGGTCGCTAATTGCGCCAAGGTCAATTGAGCCACCACTTGCAGTCTCGAGGGCAGCAGCTACGGCTTCTGCCAAGTCTTTTGCTTGGCTGGCTGTTTCTGCAACGCTTGCGAGGTCTTCGTTGGTTGCGTAATCGCCGGCTGGTTGGGCAGCTTGGGCAAGTGCCAATGCGTCGTCAGCTGTTTGTTGGGCGACTTCAGCAGCGGCAAGGGCTGCGTCGGCGGCTTCTTGAGCAGCGGTGATAGCGGCGAGTGCTTCGTCGGCTGTGCTTTGGGCTGTTTCAGCAGCGGCAACGGCATCGTCGGCGCTTTGTTGAGCAGCGGCAGCAGCAGCGAGTGCATCGTCAGCGCTTTGTTGGGCAGCTTCAGCAACTGCCATTGCATCGTCGGCTGCTTGTTGAGCATTGGCAGCAGCGTCGAGGGCATCATCGGCTGTTTGTTGGGCAGCTTCGATAGCAGCAGCAGCATCGTCAGCTGTTTGTTGGGCAGCAGCAGCGGCAGCAAGTGCTTCGTCGGCTGTGCTTTGTGCGCCTGTTGCAGTGTCAAGAGCACCTGTTGCGGTGTCGTTTGCTTCTTGGGCAGCAGCAGCAGCGGCTTCGGCAAGGTCGCGGGCTTGGGTTGCGATTTCTTCAACTCGAGCCAAGTCGTCTTGGGAAACAGCGTTGTCCTCGAGGTCTGCTACGCGGACTCCGAGTTGGGCAAGGTCAGCAGCGAGTTCTTGGATGGCATTTTGCAATGCAACAAGGTCGGCTGCACTCAAGGTTGGTGTGCCTGTTGTGTTGATGTTATCAATACGAGTATTGACAGCAGTCACAGCAGCTTGCAGGTCGGCTTGGGTAGCATACTTAGGAATGCCACATTCGCCATTGCGAATTGCGTCGAGCAAACGAGCCACGATAGCAGCTGCTTGGTAACGGCTGACGGGTTCGTTACCACGGAAAGTGCCGTCTGGGAAGCCACGAACGATACCGCAGTTCGCTGCTACTTTGACAGCTTCGGATGCCCAGTGACCGGCTGGAATGTCTTTCAATTCCGCTGGTTTCTGGTTTTGGGTTTGGGCAGAGGCTGGGTCTACCTGCCCTGTTGGGTTGGTGCCTGCTTGCGCGAATGCGGTTGCACCGGCACTGAGCGCTGCAGTCAACAACATGGCTGCTGGGAATTTCTTCATTACTACCCCCTAAAAGAGTTATGCGCGGCTTTATGGTTACTCAGAAACTTATAAGGGGGTCTCAAGGCGAGTTGCCGTGTTTCCTCTCTCGAGGGTGTCCCTGATGGTTCTTTTGGCGTAGGCGTTGCACGTTGCAGGTACTCGAGAACCGTTTGGGGTTTCGCTTTTGATGGCGAGTGGTTCTGTTGTGATCTGCTCCATCTCAGATTTTACCATGATGAGAGGATGCAAAGTCAACTCTAAGTGTGTCTTGGTCGAATTTACTGCAGGTTTGGGTTTTGCATTGTGTGAGAGGGAGTCAAGTGGCTTGTCATGAAAAAGCTGTTTTTCTCATAAAGCTGTCATAGCGGTGGTTTTACTGTTTTAGCTTGTTTTCTGCTTGACAATTTCGGTCACGTTGTCGTAGCGTTAAAAAAGACCAAGTGGTTTTTTTTATTCTCATCTAAGGAAGTTTTATGCGAAAAGGTGAACGCACCAAAGAACTGATTCTCGAGCAAAGCGCGGTTTTATTTAACCGCCAAGGCTATGCCAGTACCAGCTTATCCGACATTATGACCGCCACCAAACTCGAGAAAGGGGGCATTTATAATCATTTTGAAAACAAAGAGAGCCTGATGCAACAAGCTTTTTTGTTTGCCATTCAAAAAGTTGAAGCTCGGTATAACACCTTGCTCGAGGAACGCCGTGATGCCAAATCGAGGTTAAAAGCTGTGCTAGAAGTCTTTCAGAGTTTTCTGACCGACCCACCAATTCGTGGTGGCTGCCCCATGCTCAATGCGGCTATCGAAGCTGATGATGCTTTGCCAAGCTTACGCCCTAGTGTGCGCCGTGCGCTTGAAGGGTGGCGAACCGCGATTAAAGGCATTCTCGAGAGAGGCATTGCCAGCGGTGAGTTGCGCCGCGACTTAGACCCTGAAGCTTTCTCAAGTGTAATGCTGGCATCGCTTGAAGGCGCAGTGATGTTATCCAAGATGTACCGCGACACCATTCATATTGAACGAGTCCTGAAATTCCTCGAGCAGCATATTGATGGACTAGAGTCTAAAGCCTTTTTGTACGCTGGAGGATGATCATGTTGAAAACCCGTTCTTATACCTACGATCCGCGTCGTATCTCGAGTCAAGAAGTTCTGGAAATGACTGGGTTGGAATCGCTGCAAGCCATGCTGCGTGGCGAATTACCCGCCCCAAGCATTGCTAATACCCTTGGTTTTACCTTAGTCAAAATCGAAGCTGGACATGCCATTTTTGAAGGCATAACTGAGGATTATCTGAACAACCCTATTGGCACAATTCATGGTGGGTACGCCGCTGCCATTCTTGACAGCGCCTTAGGCTGCGCGGTTCAAGCCATGATTCCTGCTGGTATGGTCTCGAGCACCATAGATTTAGGCATTAAATATGTTCGTGCCATGACCACAAACACTGGTAAGGTTATTGCTGAAGGCAAAATCGTTCATTTTGGGCGCAGCATTGCCACTGCTGAAGCCAAATTGCTAGGCGAAGATGGCAAATTGTACGCCCATGCCAGTGCCACATTTCAGATTTTCAAACCAGGCGGTACGTTATGACCCTGATCGAACACCTCGGCATCGAAGTTCTCGAATCCACAAAAGACCGAGTGGTCGCTAAAATGCCTGTACAACCCATTGTCCATCAACCCTTTGGTTTCTTACACGGCGGAGCATCGGTTGCCCTTGCCGAAACTGTTGCCAGTTTTGGTGCTTACCTCAATGTTGCCGAAAATAACGAAACTGCTTTTGGACTCGAGATCAATGCTAATCACATCCGACCAAAACGCGATGGCTATGTGACCGCCACCGCTACCCCACTGCACCGAGGCAAAACCACCCACATCTGGGATATTCAAATAACAGATGAAGCAGGGAAATTAGTTTGTATCTCGAGATGCACAATTGCGATTACAGCTGTAAAGGCTTAGCGAAAAACAAAGGCTAGAAACACCCAAGGAACTCATGACTCAGCAAAACAGCCAAATTATCATTGCTTCGGATCTCGAGGGGACACTCACCACTGGTGAAACATGGCGTGGAATACGGGCGTACCTCGAGGCTCATGGGCATAAACGAGATTTTCAATGGTTCTTTTTTACTCAATTGCCATCTTTTTTCTTGAGTAAAATGGGGTTATTACCCAAACGCGAATTTCAGAATCTTTGGACAGCTCGAGTGATGCAGTTATTTGCAGGGCTTACCGAGACCGAATTTACTGGTATTGCCGAATGGATTGCCAAACATCAGGTTTTACCAAACATGCGCCAAAATGTAATTAACGAACTTATACAAGCCAAAGCTGCTGATGCTCGAGTGATTATTGTCAGTGGTACCTACGAACCTGTACTTAAAGCAGTTGCAGCGCATTACGGATTTGAAGTGGTGGGTACACCACTCGAGATCATCAATGACAAATTAACAGGCAAAATTATTGGTGCAATCAATGTTGGTAATACAAAACGCCAACGCCTCGAGACATATTTAGCAGGTAACACACTAAGCAAAGCTTACGGCGACACCATGCCAGATATTCCCATGCTCGAGTTAGCTCAAGAAGCCATCGTTGCCAGTGGCGATACCGAACTCGAGGAAATTGCTAAACAACGTGGCTGGCGAGTGATTGATTAGATTTGGTCAGTTGCGGCACGAAAAAACAGTTTTTCTTGTATGCTCGAGGCTGGGAGTGAATTCATGCAAGATGACTATGTTTATGGCAGACCTCAATACGAGCCTCAAATACCACCAGCACCGCCACCTGTGCTACGTACACAAGTACATCGGTTTGAATTTACGGGTTCGGCAGGGGAATATTTTCGGATTTGGATTGTCAATGTTTTTTTGACAATTATCACACTTGGTATTTATGCAGCTTGGGCAAAAGTGCGAACTCGGCAGTATTTTTATGCCAATACTCGGCTTGCAGAGCATGGATTTGAGTACCTTGGGCAACCCATTCCAATTCTGAAAGGCAATTTAATTGTTGGTGGTTTATTCCTTATTTATTCGTTGGTAACAAATTTTGCACCACTTTGGGCAAGTGCAGCTGGCTTAGCTTTAGCTGTGGCATTTCCGTATCTGATTTTTCAGAGTATGCGCTTTCTGGCGTTTAATAGTTCATATCGCAATATTCGTTTTCGTTTTCATGGCAATTTAATGGATAGTTATATTCATTATGCTTTGTTGCCACTACTGACTATTCCTACACTTGGTCTGGCATTCCCGTACATTGCTTTTCGGCAACGCCAATGGGTACTTGGCAATGCTGCTTTTGGTTCGCTGAAAAACAAATTTCTTGGCACCAGTGGCACATTTTACAGTATTTACGCCAGTGCTTTTGGCATTGGGGTTTTGGTTGCCATTCCTGTATTTATTACCACACAAGGATTATTAACCACTCGAGCTACTAGCCTATCTGGTTTAGGCGGTATATCTGGAATCATTAGTTTACTGATTAGTATTTACATTGTCATTATTTTTGGCAGTGTTTTCTTACAACAATTTGTTTATGCTCGCACAGTCAATTACACTCTAAACCAATCTCGAGCTGGTGATTTTATGGTCTTTAATAGCGATCTACGCGCCAGAGATATCATGTGGATTCGTTTCTCAAACCTTGTTGCTATTATTTTTTCACTTGGTCTACTTTCTGCATGGGCAAAAGTACGTCATGTCAAGTATTTACTCAGCCATATCAGTATTACCAGCAAAGGTGATTTAGATAGCATCGCTGCCGATTTAAACGATCAACAACAAAGTGCCTTAGGCGATGCTGCCACTGATTTCTTCAATGTGGATGTTGGTTTATGACAACTTTTAAAGCCAATTTTTTTGACGGCAAAACCGCTCATGCTTACCCTGTCAATGTGACAGTATCTGGGCAGACGCTCGAGATTATTGGTTCGGATATAAGTCTGCAAAAAGCTTTAACAGATATTCGTATCGAACCGATCCTTGGTAAAACCACTCGGGTTATAAAATTGCGTTCTGGTGAAAAACTCGAGTCTATTGATTTTACTGCCGTTGCTGCGCTTGAACAAAGTTTAGGGGCAAATAAAGGCATGCGTTTTGTTCATAAACTCGAGCAGAGTTGGCGTTTGGTATTGGTTTGCTTTGTTGGTCTCATCCTTGCAACTGTTGGTTTTATTCGTTTTGGCGTGCCTTGGATTGCAGCTCAAGCGGCGGCAGTGACACCTATTTCGGTGCTTAAAACCATTACCGATTCGGCATTCAAAAGTATTGATGGCAATTTACTACAAAAAACCAAGTTGTCGGCAACTCGAGCTGCTCAGTTACAAAGCATTTTTGCTCGAGTCAAAAACCGTATTGGTAAAGATTACCCTTATGAATTAATGCTGCGCAGTGGTGCTGAAATTGGTGCTAATGCGTTTGCTTTACCCAGTGGCACTGTGGTCATGACCGATGAACTGGTGAAACTTGCAAAATCCGATCTCGAGATCGAAGCTGTGTTGGCACACGAAGTTGGACATGTGATTCATCGTCACGGACTGCGAAATTTATACCAAAGTGTTGGTATTGTCTTACTAGCAGGTATTTTTGTTGGTGATTTTAGCAGCGTGGCTGGCTTAGGTACCAGCTTACCTGCTTTACTTTTACAAAGTGGTTACAGTCAAGAATTTGAGTTCCAATCTGATCAAGTGGCTGGTAAGTATTTGCTCGAGACAGTTGGTAGCACCAAAGCCATGCGTGACATGCTGGAAAACTTAGAAGGTAGCCGAGAAAAAAGTAAACCAAGCCAAACCGAAAAAACCATTCAAGATATTTTTCGCACTCACCCAATTACCCCAGAACGTATTCGTGTCCTTGAGGAAATGGAGAGGAAATAACAACGCAAAGGGTAAAAGCAAATCTCTAGCTGTTATGCCTTTCTCTTACCTTTTTCCCCAAGCCTCGAGTAATTGAGTAACCGTTTTGGCATTTTCTCTTTCGATTTGCTCAAGACGTGGAATTTCTTGTGGTGTATCGGTCATGGTTGTGGGCAGAATTTCTTGACTTTTTGGTTGCCAAAACTCGAGCCAAGCAGCAGGGATGGTATCTGGTAATTGTATACCTTCAAGCGCTGCGTAAAGTTGTGCCCAGACTCGCGGAACAGCATGTAAAGTGGCATAGCCGCCACCACCTGTGGCAAGAATTTTGCCATTGGTGTATTGCTCAGCAAGTTGCACAATGTACCTGTAAACATTGGCATAACCTTGCACCGTTAAACCCAAATCTGCCAATGGATCAAATTCGTGAGAATCTGCACCACCTTGTACAACCAGAACATCAGGACAAAACCATTTTAAGGCAGGCTCGAGGATTCGTTCTAATGCCTCGAGGTAGGAATGATCTTGGGTGTAAGGCTCGAGTGGTACGTTCAAACTGTATCCCAAACCTTCACCGCGTCCGAGTTCAAAGGGGCTGCCAGTGCCTGGAAATAAATAGCGCCCTGTTTCGTGCAAAGAAATGGTTAACACATTATTTTCTTGATAATGCAACCACTGCACACCATCACCATGATGAGCATCTACATCTAGGTACGCAACGCGTAAACCCTGCGCGGTCAATGCTCGGATTGCCACAGATAAATCGTTATACACACAAAACCCACCACCCGAACTAAGTTGCGCGTGATGTAAACCACCCGCTAAAGACAAGACTCGAGAAGCCTGACCACTGGCAATTAAACGAGCCGCTTGTAAAGTACCACCAACCACACTCGAGGTAGCTTCGTGCATTTTTGGAAAAATTGGTGTGTCAGACGTACCAATACCGTACTCGAGTGCATCTGACACAGGTTCACCACCAGAAGCTTTGATCACCCGTTGTACATAACCTCGAGAATGCACGGTTAAAATATCTTCAAGTGTCGCTGCTGTAAAATCTTGGACTTGCAAAGTAACTCCGTAGCACTCGAGCAAATGCTTCACTGCCTTGGGGCGAATACTCTTAAATGGATGATGCTGCCCTAAATCGTACTCGAGGGTACTTGGATTAAATAAGAAAACTGTGCCACTCAAAGTCGCCACCCACTCTCGAGAAAACGCAAACGATCAAATTCTTTTTGGAGGTCTGGCAAAGCACGTTCGCCAACTCGAGCCATTAAAGAATTCCCTGGGTAATAGGCAATCTCTGGGTCATCGGTTTTGTAGACTGCAAAACCAACACTGGAATACAAGCGTTCCAATAATTTTCGATACGCATGACTGGTTAAACCTGTGCTATCCAAATCAAAATGCCATTGGTAAATTGTGGCTATCACAATTTTATCGTTATACCGACCTGTGCCAAAACCAACCTCGAGTAAAGTCCGAGCCAAATGCCGCCCACGATGGGTTTTACTGGTTTCCACAGCCCCAAGTTCGAGCAAGCCAGGTACTTTAGAATCACTCCAACGTTCAATATCATCTGGTGGATGAAAAGTTGCATACCCAACAATCCGATGTCCCAATTTAGCAATACAAACACACGTATCCGAATCCTGAGCAATACCAATTAAAGCCTGATGTTGCAAAGCTGGTTGCCGAAACACATCTAAACTCGTGTCCATCTCGAGCCGAGCAATCAAAGCAGGGTCAGCACAAGCCAACACTTCAATACCACCATACGGACTCGAGACAACACGCATACACAAAGTTTAACAGCTATACGCTTTGAATTGTCCTTTAGGGCTATAGCCTCGCTACAGCCCTTCCTCTTTCTTCTTTCCTCTTTTACCCTTACACTACAGCCATGCTTGCCAGTGTTCTGAACACTTTCCTGCCAATGCGTTGCGCCATGTGTGGACAGACTTTAATTGGGGCAGAACATGGTGTGTGTGCCAAGTGCACACAGGGTTTGCAACCTGTACTCGAGGGAAATTTATTACATCTTGGCGCATATGGTGGGAAGCTCGAGCGAGCCGTTCGGGCTTTGAAATTTGCCCAAACTCGGGTGGTGGCAGTACCACTTGGTCAGCGTTTAGCCCAAGCAACCATCGAAGCGGGGTGGCGCTCGGATGTGGTTGTGCCTGTGCCGTTGCATATTTCTCGAGCACGACAACGCGGGTATAACCAAGCAGCTGTACTCGCAAAAGCTGTAGCACAAACTTTACATGTTCCTATGCAGATGAGTTTACAACGAGTTCGAGCAACCCAACAACAAGCTCGGTTAGCTAAAAAAGACCGCGTAGCAAATCTCGAGGATGCCTTTACAACCATTGGGCATGTGCGCGGACTCGAGATTTTACTAATAGACGATGTGCACACCAGTGGTACGACCATGACCGAAGCAAGCTTAGCTTTGATTGACGCTGGCGCAAAACGGGTACGATTAGCGGTGTTGGCTCGAGCTTAGATTCTGGTGGCTCGAGCCTGGAAAATAATAGCAAAAGTTATTAATGCCACTGTCCCAAATACACCCAAAAACGCACTGATTGTCTGGACATCTGGCGCAATAATAGATTGTCCACGAAGTGCTTGCCATGTGACCAAGAAAACCATTGCCAAGTAACCAATTGCGGCAATACTGAGTAAGTTATTGCGATGTTTTTCGGTTAGCCAAATTTCACGGCGGCGCGAAAGCCAGAGTGCCAGAAGTGGTAGCAATTGCAGTGCGTGCAAACCAATAAAATGTCCAATTCGCAAATCACCGTGTTTGGTACTCCAACCAAGTAACGGTAAACCCTCACCATTATCTGGTGTCAAACTCGAGCTTCCAACAGTATGTGCGCCAACAATGCCCACCGTTTGTCCTGCATCCATTGCTTTATTTTGTACTGCACTTGGTCCAGTCATAAAAAAGCCCTGTAATAAACCGACTAAAGTAACAACAAAACTCAGACGAATACCCCATGCCAGCACAGCATTGGTTCTGATTCCACGCCACGCAATGACCATAAAAGCAATGTAGCCAAGTAACAAAACACCAATTGTACCTGTCATAATCTGCCAAAGCAGTGTATTTAAAGGTGTGGTTTCGTTAAAGTGCATTGGCACGGCGCGGAAACCTTGAACGACAATCAAAACCACTTCGATTAAACCCGCATTGCTAACAATAGTGGCGGCGATTCCAGCACTTTTTTGAAAACGAGGCTCGAGGAACGGTAATACCCAGAGCAAAGTGGCTGCATATAGAACAAAGGAAACCGAGAATTTAAACGTTTTAGTCCAAGTCGGTGTGTTTAAAATTTCGGTCAAACGTGGGTCTATGAATAGTCCAAGAAAACTTAGGGTCATGGTAGTCAGACAAACCAGTAGTAAAACGGTTAGGGATTTATTAGTTTGCCAAGCCTGTTCGAGAAAATTTGGTGTTTGATTCCTGAGTGTCATGTTGTACTCCTTATGGCAATGCTTGACCTAGCACTCGAGAAAACTCTGTGCAGGATATCTTTGCTGACCATTACAAAGACTGTTGAAGTGTATGGATTATGAATTTTTCTGTCTTCGTACCAAGGGACGAAGCTATACGAAAAACTTTATAGATTAAGCAGTTTGTTTTGTAAGCTGCTTCACGCTTGGCTCGAGGGTTCTAAACCATGTCACGGTGTCTTCCAGAGCTGTCTCGAGGGGCGTGTGAATATCACCAAACTTGGTGATAAATTTATTGTGATTAACAATATATGGTTGCTCGAATTGGTACATCATTTCGCCAACTTCACGCAAAGGTTCAATAAATAATCCAAGGGCTGACATTAAAAATTTAGGCATCACTTGAACTTTAAGTGGCTGCCCAATGATGCCAGCCAGTGTCTCGAGGATTTTGCGTCTGGAGATGGTTGGGGCATTTGGTACATGCCATGCTTGTCCGTAAGCATCATTACTTGCACCAACCATAGCAGTGGCTAAACCAAAATCTTTGATGTACGTCATACTGTGCGGCAACTCGAGATTGCCAATCATCTGAGCAGGTTTGCCGTGTAGCATGGCAGGAATAACTCGAGAACCAAGGTGGCTTTGGTTGGTGGCATACTCGCCAAAAAAATCTGCGCCGCGTAGCATCGCCACTTCGACCAATCCGCGTTTGTGTGCCTCGAGCATTTTTGTTGCCGCTAAAATTCGGGCTTTTCCTTTGTTTGTACTACTTTGCATCGGTAAATCTTCGTGGATATTTATGCCAACTTGATCGTACAAGTACAAGTTATCGCCAATCACCAATTTGGCATTTTGAGCTGCGGCACTCTCGAGGATATTGCTCCACAAAATTGGTAGTTGTGTTGTCCAAGCTTTTGCTGTGTATTCAGGAGCAGTGCAGTTATAAACCACACTTGCCCCAAAAGCTGCTTGCTTGGCACTTTCGAGATTGTACGCATCAGCTTTAATAACTTTGACCCTCGAGGGGATGTTCGGCATGATGCCGCTGCGATTAACCATTTGTACGACTTCACCTCGAGCCAGTAAAGCATTCATGGTGGCGCGTCCGAGAGGTCCTGTTCCGAAGATAACGTTTTTCATAATTCACTCCTTTTGGTTTTAGCTAAAACGAGAAGTCAGCAGCTAAAACATGATCTTAACAATGCTTAGAATCTGAACAGTGATAAGATATAATGAAATCTAAACAATGTCAAGTTCTCAAGTAAACCTAAGCTCAAAAACAAGCTACTCGTAGCAATTCAAGAATGAACAAAAATTACTATTGAGCCAATTGCAAAAACACCTTAAATACGGTCATAAACAACCCATCTTACTTACACGAAAAGCTGTTTTAATACATTTCATGGAATTCAATACCATTCAATTTAAGAATTTCATCAAACAGCCTGCAGAAGGCTTTGATGAACACACTCAAGGCAGAAGTGTGGCACAATTAGATGCGTTTGAAGCAAAGATTGGTTTTGCTTTACCAAACAATTACCGCAAAATTATGCAACAGCAAAATGGCGGCAGTATCCGTTATAGTCAAATTCATGGTGTTGAAAAATTTAGTTTTGCTGGTGGTTTTTCCCAAATACGCCCAGACCTCGAGTACTATATCTATCAATTTAATGCGTATATTTTAGCGACTTACAGCGATGAAGAATTGTTAGAAGCCAAAAAAACTTTAAAACCTTTTTACCCCGAGCGCCTGATTCTTATTTCGGGTTTGGATGGTCATGGTGCGCTTTGTCTCGACTACGGTTATCGTAGCGAAACAATTTCCAAAAACCCAGCAGTAGTCATCATTGACGATGATCCATATATCACCGAGGATGATGCAACTAAGAGCTTTTTAAGTTTTGCTGAAATAATGCGTTTTGATAGTTTTGATACTTTTTTGCAAAACTTAGAGCTTGACACTGAGCATCAATTAGAAGTTTTTATTGGTATTGTCAGCCAAACCAATTACGAAACCACCGTACAAGCCATTGCTAAACACTTTGCTATTGCCCTTAAAAGCTATGAAAATGATGACCGACACGGTCATTACAATTTTGCAATATGGCACAGTGGGCATTTACCACTTTATTTAGATGACGAAACACTAAAACTTCATGCCCAAAATAATAATTCGGAATATACAGGAATACTGGCATGGGCAGAAGAAGAAGGCAGAACCAGAAATATTTACAGCATTTTCTCACCCAACCAGCACCGTTCTGGTATGTATCTTTATCCAGATAACCCAGAAGTGAACCTTGTGATCGAAGTCCACAAAACTTGGTTTGCAATGCAAACACCACTCGAGGGTTTAATGGCACAACTTCAACAAATAGCCGAAATCAGCAATGTGATAAGACTCGAGTAACAGTGATCTAATTTTAAGGTTCTTTCCGAATGGCTGTGCTAGAATCTAAACAATGTCAAGTTCTGTTGCAACCCAAACAAAACCTGGGCGCTACCACCACGGTGACCTACGAAACGCCTTACTCGACGCAGCTCGAGAACTCGCCTCAGAAATCGGCGTGGACAACTTTACACTGCGCGAAGTAGCACGCCGCGCCAATGTCTCCCCTGCCGCGCCTTACCATCACTTTGCTGACAAACGCGACCTGACTCGAGCACTTGCCATCGAAGCCTTTAGCAAACTCACCACCGCTCTGAGCAACGCTAAACACAAGAAACACAGTCCCCTCGAGCAACTTGAGCAAGTTGGCATTGCTTATGTGATGTTTGCTTTTGAACACCTAGCCGAATTTCGATTTATGTTCCGCCGTGAACTTTGCGCTGAAGAAGGCGATTTCGACCCACTCGAAACAGCCGGCATCAATGCCCAAGCTGTACTACACAACACTGTACTCGAGGCACAAAATGCCAAACAAATTATTGCAGAAAACCC
Source organism: Deinococcales bacterium (assembly GCA_013298595.1). Lineage (GTDB taxonomy): Bacteria > Deinococcota > Deinococci > Deinococcales > JAAFIG01 > JAAFIG01. Next base: position 21,740 of record JAAFIG010000028.1, on the reverse strand, counting down.
CCAAGATATTGTCATCACCTTATGGAGCGTAGTACACGGACTCAGCTGCATTTTACTCGAGAGTCCGCTCAGTAAAACCACTACAGCCAAAAGTGCGAAAAACATGGCAAAGTCTGTGGTGCAGTTAAGCATTCAAGGCATTTTGGCTCACAGAGAATAAGCACATGGACATTGTCGCACTTAAAAAAGAAGCAAAAAATAAGAAAACTTTACCAACGCGTTTACTTGAGTTAGCCAGAACACCTGACTCAACGGTGCAGTATGCTGTGGCAAGCAATCCGAACACCCCACTAATAGCCCTCGAGTACCTGAGCGGACATGGCAAATGGACAATTCTTAAAGCTGTGGCAGGCAATCCAAATGTGAGTACAACTATCCTCGAGAAACTGGCTGGTTGCAAACAACCCACAGTGGTAGAAGCAGTTGCTAAGAGTACCAACGCACCCATGACTTTACTCGAGACTTTAACGAAACACCCTGAACTCAATGTGCGTCTGGCATTGACTGAAAATCAAAGTCTCACACAGCACTTATACGATCTGCTCAGTCAAGACCCCGATTCACAAGTTGTTTTATACGCAGCACTAAGAGTCGATTGCCCAGCTTTTGTTTTAACAAAACTTGCTCAGAATTCAGATGAAATTATTCGTGGGGCTGTGGCATACGCATTTAACACGCCTTTGGAGGTCAGACTCGCGCTCACCAAAGACCCTGTAAAACGGGTTCGGTCTCAAGCAGTCAATTTTATAAAAACACATTGATGAACTCGAGGCTCTGCCGAAATTTTGTTGCCTTACTAAATCCCGACTTCCGCACTTGAGATTCATGTCTGGCTCGTGTAACCTAAACTCAAGTTAGGAATCATTCCTAATAGCATAATCAAATCAGTATTTCTCGAGTCACAAAACACTCGAGTCCTAAGGAGAAAAAGTGAACCTCGAAATTAAAGACTTATGGGTCAGCATAGACAACGAAATGATTCTCAAAGGTGTAAACCTACACGTACCAGCTGGGCAATTCCATGCCATCATGGGACCCAACGGTAACGGCAAAAGCACCCTTGTTAAAGCCATTGCAGGCGCACCCGAATACACCATCGAACGCGGCGAAGTGCTTTATAACGGCGTAAACATCCTCGAACTCGAGCCAGACGAACGCGCCCGTCAAGGCTTATACCTTGCATTTCAATACCCCGTCGAGATTCCAGGTGTGACTGTTGCCAATTTCCTTCGCCTTGCCATTCAAGCCCGTACAGGACAAGAAGTCCAATTCATGGATTTCTACAAAAAACTCACCCGCGCCCTCGAGATTCTCGACTGGGACGAAAGCTGGGTCAACCGTTACCTGAACCAAGGTTTCAGTGGTGGTGAGAAAAAACGCAACGAAATCCTACAAATGCTGATGCTCGAGCCAAGCTGCGCCCTGATGGACGAAACCGATTCAGGCTTAGACATCGACGCACTCAAAGTTGTAGCCAAAGGCGTTAACGCCATGCGAAGCGCCAATTTTAGCGCCCTGATGATAACCCATTACAACCGCTTGCTCGAGTTTATTGTGCCAGACATGGTGCATATCATGGTAGACGGACGCATCGTCAAATCAGGTGGTAAAGAATTAGCCGTCGAACTCGAGGCAAATGGTTACGAACCAGTCAAAGCTATGGCAGCCGCGCAACCAGCAGCAGCCTTTTAAATTCTCGAGAAACACCCGCACCACAAGGAGCTTTATGCCCGAAGCAATCGAAGAACGTTTTAGCGATAACATCCCCGATGCCGCCATTGCCCAGATCAACGAGGCATACGAATTCGGTTGGAGCCAACCCGAGAATTACACCATCAAAGCCCCTAAAGGCTTATCTCGAGAAGTTGTCGAACTGATTAGTAAATCCAAAGAAGAACCTGCTTGGATGCTCGAGTTCCGCATGAAAGCTCTTGACATTTACCGCAGCAAACCAATTCCTAAATGGGGTGCGGATTTAAGTGGGCTTGATCTCGAGAATATTTACTACTACATCAAACCCACAGATATGCTCAATAGCCGAACTTGGGATGATGTTCCAGACGACATTAAACGCACCTTTGATAAGCTCGGAATTCCAGAATCCGAACGTGGAATGCTGGCAGGCGTTGGTGCTCAATACGAATCTGAGATGGTGTATCACAACCTGAAAGAAGAATGGGAAAAACTTGGCGTAATTTTCCTGAGTATCGAAGATGGAATGCGCGAACACCCAGAACTTTTCCGCGAACATTTCGGTACGGTTATCCCACCCGAGGATAATAAGTTCGCAGCCGTTAACAGCGCTGTTTGGTCTGGTGGTAGCTTTGTCTACGTACCAAAAGGTGTGCAAGTCGAAGTACCATTGCAAACCTATTTCCGTATCAACGCCGAGAACAGCGGACAGTTTGAACGCACCTTGATAATTATTGACGAAGGTGCTTATGCCCATTACATCGAAGGTTGCACCGCACCAAGTTACTCGAGTGATAGCTTCCACTCTGGTGTGATTGAAATTGTGGTTAAAAAAGGCGCTCGGATGCGTTACAGCACCATCCAAAACTGGTCGCATAATGTCTACAACCTTGTTACACAACGCGCAGCCGTATACGAAGGCGCAGTCATGGAATGGGTGGACGGCAACCTCGGCAGCAAAGTCACCATGAAATACCCAGCCACGTACCTCCTCGAGCCAGGTGCTCGTGGCGAGATTCTATCCATTGCTATGGCAACCACAGGGCAACACCAAGATGCTGGTGGTAAAGTCGTGCATTTCGCCCCAAACACAAGCTCGAGTATTGTTTCTAAAAGCATTAGCAAAAACAATGGACGCTCGAGTTACCGTGGTCTGGTCAAGATTTATGATGGTGCAAAAAACGCCAAAAGCAACGTCGAATGCGATGCGCTACTCTTAAACGATGACTCGAGAACTGATACTTACCCATACATCGAAATCGAAGAAAAAACTGCTTCCGTTGGACACGAAGCCACCGTATCTAAAATCAACGATGAACAAGTGTTCTACCTAATGTCTCGAGGGTTAAGCGAAGAAGCCGCAACAGGTTTGATTGTGCGCGGATTCATCGAACCGATTGCCAAGGAATTACCACTCGAGTACGCAGTAGAACTCAACCGCTTGATTGAACTCGAGATGGAAGGGTCAGTCGGTTAGTTTTCATGGGGGCGGTTACGAACAATGGTCGTCCCCTTTCTGACGAAAAAGAAACCTACCTTCAACAAAAATTTTCGCGTTTACCCTGTAAAAACAATAAAGAAATCTCGCCGCTGAATTTATCATTTACTAGATGTCAAGAACTGATAGCGCACAATCTGAGTGATTCCTACAGCTCGAGAAAAATACAAAAGCCTTACAATGAATTACGAGGTGAAACCATGAGTATCAAAGAGCAGCTCCATCAAAAAATTGAAACCATGACCGAAGCAGACCTCGAGTGGTTGCAGGGTATTCTTGCACAGCATCGTCGAGAAAACCTGAAAAGATTGGCTCGAGAACTTGGTGAAAGCACTGAAGAGGAACGAGCAGCTTTTATGGAAAATGTACAACGAAACCCATGGAGCAGTCGTGCTGATACTTGATACAAACATTGTTAGTGCGCTAGTACGCAAATCACTTTCTGTACTCGAGCAATACGACCAAGCAATTGACCACGGCGAAGTTCTTGGCATTTCCGCAATCACCTACTACGAACTCCAACGAGGCGCATTCGACCCTAGATTTGTGAAGCGTAAAACTACTCTTGAAGAATTTTTAGATAATTTAGAATTGGTTATTCCAGACTTTCATACATACAAAGTGGCATCCGAAATTTGGTGGGATTTGAAACAAAAGGGAACAAAACTTGAAGACAATGATATTTTAATCGCTGCAACTGCCATGAGTTTAGGAGAAACACTTATTTCTGATAATTCAAAGCACTTTGATCGAATAAAAGGTTTGAAACTCGAGAATTGGATTGAAAGAACTTAAAGCAAGCGCCAAAGCTCGAGAAGAGGATAGAAGATAGTCGGGTATAAGTTGATGGGCAAAGCCCATCCTACATGGGTTAGAACTGAAGCTCGAGAACAAGTTATTTATTAGATATGAATGGAATCAAAGTATGGATGATACACTGAAATTTGCACTCACGATTGCGGCAGGTATTTTCGGCTGGCTAATTGTCCATTTATTTACTATGACTAGAGATCGAGCCAATAAAATACGAGATTTAAGAACGAAATATTTAATAGAGGCGTTTCAAAAATTAGAAAAAAATTCAAATCGCAAGGAAATAGACAAAAAAGAGTTTGAAGCAGTAATGGCAGATATTCAATTGTTTGGAACTTCTCAAGAAGCCGAACTTGCAAAAGAGTTTATTAGTGAGTTTTCTGGAAACAAAGGTGCAAGTTTGAATCCACTCATTCACTTGTTGCGTGAAAACTTACGAAAAGAACTTCGTCTTGCCCCAGCGAAATCAAACATGGCTTATCTTCGACTTTATTCAGCTAAAAACACTACAGGAGAATCTGAATCATGACCCAATTAACCACTCAATCCCCATTCACTACCCTCCCTGACCGTGCCGAACCTGCGTGGTTGCTCGAGGCTCGAGCTAAAGCCCTCGAGATTTACAATGATCGTGCTGTGCCAACCACAGCAGTCGAAGCATGGAAGTACACAAATCTGCGCCGTTTCAAGCCAGAGAATTTTGCACCTGCCAATGCAGTTAATCCAATCTCGAGTCTCGAGGCTTTGCCAGAAAAAATTCGTGATCGCCTAAGTAGCACCGATGCGGCGGGGCGAATTGTGCTGTCTGGTAATTCGGTTATTTACTCGGATGTACCAAGCGAACTCGAGAAAAAAGGCGTTATTTTTACGGATTTGAAAACGGCTGTCTCGAGTCACCCAGACCTTGTTCAGAAGTATTTGTACAGTGTGGTTGGCGCGGCATACCCAGACCCTAGCGCCCTTGCTCTCGAGCGTTACGAGCACATTCCGCATTTGGATGAAGATAAGTTCACAGCTTTGAACGCGGCTATTTGGGAAAACGGTTTTTTCTTGTATGTGCCTAAGAATGTCGAACTCGAGTTACCACTTGGTGGTTTTCGTTATCTCGAGCAGGACGGTGCTTTTGTGGCTTCGCGGACTTTGGTAGTGCTCGAGGAGAATGCCAAGGTTACGTATATTGACGAGCAGGATAGCCCTGATTTGAAAAGCGCAAATTTTGGTGTGGTCGAATTATTCCTTGCCAAAGGTGCAAATTTGCGTTACGTGGCAATTCAAAACTGGGGTCGTGGTGTCACCCATATTCAGCGTATCAAATCAAATCTCGAGTCTGATGCGACTTTGAATAGTTTGTATGTGACAATGGGTTCGAGTTTATCGCGTACCGAAGTGCAAAGTGCTTTGCAGACCAACTCGAGTTCGGAAATGTTAGCAATTTACTTTGCTGATAAAGATCAGCATTTCGATCAGCAAACTTTGCAGCATCACATTATGCCAAGGGCACACTCGGATTTATTGTTCAAAGGTGTGTTAGCAGATCAGGCTCGAGGCGTGTTTAGCGGGCTAATTAAAGTTGAACTCAATGCCCAAAAAACCGATGCGTACCAGAAGAACCGCACATTGCTGCTTTCCGATGAAGCCCGTTCGGACAGTGTGCCGCAACTCGAGATTAACGCCAACGATGTGCGTTGCAGTCACGGCAGCACCACCGCGCCAGTGGATGAACAAGAATTGTTTTACCTTCGCTCGAGAGGCATCACTCGTCCGATTGCTGAGAAAATGCTGGTCACAGCCTTTCTCGAGGATGTGCTGAATCGTGTGCCGCTGAAAAACGTGGTGAAGTATCTCGAGGAAGTAATAGCCAATAAGGTTGGTGCGCCTAAGGGCTTTAATCGTATCGAAACCGACGAGAAGTAATTGACCAAAAACCGTAGGGCGAACATAAGGTTCGCCCTTTTTTGTCTAGATTCGTGTTTTTGCCGCACATTCAGGACAGACTAAGGCTTCTCGCACAATTTGTGTACCTTTACCGCCTGGGTCATCAGCGTAGTCTGGTGCCGTTTTTTTCTTGCTGCGTTTATGTTCAGGAATCAGATGCACTTTTTTTCTTGGTGGAAAAACATGTTCTCGAGTTTCAAGAACAATTCGTTTGGCAGGTGTGTTGCTTGTTATGCTGTTACCGCAAATGTGGCATTTGAACATGTTGTAAGCATGATTTTTTGCTCGAGACCATGAACTCGTTTGGAGTGCTTTGGTGAATCGAGAATTTGGTTTGTGGTGGCGCTCTGGCTTTTGGCAATTGGCTTTTTTTTGGTTCAAGTGATTTTCGTGGTGCTCTCGAGCTTGGAGTGTGAGCGTAACGTGTTTTTGTTTGACAAGCAATGCGCTTTTTGGCGTATTCAAAGTGGTGCGTGATAACGGGTTTCGGCTTCAACAACCGTCAATGCCAGAAACGCAGCTCGAGTTAAATGAATATTTTTGCGCCAAGGTCGGTATTCGCGTTTGCCTTCCATCATGGCATAGCCTCGCATGCCAAGTTCAACCCAGCGAATGGTGTTGTTCTCGAGTAAAGTTTGGAGTGTTTCGAGTGCGTTTTGGTGGGCGGTGTCGCCGTAAATGCGAATGGCTCGAGTGTGGCTTGGGTTTTCTGGGTAGTGCTCGAGGTTACAATCTGGGATTGGGTTTTTGATACTGTTTACAAGTTGTGGTTGAGTAAAAACAAGGTAAGCATCGAGTTCAGTGCCGTGAGTAAAGCGTGGTTTCATGTTTTTTGGCTTTCAAATTTTGGCAAGATTTGCAGTAAGGCATCTACAATCACAGGGTCGAAGAGTTTATCGCGTTCTTTTATGATTTCTGTAATGGCTGCTTCTCGAGTCCAAGCTTTTTTGTAGGGTCGTGGGCTGATGAGTGCGTCGAAGGTGTCGGCAACACCAACAATTCTGCCAACCAATGGAATATCTTGACGCTCCAGGTTGCGTGGGTAGCCACTGCCATCCCAGCGCTCATGGTGGGTCATAGCGATCAGTTGTGCCATCTCGAGTAATGGTGAACCGCTCCCTTCAAGCATTTGTGCACCTAAGGCTGCGTGGCTTTGCATCAGTGTCCATTCTTCGCGTTCTAAAGTGGCGGGTTTAAAAAGGATTGAATCTGGAATGGCTATTTTGCCAATGTCGTGCAACCTTGCAGCATAACGAATACGTTCGACTTCGAGGTCGCCCATGCCAATATGAGCAGCTATTTCTGCGGCAAGATCCCCTACTCGGCTGGTGTGCAAAGAAGTTTCGTTATCACGGAATTCGGCAACTCGAGCGAGGCGTTCAAAGAGTTCTAAGCGAGTAGCTTCGAGGTTCGCTTCGAGTTCGACATTGCGGAGGCGTTGCAATCTGGACTCGAGTTGCACACTACGAATTTGGGTTTCTTCGATGCGGCTCAGTCCAGCATTAATTTGTGTGGCAAGGTCGGCAATTTCGTCTGTGCCACGGATATTGACGCGTTGTGCAGTATCGCCAATCGCAGCAACTGCTGTCAGGTCTCGGTGTAATCCTGTGAGTCTCGAGAGGATGCCAAATTCAAGTAATGCCAGAATTAAAGCGATAACCAGAATACCGATCAGTAAGGACGACCAAGCTAAGCGTTGTGTACTTTCGATAGCATTACGATAAACGTTACGTGGGTTTTCGACTTGTAACATTAAAATGCCATTTTTTTGTGTAGCCGCCAGTTGGGTAAAACCCAGAAGATTATTTTCATCGCTTGGTAAGAAAACATTTTGCTGTCCGTTACGTAAACCTTTGCCAGCTTTTTGCTCGAGTGGATTGGAGTCTACATTTTGGTCTTGGTAGACACGAATATCCATTTGGGCGAGTTCTTCGATTTGGGCAAGCGTTACAAGATCAAATTTGCGAACAAAAGTCAGTTTGCCAGAAGGTTCTTGCACTGAGCTGGCTGGAATAATTGGGGTTTGGGCAATAAAAAATAATTGTTGATTAACGTAAACAATACCATAATCAACAATAAAACGTCCTCGTTGTTTCCAAACCCATTGGCTTGGCTCGAGCATTGATTCAAGGTTACCAACACCACTTTCGTAAGCTCCTGTGTTGGTACGGCGGCGCGAAATCAGGACTTGGTTTTGGGTATTTTGAATAATTGCGTAATCAATATCTATGACAGATAACGCAGTACCAACTAAGCTGGTAAATTCAAAATCGGGGTTGCGTCCTCGAGCATAATCGTAAGCATCATCGTAGACTCCCCAATCGAGAGTAATTGTTTGTAATTGTCGGAGTTCATTCAGCACTGCATTCTTAGCACGCACCATGTTACGACTCAGTTCGCTTTGCTCGAGCTTCTCAGCAGCTTGCAAAGTTTGTTGTGCTAACAAACCATAGACTGTGAGTATCAGCAAAAAAACGCCAATACTCACAGTGATAATGGTTTTAGTGCGTAACTTCATTCGCTGCATTGTACCAAGGAACTGTCACGCTACGCTTAACATATGTTTCAATCGCCAAAAACCTCGAGCATTTGCTGTTGTTTAGCGGCTCGAGCTGCCGAGCTTTTGCTTTTGCGTCTACCGTACACAGTTAAGTACAGGGCTGGTACAACAAATAAGGTCAGGAATGTACTGGCTGTTAAACCACCAATAACAGTGAGTGCCAGTGGTTTACCAACAATGCCGCTGCTGGCTCCGAATAACTCAAGGGCGGCTGGTAACAATGCCAGAATGGTGGTGAAAGCAGTCATGACAATTGGTCGGACTCGTCTCGAGCCACCTTCGATGATAGCAGTGCGTAATTCCATGCCTTTTTCTTGCAGGGTGTCTACAAGGTCTATCAGTACAATGGCGTTAGTGACAACAATACCTACCAGTAGTAGGAAGCCAAAAAAGACAGCTAAGTCAATCGGGGTTTGGGTGATAAATAACAATGGGAAGGCACCAATCACCACCAATGGGATTGAGGCAAGCAGTAAAAATGGGGTTAATAAGCTACGGAAAGTTGCCACCATAATCACGTACACCAAAGCAATGGCTGCCAGAATTGCTACACCCAGCGATTTAAACGATTCAGCTTGGTTAGCACTGACTCCACCAATTTTCCAAGTTGCACCTTCGGGTAAGGTCAGGGCTGTAACAGCTTCGGTCAGTTTTTGGGTACTAGCACCAACATTGTTACCAGCGGGTTCCATTGTCACAACAGCTGTACGTTCACCATTGATACGCCGCACACTCGAGGGGGCTGGTTCTTGGGTGACACTGGCTACTTCTTCAAGACGAATGCTATCGCCACCACTGATTGGACGGAGTTTGAGTTTTTTCAGTGCCTCGAGTGTTTGGTACGAACCTCGAGGGGCAGTCAGTAACACTTCGACAGCTCGGTCGTTGACAGTTAAGGTAATACTTTGTGAGCCTTGTAGGGCTTGGCGTACAGTGCCACCCACTGCCACAGGAATAATGCCTTTTTCATAGGCTTTTTTCTGATTGACCCGCACCACAAATTCTGGATTAACCGCATCAAGGTTACTCGAGGCATTACGAACTTCTGTCACTTTTTTAGCGGCTGCCAGCACTTGTTCAGTGGCTGAGCGCAATGTTTTTGTGTCAGCAGCTTGGATTTGCACTTCTAAATTCTGTGAAAATCCGCCGCCACCAGCGCCTGCTTGCACACTGAGTTCGGTGTTTGCCACAATACCTTTGAGTTCTTTCTCGAGTAATGGCACAAGAATTTTACGGATGTTAATTTTGCGACCATTCTCTTCGCCTGGAAGCACTGTAAAGTTAGCTGTGGCACCACCACCGCCACCACCTAGGAATGAAAACGCCCCACTCGAGGTACCAATCACCGTTTGGAATGATTTAATCTGACCTGCTTTACGAATACCCTCGAGTTTGGCTTCGAGCAATTTGCTGGCTTCGTTAATTCGAGCTAAACGAGTACCATCTTTGAATTTAACACTGACCTCAGCGCTGGTGGCTTCGCCACCGCCAACAAAATTGGTAGGAATACCACTGACCAAAGCACTTGTACCAATCAGCAGTAGCACAGCTACACCAAGCACAATGGCTTTATGCCCTGTTGCCCAAGTAATTGCGTTGCGATACCCGCGCACAAACCAATCTTCTTTTTCTTCCTGTGGAGCTGTTTTTAAGAAAATACTCGAGAATAACGGAATGACTGTAAATGCCACAATCAAACTTGCTAGAATCGAGTAGGTTACAGCTAATGCCAGTGGTCGGAAGAATTCGCCTGCAATGCCACCCACAAATGCCAATGGTAAGAACACAGCGACTGTGGTGATGGTACTGGCTGTAATTGGCACGACCACTTCTCGAGCACCTTCGTAAGCTGCTTTGAGTGGGGCATCGCCGTTGGCAAGTCGGTGATAAATATTTTCGATGACCACAATGGCATCATCTATAACCCGACCAATCGCAATCGCAAGCCCACCCAGTGTTAATACATTCAATGTAAAACCTTGTGCGCCAAGAAATAACAAACCAACCAGAATCGAAAGTGGAATCGAAATGGCTGTAATTAAGGTGCTACGAACATTCCTAAGAAAAATCAATACGATTAGCACCGCAAATAAACCACCCAATGCACCTTCTTTTAACAATGCCTCTACACCCTTAGCAATTGGTTCGCCTTGGTCAGACAGAATGGTAATTTTGCCATTCAAAGCTTTCTCGAGTTCAGGAAGTTTTTCTTTGACTAAATCGGCAACCGTTAAGGTGTTACCTTGTTGGGTTTTAAAAACACTTAAACCAACCGCATTAACACCATTTAAGCGGGTGTAGGATTTTGGATCTTCGGTGGTCAATTCGATTTTAGCAATTTCGGCAAGGGTAACAGGAATTAATTTCACACCTGATGCACCACTGCTGGTACCTGCAAAACTCGAGCCTGTACCAAAACCACTGGGTGCGCTGCCAGAAAAACCACTCGGTGCGCCACCACTACTAAAACTTGGTGCGCTACCAGTTGGGGCACTTACACCGCCTGAAGGTAGTTGGAAACTCGAGCCACTCGGAATTTGGGCTGTTGTACCTGTTGGTATTTGCAAACCAGCAGGTGGTTGTGACCCACTGGGCATTTGAAAACCACTTGGTGGTTGACCAATTGCACCACTGGGAATTTGTATACCAGCTGGTGGTTGACCTGTTGCACCATTTGGCATTTGAAAACCAGCAGGTGGTTCACCAGCAGGGGGCACAGCACCAACTGGAGGCATCGTACTGCTTGGTGCTTGACCATCAGTTGGTGGTTGAGTAGCAGGTGGTTGTTGACCTGCTGTTTGGGCTGCTTTTAAAGCAGCAGCCGCTTTTGCATCCGCAGCACTGGCTTTACCAATGGCTTGACCTGCTAATTGAGCTGCTTGACCAGCCGCAGCCGCAGCACCTGTCGCAATACCCCTAGCTGCACCCGCCTGACCTAATGCTTGTCCTGCGGCAGCAGCCGCACCTGTAGCGATACCTCGAGCTGCGCCCGCTTGACCAATCGCTTGACCTGCTAAACCAGCGGCTTGTCCAGCAGTTTGTAAAGCTGTGGTAGCTAATTTAGCGATGCCCTGTAACGCTTGGGCTTGGGCTCGAGCCGCTGCTACAGCTGCTTCTCGAGCTGATTTTGAAATTTTTTCGATTTCTTTTTGATCGGGTTGAGCCGTCACAACCACACCTGCTAAGGAGGCAACTGTGGTGGCAACACTATCAAGTTTCACTGGTACATTTAAGCCACCGTCTTGGACACTACCAACAGGAAAGGCTAAACTTGAGGCACGCAAGGCTTGGTTGATGCTGTTGGCATCAAGTTTGTATTTGGTCATTTTTTGGTCATCTAAGGTAATTCGCACTTGGGCTTTGGGCGCACCTGTGACATCCACTCGAGAAACACCTGCTAAGCCCTCGAGTTTTGGTAAAACTCTGGCATCTACGCGTTGTTTTAATTCTGTAATTGGAATATTACTCGAGAGTGCAAGGCGTACCACTGGGGCATCACCAAAACGAATCGCACTGACGTTACTGTCTTGAACACCTTCGGGGAATGTACCTCGGGCGCGATTAACAGCTTGTTGAATTTGTGATTCTTTTTCACGCAAATTGGCATTAAAAGAAAAACTGAGCACCACTACCGAAACATTTGGGCTGCTGGTGCTGGATAAACTTTCTAAATCGGCAATACCTTGTAAAGCCGTTTCGATTGGACGAGTGACTTGTGATTCAACAATTTCTGGACCAGCCAATGGGTATGGTGTAATAACGGTAATCACTGGGAAACGAATATCAGGCAGTAATTCTTGTTTGATATTCAGGCTGGTAAAAATACCTGCCATGGTAATCAGCACCACAACCAACACCAGCACGCTCGAGTTTTTTAACGAAAATTTAATTAATGAGTTCATAAGTATCTCCAAGGAAAGCAATCAATAGGTTGTACTCGAAAATTGTCAGCTTTATTCATTGCGCCTCCGTTCGGTGTTCTGCCGATGCTCGATCATGCGTTTCAGCATGCGTTGGTACATTTGCGATAACAACTCGAGTTCGGCTTGTGTCATGTCCTGCATTGCCATGCGGTATTGGTTCATCAGTTGCGCTCGAATGCGTGCGACATGTTCTAAACCACTGCTGGTCAGACGTACCCGTACCACTCGGCGGTCATCGGGGTCGTTGAACCGCTCGAGGCTGTTTTGTTCAACCAGAATATCAACCAGTCCGGTCACGCTCGAGGGTGGCATACCAACTTTTTCGGAGAGTTCACGCATGGTGGCAGCAGCACTTTTTTCGCCAAGTTCATCGAGAATCATCCAGTGTGATAATGCCAGTTTTTCGCGTCCGAGTTCGTCTATGAACATGTTACGTCCGTGGTGGGCAATTTGGTGAAGCAGCATCACAACACTGCTCTCGAGGTTTTCTCGAGGTTCGGGTGGGTCAAGTGTAGTTCGAGTTACGATTTTTTCGGTGATCGAATCATTCATCTGCCAAATAGTACGATACTCGAAGTATTTAAAGTATGAAGTACCCTACAAAGCCTTCAAACCATTTATAAAAGATAAAACTGGTACTGATTTCTGCTCTAGTTGATTTTTGAAAACACTTCATTACGTCAAACACCCAATTCGATCCGAAAGTTTTAGTAAACTCTTTTGGCAGAAATCTATACCTGTTTTTTACAGCATAATAGTAGCAGGGGATTGATTTTTGTTTATATTTTTACAGTAGCGTGATTTTTACACATTTGAAAACCAAATCACTCGGTACACTACATGCCAACAAACATCATTTAACATCTTCTAAAGGGCAAACACTATGAATTCATCACCCACATCAGTATCACTCAGTGCCATCGAACGATACTCCTCGGTGATCGAGCAACTCACCAGCACAGCCCAAAGAACCACCCATTTAGCAGCCTTATCTTTGCGTTGCCAAGCTGCATTTATTGCCCTCATTTCAAATCGTGGCATCAAAATCATAGGTGCTTACGGATTAAATGCACAAAGCAGCAAACTCGAGCATTTGCAAATACCCGATTGGCTCATTCCAACGCAGGCTCGGCAATTTCTCGAGCATCGAGTGCTGCAACAAATTGCTGAATTTACCCAATCAACAACCTATAAAAACGCTTACGCCACAGCTATTACTATGCCCGAAGGCAATATTGGGGCATTATGGTTACTCGGCGCACCACCTGAACCACTGCATACCCTAGCTGTGCAACGCGAATTAATCATTGGTTTTGCCGATCAAATCGCACAACATTTATTGGTGTTAGCACAATATAAACACAACCCAGCAAAACCTCGAGAAAACAGTTTTGTACAACACGATTTAGCCATTTCAGTTGCCCAAGCTGTTCAAGAAGGAGTGATGCTCACTGACCAAAATGGCGTGGTTGAATTTGTCAACACCTATGTTGAAACACTACTAGCGGCTCCTGCTAAAGATTTCATTGGGCGCAGCCTGACCGAATTTGTTCGCGCAGAAAATCAGGCACAGATTATTCAAATTATTTTCGCCTTGGCAAAAGGACAAGCTGTCACATTACAATTGGTTTTGCTGCGCCAAGATGGTCTCGAGTGTTTAGTGCGTTACCATGCTCAACCACGCCGTGACCATAATGGCATTGTCGTCGGAGCCATTACCAGTATCAAAGATTTAACTGCCGAAATCGAAACCAAACAACAATTACAAACCTTAGAATCAGAATTAGGACGCTTCAAAATCGAAATTCAAAACAACACAGGCTTCTCTGGACGGCTCGAGAATATTGGTGGAGCTGTTGGTTTAATGCAGATGTTAACAGTGAGTCCTGTCAACGGAGTCCTTAATTTAGATGATTCAATGATTTTCTTTGAACATGGCAAGATCGTTGCTATCGAACACCCACGATTACAAGGAAAAACTGCTGCCGAAGCTATTATTGGACGGCAACGTGGACAATTTCAATTTATCCCTGAAGTCAGTGCTGCCACAGCCAATTTAAACATAGACCCAACCACACTGGCATTAACCCATTTAAAAAATCAAGATGAACAACGCAAAAAAATCCCCGAAAAACGAGTGGTGCGTTTAAAAAATAGCCAAGCTGCTAAAGCTTTTTTTGCAGGGGTTGGTGGACATCAATTATTTGAAGCCAGTTTAGAAGCTGGACAAATTGTTTTCCGAGGGCAAAACATGATTATCGAAGTTGAACATGCCGACTTACTGGATTTCCTTGAGCCATAATTGCCATACATGCCAGCATTTCATCTAACTCTCGAGGAACCACGTTAAACTACCCGCATTATGCGCGTTTGGACTTTGAACATGTTTCGATGGTGGTGCAGTGTACTGGCATGGTGGTACGCCAAATTCAACACCGACCCAAAACAAATTCCTGTTGCCAAACTCCACAACATCAACAACAATCTCTGTGCAGCACTTGAAAAAATCAAGGTACGCACTCGAGCCGATTTAGTGCAACTTGGTGCATTAGAAACATATTCGTTGTTGTTACAACACAATCCGCAACACCAACCCAATTTGGTTTTACAATTACACGGCGCAATTACTCAAATGCCCTGGCAACACATCAACCAAAAGCAACAAGCCTACTTACTCGAGGAAGCTGCTGCTTTACAACATGGACTCTTACTTTCTCGAGACTAAATCAATCGTGTTACCATCTTCGTAAACGTAGCGTACTGTGCCAACACTGGGTACAAAATACAAATCGTTGGTGGCAGTACTGCCATCGGCTTGGTAAACACTGCTGCGAATAATAAACGCATTAAAACGCCCAGGTTTGATTTTCACACCAGCTGTACCAATCACTTGAGTAGCAATGGTGATTTTAGAACCGCCACCAATATCAGCTGTGCTTTGCCACTGCATACCCACTTTTAATGGCGCTTTTGGATAAATAATAATCGGTGGGTTGTAGCGCGTCACTTGTTGCCCAGAACGACTAGCCACCAAATTCACACCTGTACCATTAGCAGCTAAGTAATCTTCACCCGCTAATTGATCCTTGACAGTACGCTGCATCACAACCACTTTCGTATTAAAAATCGTGTCCTCACGAGCATACTCCTGAATTTCACCACTCGAGTACACCCAACGCATGCCCACTTTTAAAGGAAAATACCCACCTTGTTGCGCTTGGCTCGAGACCAACAATAATGCCAGTACCACAATGATAAAGCGTTTCATTTGTCTTCTCCTAATTGCTGACCACGTTCAGTTGCAGCCCGTACCGCTTCAATAATTGCAGCCCGAAAAGTATAGCGTTCGATTTCGGCAATACCCGCAATGGTCGTACCACCTGGACTCGCCACTTCATCTTTAAGAATACTGGGATGCACTCTTCGCAACAACAACTCACCTGTGGAAATCAGTAACTTACCTGCTAACTCAATCGCTAATTTACGATTCAAGCCCATTCGCACACCGCCATCGGCTAGTGCTTCGGCAAAAATAGCCGCATACGCAGGACCAGACCCAACCATACCTGTAAAGGTATTAAAAAGTGCTTCGGGCAAATCGTAAACATCACCCACTGCTGCAAACAACGCCTGTGCAAACTCGAGATCGCCACTCTCCGCAGCTTCGGGCATACCGACAATAGCAGTTGCACTCTTATGAATGGTTGCACCCAAATTCGGCATGACCCGCACCACCCGCCGCGAACCAATACGCCGCGACAAACTGGCTAAATTCACACCAGCCATAATGCTAATAAACCCAGCGTTCGGATGAGCAATCCATTGACAAATTTCTGGGAAAACTTTGGGTTGCACACAAATTAAAACCCGTTCGGCGCTGCGAAGATCAGCTTTAGATAGCAAAGCCACCCCGTGTTTCTCGGCAACTTCGGCAGCTCGCCGCGACACACCACCAATCACACCGACTTCGGAATGCTCGAGTAACCGCGACCCAAGCACACCCTCGAGAATGGCTTCACCCATTTTGCCAACACCAACAACACCCAGTTTCATTAACCACATTATAGCGGTACAACCTCGAGTCATGGCTTTACGCCACATGAGGAGATGCCCAACACAGGCTTTATTGACTCTCGAGAATGATCCAAATGGGGCGAGGCACGCCTCAGCGCTACGGTAATCGCACTAAGCTCGAGAAAGTAATACCCGCTTGGATTTGTTTACATTGCCTTTGAAAAATCTCGAGGGGCAAAAACATTGCGTGGGAAAAAGCTGTAGGGACGAAGTGCGCTCGTCCCACACAATAATGACTACTCTGTTTCGACGTGTCGTTCTGGTTTCAAGAGCGGAAAAAGCAGCACATCGCGGAGGCTGGTTTGGTTGGTAAAAAACATTGCCAAACGGTCAATACCAAATCCCAAGCCTCCTGCTGGTGGCATTCCATACTCGAGAGCCAGCAGGAAATCTTCATCCAGTTCTGGCGCTTCGTCGTCACCAGCAACACGTCGAGCAGCTTGTGCTTCAAACCGCGCACGTTGATCAAAGGCATCGTTGAGTTCAGAAAAAGCGTTGGCAATCTCAAAACCGCTGGCAAATAACTCAAAGCGTTCAGTCACACCGTTCAAAGTGCGGTGTGGCTTCGCTAGTGGGCTAATCACAGTCGGATGATGAATCACAAAGGTCGGGTTTTGAATTAGTGGCTCGACATACATACCAAACAATTTATCAAGCAGCTTGTAATCAGGCACGGCTTTCCACTGCGGGTAACGGGCATCGCAGAAGGCTCGCAATTTATCTAACTCGAGTGGATCAAAATCTAAATCTGGAACATACTTCAAAAGTGCTGGGACATACTCGAGACGCGCAAATGGAGCAGCGAAATTTAAGCTCTGGCTCGCGTACTCGATTTGTGTACCACCAGTGATTTCAACGGCTAAACTCGAGAAGAGTTCTTCGACCAGTTGCATAATCGCTTCGTAATCCACATATGCCCAGTACAATTCGAGCATGGTGAATTCTGGGCTGTGGGTTTGATCGATGCCTTCGTTGCGGTAAACCCGTCCGATTTCGTAGACGCGTTCAAAACCGCCAACCAAGAGACGTTTGAGGTGTAACTCAAGAGCAATACGTAAGGAAAAATCGTGAGATAGCGCGTTGTGATGCGTGAGGAATGGTTTAGCTTCGGTACCACCTGCGATGGCTTGCAGGGTTGGACCTTCAACTTCCATAAAGTTTTTAGCATCTAAAAAATTGCGAATGAATCGCACTATTTTACTGCGAGTGACAAAGGTTTTTCTCGAGTCTGGCGAAACAATCAAATCTAAGTAACGTCGGCGATACCGCAATTCCTTATCGGCAAGTCCGTAGTAATCGCTGGGCAGCGGATGCAAAGATTTGACCAGTGGCGTAAAACCAGTCACTTTGACTGATAACATGCCTGTTTTGGTGGTCATGAGATGACCTTCAACACCAATAATGTCACCTAGGTCAATAAATTTTGCCGCATCAAATTGGGCAATTGCATTTTTAGACATAAACAATTGAATCCGCCCAGATTCGTCTTGTAAATCCGCAAAAATCAGTTTACCCGTATCGCGCCACGAAATAATTCGCCCAGCCAAAGACACTTTTTCCTCGAGCCATTCCAAACCTGGCTCGAGTGGAGCAGCAAATTTTGTGTGCAAAGCCGCTGCATCATGGGTTTTAGGGTAAGCATACGGGAAACGCTCAAAACCAGCCGCTTCGAGTTGACTTAAATTATTGAGACGTGCTTGGGTTTGTTCATGGATTTCAGGCATAAAAACTCCTCACAGGAAATAAAGACTCGAGTACGTGCTCGAGTAACAATTTTTTAGAATCGTGTCATAAGGCGCGGCTTAGCGTTTTTAGCCGCGCAATGGTTTTCGCGCAATCAAGTTTTGCATAGATTTGAACATGAATACGCCTTTCAATCTGCATTCTAAGGCTTGATACTCACTTTGGGAAGTCCTTAGGGGTATCAGCAGTATAGAATTGCGCTTTAGACTTCTATAGTTTTGTAGTCTAACTCTCAATATGGTCTCGAGTTTACTTACTTTACAAAAACTGTTTACTACTCGAATTACTTTTCTATAGCAATGCGTCAAGTATGAATTTTATCACGAGAAAAACTTGCTTTTATTTTTCAGATATGTGTAATCTAAGGGTGTACTACTACAACTCGGAGGCAATATGAAAAAATGGCAAGGTCTTGGCATTTCTGGTTTAGTCGTGGCATTTCTGGGTGCATGTAACAATGCACCCAGCCTGGATGTGGACACTGGTTCGCAAAGCAATTTTGATACCAGTCCGCAATATGTTGCTGGCGAAGTTTTGGTTAAATTTAAGGACAGCAACCTTGCTCCTAGCAGTTTAAGTGTGGCAGGTGCAAATTTAAGCGTACAACGCAACCTCGACAGTGGCGAAGTGCTCTATGACATCTCGAGTGGTGTACAAGTGCAAGGTGCTCGGTTAACCGTACCCGAATTGGTCGAGCAACTCAGTGCTCGAGCTGATGTCGAATTTGCCCAACCCAATTACTTGTATTACCCAGCCGCTGTACCCAACGACCCGAGTTATGGCAGCCAATGGCATTATGGTGCGATGAGTTTACCTGCTGCTTGGGACTTAACCACTGGCGCAAATAGCCCCATTGTAGCTGTCATAGACACAGGCAAAACCGCACACCCAGATTTATCAGGGCGTTTTGTGGGTGGCTACGATTTTATCAGCAGCAGTACCACCGCTAAAGATGGCAATGGACGCGATTCTGATGCCACCGATGTCGGCGATAGCGGCACTTGCAATGGTGTGACTCGCTCGAGTTCATGGCATGGCACGCACGTTGCAGGTACGATTGGTGCGAGCACTAACAATGGTGTTGGTGTGGCAGGTGTTAATTGGAATGCCCGAATTTTACCAATTCGAGTACTTGGCAGATGTGGTGGTAGCACCGCTGATATCATTGATGCGATTCGTTGGTCTGGTGGTATGAGCGTGGCAGGTGTTCCAGCCAATGCCAACCCAGCCAAAGTCATTAACATGAGCCTTGGTGGTTCGCTCAGTGCTGGTCAGACCTGTGCCACCAACGATACTGCCACGCAAAACGCGATTAACGATGTTACCGCTCGAGGTGTTTCGGTGGTGGTTGCCGCTGGTAACAGCAACAAAGACACCGCCACATTTACCCCAGCTTCGTGCAACAACACCATTACCGTCGCCGCCTTAAACCGCAGCAATGGCAAAGCGTATTACAGCAATTATGGTTCGTATGTGGATGTTGCCGCACCAGGTGGCGATACCCAATCGGATACCAACGGCAATGGCGTACTCGACGACGGTGTGCTCTCCACGTTACGCAACAGTGCAGGTACCGCTTACACCTACACCTATTACCAAGGCACCAGTATGGCAACCCCGCACGTGGCAGGTTTGGTCAGTTTGATGTTGGCTCGCAACAGCAGCCTCACCCCAGCCCAAATTCTGACCAAACTCAAAAGTACCGCCACAGCACTCTCGAGCAGCCAATGCTCCCAAGGTTGTGGTGCTGGTTTAGTCAATGCTTTAAAAGCTGTGCAATAAGCTTCTCGAGGTCAAAATCATCACCCGAATTCGGGTGATGATTTTTTTTGTTCACACCTGCCCACTGTTTTTGCTTAAACTACTCAACATGAACGAAGTAATTGTGATTGGTGCAGGTTTAGCGGGTTCTCAGGCGGCATTAGCTGCTGCTAGTTTAGGAGTTCAAGTCAAACTTTTTGAAATGCGTCCCCATAAAATGACCCCAGCTCATCGCTCGAGTGGCGCTTCTGAATTGGTGTGCAGCAACAGCTTTGGTGGTGAAGGCGATACCAACGCCAAAGGATTACTCCAAGCCGAAATGCGCCTAGCCAATGCCAACATCATGCAAGCCGCCGATGCCAACCGTTTACCCGCTGGTGCAGCCTTAGCGGTTGAACGAGACGGATTTAGTGCCAGTGTCAGCGCGGCACTCGAGGCAAACCCAAACATCCAAATTATCCGCGAAGAATTAACTCGAGTACCTGACGAAGGTGTGGTGGTGATAGCCTCGGGACCCTTAACGTCCGATGCCTTAGCCGAAGATATTCTCAGCCGCTTTGCAGGTGGTGAACGCCTGAGTTTCTACGACGCTGCCGCACCTGTGCTCGAGTTTGACAGCATCAACATGGATTTGGTGTACCGCGCTGGGCGTTACGGACAAGAAGCCGATTACTTAAATTGCCCATTTAACAAAGAAGAGTACTTAGCATTCTACGCTCGACTCGAGCAAGCCCGTTCGCACACCCCGCACGACTGGGAGAAACTCGAGTTTTTTGAAGGTTGCATGCCGATCGAAGAAATCGCGCGGCGCGGCATAGACACCCCGAGATTTGGTCCGCTCAAACCCAAAGGTTTACCCGATCCTCGCACAGGACGCGAACCTTACGCTGTGGCACAACTGCGCCAAGAAGATGCGGCTGGGCAACTCTGGAGCATTGTCGGCTTCCAAACAGGCTTAAAGTGGGGCGATCAAAAAGAAGTGGTACAAACCATTCCAGGACTCGAGCAAGCCGAAATTGCCCGTTACGGAGTGATGCACCGCAACACCTATCTTTGTGCACCCAAACTGCTCGAGGCAACCCTACAATTTAAAGCACACCCACGCCTGCTTACCGCTGGAGTTCTAGCAGGTACAGAAGGTTATCTCGAGAGTGCCGCCACGGGTTGGTTAGCGGGTATTAACGCTGCCAGACTTGCCCTTAGTCTCGAGCCAGTTGTACCACCAATCAATTCCATGCTAGGTGGTTTAGTTCGTTTTTTAGCCACTGCCGAAGCCAAGAATTTTCAACCCATGAACACCAACTGGGCGCTCGTACCAGAACTCGAGGCACACGAAAAACCAATTGAATTCCAGAACAAGAAAAAACTTGGTAAACGCGAAAAACGCCCTGTACTGTTCGCTCGAGGAAAAAAAGAATTTGCAGCTTGGCTCGAGACAATAAAGTTGTAAGCACATTTGACTTACGTGTTACCAACGCTGACGCAAGGCGACCACAAGGGTCGCCCCTACACGGCAATATTTTTCGTAGGTGAGGGGCTTGTCCCCTCCCTTGCCAAAACAAATTTATCTGCTTTCGTAGAAGGTCTAATTATCCCGTTGTGTGGGTGAGGCATACCTCGCCCCTTGTATATTAAGAGTGGTTAGAAAAGTTGTGGCAGATCGTTCGCCCCTAGAACCAAAAGAGTTCGTGTCGTAGCCAGATCGCCACAACCAAAAAACTTGAGAAAAGCTCGAACAGTT
>JAAFIG010000027.1 GCA_013298595.1 Deinococcales bacterium | reverse complement strand
ACATAAGCGCAACACCAAAACTGCGCGTTATACACAACCTCGAGCGATAGAGGACTGAAACGTATTTCTTAGCTTAATCCGAAACCGATTGCCGCAATTTCTCGAGTTCAGCTTTGTGCCCAAGCAAAATCAGTTTGTCACCAACTTGAATTTCATTTGGTGTTACACTCACCACTTCGGCTCGAGCATAAGCCAGAATTTGCACCCCACCACGCTGCACCCGCTCAAGTTTGCCAGCAATGCTTGGTGTGGCTTCAAGTTCAATCACACTGAATTCATTGGTCAGTTCAATCTGCCCAAGTAATTTGGGACTGGCAAGATTTCGCGCCAATTGCACCCCAGAATCGTTCTCGGGACGAATCACTTTATCCGCTCCGATCTTCAGTAAAATTCGTTTCGAGATTTCATCTACGGCTTTACAAACAATATACTTTGCCCCCGCGTCCTTAGCTGCAAGGGTGGTGTAAATGTTGGCTTCGACATTATTGCCAATAGCCACTATCACCGCATCAAAACTCGAGATGCCAAGGTCACGTAGCACGGTTTCATCGGTTGCATCGGCTATTGCAGCTTGAGTCACACTACCAAGGATTTCTTGTACTGGTTCGTCCCGCGTGTCAATTGCCACGACTTCATGCCCAAGTTCATGCAGGGTTCGTGCCACACCCGAACCAAAGCGCCCTAATCCAATGACCAAAAATTGTTTGCGTTTCACACTTTCTCCTAGCCAACCACTATTTGTTCTTCTGGGTAACGCAATTTACGCCCCTCGGATTTCCGTGCCAATGCCAAGGCAAAAGTCAGGATGCCAACCCGTCCCAGAAACATTAAGACAATAATTATTAACCGACCGGCATCCGATAATTTAGGGGTTAAATTCATACTTAAACCCACAGTTGCAAAAGCACTCACGGTTTCAAACACCAAATGCACTGCGTTTTTGCCAACTTCGGTTATGGCAAGCAGCGTAAATGCCACACCGACCAATTGTACTCCCAAAAAGGTGATCGCTAAGGCTTTCAGAACAATTGGAAAACCAATCCGACGCTTAAATGCAGTGGGTTCACCACCGTAACGCACATAAGAAACAGCTGCCATCAGCAAAACAAAAAAAGTCGTGGTTTTAATACCACCACCTGTACCAACAGGCGAAGCACCAATAAACATCAGAATCAGGGTCACGAAGGTACTGGCAGGATGCACCAATTCGTAATCGACAGTATTAAAACCAGCTGTTCGTGGTGTGACCGACATAAAAAAAGCTGCATGAAAACGCTGCCACGGCTCGAGCAGTGCAAAAGTTTTTGGGTTATTCCACTCGAGTAACAAAAAAACAGTTGTGCCAATGAACAACAAAATCACGCTGCTAAAAACCACAATTTTGGTACTAAGCGTTAGCGGATAACGAAAAGAATCCAACCAGTGTAGTCGTAAATTGAGAATCAGTAAAAAACCAATTCCACCGAGAATAATTAAGCCACTAATAATAATATTTGTCCATGGGTCGGCAGCAAAACGCATCAGATTATCTGGATACAAGGAAAAACCAGCATTATTAAAAGCCGAGATGCTATGAAAAAACGCTGAGTACGCCGCATCAGGTTCTCGTCCAGCCCATGCCAACCAGAGTAGCAAAAAGCCAATCAGTTGTACCAGCACACTAAAGCCCAGCACGCTCCAAATCACACTCGAGGCTGAGCCACTACTGCCGCCAAGCGACTGACTAATCTGCAATTTTTGCTTCACACCTAAACGCTGACCAGCGACCAGTACCACGAATGTACCAGCGGTTAAAATCCCAATGCCTCCCAGAAAAATCAGTACCATCAAGATAGCTTCGCCAAACGCCGAGAAAGTTGTAGCAGGATCAATCACATTTAGACCCGTTACACAAACCGCACTGGTTGCAGTAAACAGAGCATCTAAGAAACGTAATTTGACATTCGGCTCGAGTGAAATTGGCAACCACAATAAAAACGCACCGACCAGTACCGCCAGTAAAAACGACAAAACGATCAGCACCACAGGCTCGAGCCTTTGAGCTTGACGATGCGGAACAAGGCTGGGTAGCATCGTAGATTACTTTAACAAAAATGTCCTCGAGAAACCTCGAGTTAATCACAATAGGTGCTTCTTAGAAACTAAAACTTATAAACACCATCTGTGTCAATATTCATGTTTTGGCGTTATACACAGCCTCGAGCGATAGAGGACTAAATTTCTACTCGTCTTCACTGCGTCCGAAGAATTCAGCTAATCCTGGTTTTTCAGCTTCTCGAGTGATAAACAAATGCGGTTCGGTAATTAGTCCTGCTTTGGCAATGGTCTGTACTGTTTCGTAGTCGTTGAGGTTACTTGCGGGTAAATCTGTGGGAATAGTAGCAGAAACGCTTTGTAATGCGCCTTTTGAGAAAACGTAGACTTCGTTGCTGCGCTTGTCAGCGATCACTGCAATCACTTCTACTAAACTCGAGAGTGGGACAGCCAGTTCTTCGATATCGCTGATTTGTTCGGAGAGTTGTTCGGCGTATATGCTTAGCCATGTGTTTTGTTGTATCAGCAAAGCACTCGAGTCGGGTAATAGTAATGACTCGAGGTGCTGTTGAATTTTTTGAATTTGGCTTTTGAGATGGAGGGATACGCTCACTAGCAAATTGTAATACAGCCTTAGGCTTGGTTGTGTGCGTTTATTGCACAGCCAGAAAGCCCACAGCTACCCGTAAGCCGTCTCGAGCAAAGATCACAAAGCCACCCGGTACGATAATTGCCAGAACATCTTCAAAGGCTCGTCCGCCTGCACCCGGGGCAAAGGCGTACATTTTGCCGAGGTTGTCAGTGCGGATTGTGAAGGCTCGTCCCATGACTCGCACAGTCAGTGGTTCGCCTCGGTAAGAAACCACGATCACTTCGTTGGCTTTGTGTAATTCGGTGCCTTCGGTAAATTCGCCGACTTGGTGTGCCATCGCTTCGGCGTAAACTTGGGCGAGTAAGCTGGCTCGGATTGGGCTTTCGTCTTCGCTAAGCACTTCGGCAGCCGTTGTGAAGCCTTTCTCGAGGGTACCAGCTGGTGAGCGGCGTAATCGCTCGAGGATGCGCTCGGAAGCGGTACGAGCAAATTTTAGGAGGTTGTCTTCTGGTGCGGTGGCGTAGGTTGCACCAACTTCTGGGTGGAATTCGCGTGGTTCGATGCGGCGGTCTCGGATCCAAGAAACGGTGGCTCGCATTAAGCGCATATTCAGGAAGCTATACGATGGGTCGAGTAACAAGGCTGTGCAACGGGCTAAGGAGAGTAAGTTCCATAAGCCACCACCGTCACGGTCGCGGAGTTGTAATAAAACATAAGGTACTGCGCCACTGGTGTCGCTAAAGACTTGAATTTCACGTTTCTCGAGTGGAATAACATTGCTGTTGCGGAGTGGGTATTCGGCTTCTTTAAGAGCAATCACCCAACCTTCGGGGCGATTGGTTAGTAAGAGTTTTTCATTACCCATTTCTAATTCAGTAGCTCGGCTGAGTCGAATGACAATTTGTTGTGCATCGGTGGGTACAGTCTCGAGTCTTCGGCTATCATTTTGGGCATTGAGCACTTGGGCTGGTGGGGTTACATCTTTTTCTTTACCACCAAACCGAGCTGGGATTCGTTCGACAACATAGGCAAATAAGGCTTCTACTGCGGTTAATAAGGCTCGGCGTTCGTTTTGTAAACTTTGGGCTTGTTCGCGTTCCTTAGCTGCGGCTTGCTCGAGTTGTTTGTTCAGTCGGGCAAGCATTTCATTTTTGGCTTCGGGGTTCATGTTTTCGCGGCGCACTTGGTCTATGGCACTGTTGATTTCTCGAGGACTGGGTTGAATTGCTGGTGGTGGTTCACCTGCGAGGTGATCGTTGGCTACTGCCATGGCAAAACGGCGTAAGTATGGCAACACTTCGGTTTCGGGTAAACGCAGCTTAGGGTATTCTTTGGAAAAATCGAGAATATGATGCAATAAAGAGTGCATTAAACCATCTACTGCTTCGCTATCAGATAAACGAATCAATGAATCGTTGGGTTCTGGCACTGGCGAGACCACTTTGAATTTGGATAAGTTTAAATCGGTTGGAAAAGTAGGTTGTTCGGCGTATTGATCTAAGTTATGTAACAAAGCATAAACTAAACGCAGCACCGAACGATTGGATTCTGAACGCCATTTTTTACCTTGCTCGAGCAACTCTTCGCTCATATCAGCCCGCCAGAGCTGCATACCAAGTTGGCGTAACACCAAACCTTCTTCATCAAAGACTTCAGGTGCGACAGCGGCTGGGGCGACATCGTTGATTTCAAGTTGGGGTGCCGACATGGTGAAACCATCAAAACCCAAGCCAACCTCGAGACCCGTGGCTTCTATGACTTGCATATTGGAGGTTGGTACCGCACTTTTTTCGCGTAAATTCCGATCAGCTACTCGGAAACGCCGAATTAAATTGCCATCAAGTCGGGAATTGGTTAGTAAATCACGCAATTCTCGGACAGATTGCTTACCACCACGAGGTTCGCGTCGCTCGAGCATATCGGCAACTTTGTACTCGTACAATTCGATTAAATGTAATGGCGTAACTTCACTCACGGTATCAGTATACGCGTTTACTGGCTTTTGTGACCTGCGCCGCGCACAAAGCGTCCAGGGGTGGCTCCTGTGTGCTTTGCAGCTTTCAGAACGCGAATGCCATTGACCCAAACATCTTGGACACCAATTGCCAGTTGATGAGGTTGCTCGAACGTGGCAAGGTCAGCAATGGTTTCGGGGTCAAATAAAACCAAATCGGCATACGCCCCAACAGCAATACGTCCTCGAGTCTGTAGCCCAAGTCGGTGGGCAACTAAGCCAGTCATTTTATGCACGGCTTGCTCGAGGGTTAACAGTTTTTCTTCACGCACGTACTTACCTAGCACTCGAGGAAATGTGCCGTAGCCGCGTGGGTGCACTGCCTCGAGCGCTGTTTCTGGATTGTGCCCACCTGCATCCGAGGAAACTTTAACAAAGGGTTGTTGTAATTGTAAACGCAAATTATCCTCGAGCATAGTGAAATAGATTGTGCCAATGCGTTGCCGTTCACGCAATAATAATGCAAAAACTGTTTCGACCCAATGCTCATCTCGAGCCGCAGCAATTTCCGAGAGCCGTAAACCCACATACTCTTGATGCTCGGGGCAACGCAAACCAACAGGCATGATTTGTTCAGGGCGGCTAGTGTTCATATCACCTGCACCTTGCAGCATTTCCTGACGCATTTGCTTTCTGATTTCGGCATCCTCGAGATTCTGCCAGAACAAACCATTGGCACTTGCCCAAGTTGGCAAAAGCGCATCTAAACCTGTTCCCGCAGCGGCATACGGGTACATATCCGCTGTGATATCCACACCTGCGGCTCGAGCTGCCAGTATTTTTTCTATTGCCAATGGCATTTTATGCCAATTGCGTTGACCACTGGCTTTTAAGTGGTACACCTCGACGGGTACATTGGCATCACGTCCAATCTCAATGGCTTCCTCGAGTGCTTCAAGAAAAGTATCACCTTCGGAACGTAAATGCGTGATGTAGACACCGCCATATTCGGCAACAACTTTACAAACTTCAATAATTTCTGGTGTTTCACAAAAAGCATCAGGTGGGTAAATCAGGGCATAAGAAACACCCATCGCACCATCCTGCATGGCGGCTGCCATGACTTGGCGCATCTGCTCGAGTTCCGTTGTTGTTGCCTGACCCATTCGCATACCACAAACAAATTCGCGTAACGTTCCACCTGCCAAAAACGATGCCACATTGACACTGGCATAACCTTCCATTGCCTCGAGCCAATCGGCAAAACGCGTCCAAGTTTTGGCTTGCTCGAGCCAGCTTTCAGGCACAGGGTAACTTGTTGGAATTGGGTTGCTTAACAACCCACCAAAAGGAGCAGGAGTCCAGCCCTCCCCCATCACCTCGAGGGTGACTCCTTGGAAAACCTTGCCAAGACAACGCCCATCGCGTAACAATGGCACAATGCTATGACTTTGAATGTCAATAAACCCAGGCGCTAAGACCAAACCCTTTGCATCCACCACTTCTTTGGCAGCACCAAGACTATGCGGATGTCCAATTGCCACAATTTGATCACCATTGACCGCCACTTCGCCCCAAAACCAAGGATTATTTAAACCATCCACCACTCGAGCCTGACGAATCAGCAAATCAAACATGGTAAAAGTGTACAAGGTAATCCGAAACATGCCTAGAATACTCTTATGAAACTCAGTGTCATCACCCCAACTCACAATCGAATGTTGTTGCTCGAGCAATTACTTCAATCGCTTGAACAACAAACATATCTTGATTTTGAAGTGGTTATCGCAGTCGATGGCAGTTCAGATGGTACGTTAACCATGCTCGAAGCTTATAAACGCCGTCAGACATTGCAACTCGAAGTGGTGATATTAAACGGGGTTGGACGGGCTGCGGCTCGTAATGCAGCTATTGCACGTGCCAAAGAAGCCATACTGGTTTTTGCCGATGATGACTTAACCCTCGAGCCTGAAGTCTTAGCTCGTCATGTGGCATTTCATCAGCTTTTCAAAGATGGTATTGCTGTTGGAGCAGTTCGCTTTCCTGATGGTGTTGTGCGCTTTTCAACCCGACCTGATTGGATGAATTTCTCGGGTTGTAATTGCAGTGTGGCTCGAGAAGCCATAGTGCAACTCGGCGGATTTAATGAAAGCTTAACGCAATACGGAGGCGAAGACCTCGAGCTTGGATACCGCTTATTACAAGCTGGTCAACAATTTAAAGCCTTAGCACAAGCCGAAGTTTTTCATCATGGCGCTCGGGTTCCTGGGGTCGAAAAAGCCCATGCGGCAGGGTACAACGCTGTTTATATTGCTCAAAAATTAGGAGGCTCTGTGGCATTACAACTGGGTGTTCACCCCAGTTTACTGCTGGCAAAAAGAACCATTCTCAACCCACTTGGCGATGCCATCCTTGGCACTCGAGCCGATTATGCTTTTGAACGCGCTTATTTAGATGGTGCTCGAGCTGCTTGGAAAGAACTAAAAAACGATCAGACCTGAGTAACATTTCTCGAGCATTATTGGCAAAAATCCACTACCTCAAAGCATCGTCTGGAATACTCTTATGAAACTCAGTGTCATCACCCCAACTCACAATCGAATGTTGTTGCTCGAGCAATTACTACAATCGCTTGAACAACAAACATATCTTGATTTTGAAGTGGTTATCGCAGTCGATGGCAGTTCCGATGGTACGTTAACCATGCTCGAAGCTTATAAACGCCGTCAGACATTACAACTCGAGATTTTGGTATTACAACAAGGCGGACAAGCTCGAGCGCGTAACACAGCTATTAGGCACGCCACAGGGGAAATACTGGTCTTTGCCGATGACGATCTGATTTTTGCCGATGATGTGCTGGCTCGGCATGCGGCTTTTCATGAAGTGTTTCAGCAATCCATTGCCATTGCAGCTGTGCAATACCCAAATGGCAAAATAGAATTTCCAAAAAATCCGCATTGGGTCAATTTCACAGGCATGAACACCAGCCTGCCCAGACAAGCCGCACTCGAGCAACACGGTTTTGATGAAAGCCTCTCGGGATACGGTGGTGAAGATTTAGAATTTGCCTTGAGGCTCGAGAAAGCAGGTTTGAAAATTCGGCGTTTACCTGACACATTGGCTTTTCATTCAGGTGAACATACCCGCAACCCAGCAAAAGCCCATTCTGCGGGTTACCAAGCTGTCAAAATTGCCATCAAATACGGCGATGCCGTGGCATTACAACTGGGTGTTCACCCAAGTTTATTGCTGGCAAAAAGAACTGTGCTCAATCCACTTGGTGATGCGATTCTTGGCACTCGAGCCGATTATGCTTTTGAACGCGCTTACTTAGAAGGTGCTCGAGTTGCTTGGAAAGAACTGAAAAACCAAATAGACTGAAACTGCCAGACACTTGAGCTTCTTGTTAAACTAAGCAAATGTCTGTTTCTTTATTCGCTCGTGCCGTTTCCCCACAAAGCCTTTCGCTCGAGGATGCAGAAGCGTTAATGGGTTTGATTATGGATGGTGAACTTTCAGCAGTTAAAACAGCTGCTGTACTAGCTGCTTTACGCGTTCGTGGCGAGACTGTACCTGAAGTTGCAGGTTTTGCCCAAGCCATGCGTGCCAGAGCAGTACGAGTACCTGTGAGATCGGGTGTGTTGGTAGATACTTGCGGTACGGGTGGCACAGGCACCGCTAATTTTAATATTTCCACAGCTTGTGCTTTTGTGGTAGCTGCCGCAGGTGTACGCGTCGCCAAGCACGGCAACCGTACCGCAGGCAGACCATCTGGTAGTGCTGATGTACTCGAGGCACTTGGTGTTAAACTCGAGATTCCTACAGAACGTGTGGCTGAAGCGATAGATACCATTGGTATTGGATTTTTATTTGCGCGTTCACATCATCCTGCCATGCGTCATGCTGCCCCAGTCCGAGCCGAACTTGGTATAGCCACCGTTTTTAATGTGCTCGGACCACTGACCAATCCGGCTGGAGCAACCCATCAACTGCTTGGTGTTGCTGATAAACGCCTTGTGCCTCTGATGGCTGGGGTTTTACAAAAACTTGGTATTCAAGGTGCACTGGTGGTTTTTGGCAATGCACCAGATGGCACTCGTTACGATGATATTGCTGTCACAGGCACAACATTTATTGCCGAAGTACGCGGCTCGAGCATCCGTGAATACCAAATTGAGCCTCGAGATTTAGGTTTAGTGTTGCATCTGCCAAGTGATTTACTGGGTTCAGATGCAAAAAGTAATGCTGCAATTGTCAGAAAAGTGCTAGCGGGTGGTGGTACAGATGCTCAGAGAGACGCTGTTGCAGCCAATGCAGGCGCAGCCTTGTACATTGCTGATGCTGCCAGTAGTCTCGAGGATGGTGTAAAAACCGCACTGAGTATTCTGGGTAGTGGTATGGCTTTAGCAAAACTCGAAGCATTAGCAGATTTCACCTCAAGATGACATCATCTTGAAATTCCAAAAAAGCCTTATATACGCACTTAAACCACACAGAATCAAAGTGATTTCTCTGCCAATACCTCATCAAAAACCCGACCATGAGCCACCACGTGCTTCTCGAGAACACCAACCACACGAAAACCAAGTGGCTGATAAAACCCAATCGCTCGAGGATTATCCGCCCGAATCATCGCCATCAGTTTACGAAAACCCTTAGCTCGAGCTGCCGTAAAAGTTGCTTGGGATAGTGCTTTACCAACACCCTGTCCCTGAGCGCTTAAAGCAATAAACGTACCAATTTCACCCACACCACTTATTGAGGTAGGACTGACATCTTGCAGCCCAAGAATCTGCTGATCGTGATCCTCAGCAACCAAAAAAACACCATCGGACGAAAACGAAACAATAAATTCGAGTTGTTCTTGTTGGCTGATAACCGACTCAAGAATACTAAATTTCTTAGTGGCAATAATCTCGTTCAGCAAAGCACTTGTTTGAGCTGCATCTGAAGATAAAACGTGACGAACAACAAAAGACATACCTTCAAATTATACCTAAATCGCGCCAAATGGCTTAGTGCGCTACTAAGCACATCCACGCATGACAACACCCTAACCACTGGGTACTATGCTGCTCGAGGCAAAACAACACCTCGCAATTGAGGCAAAGAACCTCAACCTCGAGTTACAACAACTCGAACGATTTTTCGGAGAAGCTTATGAACTTTACAAACCCCACAATTAAAACCGCACCACGCCCGAATACGGCAAGCGGCATTTGTGCCAATCTGAGAAATGATTTTTCGGATTTAGGGTTAGGCTTTTGGCAAGATCATAGTTTCCTCGGCGCTTCAGAAAACCGTACCACTTAACACGGATTAGGCAAATTGTATTGAGCCTACCCGAATCGGATAGGCTCAAATTTTTTGTACCAAAAAAACCATGTTCGTTGTCGTCTAACAGAGAGGACGCTAGGTTGTGACCCTAGAAACTCGGGTGCGATTCCCGACGATGAACCCAAAGGTGTAAGCAACCTCGAGAATTCGTGTCCTCGAGAAGCAAGAAAATACACCCAAACTGCTTGCGGCAACTAAAACTTGTCCCGAGTGCGAACCTTGACAACTCGAATGCCAAAATTTTCTCCTCGAGAAAACGTGATTTTATGTGCTGTACGGTACATCACGATTATTCAAGAGGCGATACACGCTCGAAGGCGTACACCTCGAGCAAGTACCATTAGGGTGTGTGGCAGAACGGCTATTGCACTTGGTTGTAGCCCAAGCGTCCAAAAGACAATGGAGGTTCAAATCCTTCCGCACCCATTTTATTGACTCGTAGCTCAGTTGGTAGCAGCATCTGACTGTTAATCAGAAAGTCGCAGGTTCGATCCCTGCCGAGTCAGCCATAAGGTTCTATGTTCCAACGGCTACGATACCTGACTGTCTCTCAGGCAATACGGGTTCGATTCCCGTTAGAACCGCCAAAAAAACCCGCAACTCAACCCTAAGCCCACTCGAGAAGGAGAAACACCATGACAAGGAAACCCCAAGCACTGGCAATTCGACGACTCGAGAAAAAATTTCCTGAGCGCGAATAAACGGCAATAAGCCAATCATTCACACAAAGGAAGTGTATGGACACACACTTGATCCAAAAATTTGAGCGAATCGGCGCTCGAGCCAAAATCGAATTCCTCCCCAGCCGATGGTCAAACTCTTGGCGTGGCACACCGCGACTGCTTCACCCAGAATTCAGCATAGACATTGCAAATGATAAGCACGGACAATACTTCAAACTCCGCATTCCCGAACAGAACATTCCTCAACTCGAGGTACTGGACATCCAACGCAACTTGCGTCACCTGCTTTTAATGGCACGTCAAGAAGGTAACAAAGACAAATTCTTATGCGGTCATGATGAGCGCCACTGGTTTACTTGCGCTGTTCCTGGACAAAGTGTCAGCAATGTTGTCACTGCCATGAATGCGCTGCGCCCTGCTGAGTTACGCGATGCGCCCTTGAAAAGCAAAGAACGATTTGCCCGCCACACTACTGCATTTATCCGCCAAGGCGAATGGTTTTTTATTCCCGAACCACGCTTAATTGTTGCCGAGAAATTTGTACTGCAAAACGAACCCATTTCTCGAGGACGTGGCAAACCGCACTGGCTCGAGAATGCGTACCGCACAGGTGGCGAACTTGTGTATGTGTCTCCAAAATACCCACTTGGTTTGACTGAGCAAGAATACCAAGAACTTTTGAAACGAAACTTAAGTGCAAGCATCATTCAATTCAAAACCATGATGCGCGGTGCAGGAGTATATGCTCGAGGTGCAGTTTCACACCCAGACCATGCCACGATTTACTTACGTGGTTGGCATCGGGTCATCATGAACACCGAACATCAAGCTCGAGCCGCGAAGAACATGGTGTTCTTGGATTAACTTGTGTTATTGGGCGAATACAATATTCGCCCTACGGTTTTCACTGTGAGCCGAATCTCGAGGGTTATCCCCTTTTAATGGAATTGAATTCCCTCGAGAAATCACTTGTTCGCAGTACCAATGCGGAAACTTGTTCGCAGTACCAATGCGGAAACTTGTCTACCGAACTACTTTGAGCCGATGCTGCATGGTTATCTTCAAAATATCCCATGCAGCGCTCAGTTGCTCACAGTAACTCATGTAAAACCAGAATCGAACAGTATGCTAAGCTCGTGACCAACGAACCACTCGAGTCTTGGGAAATTCTGCTCTACCCAGTGTTGTGCTTTGTCACTATTGCTTTTTACGCACAACCCATTCAATGGTATTTCTCGAGCTTATGGCGATGGGATATTGCCTTATTTGTAGGCATCAGCATTTTTGAGATTTATCGCCATAGAAAAACACGTCCTGGTTTAGCCAGATGTACAATCATAGGAGCAAGTACAGCAATCGGGTGGGTATTTTTTACAGGACAGAATCATCAAGTGATGTACTTTATTGTCCTTTGCTTATTTGCCTATTTATGGGTACTCGAGCATGGATTTAAGTTATTGTTTGACCGCATTCAGATGCTATTAAAATCACGGCGCAAAAAAGAATAAAACTCGAGCCGAAGTACCACGGTTATCTTGAAACACCCGTGCTATAATCACTTGCTCGAGCAATCAAGAATCGGTAGCTCAACGGATAGAGTTCTGCGCTTCGAACGCAGCGGTTGCAGGTTCGAGTCCTGTCCGATTCACCACCAAATTTCCTCTCGAGCCGAAGGTACTGGGTTATCCAAAACTTCCAATTTTGACGCGGGAAACCGCAACCCCAGACCACAACTTGCTCGAGGCAAAAAATACATGGGCAACATGAACCAGTGATACATGGGCATCATGAACCGATAACTCAGCGGAACAGAGTGCCATGCTTCTAACATGGAAGCCGCAGGTTCGAGTCCTGCTCGGTTCACCAAACCTGTGACATGACCAGTTCACCAAACCTGTGACATGACCAGTTCACCACATGACCCCGAAGCTCAAATAGACGAGCGCGAGCGTGCGAAGCTCGAGGATGCAAGTGCGAATCTTGCCGAGGTCTCTTAACGGAATCGTAGCTTAAAGGTAAAGCAGTCGTCTCTTAAACGACGGAGTAAAGGTTCAAATCCTTTGTAGTTTCACTTCATTCTCGAGCGTCGGACTCAAGGAGGGTCTCCTGTTTTGGAAACAGGACATAGGCAAGTTCAATTCTTGCACGCTCGACCAACGCTTGAGTGTGGTTTATGACTGCACTCAAGCCTGAATCAAATACGGGGAAGTCGTACCAGTTCACACATGGGGAAGTAGCTCAATTTGGGAGAGCGCCTCTTTTGCACAGAGATGGTTGTCGGTTCGACTCCGACCTTTTCCACCATATCTCGAGAACCACATTATTCTCGAGTTCCACGGCGCGTAACTCAGTGGTAGCAGTGCTGTTCTTACAAAGCAGTTGTCGTAGGTTCGACCCCTACCGCGCCGACCAGAGCATCCTTTTTGGGATGCACCCCTCGAGTATTACCTCCAACACGCTCGAGGAGAAACGAAGATTCGTCCAATGGTAGGACACCTGTCTGATATGCAGGCAACGATGGTTCGATTCCATCATCTTCGACCAGAGTTAATCTTTTCAGCGTAGCGAATAGATATGCTCTTCAACTTCACGGTTCAAAAAGTCAGAGAATCCTTTGTCTGAACCGATTCGCTGAAATCCGCATTTCTCGAGGATACGAATTGAAGCAGCATTGTGAACAGCAACCCGAGCGCCCAAGGGTCTGATTGGTTCAATGGGTAAAAACGCTTGTACAGCTTGTGTCGTCAGTCCTTTACGCCAATACTCTTTAGCAATGCCGTAACCAAGGTCGCGCTCACCATCGAACCAAAAACTCCCAACTGTTCCGATTGGTGTTTGATTCCATTCAACAGTATAGAACAAGCAATCAGGGTCTGCAATAATCTTTCTTCTGTGCGCCAAAAAAGCTGTTTTATCTTTTGGATTTGCTGTACCAAACGCTGCCATCTTGTTGTAATCGTCATCAAGTTGATATTGAAAAAGAATTTCGAGATCAGATTCTTGGGCAGGTCGAATCATTATGCTATTCATAAAAATAATATACTACTCTTTCGATATTTTGTAATTTACTGAATGATATATGCTGCGGTGTGCGTCCGGTGATGCGCCGAGTCTCATAAGCTCGGCTGGTGGGTTCAACTCCCACCACCGCACCCAATACGCCCCGACGGAAGCGGGTTCGTAATCGGGGGATGGTGTAGCGGGTCTGCACGCTTGTCTGAAGAACAAGAGGTTTCGGTTCAACTCCGAGTCCCACCGACCAAATTAACTCGAGCCGAAGTACCACAGTTATCGGTTAATCCTTAGGGAGAGCAGGTTCAAACCCTGCATGTGATACAAAACTTGCTCGAGTCTTTACCCTAGGGAAATAGCGTAATTGGTAACGCAACAGCCTTTGAAGCTGCCAAATCTGAGTTCGAGTCTCAGTTTCCCTTCCACATGGTCTCGTCGTCTAATGGCTAGGACACGCGGTTTTCACCCGACAAACAGGAGTTCAATTCTCCTCGAGATCACCAAAATCCTTGGCGCGTTTTGCGCCTCATGGTCTTGTCGTCCAATGGTTACGACGCTGCACTCTCTATGCGGAAATAGGGGTTCGACTCCCCTCGAGATCACCACGGGTTTTTAGCTCAACTGGCAGAGCAGACGACTTTTAATCGTCGAGGTTTCGGTTCAAATCCGAAAGAACCCACCATTTGGTTTTGAAGCTCACGTTGGCTCGAGCGCTTGCCTTGTAAGCAAGAAAACGCAGGTTCAATTCCTGTCAAAACCTCCATGCAGTCATCGTCCAACAGCTCAGGATTACTGGCTTCCAACCAGAGAATGTGGGTGCAATTCCCACTGACTGCTCCAAATGCAGAAGTCTTCTAACAGCAAGATGCGCCTTTCCGGGTGACAATGCAGGTGCGAATCCTGTCCTTCTGCTCCACACCCGCACACGCGGGCAACCCCTCTGTTTTTCTTTGCTCGAGCGGGAGCAAAGGGCAATTCACCGCTAAAAGAATTGCCACACAAGCAGAGGCTTTTTGCAGATTTCGTCTAGTGGTTGAAGACGCTTGCTTGCCATGCAAATAACGGGAGTTCGATTCTCCCAATCTGCACCAATGAATCATATGGGTTCATGCACCAATGAATCATATGGGTTCATGCACCAATGAATCATATGGGTTCATGCACCAATGAATCATATGGGTTCATGCACCAATGAATCATATGGGTTCATGCACCAAAATTCTTAGTACATCCGTGTAGACAAATTGGTAAAGTCACCTGTTTGAGCGACAGGAATTTACGGGTTCAAATCCCGTCATGGACACCATAACCCTCGAGTCTCGAGGGTCTGTGCGCTGATAGAGAAATGGTAAACTCACCTCGCTTAGAACGAGGAGCTTGCGGGTTCGAGTCCCGCTCGGCGTACCAAAAATTCTTGGGGATAATCTCGAGAATCATGCGTTTGTAGAGGAATGGCACACTCACTCGCCTCAAAACCGAGAATCTGTGGGTTCGACTCCCACCAGACGCACCATGTTTCTTTAGCCCAATTGGTAGAGGCACAGTGCTTAAAACACTGACAAGTCTGGGTTCGAGTCCCTGAAGGAACACCATTAAAATTATTGGGGGAGTAGCGCAAACGGGAGCGCACCGAAAACGTTGAATACGGTAACTTAATTGTTCTAAGACAGGTCAAAAGCCATCGGGGGTTGCGGATGCACTGGCTGGCGACTCGAGATGACAAGTCTCGAGTGGGTTTGTAACTTGCCGCAGGAAGCGAGTTTTCCTATACCGATAGTCTTAGTTATGCGGGTTCGAGTCCCGTCTCTTCCACCAATCATGATCTCGAGCCAGACGGCATGGGCTTTGGCTGCAAACCAAAGAGTCTCGGTTCAATTCCGAGCGAGGTCTTTTATGGAAAGCGTCCGGTAGGTCGAGGACACCGTCTTGAAAACGGCTGGGTGTAAATAGCTTCAAGGGTTCGATTCCCTTGCTTTCCTCCAAAAACTTATACTCTGTGGTATGAAAGAAATAATTCCAAATCCCACACTAAAAACACTTCTCGAGAAAGCTAAAGCAGCGCATATTGTTATGGATTATGTTTTGATAGATTGTGAATCGGTAGCAGTCAACGCAGCAGTTCATAAGCAAGCGGCAATTTTTGCTCTTGGTGTTTTAGCACAACAACTCGATGATTATTTTTTACCACTTTTGCAAGAACGCAATCAAAAACGTGAAGATTATTTTCAGATTATTACCGAACCAGATAAAGCTCGAGGTGAACAAATTTCTGTGCAACGTTTCTTGGGGCGTGCCTATGATTGGCAGAAACAAAAAATTGTTTCTGTTTGGAAAATCAGTGCGGATAACTCGAGAAGCAAATCTGGTTCAAACCAAGGCTATGCTGAAGCTTTTTCGGACACGCCTTATGGTATTCGCATCAATCACGAGGAAGCGAATGTACTTTTTGAGCAGATCAACCAAGCTGCTTTTGGTGGTTTGCAATCGGAGTTAGAAATTTTTGAATGGAGTAATGATTGGTCTACATATTTTAATGCTGGCAATGAATGGTGGGGGAGTTTTCTTTGGACTGTAAAGCACCCAACACAAAATTTGATTGTTGTCATAGCCGCTTCCACAACTGATTAAGCATGAGTCTGAATCCCGACTGGCTAAGGGAATACGTCTCCAAAACGTACTGATGCAGGTTCAAATCCTGTCAGACTCGCCAAAGCTCGAGGTAACTCGAGCGGTATGGAATCGTGGCAGAGTGGCTTATTGCACCTTCCTGCTAAGAAGGAAGACTGAAGTCTCGAGGGTTCAAATCCCTCCGATTCCTCCAATGTGGGGCGGTAGCTCAGATGGCAGAGCAGGAAAAACATCCTCTGCATACCTTGTTCTTTTGTAGAACCGAAGCGTGAGGGTTATCGACTTCTAATCGCCGGGTCGTGAGTTCGAGTCTCACCCGCTCCACCACTTTTCTTATTGGGCAATGGCGAAACGGTAAACGCGGACTTAGCTGCCTTGTGCAGCTTTCCTTTTGCCACACCTTGCTCGTTTCGAGCCGAAGGTGAAAGGTTATTTAAGGAGGTCTGGGGCAACCCTTGTAGGTTCAAATCCTACTTGTCCAACCAGCAGTATTTTGGCATTCGAGTTGTTTTTTATGGGCGTGGAATTCCCACGATGTTCTTTGAACACTTGTGGGTTTCTCCCTCTTTCGTTCCCTTGCTCGAGTCTTTCTGAGCCGTTGTAAATAGGGTTATCGGTTCTTATTGGTTCGACTCCAATCCACGCCCCCATTTTTACTTATTTCTCGAGCAGCGTCTCGAGTTAAGAATTTACCCTTTAGGAGGGTCGAAATGAAGCACCTTATCAATGCACTTCGTCCAAATAACACACCACAAATCGTTAAGGCTCGAGCTGACCAAGTTCAAAATAATGCTGGCGGTTTTGTCTTCGCAGTAACTGATGCGAATCGTTTCCTCCGATTTTTGATTTTAGGAACTGAAGGAGGTACGTTCTATGCCACCGAAGCGCGTCAAACCAAGCTCGAGACTGATTTCGTGCGTAACTTCGCTACTTTAGAGGGTGCTACTGCTCTCGAGATTATTCTTGATGTGGTGCGTTACAACCGCGCTCCTAAGGTTGAGCCTACACTTGTGGCTTTGGCTGCTGTGGCGAAGCTCTCTGTGGATTCTGCGACCCGTAAGGCAGCTTGGGATGCCCTTCCAGAAGTGGCTCGAACAGGTACGCACTTGTTGCACTTCCTCGAGTTTGTACAAATGTTCGGTGGTTGGGGTCGTCTGACGCGAGCGGGTGTGGCGAAGGTGTACGAAACCATGCCACTCGAGAAGCTTGCCCTCTGGGCTGTGAAGTACAAGTCTCGAGATGGTTGGACGCAAGCCGATGCGTTGCGCCTTTCGCACCCTAAGACAGCCGATGCAACTCGGAATGCGCTCTTTAAGTACCTTGTGGATGGCGTTCTTGAATCAAACAATGCTACACTAAACATTGTGCGTGGTCATATGTTGGCTCTCGAGGCAAAGTCTGATAAGGAAGCTGCGGCAATTATGCGCGAGTACAAGTTACCTATCGAAGCCATTCCAACTCATGCTCGAGGTGTGAAGGTGTACCGCACTGCGCTGGCGAACAACGGTTTGACTTGGACTTTGCGTAACCTTGGTAACTTGGGTAAGCACGAGTTGCTTGTACCGGGCGCTTGGGAAATCATTGAACAAATTGTTTCTCGAGTCACCGATGCCGAGGCGCTACGTAAGGGTCGAATCCATCCAATTGATGCACTCAAGGCAATGCTTGTGTATA
Source organism: Deinococcales bacterium (assembly GCA_013298595.1). Taxonomy (GTDB): domain Bacteria; phylum Deinococcota; class Deinococci; order Deinococcales; family JAAFIG01; genus JAAFIG01. The sequence continues at coordinate 48,982 of JAAFIG010000027.1, read as the reverse complement.
AGGGTGGTCGTAGCATCAAAGGCGATGGTACTTGGAAGGTTGTACCACAAATTGTGGATGCGCTCGAGAAGGCGTTTTACACTTCATTCGGTACGATTCAACCAGCAGGAAAGCGCTTTGTTTTGGGCTTGGATATTTCAGGCTCAATGACTTGGGGCAACATCGCAGGAGTTCATGGTCTCACCCCAAACCTTGCCAGCACTGCCATGGCAATGTTGACACTCCGCAGCGAAAAGCACTCGCACATCATGGGATTCTCGGATTCATTCCGTGACATTGGCATCCGCGCTAACGATTCACTCGAGGCAGCACTCCGCAAGACGCAAAACCAATCATTCGGTGGAACAGATTGCGCTTTACCAATGCTCTGGGCACTCGAGAATGGCGTACAAGCCGATGTCTTCGTGATTTACACCGATAACGAAACGTACTTTGGTAAGGTACATCCATTTGAAGCACTACGCCGATACCGCGATAAGATGGGTATTGCAGCGCGGCTTGTGGTGGTCGGAATGACCGCAACTCAATTCAGCATTGCTGACCCAAAAGATGCAGGAATGATGGATGTTGTTGGCTTCGATGGTAGCGCACCAAATATCATCTCGAGCTTCGCACGCGGTGAGTTCTAGGAAAAAGAGGCAATCAGAAATGGTTGCCTTTTCTGATCTCGAGCAGTAGATACAACTTATTTGAGAGTATCATATAAATCACTAAAACCCTCTCCCCAACCCCTCCCCCGCGCAGCGCGGGGGAGGGGCGTTCAAGCGAAGCGCAGAACCGGGGTGAGGGTTTGGGGCGCGTGTAAGCACTGAAAAACTCGATGGGTGACTCTCTGTAAAACCCAAATTCTGTACTAAAAATCAGAAAAAATGCTAGAAACCTGCACAGACAGAGGTGCGTATGGCAAACCCTTGGAAACTCGAGCAAGCACGAGCCAATTTTTCTGAATTGGTCGAAAAAGCCATTCAAGGCGAAACGCAATTGGTGACTCGCCACGGACACCCTGCTGTGTACATTATTTCGGCTAAACACAAAACTATGGATGGTAAAAAAACGTTATTTGATGTGTTGCAACTCGCACCGAAAATCGAAGAAGATTGGTTAGAACGCGATAAACGCCCTGCTCGAGAAATTGAGTTTTAATGTACTTACTGGATACCAACGTCATTTCAGATGGTACAAAACCAAGTCCTAACCTTAACAAACACTAAACGCGGACTCGAGTTAGAAAAATGGTTCAAAAAAGAATTATAACCAAGTTTTGAAGACAGAATTTTACCAGGCACCGAAGTGATTATGCAGCGCTGGGGCGATATATACGCCAGTGCCATTACAGCAGGACAAACACCAGCACTGCTGGATTCGATACTGGCTGCAACTGCCATAGAACACGGTTTGATTCTGGTTACTCGAGACACCGATGATGTGGCGATGCTGCCTGTTTCGGTGTTGAATCCGTGGGATTAGTACGGTTTTGCAGGTAGTTTTTAGGATAATGGAGATTGCTCAGTGTTGTTTTGAGCATTGATTTCTTGAATGAGTCTTCGTAGCTCTTCGACTATGGGTTCATATCTAAAAAATCTTTTTCTGACAGCAAAAACAATCTCATCTCCAAAAATACAAGATGGTTTTAGATAAATTGTGGCTGTACCACGACGAAAAAAATTCATCCTAACCCCTTCAATATTCGCCAAAGGCACTCGAGTAGTTCTCAAGAAATCAGAAATAGTCAATTCGGTAGTGCTTAGAGCAACTTTTTTTAAATACAACAGCATAATATCCTACTCTTATTACCATAACAAACAGCACTAACGTTGCGAATGCTCGCATTTCAATAAAAGTTATCTTGGGTTCGTCTTGGGGGTTTTTTGTGTTTGAGAAGTAAGTCTGTCCTGGTTTAACTCGATAATTTGAGCAAGTTGTTTTATTGAATTGTGTCGAACAATGCCAATCATCAGGACTAAGGTACATAGATAAAAGAAATCCTCCAAAAAACACTAAAAAAAGTGGGGGATAAACGAATTTTGTGAGAAAAGTCCATGGATTTGAAATGATTCTACTCATAACTTCCTTGATTACGTCCCCTAGATTAAAAACGTTCCATTTAATCAATTCTTAGTTTCGCAGCCTGAAAACATACCTCGAGTGCAATAGCTCAAGCCGATTACTTTTACCAATCACCATCCTGTTTGAGGCTTTAGTCCATAACTCGAAACATCAAGCGCAATTACTAATCCTCGCCAAGCATGGTCGTTACTCAAGTGTTTTTCTTGGTTAGCATGAGCAATTTTCTTGAATAGCTGCAACGCTTTCACATCATCTAATTCCGAAGTATCCATGTCTAAATGTTCCTCGAGTAATGCCACTCGAATGGTTTTAATAGTTTCTTTGGACTGTATCGCGGCGTTTAATTCGCTGTTACCATACATGGACCAGCGGTGCAGATTTGCCGATCCAATGGTTGCCCAAGCATCATCAATTAGCATTGTTTTGGAGTGAATCCAGACGGATTTGCGCTTGCCATCTGTGCCGAGTCCTGCAATGCCTGCCAGTGTGAAATTATCGTAATCACCTAGTGCAACTCGAGTTGCTAAAAGTTCAGGCGGTATTTCTCGAGTGAGTTCTAGCGCGATTGGTAGCAGTAAGACAACTTCGACACCGCGCTCCAGAGCTTCATGCAAGGCAACAATAATTTCTGGAATCTCGAGGTACTGATTTTCGATATAAATACTGCTTTTAGCTGAGCTAATCGCGGTGCAGTATTGCTCGAGATTGCTTTTTTCTCCTTTGACAATCTCAAAGGTTTTTCCTCCGATGGGTGCTTGATTATTTGTGTACCGATTTGCATGAATGGTACGTTGAATTTGCACAGTGGTTGTGCCGCACTCGAGTGGTAAGTGGGTTGGGAACTCGAGATTTTGCTTGGCTCGAGTTCCCCACAGTCCGTTTTTTTCGTGGCGTTCGCTGGCTTCGTTCCAACGTTGCACAAAATTGTGTTGCACATCTGCCACGGCGGGTCCGCCGAGTTCGATGTAGAGGTCGTGGTTTTGATTTTCGCCAAAGTGTTTCGGTGCGACCATCGAATTTGGGTTGAGGTTAATTCCGCCTAGAAACACAATTTGGTTTTCTTTCCCAACATCTATTAACCATGTTTTTTGGTGTTGACAGTATCCTGCCTGAGCACGATCCCAACGAATACTGATGTCTGGTTTGGTTTCCTCGAGCATGGCGAATTGTTCAGCAGAACCCCAGAACGCGTTGCGGCGAAGTGCGGCTGTTTCTTCATCGGGTCGCCAAAAGAGTAAACGAACATCAACACCTCGTTTGGCAGCTCGAGCCAGTACCTCGAGGGCTGTGCCTTTTCCATCTGGCATTTGAAATGTTTCCCACATAAAAGTGATGGTTGCCCAAACGCTGTGCTCGGCGTTTTCGATAGCTTGGCAAACGCGTCTGAAAGCGGGTTCTCCATCTAGCAAAAGTTGTACAGTATTACCTGCTCGAGGTGGATAAGTACCCGTAGTAACAAATGGAATTTGGTCTTGCATGGCAGTATTTTATACCTCTAAGAATTTATTTTCTTATGTTTAAATTCGCCTTAATGCAATTTTACAGAATTTGTATTGTCTCGAGAGACTAAAAACTCTTATCACCATAGCTCGAGACATACAGTAAACTAGCTCATGACCATTCCATCGTCGGCTCGAGTGATTGTTGTTGGTGGCGGTATTGTCGGCTCGAGTGTGGCGTATCATCTAACTAAACTGGGTTGGTCAGATGTTTTGTTGCTCGAGCAAAATACTTTGGCGGGTGGTACAACTTGGCATGCAGCGGGTTTGGTGGGACAGCTTCGCACCAGCAACAGCATGACAAAAATCAATAAGTACAGTGTGGAATTATACCCGCGTCTCGAAGCAGAAACAGGTGTGGCAACAGGTTGGAAAACCACGGGTAGTTTAATTGTGGCAACCAGCTCTGAACGGATGATTCAGCTGAAACGCACGATAGCAATGGCGGAATTATTTGGGGTCAAAGCCGAAATGATTTCGCCTCGCCAAGCCCAAGAAAAATGGAATTTAATGCGGGTAGATGATGTCCTCGGGGCGGCATGGTTGCCTGATGATGGCAAGTGTTTACCCAAAGAAACTGCATTGGCACTTGCAAAAGGCGCAGAACTGGGTGGTGCAAAAATTCTCGAGCATATTCGGGTTGTGGATGTGCTGCGCGAGCATGGACATGTGACGGGTGTACGCACACTCGAGGGTGATATTGCATCAGAGTTTGTGGTGCTGTGTGGTGGTATGTGGACTCGAGAACTTGGCTTAAAAATCGGGGTCAATATTCCGCTTTTTCCAGTCGAGCATCATTACATTGTTTCCGAACCGATAGATGGTGCATTTGACGAACTTCCTGTTGGGCGCGATCCCAATAAGTGTATTTATTATCGTGGCGAGGGAAACCGCATTATGCTTGGAGCTTTTCAGGCTTACACCAAACCGTGGGATGTGCAACCTGTACCAACTGATTTTAGTAACGCTTTGCTCGAGCCAGATTGGGAAAAATATGCTGATCCATTGGCAGCAGGGAAGTGGCGTATTCCTCGTTTAGAAAAAGCAAAATTCGAGAAATTTGTCAATGGTCCTGAAAGTTTTACACCTGATAATAATTTTTTAATGGGCGAAACCCCAGAATTACATGGGTTATTTGTGATGGCTGGTTTTAATAGTGTTGGTATTGCCAGTGCTGGTGGTGCAGGTAAGTACCTTGCCGAATGGATTGTGGATGGCGAACCTAGTTTAGATTTGTGGAGTGTGGATATTCGGCGCTTTGGCTCGAGTGTAAATAATCGTAGTTTTTTGCGGGAACGTGTGACAGAGGTGCTAGGGCTGCATTATCAAATGGCATACCCAAACCGTGAACCAGTTACAGGGCGGAATTTGCGAATCTCGCCATTGCATCATGTATTGGCGCAAGCAGGTGCTTGTTTTGGGCAAAAAGCTGGTTTTGAACGCCCCAATTGGTTTGCTCGAGATGGTATGAAAGCTGTTGCTGAATACGCTTGGGGGAAACAAAATTGGTTTGCTATGCACGCCTTAGAACACAAAGCCACTCGAGAAACCGTAGCAGTATTTGATCAAAGTGCTTTTGCTAAACTCGAGATCACAGGGCGGGATGCGTTCGTGGTTTTGCAGCGTTTATGTGCTAATCAAATTGATGTACCGATTGGCAAAGCCGTGTACACTGCCATGCCAAATAACAAAGGTGGTTTTGAAAGTGATGTAACTGTTTTACGCCTTGGTGCAGAGCACTTTCGGATCATCACAGGCTCGAGTCAAGCGGTGCACGATGCTGATTGGATTCGGCGCAATGTCTTCCCTTCCGAGCAGATCAGTATTACCGATGTGACCGAAAGTTACGCAGTGATTGGTTTAATGGGTACAAATGCTCGAGCCGTTTTAACTCAATTAACCACAGCTGATCTTTCACACCAAGGCTTTGCTTTTGGCGAAGCTAAACAAATCGAAATTGGTTTTGCAAAAGCACTAGCTATACGCATCACTTATGTTGGCGAGCAGGGCTGGGAATTGCATATTCCCACCAGCCAAGCCGCCCAAGTCTACGCTGATCTAATGCGGGTTGGCTCGAGTTTTGGTATTGAAAACGCAGGGCATTACACTATTAATTCGCTTAGGCTCGAGAAAGGTTATCGCGCTTGGGGTGCCGATATTTCGCCTGAAGACACCATACTCGAGGCGGGACTGGGTTTTGCCATAGATTGGAATAAAGAATTTATCGGTAAACAAGCTTTACTCGAGCAAAAACAAAAAGGCTTAACCCGAATGCTGGTTGTTTTTGTGCTCGAGAATCCAGAACCTGTACTGTGGGGTTCAGAACCGATATTACGGGACGGTATTGCTGTTGGTTACACAACTTCTGGCAGTTATGCTCATACTTTGGGCGCAGCCATTGGCATGGGTTATGTGAAAAACTCGAGTGGTGTGGATGCAGCTTGGGTACGAAGTGGTAGGTACGAAATTGTCATTAATGGCGAGAGGTATGCTGCAAAACCGTATTTGCGTTCTCCGTATGACCCTGATCGAAAACGAATTTTGCAATAGCTACACTGTGCCTTGCTCATCCAAAATCAGTGAGGTTAGTCAACATAAAATCTCGAGCCACGCGGCATATTCATCTCGAGCTAGACCTTTTCTCAATCGCTCAAAGTGCGTTTGGGCATAATGAGTAAAGTCAAATTCAAGGCTCGAGATACCACTTTGTAAAAATCCCCAGAAAGCTTCTCGAGCATCCGAAACAAGGCGCATCAGTTGGATTTGAGCGTGTAGCTTGGCGTTGGTTTTGCCAAAATAAAGCTTGGTTAGTGTCTCGAGTTCAGAATCTGTTAATTCAAGGTTGGCGGCAAGATTACCAAGGTCAAAAAACAGGTTGCCATTGCCTGCGTATTCCCAATCCACAATCCAAAGCTGGTTTGTAAGCAACAAATTGGCGGGCAATAAGTCGTTATGGCAAGACGTAATCATTGCATGAGAATCGAGGATTTGTTCGATCTGTGTCAAATGCTCGAGGAGATACCTTGTGTCTGTTGGAAACACCACGTTTTTCTCGAGTGCCAATTGGTGATACTGACGAGTGGTTTCAAATGCTGAAAAGCTTTTGGGGAAAGCAGGTGCACCATGAATAGTTTTCAGGGCTTGCACAACTGCCTCGAGTTGGGTTTTAGCTTGTTGGGCAGTGAGGGTTTCGGCTTGCTCGAGAAACCGAGTCAGAATCGCGTTGTGCCTTTCAAGATACGCGATTGGTTCAGCACCAATGCCAACATTATAGGCAATACTCGAGCAAGCAAATTCAGCTTGGCGATCAATACCAAGCAACTCTGTATATTGACCTGGAATACGTAACATAAAAGCTGCTGAGGCAGTCTCGAGTTTATAATTTTGATTGGTGATACCACCACTAATGATTGTGATTGTCTGTATTTCACCAACAATCGTTTGAATGTCTAGTAATAGCTGTTCAGGTAATGGGTTCACGAGTTGCTTTCAGTTTAGAGTATTTTTGTAAATGCTGCTTTTAAAATATTTTTTCGTAACAATTTGGCACTTGAGTTGATGCTCAAAGCTTGTTTTGCTGCATCATGGACAAATTGACTCGTAGGGGCAAGGCATGCCTCGCCTTTACCGCACAATGTTTTTTGACAACCTATAGGAAACACAACCAACTTTTCACAATGTATCCAGATTGGGTATCTCGGGCTAAAATACGATAAACTCAAGGAACTTGTAAAATTGTTAAGGAGTTATCCATGTCCGATAATCGTATTGAAGCTGTACTCCAAGAAACTCGTCGTTTTGCACCCCCTGCCAATTTTGGCGGGAATTTATCACTCGAACAATACCGCCAAATGCACAAAGCAAGCCTCGAGCAACCTGATGCGTTTTGGAGTGGTGTGGCAGCAGAATTGCATTGGTTTGAACCGTGGCAGAAAGTACTCGAGTGGAATGAACCTCATGCAAAGTGGTTTGTTGGGGCAAAAACCAATCTGAGTTATAACTGCTTAGATCGGCATTTAACCACTAAAGGCGATAAAGTTGCTTTGGTTTGGGAAGGCGAACCAGGTGATGTGCGTAAATTAACGTACCGCGAGTTGCACAGCGAAGTTTGCAAATTTGCCAATGTCTTAAAAAGCCTTGGTGTGGTAGCTGGCGACCGTGTAACCATTTATTTACCAATGGTTGTTGAAGCTGTTGTAGCAATGCTGGCTTGCGCCCGAGTAGGTGCAACGCACAGCGTAGTTTTTGGTGGTTTCAGTGCAGGGGCACTGGCAGATCGGATTAACGATTGCCAATCCAAGCTTTTAATTACAGCCGATGGCAGTTACCGCCGTGGTGCGATTGTGCCACTGAAACAAAATGTGGACGAAGCCCTCGAGAACACACCCAGTATCGAACATGTGGTTGTGGTTAAACGCACTGCTCATGAAATCACTTGGAATCCTCGAGATCAGTGGTATCACGAACTGATGGCGACAGCCTCGAGTGACTGCCCTGCGACACCGCTCGATAGCGAACATCCACTGTTTATTTTGTATACCTCGGGTAGTACTGGTAAGCCTAAAGGTGTGCTGCACAGCACTGGTGGCTATATGGTTGGTACTTATTTAACCAGTAAATATGTTTTTGATTTACGTGATTCAGATACGTATTTTTGCACTGCCGATGTAGGGTGGATTACAGGGCATAGTTACGTGGTGTACGGAATTTTAGCTAATGGTGCAACCAGTCTAATCTTTGAAGGCGCACCGAATCATCCGCATCCCGGGCGACTCTGGGAAATCATTGAAAAGCACAGTGCAACAATCCTGTACACAGCGCCAACCGCAATTCGCAGTTTTATGCGTGGTGGCGATGAGCACCCAAATCGTTTTAATCTCTCGAGTTTGCGTTTACTTGGCACGGTTGGCGAACCAATTAATCCAGAAGCATGGTTATGGTATCACCGTGTGATTGGTAAAGAAAAATTACCGATCATTGATACATGGTGGCAAACCGAAACAGGCAGCATCATGATTACCACTATTCCAGGTGCTCACGAAACCAAACCAGGTAGTGCAGGTTTACCAATGTTTGGTGTGGACGCGGCTATTGTGGACAAAGAAGGTAACGAACTTGCTGCTAATGAAGGTGGTTTTTTGGTAATTCGTAAACCATTCCCCAGTATGCTACGAACTGTTTACGGTGATGATGAACGCTTTAAACGCCAATACTTTGGCGAAATCCCCAATATGTACTTTGCTGGTGATGGTGCTCGCCGTGATGAAGATGGCTATTTCACCATTGTAGGACGCATAGACGATGTGCTTAATGTTTCGGGGCATCGCCTTGGCACAATGGAAGTCGAAAGCGCCTTGGTATCGCATCCTAGCGTAGCTGAAAGTGCTGTGGTTGGCAGACCAGACCCTATTAAAGGCGAAGGAATTATTGCTTTTGTCACCTTAAAAACAGGTAAAACAGCCACTGCTGAAGAACTTCGCGCCCATGTCAGCAAAGAAATCGGAGCCATTGCACGCCCAGACGAAATTAAATTTACAGATTCATTACCAAAAACCCGCAGTGGTAAAATCATGCGTCGCTTACTACGCCAAATTGCCAGTGGACAAGCCATGAGTGGTGATACCAGCACACTCGAGGATGTTGGTGTGATTGCTAAGTTGCAAGCTGCAAATGACGAAGAATAGGGCATTCCCTCACGAGAATGAGGTTGTATTACTTTTCTCGAGGCGTTTCTCGGGTAAACTGTTCGCATCATGACCCAATCTGTTATTGCCTCGGCTCGAGTGTCTTTGCCTATCCCTGAAGGTGTGGAAACATTATCGCAATTGTTTATTGCCACTGCACGAAGACGTGGGGAGGCTGTGGCGTTGCGCCATAAAGAGCTGGGTGTTTGGAAAGGTATTTCTTGGCTCGAGTACGAAGCCAATGCCAGAGCTGTGGCTGGGGCGTTATTGTCGTGGGGTTTAATGGCGAATGAAAGCGCGGCTATTCTGGCAGAGAATCGTCCTGAATGGGTGATTGCCGATCAGGGAATCATGATGGCGGCAGGTGTAACCGCTGCAATTTATGCCACCAATGCCGCTGATGGTGTGCAGTATGTGCTCGATCATTCAGATTCGCGTTTTGTGATTCTGGAAAATGGTGAACAACTCGATAAGGTGCTGGAAGTACGTGGTTCTTTACCTAAGCTCGAGAAAATTGTGGTTATGGATGCGAAGGGTTTGCAAAAATTTGCTGATGGCATGGTGTTGTACTGGCAAGATTTTTTGCAAATCGGACGAACATGGTTACAAAGTGCTGGTAATACTGCCACACTCGAGACCCGTATTGCTAATCGGCGTAAAAATGATGCAGCCTTATTTATTTACACGTCTGGTACAACAGGTAGACCTAAAGGCGCAGTGTTATCGCATAAGAATTTGGTTTTTGCTGCGGGGTGCATGGCGGATAAAAACCCGATTTTTGAAAGCGATGAAGTCCTCAGTTTTCTGCCGTTATCGCATATTACCGAGCGTATGTTATCGGTTGCCTTTCCAAGCCGTTACGGGTATGTAGTGAATTTTGTCGAAAGCCCCGATACGATTCTCGAGAATTTACGCGAAGTCCGTCCGAGCGTGTTTTTTGCTGTGCCTAGGGTTTGGGAAAAACTGATGAGTTCTATTGAAATTCGTATGACTCGAGCTGATCGGGTCAAACGCCTAGCGTATCGTTGGGCGACGGCTCGAGGTCGTGAAATGGCTCGAGCTAAACTCGAGTTACGAGCACCAAGTATTGCTAGTAACATTGCTTATGTTGGGGTTTTACGTAGTCTCAAGCAACGCCTTGGTTTAGATCGGGTGCGCTTTGTCTTGTCTGGTGCTGCGCCCATTGCACCAAGTGTCCTCGAGTTTTTTCATGGGCTGGGGGTACTGATCCGTGAGGGGTATGGACAAACCGAGGGTGCTGCTGCGGCAACCATCCATCAGGGGTTTCCGTTTAAACTGGGCACTGTTGGGCAGGCTTTGCAGGGCATTGAGATCAAGATTGCCGATGATGGCGAGATTCTGATTCGTGGCGATAACGTTTTTTTGGGTTACCACAAAGACGAAAAAACCACTGCCGAAACTCTGCAAAGTGGTTGGTTGCATAGTGGCGATATTGGTACTCTCGACGAAGCTGGCAATTTAACCATCACTGGGCGTAAAAAAGACATTTTTATTACCGCTGCGGGCAAAAACATTGCACCAGCTTTTATCGAAAATAAACTCAAAGCCTCGAGTTTTATTAACGATGCTGTACTGGTTGGTGATGCAAAAAAGTTTTTAACTGCTTTAATTATTCTTGATGAAGACAGTGTTTCGGATTGGGCACAAAGCCGAAAAATTCCTTTTACCACGTACTCGGATTTAACGCAGCACCAAGAAATTATTCAACTGATCGAAGGTGAAGTTGAAACTGTTAATAAGACTTTAGCTCGGGCTGAGCAGGTCAAAAAGTTTCGTATTTTGCCTAAGCAACTGGCTCAGGAAGATGGCGATGTGACACCAACTTTAAAAGTGAAACGCTCGAGTATTCTGAAAACATACTCGGCTTTGGTTGAAGAAATGTACAGCAAAGGCGAATAATCAGATTCAATTCATCGTGTTTTCAGCAGTGCGAACAGGAATGTGCTCGAGGTCTTGACTGATGGTAGCGATTCTAGCGCTGCTTTGGTCAATTTCGTCAAGTACAATCAGCAAATCCAAGTGCGTTAAAGTGGTGGCTCGAGATTCAACTTTACCCATTTCGAGTCTTCCAAGGTGTGAGCGACGCAATTGGCTTAAAAATTGTTCGATGTCTTCGCGCTCATGAAGTACTTGTTCGGCAAGTACTTGGCTACGGGTAGCTAAGGCGGCTAAAGCTAAGTTAAGACGCTCTAAGATACGATTCGCTCCTGTGTGCAACTCGTAGCGTCCTTGGGTACTGAATTCGAGGTTGCTAAGAATAAGTTTATTGTGCATTCGCAACATGCGTTTGACTTGATCGCCAATATGTTCGATTTCACAGACTGCCATGACTAACATTAGTGGTGTTTCACTAGCATGGCGTTTACTCAGTTCAGAAAGGTACAAAACTACATCTCGAGTTAAAGTATCTATTTTACTTTCTAAACGTGCAACATCGTCAATGTTGCCTGTACCTGTTTCAAAAATACGATTGGTTTGCTCGAGCATTTGAATAACTTGATCTCCAACCCGACTCACTTCGCGTAAAGCTAAAGCAGTCGCAAGTTCACTCGAGTGGAGTGCATCGTTTGATAGGTATTTGGGGGTGACGGCTTTATTGGTTTCAGGCAGTATCCGATTGGCAATTTGCTCAAGTTGTTTGATGGTGGGTAGCGCTAGCAGCACTGCAAGGCTATGATATGCCAAATGAATTTGTGCAACGCCAAACCAGTTGCTTAACCACGATACGAGTGGCAATAAAAGAAACGATAGAACCGTTTTCCAAGTTACATGCGTGCGAGCAACCCGTTTGGCAATAGTTGCTGACGCATTGCTCGAGATGACCAGTAGCATCCCACTACCAGCCCCACCGCCCAAGGTCAGGATCAGCGCAGCCTCGAGCGGCAAGGCATTGGCGCTGTTTAAAGACAAAGCAATTGCACCCACAGCATTGGCACTACCAAGAACACTTGAGAGGGCAAATCCAAGCAACCAAATGCCAAATGGGGCTGAAACCAAACTCTGCTCGAGCAGCATAAAAAATGGTGTTTGGCTGATACCAGCAAATCCCTGTACCATCAGGCTAAGACCGTAAAGTAATAAGCCAATCCCACTGAGAATTTGTCCAGCCATTTGTAAGGATTTTTGTAAACCAAGCACATAACCAATACCAATCATTGGTAAGGCGAACACGGCAGCTGGGGTGTTGCTAAGAATAAGAGCAAGGCTTGCTCCAGCTTTAGCGCTTAGCCCAAGCATCAGGGCTGCACCAAATTTAGCTACACCACTTTCACACAATTGCAATGCCCCCAAACTCAACGCTCCCGAGTTAAGTGTGCCAGCCCCTATCAGTACGCCAACCAGACTGGCTCGAGATGGGCTTTGGGTTGCCCATGTCAGAGCACGACGAGCACTGTTTCCCAGAGCGGCATTCAGGGCATTTGAAAGTTGCTGTAAGCCCATCATTAAGAGAGCTAATCCGCCCAGTGCAATCCACATAAACTAGAGTATATGTGCTATATGTGGATTATGTCTACGCCCAAGACTCGAGTTTTAGCCTTGGTTCCCGAACAAAAACACTGGGTTTAAGGGTCACAAGAGTGGCTCGTAAAGCAAGAGCGGTTGCAATGGTCAGTAAATCGGTACTCGAGAAATCGGCATTACGAATGCTCGGTTCGGCACATAGGACAGCGTATTCTTCAGCACTCGGGTCATCAAAAGGCAGCACTATCAGAGGTTTTAAGAAGGCTTCAACCAGTCGGGTATTTTCGATGGGGCGACGTGAAAGTCTGGCTACCAGAAGCAATTCGGCTTTGACAATACTGGGTGCACCCAAATTTTGGGTGTCTTGTGCCAACATCTTTTGGCTTAAACTTTGGCTTGGCTTGCCAATTAAGGCAATGCAGACGCTATAATCAAGCAGCAGCATCAGTCAAACTCCCGCCTTGGGCTGGGCAGTTCACCTTGCCAGCCACCAAGAATTTCATCGTAATGTTCTGGGAAACCCACCCCTAAGTCTTTTCGCACAATTTCGGCGAGGTATTTAGAAACACTGGTGTCGTGGGCTTTGGCTTTGCGGCGCAGAGCTTCGGCGGTTTCAGCAGAAACATACAAATGCAATTGTGGCATAACGACCTCTGAAAAGAAGCATAACACATAGAACGCATAGAGTTAGTCACCCTAGCTGGTATGACCCAAATAAATCCTTTGTAAAAAAGCAGCCTCTTGACATTTGCTGAACAGTTGGTATTATGCAACAACAAAACACATATAGCAAATACATTATTTCTCGAGCCAAGCACAAAGGCATCAGGGCTAAATCACGGTTTTGTGATGTGGATTGATTGCATTGAAATGACCTCGAGTTGAAGTTTTATAGTTTCGCACAGTTTTGCAAGGTAGAACGCACTCAGAGCAGTATCCACATGGTTAAAATAGTCACATCTCAAGGAGAAATGTATGCGTAAAAAAATAGCTCGTCGTGGGTTGGTCATGGGCGCATTGGCGCTGGCAGCGGCTGCTGGCATCGTCAGCGCTCAGCAAAAACAAGTCAATGTGCTTTGCAGCGTCACACTGCCTTGGTGCGAAGCGCTTGGACCAGCCTTTCAAAAAGAAACAGGTATCAAACTCAACTTTGTGCGTCTGTCCACCGCCGAAGGCTTAGCCCGTATCCGCGCTGAGAAAGCCAACCCCACCTTTGATGCTTGGTTTGGCGGCACAGGCGACCCGCACTACGAAGCATGGAGCAATGGCTTAACCACATTTTACAAAGTCAAAGACTACGAAAATTTGCGCCGTGATTTGCGCTTTGCGGTGGGTTTAAGTTATGTGCCAATTTATCAAGGGATTCTTGGCATCGGTATCAACCCCAATGTGTTCAAGGCAAAGAATCTACCAGCCGTGAAGTGCTGGTCTGACCTGACTAAACCAGTCTACAAAGGACAAATTCAAATAGCCAACCCCAACACCAGTGGCACGGCATACACCTTTATCACCACCCTGATTACCCTGATGGGCGAAGACAAAGCCTTTGACCTGATGGCAAAGATGCACCCCAATGTTTCCGAATACACCCGCAGTGGTGTTGCCCCTCGAGTTGCTTTGGGCAATGGCAGCGCCGCCATCGGCATTCAATTCATGCACGACATGGTTGAATTTAAAAAACAAGGCTTCCCAATTCAAATCATTGCTCCATGCGAAGGCACAGGCTACGAAATTGGTGGGCTAAGCCTGATAAAAGGCACACGCAACATGGAAAATGCCAAAGCCTTTATGGACTGGGCAATCAGTCCAGCCGCACAGAGCATCGGACCAAAAACAGGGGCATACAGCCTACCGAGCAACATCAAAACCCCAGTAGATGACGACACACCAAACCCCAAGGACTTTAAGTTGGTGACCCTCGATGCCAAAAAATGGGGCAATCCAACCGTGCGTGACCCACTGATTAAGCGTTGGACCAGCGAGATTTTCCCATTGCCACGCTAAGGCTCAAGCCATGAGCTGTGAACCGTGAGGTACAAAACACGCCCCTACAACTGGAATACCTGCCCAACTGTAGGGGCGAACCTCTATGTTCGCCCTGTGAGAGGGAATTCTCTGACGATCTGAATCAGTTTTTTGGTTTTCAATTCTCGAGCCAAGTTGGGGGAATTCATGGTTGCTGCCATTCCAAGTGCATTTTCAAATCGTTCCTCTCGAGCTTTGATTCCAGCCGTATTGCTAGCAGTTGGGGTATTGCTGCTGCCATTTGTTCGTCCTGACCGCCCGTTTGAGTTGTTCAATTGGGACTTGGTAGCGCTGAACAAAGCCACTTGGCTGGCGTGGCTGCTCTTTACCTCGAGTGCTGTGCTGAGTGTGCTTTCATGGTTACGCTTGCCAATGCTGGCTCGAGGGTATGCGCTGATTGGAATCTCGAGTGGCGTGTCAATCACAGTATTTGCTTGGTTAGCCAGTACAAGCAGTTATTTTGGATTTGGCGCATTGGCGGCACTTGTCTGTTTGCTTCTGGTTTTAGGTGTGGGTTTATCTGAAACAGGTCTGATTCAATCTGACCCATTTATTGCCTCGAGCATTGTGCTATGCGGCATTTTTGTGACCTTATTCATTGCTTTTCCACTCTTTGTTGTGCTGCGCGAGAGTATTATTGTCAATGGGGCGTTTACCTTAAAAAAGATGGCTGAGACTTTATCCAGCCCGCTTTTTATGGTCTTAGAAAATAAATTTACGCCACGTTCCGAAACCACAATTGTCTTTGGCATTGCCACCGCAGGGGCAGTGCTTGGTTTTGGGCTGATGTTCTTACGCAAAGCTCGAGTGCAATTGCTGCTTGGTACAACGCTGGCGGGTGGGGTGCTAGGTTTTATTGTTGGTGCGGGTGTTTTTGGGCGTGGTGCATTTGCTACCAGCCTCTATCTAGCACTGATTGTCGCGCCGACCACCGTGTTTTTTGGTCTGATTTTTGCGATTCTCGAGCAGCGCTGCCGTGCGGCTTGGGTGCGGCGCATCCTCAGTATCGTCGGGATTCTGCCAATGATTACTCCACCTTTTGTACTGGCGTTCGCCTTGGAAAACTGGTTTGGGGCGCAAGGCTTAATCACCAACCGAGTTTTTGGTGTTGATACCAATTACTTTAAGGGCGTGACTGGCGTAGCCATTGCTCAGATTTTGGCATTCACGCCCATTGCATACTTAACCTTGCGTGGCAGTGTCCAAGGCTTAAATCCTGCGCTCGAGGAAGCTGCTCAAACCATGCGCTCGAACCCGTGGATGGTCTTTACCAAGATCACCCTGCCCTTACTACGCCCTGGCTTAGCAGCAGCTTTTTTGCTGACCGTGATTGAATCCTTAGCCGATTTTAGCAACCCGATTTTGCTCGGTGGAGACCGAAGTTTTCTGGCGACCGAAGTCTATTTGGCACTTACGGGACGCTATGACCCCAACGAAGCCAGTGTTTACGGTGCGGTGCTGCTTGTTTTGGTCTTAACCATTTTGGGATTGCAACGTGCATGGCTCGGCAATACCAGTTTTGTAACGGTGACAGGCAAGCCTGGCAGTGGGAATTTCAGTATGCTACCGCGCTGGCTCGAGAACACCTTACAAGGCGTGCTGGGCTTTTGGGGGCTGCTGGTCGCCATGCTCTACGGCAGTGTTTTCTATGGCAGTTTTGTCAAAATCTGGGGGGTGAATGGTGAATTTACCTTGCAACACTACATAGACTTTAGCGGCACTGGACTCGAGGTGCTGGCACGTACCGCGCAAGTGGCTTTGGTCAGTGCAATTGTTGCCACACTACTTGGTTTTTTGATTGCATATTTGGTGACACGTCAGCAATTTTTTGGACGCAGCATTTTAGAAACCACAAGTATGCTCTCTTTTGCAACCCCTGGCACAGTCATGGGTGTGGCATATGTGATTGCTTTTAACGTCGGACCGTGGTTATTGACTGGCACGTTTATTGTCCTCGTTTTGGCATTGGTCTTTCGCAACATGCCCGCCAGCATCCGCAGTGTCATGGCAGGTCTCAGCCAAATAGATAAAGCCCTAGACGAAGCCAGCACCCTTCTGCGAGCGCCTTCGAGTACCACTCTCGCCAGAGTGCTTGTGCCACTTTTAATCCCACAACTTTTATCAGGTATTGTCTTTGCTTTTGTGCGCGGCATGACCGCCATCAGCCAAATTATTTTCCTCGTCAGTCCGGGCAATCTCCTTGCCACTGTTCTGATGCTCTCATGGCTGGAACAGGGCAACCTCGGACGAGCCGCCGCCATGAGTACCGTGATGATTTTAGGACTCCTCGGCATGATTCTGCTCCTCTTTGCCTTCAGCAAACGTTTCTCGAGAAATGGCACTGGACTCGAGGGGATTGGGTAGGGGTAATCAGGTCAAAGATAAAAGTAAAAACGTCCTTTGAGTTCCGACATTCGACTTTCCTCTCGAGGTTTTTATGAATCAAACGGCTGTTCCTGTTCGGCTTGAAAACATTGTGAAACGCTTTGGGGCGGTCACGGCGGTGGAAACCGTTTCGCTCGAGTTACCTGCAGGTAAGCTGGTAACGCTGCTTGGTCCTTCGGGTTGTGGTAAAACCACGATTTTGCGGATGGTGGCGGGTTTGGAGCGTCCAACTGAGGGCAAGATTTTTTTTGGCTCGGATGATGTAACGCAACTCCCAGCTTATTTGCGGGATGTGACGATGATGTTCCAAAGTTATGCGCTGTTTCCGCACATGAATGTCTTTGAGAACATTGCTTATGGCTTACGAGTCACCAAGCGCCCAAATGATGAAATCCGTGAACGGGTGGCGGGCGTGGTGGCGCAAGTTGGTTTGCAGAACCTCGAGCAGCGAGCGGTACAAGCCTTGTCTGGTGGGCAGCAACAGCGTGTGGCATTGGCAAGATCGCTGATTATGCAGCCTCGAGTTTTATTGTTTGACGAACCACTTTCAAATCTCGATGCCAAGTTGCGTAAACGGGTGCGTGAAGAAATCCGTGAACTCCAACAAAAATTGGGTATCACCAGTTTATATGTGACCCACGACCAAGAAGAAGCTATGGCAATCTCGGATTTGGTGGTGGTGATGAAATCAGGCATCATCGAGCAAAAAGGCGCACCTCGGGAATTGTATCAAGCGCCTGTGACCCGTTTTGTGGCTGATTTTATTGGGCGAGCAAATTTCTTGAGTGGCACGTATAACGGCTCGAGTGCCACGGTGGGCAATTACTCGTTTGCTTTTGCTCAACCAATCCAGCACGGCAATGTGACCGTGATGGTGCGCCCAGAATCCTTACGGGTTGCCAAAGACGGCATTGGTCTCGAGGGCAAAATGCACAGTGTGGCTTTTCTTGGCACAACCACCGAGTACACCGTGGATACCGCCGCAGGTCAACTCGAGGGTGTCATGGCAGGAGATGCGCCACTGCTTGCCAAGGTCGGCGAACCAGTACGGGTACAATTTGCAAACGAAGGTGTGTATTTAATTCAGGCATAATTGAATTGATCTTGAGCTTACTGCTATACTGGCGTTAATCTCACCACATGGTGCGAGTCCAGCCTCGAGATGCTGGCATGGCGGAGTCTGTCGAACACAGGCTTTGTTTTTGTATGCCTGCGGAGGTACTTATGAGAAATACCATTCGTAATTTTGTCACCAGCCCAACTTTTTCAGGCACACTGCTGCTTGTTGCAGCTATTATTGCTTTGTTATGGGCAAATTCTGCTTTCTTAGGCAGTTATGAAGCTCTGAAAAATTTGCCGATAAGTATTGCTGTTTTAGCCCTTGATAAACCACTCGAGGCTTGGGTCAATGATTTTTTTATGGCAATTTTTTTCTTGTTGGTTGGACTGGAATTAAAACGCGAAATTCTCACTGGCGAACTGAGTAATCCTCGAGGTGCTAGCTTAGCAATTTTTGCAGCTTTAGGCGGCATGATTTTTCCTGCGTTAATCTTTGCAGGTTTTAATATGGGTGGTGTTGGCGCAGCTGGTTGGGGTATTCCAATGGCAACCGATATTGCTTTTGCTGTTGGTGTTTTGTCGTTACTGGGTGCTCGAGTACCAGTTGCTTTAAAAATATTTTTGATTGCTTTAGCCGTTGTGGATGATATGGGCGCAGTGATTGTCATTGCCATTTTTTACACCAGCAAATTAGACCCACTGATGCTTGGTGCTGTAGCAGTTGTTTACGCAGCTTTATGGGGATTAAATGTAGCTCGAGTGAAAATATTGCCTGTGTATTTATTGCTGGGTTTAGTGCTGTGGTATGTGGTTTACAAAAGTGGTTTACATGCCACTATCGCAGGGGTCTTACTTGCCAGTAGCATTCCAATGCAAAAAGAAACCCATCAGCCACTCGAGCAATTAGAATCTTGGTTAAAAAAACCGGTCAATTTTTTGATCATGCCAATTTTTGCTTTGTTTAATGCAGGTATTCCGATTGCGGCGGCATCATCAGGTGGAGTTAATCAAATTACCACTGGTGTTTTTCTTGGGTTGTTACTGGGTAAACCAGTTGGTATCACATTTTTTTCGTGGGTTGCAGTGCGTCTTGGCTTGGCTCAATTACCCAAAGGGGTCACTTGGAGCATGATGTTTGGTGTGGCTATCCTTGGGGGTATTGGTTTTACGATGGCACTTTTTATTGCCAACCTTGCTTTTAAAGGCAACACTGTTTTACTCGAGACTGCAAAACTTGGCATTCTTGGTGCCAGTTTCTTGATGGCATTACTTGGTTTTACTTGGTTATATTTTGCAACAAAGCAGGGCAAACCCGAAAGTTTGCCCCAAGATGAAATCTGAAACTTTATGTGCCGCCAATGGCTAATTCTTTGACTCGAACACTGGGTGCGCCTGTACCACCAACCATTGGGCTAAACTCGAGGTCATCGGCAATGGCTTCGATGTTATGCAGCATCTCGAGGAAGTTACCTGCGACTGTAAAATTTTCTAAAGCATGACCAACATTGCCATCTTCAACCCAGAAACCATCGGCTTGCAGGCTAAATTCACCCGTGATGGCATTTACGCCTGCATGTGTACCGTGCACTTCGGTAAGAAGTAAACCCGTACCGATTTCCTCAAGCAGTGCGGCTTTGGTCTGCTTGCCTGCCTCGAGATAAAAGTTACTAGGGTAGATACCAATGGTACCTCGGTACCCAAATCTTGTGGCGTGACCTGTACTTTTTAAGCCGTCTTTAGCAGCGGTTTCGGTGTTATGCAAAAAAGTTTTTAAGACACCATTTTCGATCAGTTGAATATGCTGACTTGGGTAGCCTTCATCATCAAAAGGACGGGATTCCATACCTGCTGGTCGGGTGGCATCATCGTGTAATTGTACTAAGCTCGAGCCAATACTTGTACCAAGTTTACCTGCTAATGGGCTTTTATTTTCTTGCACCATTTTGGCACTAAAAATATTGCTATACGTTGCTAGTAACATTGCCATGCAGTGGTTTTCAATCACCACAGGGTACTTACCTGTTTTAGGCATTTTGGCTGCTAATCTTCGTATACTTTTTCTTACTGCTTCAATAGCCGTTTGGGTTGGATCAAGGCTTTCAAATTCACGGCTAAATTGCACATGAAAACCCATTTTACTCTGCCCATTTTCTTGTACCAGCGGTGCCACATACTGAAAAGCAGAATTGGTTTTGTAACTACGATCTAAACCCTCTGTATTGGCAATGGCTACCTCAGATTCACCATCCGAATAAGACATGTATGCCACACTGACCACTCGAGGGTCAGCTTCTCGAGCAGCACGTTCTAACTCGAGAGCAGCAGCTACCTTGCGGTCTACTGTCACACCACTTAACCCCTCACCATATAAATCACCAATATGTGGTGGTTCTGGGTGCGCCGCTAAAACCGCAAACTGTTCTGGTGCAACCAAATGGGCATTCTCGAGTGCATTATCTAAGCAACGCATTAAGGCTGGTTCAGATAAATTCTCGGTGTAGGAGTACCCCCAAGCACCTTTGACCAAGGCACGCACACCAATACCCATGCGTTTGGACATCTTAAATTCCGAAACTTCGCCTTGGAAAGCTTGCACACTGGTACGCGAATTCTGCGAAGCAAACACTTCGATACTGGCAGCTTTTTGCTTGGCTGCCTCGAGCAAAAATTGTTTGGCTTGGGCAAAAGAAAGTTGTTTCATGCACGACCTCCAACGGTGATTTCGCTAATTAGAATATGGGGTTGTCCAACATCGGTAGGAATGCTGCCTGAAACGCTACCACACATGCCTTGTCCTTGGGCTAAGTCGGCGGCAACACCAACAATATTCATTAAATCCCGTGCACCATTTCCAACCAGTGCAGCGCCCCGGACAGGTTCACAAATTTCGCCGTCACGAACAATGTAACCTTCGTTGACTGTGAAATTATAATCACCTGTTCCGGGTGTGACACTACCACCACCCATTGATTTTGCATACAAACCAAATTTGACTTGTTTTAACAAACTTTCAGGTGTTTCAGGACCTTCGGTAATAAAGGTACTCCGCATTCTCGAGGCTGGAGCGTAGGTGTAATCTTGTTTACGCCCCGAACCTGTGCGAGCATACCCTGTTTTCATTTCGCCAACTTTATCTACCATATAGTTTTTCAGCACGCCATTCTCGATTAAGACCGTGCGCTCCGAAGCCATACCTTCATCATCTACATTGATACTGCCCCAAGCACCAGGAATCGTGCCATCATCTACGGCACTTAAACTTTCATGAGCAATTTTTTGCCCAATTTTATCGGCAAAAACACTGGCGTTTTTTTCGATAGCTGTGGTCTCGAGAATATGCCCACAAGCCTCATGGAATATTACGCCACCAAAGGCATTACCAATCACCACAGGAATCGTGCCACTGGGGGAAAAACCAGCGTACAGCATGGCATTAGCAATCCGCGCAGCTTCGATACCTGCTTGTTCGGGGGCATCACCAGCAAAAAACTCGAGTCCCATACCAGCGCCAGGGTTAAAGCCACCATTAGCCCGATGCGAACCATCCTCGGCAATGGCATTGACTGCCAATCTTGAGTAAACACGTTCATCTTCAACCCAGAGTCCATCAGAATTGGCAATTAAGACTTTTTGTACCCAATCAAAGTAACGCACATCCACGGTTTTCACATGCCCAACCTTAGCGGCTGCGGCTGCACGCTTGGCTAAAGCCAATTTCTCGAGCCGCTGTGATTCCAATGGGTGTTGTTCTACCTTGTACAATTTACGTGGTGTGGCAACACGAAAATCTAAACCACCAGCACCACTCGAGTCCACAACACCAGCAAAACCACCCGCTCGAGCAACTGCCTCGGCAATGCTTTTTAAGCCATCCCTCGAGACATCATTGGTAAAAGCGTAAATCACTTTTGTGCCATATAAAGCTCGGATACCAGCGCCAAAATCATTACCACCATTGGCATCTTTGACAGCACCATTGAGTAAATGCAATTGAGAATTAACTCGATCTTCGACGAATAAATCTGTGAATTCAGCGCCGCCCGCTCGAGCGATTTGCAGCACTTCGGAAACCATATTTTGTTCAAGCATAGGGTAGTGTAGCGAGCCTCTGGTTACACTGCCATAAAGACATGCAAGTTGATGTTTCTAGGCTCGTCCACCAACCGTAATTTCACTGATTAACACGTGTGGTTGCCCAACTTCAACCGATATTGTGCCTGAAATACTGCCACAAAAACCTGGGCTACGAATTAAATCGTTTGCCACCCCTGCGATATTGAGTAAATCGGTGGCTCCGTTTCCTACCAGCGATGCACCACGGACTGGCTCGCAAATTTCGCCGTTACGAATAATGTACCCTTCGGTGACACTAAAATTGTAATCACCTGTGCCTGGGGTAACGCTGCCTCCGCCAATGCTGCGGGCGTATAAACCAAATTTGACTTGCTTGATCAGGCTTTCAGGAGTCTCAAGTCCAGCGGCAATAAAAGTGTTTCGCATTCTCGAGGCTGGTGCAAAAGTATAGTCTTGCCGACGACCTGAACCTGTGCGGGCATATCCTGTTTTCATGGCACCAACTTTATCTACCATGTAACTTTTGAGAATGCCATTTTCAATTAAAACGGTGTGTTCAGTTGGCATTCCTTCGTCATCGATGTTGGTGGTACCAAGTGCGCCAGCAATTGTGCCATCGTCTATGGCGGTCACGCTTTCATGAGCGATTTTTTGCCCAATTTTACCCGCAAAAACACTGGCGTTTTTTTCGATGGCTGTGGTCTCGAGAATATGCCCGCAAGCTTCGTGAAATAAGAATCCTCCGCCACCATGTCCAACCACCACTGGCATTTTTCCTGCGGGTGCAAAATCGGCGTACAGCATGGCATTGGCAATTTTAGCTGCTTCAAGACCTGCTTGTTCTGGAATGTCATTGGTAAATGCCTCGAGTCCTATACTGCCACCAGGGAAACGCCAACCGTCGGCTCGGCGCGTTCCATCTTCAGTAATGGCTGTGACCCCTAATCTCGAGTGAAAACGTTGATCTTCGACCCAGAGTCCATCGGAATTAGCAATCAGCACGTGTTGCACCCAATCAAGGTAGGACACATCCACTGTTTTGACTTTCCCAATTTGGGCTGATGCACTGGCTCGGCGCATTAAAGCAACTTTCTCGAGTTGTTTAGTCTCGAGTGGGTGTTGGGTCACGGTGTACAATTTGCGTGGAGCAGCAATGCGGAAATCTAAGGACTTGGTTATACCAATTTCGCCAGTAAAACCACCTGCTCGAGCCACAGCTTCAGCAATGCTTTGCAGCCCTTCTCGGGTCACATCGTTGGTAAAAGCATAAATCACTTTTGTGCCATACAGTGCGCGAATGCCCGCGCCATAATCATTGCCGCTGCTGGCTTCTTTGATGCTACCATTTAGCATCGAAAGCCGTTGTCTGATGCGATCTTCAACAAAAAGTTCGGTGAATTCTGCGCCACCAGCACGGGCGATTTGTAATGCCTCAGAAACCAAGTTTGACTCGAGCATGTTTGAGTGTACTGAAATAATTGGTTATCAAACCACCTCTTATTTGTAAGTTGAGCTTCTGGGACAATCCACAGCAAGCATTTTGCTACGTTGATAACGTGAAAAATGCTCCGCAAGTTGGCGAAAACCCAGATAAAGGCAAAGATGTCCAAGCAATGTTTGATGCCATAGCCGAGCGTTACGATGTCCTCAACCGCGTGCTTTCGATGGGTGTGGACAAGGGCTGGCGAGTGGCTGCCGCTAAAGAAGTGCTTGAGAATAACCCCAAGGCTGTGCTTGATATTGCCACTGGTACTGGTGATTTTGCCATTGCGATTCAAAAACTTGCACCAACTGCTAAGGTGATTGGTTCGGATTTTGCTATTAAAATGCTGGAAATTGCTCGAGTCAAAGCCAAAACACAGAATCTCGAGATTCCTTTTGAACAAGGTGATGCGCTGAATTTGCCGTATGCAGATAATCGTTTTGATGCGGTTTCCTGTTCGTTTGGTTTTCGTAATTTTGCAGATTTTAAGCGTGGACTCGAGGAATTCTATCGGGTTTTACAACCAGGTGGGCGTTGTGTGATTCTCGAGTTTCCGCCACCGCCCGAGAATCTGTTAGGGCAGTTGTACACTGTGTATTTTCGCCATGTCTTACCTTTTATTGGTGGGGTAGTTTCGGGTAAACCCGAAGCATATAAGTACTTACCCGAAAGTGTGATGGCATTTCCTAAACCAGAGGCATTAGCAGCTTTGATGCGCGAAGTGGGTTTTGAACCACGATACCGAATTTTAACAGCTGGACTGGCAGCAATTCATGTTGGAGTCAAGAAATAATCGCTCGAGTACAGTCCACATTTGTTTTTAGAGTATGATTCAATGTGCATGAACTCGAACTTCTCGACTTTTGTTGGATTAACTGCTCTTGGTGCCTATGTTCCTAGTGAAATCGTCACCAACGATGACTTAGCTAAACGTGGTGTTGATACCAGTGACGAATGGATTCAAAGCCGTACAGGTATTAAAGAACGGCGTTTTGCTCGAGCCGATGAATTCACCAGCGACCTTGCCATTGGTGCGGTTAATGATTTAATTAAACGTTACGGCGAGAATGTGCTGGCTGGTGTGGATATGGTGATTGTGGCAACCAGTACCCCAGATGCATTATTTCCACAAACAGCCGCTTTGGTACAAAATCATTTTAAACTCGAGGCTGGTGCTTTTGATTTACTGGCTGCTTGTCCTGGTTGGTTGTATGCCTTGTCAGCAGCGGCAGCGTATACCCGCAGTGGAATTTGTAAGAAAGTACTGGCTATTGGTGGCGAGGCTCTAACCAAAATTCTTGATTGGTCTGATCGTACAACCCTGGTTTTATTTGGCGATGGGGCTTGTGCTGGCATTGTCGAAGTTGTGCCCGATGGGTATGGTTTTAAGAGTTTTGTGCTTGGCACAGATGGTGAAGGTGCTAAGCATTTGAACATGCGTTGTATGAATTCAAAATTACCCGATGGTAGTTTGTTGTCCGAAAAAATTTCGATGAATGGGCGGGAAGTTTTTAAATTTGCTGTGCGAGTCATGCACACAGCCACCAAGCAAGCTGTTGAACAAGCTGGTATGACCCTAGATCAAATCGAGCAATTTATTCCCCATCAAGCCAATTACCGTATCATAGATGCTGCCAGAGAATACCTCGAGTTACCCCCAGAACGAGTGGTGGCGAATGTGGATCGGTTTGGGAATACCAGTGCCGCCAGTATTGGCTTAGCAATGCGCGAAGCCATTGATGATGGGCGCATCAAAGATGGTTCAGATTTACTCTTGGTGACTTTTGGTGCGGGTTTAACTTGGGCTGCTAGTGTTGTACGTTGGCACGAAAAAACCTTTTAAGATCGCATGTGTTGCTCGAAAGCACCAACCAGTAATGGGTCGAGTTTCCAACCTGCCTGATGTTTTAAGGCTGCCATACTTTCAGCAGGGCTTAATCCGTGTTGAATACTATCTAAATACGTGATGACCACTTGGATAATTCGGGCAGAATAAGCAATGTTTTTCCCTTGGATACTTGGTGTGCCAGTACCATCGTAATGGGTATGCCGATGGGCTAAGGCTTCTCGAGTCTCGAGGGGTAAACAGAGGTTTTGGGTTGGTGTTTCGGTGGTTAATAATTTGGCAGCCATCGCAATGGCATTGGCTATCGGGCGTGGTTCGCCAAGGTACAAAGCAAAAGCGGTGACAAAACGACTGAGTTGCACCGCCTGGCTGGTACTGGGAATTTGGTTTTGCAATTGGCGCTCGAGGGCAAAGGCTTGCTCGAGGGCAACCACACTGGCTTGGACGCGTTGCTCGAGCCAATGTAGTTCGTTTTGCCCAAGCGGTTGGCTTGGGCTTCGCATGACATGCAACACACCAAGGGGTTGTTCTTTGCCTAGCATTGGCACAGAAACTTGGATTTGTATTGGAGCGTGTTGTGGTTCGGTTTCAAATACGGCTGGGTGAGACGCTGGGTTCTTAAAAATTTGAGTGGTTTTGGCGCGTAAGGTTAACCAACTCAACCCTACGCCTTCTGGTACTGGGTGACTACGTAAATGCGAAAACCACCCGCTGGAATGATGCGACCATAAAACCATTTTTTCTTTGCTCACAACATTTGGGTCTTGAATAAGGATAGAAATATGTTCACAGACAAGTTTTTCTTGTACCTCTTGAAATAAGGCACGGGTGACATCTAACGCAGCGGTTGGTACAACAGTCAACAACATACCCTCTCTTACGGCATTGTACGCGAATTGGTTCCAATAAACAAAATACCGGAAGTGCAAAATTTTGCACTTCCGGACTGTGGTGGGCAGGGGTGGATTCGAACCACCGTACTCTCTCGAGAACAGATTTACAGTCTGTCGCCTTTAACCACTCGGCCACCTACCCGCTCACCACAGACTCGAGGAGGTTAATGTGCCTCGAGTTTTGGAGCCGCCCATCGGAATCGAACCGACAACCTTCCGATTACAAATCGGGTGCTCTACCGGATTGAGCTAGAGCGGCGCGGACTTTTTGTCGCCCGAGTGCGAAGGGTATCAAACCTATTGGCGCATGTCAAGATGTCTTTTGGCAGATTAAGCTAAATCAAGTATGTGAGCAAGTTCTGGCAGTGTTAGGCTGGATAGCATCATGATTGAAGTTCGGAATCTCGAGAAACATTATACTGTTGCCGAAAAAGAAGCGGGTTTGGCTGGTAGTTTGAAAAGTTTTTTCAAGCGTCAAATACGGGTGGTTAAAGCTGTAGATGGGGTAAGTTTTCAGATTGCGACTGGCGAAATGGTTGGGTTTCTTGGGGCAAATGGCGCTGGTAAAACCACGACGCTGAAAATGCTTTCTGGGTTGCTGCATCCTTCGGCAGGTGAGGCTCGAGTGGCTGGGTTTGTACCTTTTGAACGCCAATCCAATTTTTTAAAAACCATTACCTTGATTATGGGTCAAAAACAACAACTGATTTGGGATTTACCTGCGCTGGATAGTTTTTTGGTTAATCAGGCAATTTATGAAATCCCTGATGCCGAATACAAAGCCACTATGCAGGAATTTACGGATTTACTTGATTTGCAAGATGTCTTAAAAAAACAAGTACGGAAGTTATCGTTGGGCGAACGAATGAAATGCGAATTAGCGGCTGCTTTGCTACATAAACCCAAGGTCTTATTTTTAGACGAACCAACCATTGGCTTAGATGTCAATATGCAGGTGCGAATCCGAGAATTTATTGCAGCGTACAACCAAAAATTTGCAGCAACAGTCATCCTCACCAGTCACTATATGGCAGATGTGACCGCGCTCTGTAAACGCATTATTGTTGTAGATAAAGGCAGAATTATTTTTGATGGCGACCTCGCTGCATTACTCGAGACGACCAGTCCGAGTAAAATCATGAAATTACAACTCGAGCGTCTTGTGCCCAGAGCAGATCTCGAGCGTTATGCAAGTATTTTGCAACTCGAGGGCTTAAATGTTGAATTTAGTGTACCTCGAGCCGAGGTTTCTGTTAAGGCAGCCAAGTTACTGGCAGAATTGCCCGTGGCAGATATTACCATCGAAGACCCACCCATCGAAGAAATTATTGGACAATTATTTACCCAAGCTCGAGCTGAGGTCAACGTATGAACAGCCAGCCAATGAGTCCATTCGAGAATACTTGGCGTAAATTTAAAGCCTTATTTGGGGCTTGGTTGGCACATATGACAGTGTACCGAGCTGAAATTCTGATTTGGATGTTATCTGGCACCATTCCACTGATTATGTTGGCAGTTTGGATTGGTCAGGCACAAGCCGCAGGTGGAACGGTGGGTGGTTTTTCTGCCTCAGATTTTGCTGCTTATTTTCTGGCAGCTTGGTTATCAGGGCAAATGATTGTGGCTTGGGTGGCTTGGGAAATTGATTTTGCTATTCGTCAGGGGACTTTCTCGAGTAAGTTATTACGTCCAATCAATCCCTTCTGGGAGTATTTTATGCAGCACATCACCGAGCGTTTTGTGCGCGGACCATTTATTCTGGCTGTGGTGGCACTGGGAACACTGCTGATTCCTGGCACGCGTTTAGTAGCAAGTGCTGGGCATTTACTGGTGTATATACTCGCCATTATTTTAGCTTTCGCAATTCGCTTTCTGATTGCGTACTGCATTGGTTTACTCTGCTTTTGGCTCGAGAATGCTACTGCGCTAGACGAGTTGTACTTTGTCTTATCTATCATGCTATCAGGCAGTTTTGCACCACTGGATTTTTACCCAGCTTGGTTGCGACCCATCCTCGAGTTTCTGCCTTTTCCGTATATCGTGTATTACCCTGCTCAGATTCTGATTGGCAGATTACCTTGGTCTGAAATTGCTCGAGTTTTACTGGTGCAATGCGTGTGGTTAGCCATTATATTTGTATTATTTAGTTGGTTATGGAAAGCTGGGCGCAGACATTACGGAGCTGTGGGCGCATGACCCGTTACTGGCGTTTAATCAGCATTTTTATGGGTGCAAGTTTATCAGCTCAACTCGAGTACCGAGTTAATTTTGTGATCAATTTAGTCGAAACCATTTTGCGGGTACTGGGTTCGTTATTGGGTTTAATTATTTTGCTAGGCGAAAACAAATCGCTTGGTGGTTGGTCTTTTCACGAAGCTGCTGTGGTACTTGGCGTTTTTACATTATTTGATGGTTTGATTGGGCTGGCACTCGCGCCTAATCTCAACCGCATTGCCGAAGGTGTTCGCACAGGCACAATGGATTTTACTTTGCTCAAACCCATAGATTCGCAATTCTTGGTCAGTTTTCGCAATATCAATTTACTGCGTTTACCTGATGTGCTGCTTGGTCTGGGTATTATTGTTTGGGCAGTGTTGCAAAGCCCAATCCTGCCGAATTTAGGGAATTTAAGTCTGGGTATTTTACTGTTGCTATGTGCTTACAGCATTGTTTATGGCATTTGGTTTATGCTTTCTACCACTGCATTTTGGTTTGTACGGGTCGAAAATATCACCGAATTATTTATGGGCTTTTACCGAGCAGGACAATTCCCTGTCAGTGTTTTTCCTGGTTGGGTGCGAACTCTGTTTACTTTTGTGATCCCCATTGCTTTTATCACCACCATTCCTGCTCAAGCCCTGACGGGTAAACTCGAGCAGAACAGTCTTTGGATTGCCTTGGGGTTTGCTGCTTTACTACTTTTTCTCTCAAGATGGTTCTGGCGTTTTGCTTTACGTTCGTATACCAGCGCGAGTTCTTAGCGTATGCGTGGACGTTTTGCCCCCAGTCCAACCGGTGAAATGCACCTTGGTAATGCCCGTACAGCCTTGCTGGCATGGTTACAAGCTCGAGCCAATAATGGGCATTTTATTTTGCGGCTCGAGGATTTAGACACAACTCGAGTGCGGGTTGGTGCAGCGGATACCATTTTACGTGATCTGGCTTGGTTGGGTTTAGATTGGGATGAAGCTTGGGATATTGGCGGGCAATTTGCACCATACAAACAATCTGAACGCCTCGAGTTATACGAACACTATGCCGCCAAACTCGAGACCTACCCATGCACTTGCACCCGTAAAGAAGTACAAGCTGCGGTCAGTGCGCCGCATGAACCCGAGACACGTTACCTTGGTACTTGCCGCAACGGAGTCACGCACCCAGAACGTTCTGCTGCACTACGAATTCGAGTGCCAGACCAGCAAATTCTTTGGCACGACCACATTGTTGGTGATGTACTCGAGAATGTTCAACAAACCACAGGCGATTTTGTGATTCGTCGTAACGATGGTGCTTGGGCGTACCAACTGGCTTGTGTCACCGATGACCTCGAGATGCAAATGACTGATGTTTTACGAGGGGCAGATTTAATCAGTAGTACCAGCCAACAACTTATTCTATACAAAGCACTGAACCGCACGGCACCTGAGTTCTGGCATGTGCCACTGATGCACGATTACAACGGGCTACGCTTAGCCAAACGCAACGGCGCACCAAGTGTCAAGAACTTGCGCGAAAGCAACAGCAACCCACACGCCATTCTGCAAGACCTTGCAAAAAGCTTAGGCTGGAATGTAACACAACCCTGCCAAGCCACCGATTTACTGGAGTGGTTTACTAACTCCTTGGTTCTGCATCCATCACCAATTGCGCCTGAGCTGGCAAGGTAATCTGCAAATTAGGGGTTGGCGATTGCCACTCGAGGCTGTCCAACCGATTTTTATACCGTTTACGCCATTCCCTAGCAATTGCCCATTGTTCTTTTGGTTGTACTTTCATTAAAATCCGAATCGTCATTTGGCTCCCAAGGGCTTGTACACCCAGCACTTCGGGAGGCTCGAGAAATTTACTGGCAAAGTCTGGGTCTTGATAGAAGGTACTACTCAGGTTTTGTAATTCCTCGAGTGCCGTTTGAATTGCAATATGATTGGGGATTTCGGCATCGGCAACCACTCTTGCCCAGTCTTTAGACAGCACAGAAACCGTTTTGATTTCGCCATTTGGGATGATATGGGCTGTGCCTTCAAGGTCACGTAGCACTGTTACTCGTAAATTGAGATGTTCGACTGTCCCAGAAAGCGCTTGAGCTGCCGCAGCATTAATTTTAACCACATCACCAACACCATATTGATCCTCGAGTAAAATAAAAAAACCATTCAATACATCACGCACTAAACTCTGAGCACCAAAACTGACCGCTAAACCCAAAATCGAAACACCTGCCAGCAATGCCGTAACATTGACCCCAACTTCTGAGAGAATTGCCACCAACGTTAAAACCAGTACCAATACCCGTAAACTCGAGGAAAGCACCACCCGTAGGGTTTCTGTGCGAACACTGCGTCTCGAGAATTCTATGGGCGTTGTGATCCGAGTTGCAAAGCGTTGAATCAGCCAAAGTAAAAATATGGCTGTTAGCAGAATCAATAAAACATTGGGAACAATATCCCAGATTTGCTGTAACCTACCCAACCAACGATCAAACATTTACGCATCCGCTCCAAGCTTCTTGGTTAAGCCCTCGAGTTTTACTGCCACTTTCTCGAGCAAATTTGCATCCACCGCTTTTTGCGCATTGGCAAGGGCACTATAAACAGCTTTAGCATCACTCGAGCCATGCCCAATAAAGACTAAGCCTTTCACACCAAGTAGTGGTTGAGCACCAAATTCGGCAGGGTCGAGTTTAGCCCCAACGCTACGAAGCGCAGGGCGTACCAATAAAGCACCAAGTTTGACCAACCAAGAACCACCTGTTAAGGCTTCTTTAATCCAACCAACCAGCACTTTGGCTTCGGCTTCAGCCGTTTTTAAGACAACATTGCCTGTAAAACCATCAGTCACAACGACATCTACGGTTCCCTTAAAGATATCGCGCCCTTCGACATTACCAAAAAAACGGATACCTGGCGTGTTTTTGAGTAAATCGAAAGTTTCGTTGACCAAGGCATTACCTTTACCCTCTTCTTCGCCGATACTGAGTAAACCCACACTCGGGTCGGGAATACCCTGCATGGTACTGGTGTACGCTGCACCCATCAAAGCAAAACCTTGTAAAAATTCTGGACGGTTATCGGCATTTGCCCCAACATCCACCAAAGTCACCCGCCCTTTAGCATTGGGGAAATTCGCCACAATCGCAGGGCGTTCCACGCCCGCTAAGCGCCCCAAACCAAACAAGGCACTGACCAATGTCGCGCCTGTGTGCCCCTGAGCCACCACTGCACTGGCTTTTTTTTGTCGTACCAAATTCACTGCCACATTAATTGAAAGTTGTTTATTGCTACGCACCTGAGTAGCCGCGTCGTCCATCCCAATCACATCCGCAGCATGAACAACGTTTAAGGGCAGGACATGCCAATTCTTGCCAGCTTTTGCCACGAGTTCTTTGGTGATTTGATCTTCACGCCCAACCAGTGTGACGGCTATGCCCCGTTCGGCAGCTTGAATCGCGCCGTCAACCATTGCGGCTGGGGCATAGTCCCCACCCATAGCATCCAAAGCAATCGGTAATTTCTCTGACATTTGTTTAGCTTAACCCAAGAAAATGCTCGAGACATCTAAATGCAGATCGGGCAGCCTAATAGATAAAGGTTTATGTGTACCAAAAACCTTACCTTCTAAGTCTATGGGTAAGAACATCTGTACCACTTGACCTTTCGGCGAAACAACTCAGTATTCGCTAGGGTCGCAACTTGGCTTATGTGGCTAGTTTAGTACGAAATATTTTAGACTTCAAAGTTTTCAACTTCGGCTCGTAAACCATTAGCTCGAGTTATTAATTGCGTTAAAGTCGCTTGGGTTGCATTAAAGCGTTCAGTTTCAGCTCGAATAAATCTGGTGAATGGTGCAATGGCATCGCGTAAACGTTCTTGGGCACGTTCTCCCTCGAGTGTGTGTTCACGCAGCAGCACTTCGCGTAAGCGTTCGCGGGTTTCGCGGATGCGTTCGGCTAATTCGGTTTTGGCTTGGGCGCGTTTGCGTGGCAGAATTAAAAAGCCCACGCCCGCTACAGCAATACCCAGTAAAATGCCTGTAAAATCTGCCAGTAAAGTACCAAAAATCCCTGCAAGTAAAGCTCCCAGCCCCAAGCCACCCACGCTGGTTAAGCCACCTCGGACAACTGCACTGGAGGCTCCTGTGGCAAGTTGACGAGCAAATTCGCCACCTTCAAAACGATTAATTTCTTGTTGGGCAGCACTACCAAGTCGCTCGAGTAAACCTTGACGGTCGTAATCAAATTGTGCACCGCGAATCAGGTTAGCTCGGCTTTCATCGGCTTGTCCTCGAGTGGATAATAAATTCACAGTGTCATTCCAGAAACGCACGTTGCGTTCTAAGAAACGATCAATAATATCCGAGACTCGGCGCTCGAGTTGCGGGGCAGCATCGGCAATCACTTCGCGTTCAAAGCGTCCTCGGACTTTATCGGAATTGAGTAATTGCAGGGTTTTTGAAACCCGTAAAGTATCGTCTATAAAAATTTCGCCACGTTTTTGCACACCATCTAAAACACTATTCACTGTGCTTAGTTGCGCTTCGAGTTGCGTTTTTAAATCGGTTTGGTGCAGTTCAAATTCGCGTTCGATATCGGCTAGTAAGCGTGTATCGGCTGCCAGTAATTCCTGACTTGCACCCACTCGAGCCGCAGCTCTTTGTAATAATTCACCTGCCACACCCAGTGGCGAGAGTAACTTTAAGCGCACTCGGCTTTGTTCGCCAAGCACTTCGCGTAAATGTGCCTCGAGAGCCGCAAAACCCTCATCTGTTCCGTCGCGCTTAAAGCGCCGAGCCGAAACCATAAAAAAAGGCGGGGTTTCGCCCAAAGTGGCTAAGGCATTACTTTTCACAAATTCTTGGACTGTGGCACGGTCAGCTTCTGACTCGAGCAAATCCACTTTATTAACCACCATCACCACTTTGCGCGACCAAGCCTTGGCAAGGGTTAAGAATTGGCGTTCCGATTCAGAAAATGGGCGATCTGCACTGGTTAAAAATAAGAGTAAATCGGCTCGGGGTAAGAATCCTTCTGTAATAATTTGATGCTGACGAATGACTGCGTTGGTACCAGGGGTGTCTACCAATGCCACACCCTCGAGGAAAACAAAAGGCAATTCTCGGCGCACCACAAAAGCATCTTGCAGCGGTTCGTAAGGCGTAACAATATCGCGTTCACCATGCACCAGAATCTGGACTTTATCGGTAGTTGGCGTTACACCCTCGAGCAGCGCATCGCCACCTAATAAGGCATTGAGTAACGAAGATTTACCACTGTTAAACTCGCCAGCCACCACCAACAAAAAACTTTGTTCTAAACCACCAGCAGCGGCTCGAGCATCCCGTAATTCGTTTTCGGGAGCACCACTAGCCACAAGGACTTCTCGTAGGTCGCCCAGAAATACACGATGCAGATTTAAGCGCTCGAGAACACGAGGGTTTAACAAATTCATGAGCTTTAGGGTAGCACGATTTGGTACTCAAATATAGAAAAAAGTGGGAAGGCATGCCTTCCCACTTCAAACCAGTTACTGGATTTATGCAGCGGCAGCAATGGCTTTTTGCTTGGTGATAGCTTTTGCCAGACGGCTCTTTTTACGAGCAGCAGCGCGTTTGTGCATAACGCTACCTTTGGCTGCTTTGTCAATCAAGCTTTCGGCACGTTGCACCAGTGTTGCAGCATCGGCTGCGCCTTCGGCAGTGGCAGTAACAGCCTTCTTAACAAATGTCTTGATGGTGCTTTTGGTTGCACGGTTCGCAGTACGGTTCTTTAAGCTTTGGCGGTGACGCTTTTCTTGCGCCTTACCACGACGCTTAGATTTAATAACCTTGCGTTCCTTACGGGTCTTTGGTTTCTTCACAACTTCTGCCATATAAACTCCTTCGCGCTGAAGAGAAATTCTCTCGAGCGGCGGACGAAAATTTCGCCCGATGCGTACCTCACAACTCCTGCGAGATCGCGGCAACCTTTAAAAGTTGCACTCAAAAAGTTTCTTTTCGAGCCTCGAGCCTAAACCCGAGCCGTGGGAGTGTAGCATACCTGTGCAGTCTTGTACACTGACTTTATGGCAAAACAACAATTTTGGCTTTTAAAATCCGAACCCGATGTGTTTGGCTTTGCAGATTTAGTTCGTTTAGGAGAAAGCCCGTGGGATGGGGTTCGCAATTACCAAGCCCGCAATTACATGCGTGACATGAAAATTGGCGATAACATCATTATTTATCACAGCAATGCCACCCCGCCAGGGATTGCTGGATTAGCTCGAGTCACCAAAACCACGCATCCAGACTTAACCCAATTTGACCCAACCAGTGATTATTACGACCCTAAAAGCACTGTTGAGAATCCAAGATGGGATCAGATTCTGCTCGAGCCAGTCAAAGCCTTACCCTTTATTTCCTTAGAAACCCTGAAACAAGATGCTGCACTTGAAGGTATGCTAATACTGCGTAAAGGCAATCGGTTATCGGTCACACCTGTCGAAAAAAAACATTATCAACACATTCTAAAATTAGGAGAACCCAAATGAGCCAAGCTATTCTCGAGAACTTAAACAACAAACTCACCCCTGAAATCAAAGCTGATTTAAACGCCGTTATTGGACTTGAATTTGACGGCACACCTTATACCTTTGATGCTCGCACAGAAGGCACAGGATTACTCAATGGCACTCCAGATTCGCATGGTTTAACCCCAAGAATTTCGATCTCGAGCAGCAGCAGCGATTTTGAAAAAATCATCAAAGGCGAACTCAACCCAATGATGGCAGCCATGACAGGTAAACTCAAAATTCAAGGGGATATGAGTTTTGCTTTTCAATTAACCAAATTATTTGGATAACCTCGAGAAAACAGGGCGAACATTAGGTTCGCACCCTACAAAAATCCATACATTGAACGTAGGGGATACTTGTCATCACCCTGTTTTAGGCAACGAAAATTGTTGATATGAGGTCTATTGTAGTTTCCTTGTCTTTAACATTTGATTACAGCTTTGCTTATAGCTCAAAGCTGTTAAGCTATTGCCATGTTGATTTATGGTCGTAATCCAGTGCTCGAGGCTTTACAAACAGGGTCTATC
This sequence comes from Deinococcales bacterium, assembly GCA_013298595.1. Lineage (GTDB taxonomy): Bacteria > Deinococcota > Deinococci > Deinococcales > JAAFIG01 > JAAFIG01. The sequence continues at coordinate 13,192 of JAAFIG010000027.1, read as the reverse complement.
GAGCGTGTCTATGCCGCTCAGGGTATCGAGAAGGCATTTGCTCGTGAACTCGAGGAATTATGTCAAACCGCCGATGTGCCACTCGAGTGGCACCCTCGTATTGAGTTAGATCAGGCGGTGAAGACAACGCAACATCAGGGTGTGGTGGCAGAATTACCTGATGCTCAGTGGTCTGATCTCGAGGATTGTTTTGCTTTGGCTAAGCGGCGTTCGGAACAACTGTTGCTTGTGTTACTCGATGGTATTACCGATCCGCATAATTTTGGTGCGATTATTCGTAGTGCCGAGGTGCTTGGGGCGCACGGGGTGGTTGTGGAGGAGCGCCGTAGTGCGCCGTTATCGGCAACGGTTGTTAAAGCCAGTGCAGGTGCAACAACGCATTTGCCAATTGTACAAATTAAGAATTTGCCGCGTTTAATAGACGAACTCAAAGACCAAAGTATTTGGGTTTATGGTGCAGCAGGTGAAGCTCGAGTGGCGCTTGGTCAATTAGATTTTGATCGTCCGATTGCTTTAGTGATTGGTTCAGAAGGTGATGGTTTGCGGCGGCTGGTGCGGGAAAAATGCGATGAGTTACTGCGAATAGAAACCAAAGGTAAAGTCCAGAGTTTAAATGCCAGTGTTGCAGCAGCTATTTTGATTCATGAAGTTGTCTCGAGGCGTGGTTTATAGTTCGATGTTATCAAAAACAACTTGTGGCTTAAAACGCACAGCATCACATGCCACATAATGCAGGGGGATGCCATTCCAACGACGGAGCACTCGGTTTTGGTCTATGCCATGTAAATGTCCGTACACCACAGCCGTGGGGTTAAGCTGTTCGATAAAACTGGTAAACCCACTGGGTGCAAAGGCACCATTGGTTGGTGGGTAATGCAGCATCAGCACTGTTCTCGAGAAAGTTTTACCTTGTAAGGATTGCTCAGCAAGTTTTAAGCGTTCAAGTTCGCGTAAATAAATTTTTTCGTCATCGGCAGCAAAATCTTCGTTTCCTGGGCACGTCCAACCTCTCGAGCCAAGAATAGCAACATCACCAATTACTAGACTATCGTGTTGCAAAGCTTTGATACTGCTTGGCAGAGCAGCTCGTACTTTAGAAATGGTATTCCACCAGTAATCGTGGTTGCCACGGATAATAATTTTCTGACCAGGTAATTCATGGATTTGCTCGAGATCGGGGATGGCTTCCTCGAGTTTCATACCCCATGAGATATCACCTGCAATGAGAACAATATCATCGGCTCGAACCGTTTCTTGCCAACGTTCAAAAAACGCTTGCGGATGCCCTGTCCAGTTGCCACCAAAAACATTCATACTTTTGCCTTGCACACTCGAGAGGTGCGGGTCGGCAATGGCAAGGAGACGCGGCATGACTAGGTTATACCAATTGTGCTTACAAGAAAAAAACCATCAGGGTATCGTCTGATGGTTCTAGGGGGCGAAGAATAAAAATTAAGCTTCAGCAATGATTCGGCTGTTACGGCGGCGTTCGCTGCCCATAGCGGCTTCTGCTTCGCGTTCTTCGGCAAGCATATCTGCCCATTCGCCTAAGCTGCGTAGTCCTGCTTCAACAGCTTCGACTGGTGTGCGGAACTTTGTGCCTTCGAGAAAACGGAGCGTGGCGCGTTTCATATAATTGGTGCGTTTCATAATCCCCTCCAACTGGTCTTGGATGATCTCATCCGAATGAACTGGTTGAACTCACAACCTTTGGTTGGGATTAATCTAGCAAATGCACCGTCAAAGAATCGTCAAAAAAATAAGCACTTTCTTCAGAAAACTAATAAACGGTTTTAACCACATCAAGTTTATTGTCCAGCACAACAATTCCGCGTTTCTCGAGAGCAACTGCCACATGACCATCGGGCATACTCGAGAGTGCCATCGGCAAGTTTTGCAAGCGCTTACGGGCAACGATGACCTTTTTTTGCCAATCCAAAACGGTCACAAACCCTTGTTTATCAGCAACGAAAATTCGCTCATCGGTTAAACGCAACAAACTCGGTGCTCCCTCGAGCTTCATGCTGTCTAGCACAGCACCTGTTTGCAAATCCAAATGATACAAAGCGCCCACTGCATCTAAAACCCATAAACCATCTCGAACAGCTAAGGAAACAGGAGCTTTAGCCGCTTTGAACTGCATTAATTCACGTCCAGTACCCACTTCTAACACCCGTACCAAACCCATATCTTGGTCGGTAATAAATAAACGCTGACCATCAATCACAGCCGCATCCACAGAAGTGCCTTTACTTTGCGTCGAGATACGTGCCTCAACCATACTTTTTTCACCACTTTGGTTACGCCGAAAAATCAGAGCCACTTTACTCGAGCGAACAACCACAGTACCCGCCACCACATCCATCGCAGTTGCATTGGCTGGCACATCCCATTCATCTACCAGTTTACCAGTGCTTTCCTCGAGAATAAACACTTTGTTATTAGCACTATCAAGTAAATATGTTAAACCATCACTCGAGACCGCCGCTTCAAATTTACAGGCTTTATTAGCGGCAAAAACCACTGGGATTTTCTGACCATTGGCGCGCACTAGCACAACAGGCGCGGTGCGTGACATCTCTCCAGAGTTGGCATAAACCAAATCACCTTGGGGTGTTGAAACAACTGCTGTAGCATTGATACTTGGAGAGGACTGCATAATTGCAAAGAACACCACTGCAATGGCTGTTAAGAACGTGGCAGCACCACCCATCAACCAAGGTAAGCCTCGAGAAAACTGGGGTTTTGGTGCACTGCGCTTCATTTGCGGAGCAGGTCGGACAAAGGCAGGCGCAGCTAGGTTATCGGCTCGAGCGGCGGCTAAAATCTTGGCTTTTAAACCAGCAGGCGGTACTTCAGCAGTGGTTGCCCCTAAACCTGTTAAAGCGACCCTGAGCTGAGCGTACTCAGCCCGTAACGCAGCACTGGACTCGAGAGCCGCTTGTACCGCTGCTCGCTCCTCAGGTGAAGCCAAATTTAATGCCACCAAAGGCAGCAATTCTTGAATATCGGTCATAAAAGTTCACCACCAAGCGAGAAACCACCCAGTGTGGCTCGCAACTTATCTAAGGCATACTTCAAACGGCTTTTGACTGTCCCCACAGGCACATTCATTTCAGCCGCAATTTCTTCTCTGGAAGCCCCACGAAAATAGGCTAATTCCACAGTCTGCCGATGCGCCACCGACAACTCCGCCATAGCCAAACGCACCCGCACTGAAGTCTGCTCGAACTCGGCTTGCTCGAGCGGCGATAAGGTATCCGCTGCCAGTGGTAACAACTCACCCTCTTCATCCTCGAGAGGCACCGTGAACCGTTCACGTCGCAACGCATCAATCGCAGCGTTCCGCACCAACGTCAATAAAAAAGTAGACAATGCCGCTCGAGACGCATCGAACAACTTAGGGTTACGCCACAACTTCATGATGGTATCTTGCACAATTTCCTCGGCACGTTCTCGAGAACCAGACACCCGCAACGCCAAACCAAACAAAGCACTCGAGTACCGATCGTACAATTCCGACAATGCCGCTTCATCCTGCCAAGCCAAACGCGCCACCAAATCCGCATCGGACAAAGTAGACACACCAGACAAAGCATTCATAACAGGCATTCTAACCATTGGAAAGTGATACAGCGCAAGCGTCACAAAAATCCCTCGAGACAGATACGCAAAAACTGTCTCGAGGGTTCAAATGATTTAACTCAGTTGTTTAGCATTTATTTTAACTTGACCATAATGGTATGGCACATGTCCGATATGGGTTAACACAATCGCTAAGATTTTGCGTTCACCCATCGGTGTTTGCACACTAGCCTCGAGCCGTGCTGCATCGGCATTTTGCACAGTAGCGGCAGCTCTGTCTAATTGGCTTTTCAGATGGGCAATAATTTCAGCTTGGCTGCTTTGCTCGGTCACACTGCCGAGTTCGTAGACTGCTTTGGCAAAATCAGATTCTTCCCATCCCAAATAAGCAAACCGTTCTGAACTGCTCACATCCTCGAGATTATTGGGTACCAAAATTCTTGACCAATCCGCGATGTGCATGGCATGCCAAGCTGCGCTGTGTCCACCTGCTGGCAGAGCTTTATGGAATTGATCGGCTGGGAATTCCTCGAGGGCTTTAAGAAAGGCTTTTGCCGTGCGATTCATTTGTTCGACCAAAACAGTTTTTGCGTCCATATCTTTAGCCTATCATTTATCGGAGTTTGGCTAAGGCTTTACGAATTAACCCTTCGGCTGTGTTTTCTGCACCACCCTCGAGTAAATTAGCCACCACAGTTCGTACTTGGGCATCGCGGTAGCCTAGGGAAATCAGGGCTTCGACGGCATCGCGGAAAGCTTCGTTTTCAGATGGGGCTGGGCGTGGTGCGCCCTTGCCAACACTGAGGTGAGCAGGCAGTTTATTACCTAACTCGAGGATGATTCGTTCAGCTGTTTTTTTGCCAACCCCACTGACACTGGCAAGTAGTTTGGAGTCCTCTTTGAGAATGGCACTGGCAAGCACATTGGGGTTATATGTGGATAATGCTGCTAAGGCAATACGTGGACCAACCCCAGAAACAGTCATCAGCAACTTAAATAATTCGAGGGCATCGGCTTCATGGAAACCATAAATACTCCATGCGTCCTCTCGGATGACCAAAGCTGTCTCGAGGCGCACCAATTGCCCTGTTTTGCAACGCTCTAAGCTGGGTCTGGGGCAAAAAATCTCGAGTCCAAAGCCACCCACTGCAACAACTGCACTGGTTTCTTTGACCGTTACGACTAAACCTTCAACAAATGCGATCACAGTTTTATTGTCGCACACCGAGCGCAATGTATGCGCGTTCAAACAAGGCATCACGCCCCGTTTCAGCAGCTGCACTGGGGTTATCTCGAGTTTCGATGTTGGGTACGACTTGCTCGGGTACCGAAGTTCCATCTGGGTTGAGGGTACGAACATACGTGATTGCTAGGGCGCTTTGATCTACCAATTGCCAAAATTCGGTGGCTGTATTAAGGATGCCGTATGTGGTTTCACCAATCACTTGGGCACGTTTGTTGTATTGCAATAAGTATGCCATCAGTTCGCCACAACTGGCGGTTTGACTGTTAGTGAGCACTGCCACATTGCCTTTCCAGAGGCTTGGATTGGCAATATCAAATTGGGTTAAATCTTTGGGGTCGTTACCCAGAAATTTCCCACCATCAAAACCCACGGTCACTCGAGCCAAACGGGTTTCGTTGAGGTTGGCAGCTTTGCCAATAAACGCACTGGCTGCGCCGTAACACTCGGTTTCTTCGCCACCTGGGTTATCACGGACATCAATAATCAGGGTTTTCGCATTTTGGGCTTGGGCAACCAAAGCATGAACTCGAGGGGCGATGTCGTTGCTACCCGTAAAAGTGGGAATGCGTAAAGCAACCACACCCGCTGGGGCATTGGGTGGTTGATACAAAAAAGGTAAGTTATCCTGTTCGATTCTGGCTCGGCGCATGGTGGCTACAAACTTGATTGGATTAGCAGCATCTCCGCGTAAGACCTCGAGTTTGACATCCTGATCGGTACTCAGGGCAGTACGTAAAGTTTCGGTGGTATTTACCTGTTGACCATTGATACTCAGCACCCGATCAAATGGACGAATCCCTGCTTTGAATGCGGCAGCATCGGCAACCACATCACGCACAGGAATTTCACCTCGAGTATTGGCATTACCAAAACGCAGCCCAAATAATGGATTGGGATTTGGGTTAGTACCTTGAAAACGACTGAGGGTCGAACGAAAGGTTTGCGGTGAAAGATAATACGTATGCCCATCCTGCATCCCTGTGGCTAAACGCTGAATAAACGGACGAGCTTGGGCAAAATCGCAGGTATCAGCTTTGGGTTTACACACTTCCTCGAGTTGAGCGGCTAAACCCTCTGCCAGCACTGTCGGGTTAACCTTGGAATACCCATAGTAGTGAAAACTCATATAAAAACTGGCTTCACGGAATAACTCTGTGGCAGGGCTTGCCACAGCTTTCGAGCAAACAAGTGCACATACCAGTAACAAATACTGAATTGTTTTCATGCTTTAGTCTGGGGGTTAGCTATGAGAAAACTTTCAGAAAAAATCCATGAGGCGTTTTTGTCCTGCAACAAGTCAGGAGTTTTTGTCCTGCAACAATTACAGTACGCTAGAAAACGTGAATGACTTATTCGATCAAACCCCTATCATTCCAGAATCTCGAGTACTACGCGAACAACTCGAGACACTTGGTAATCAATTGGTCTGGAAAATCGGTAAGGACGAACTGACTGAACGCATCATTGTGCGTGTAGCCTATGCCAATGCCACCCAGAGTTTCCGTGATTTACCAAAGTTACGCAGCGCCACCGATGCCGAAATAGCCGCCGCCGCCAAAGACAATTTATTGGTTGTTGAATGGATCGAATAACATGAAAATCGAAGTCGCTCGAGCCTTTGATATTGCTTTCCCCGAGACGCTCGAGAAAGCTATTTTATATTTGCAAAACGTAGAAAAAAGCTTAAAGCATGTTCAATTTATTGGTGCATTACAGGTGCAAAATTTGGATATTCACGCCAATTTACTGGTAGATGTTCCTGTTCTTGGTGCACAAGCACTGGATTTTCATAGCATCCTCGAGACCACAGCTAATGGTGCAAACCTGATTGCTCAGCCACGCACAGGTAAGGCATGGGCAGCTGTCAGTGGGCAAGGTTATGCCACGCTCGAGTCGTATGGAACCAACATTCATTACGAATTACAAATCATTGTTCATCTTGAGTTACCTGCTGCGAACAAATGGGGTGGCAAAGCCTTTGAAAAAATGGCACAAGCCACTGCTCAAAAAGCCATTGAACGCATGACCCAAGAATTCCCTCAAGGGATTATGTTGGGGCTTGCTATTTTGCCTCCGCTAAATAAAATAGAATAAAATTTGGTACATTAAACTTAGGAGACTTTATGCTGAACCTGAAATCAAAACTTTTTTTACTGTTAACTACTGCCTTACTTGGACTGGTTCTTACAAATTGTAATGACTCCAGTAAATCAACTACATCAGGAGTTCGTGGCTCTCTTCAAGCAAGTAGTTCTACAAGCACATGGCAATTTCATGCAAAACAGGTTGATAGTGGGAATAGCGGTAAGTTTCCTGGCATTGGAGATTTTAATAACGATGGTTTAGTCGAGCCAATGTCCACCCTTGCTACACCCTCAGGCGGGTTTACATTACTAAACGGTGCAAACATTGGTTTACAACGGTTTGATAGTTATAGCAGTTTAAATCCAAATAATTTCTTAACTAAGACTGTTCGTATTGCCGATTTTAATAGAGATGGATATGACGATATATTATCAATCCCTTACGGAGAATGTACTGGCAATTTAACAAATCTAACTCGTTTGTATATCAACAACAAGAATAATACGTTCACAGAAGACGTAGTATTTCAGAATATACCTGGTATTCGAGGGCGAGGCGAAACGACTGTCGTCGCAGATTTTGATAACGATGGTGATTTAGATATTTTTATTCCTTTCTATAATCGGATTGATGATATACAGAATTGTTCAACCTTTAGTCAAGCTGGTCATACCTTTAGACCCACCAATAGACTTTTGAGAAACGATTCTACTCCAACTTTGCTAAAGTTTACTGACATTACGGGAGGAGCAGGATTAACTTGGTGTCGCTTTACAAACACTCTAGTGAATAATAATCGAGTTTATTCTGAAGACCCTGACTGCCAAGGTCAAACAGAGGGAGTCAAAGCCTTGTCTGTTGAAATGCGACCACCTGACAGAAGTGTTTATGAAATTGGTCCACCTGAAGGAGTACAGGCTGCTGATATTGATGCTGATGGTAAGATCGATATGTGGATTGGTCAACGTTTATATTTAAATAATGGTGGCATGGTTTTTCAGAACTATACAATTATCGCAGGGTTACCGACCCCCACCAATACTTATTTTGAAGAAGGTACCAAATTTCTTGATTGGAACAACGATGGTTTATTAGACATTATCAGCCTAGGTGTTCGTGGATTTGGTATTTTTCAATCCCAAATTCCTGGTAATACAGCACAGAATCTTGGTGTAATTAGACTTTTTGAGCAACAACCTAAGTCAATGTGTGCCAGTGGTGTACGAGTATGTTTTAAAGAATTGAAAAAAACACCTGATGGTTCCCCTATTGCTTCGGTAGTACAAGCTGGTGTAAAAGTAAACGCGACTACTTGTGAAGCATATGGATTATGGGGCTATGATGTTGATAATAATGGGTATGAAGATATTATTATTTCTGGTACTGCTGCGGGTAGTCGTTCACCTTGTGGTGCAGCCGTAAATGATCCGGGCTATGCACATCAATGGGGTATGTTTTCCAACAATCGAAAGACAGGAAGTGGTTTTGAGTTAGTCACTCCAAATGTTAAAGAACTACTTGATGCAAATGGTACTTTAGGTAATGAACTAGCATTTGGGGGAAGCCTTCATATTGCATTCGCTGATTTTGATAAAGACTCAAAAATTGATCTATCCATTTTTGGTGGTGACCCACTAGGCAGTAATGCCCACCGATATGTGCTATACAATCGCTCAATTCTTAGTGGCAATGCTATATCTGTTGATGTATTAAGTAGTGATGGCACTCGCAATCAGCAAGGACGTGTCCTTAAAGTTAAATGTAACAATAATGTTACATCAACAATGACACGTGTTGTAGATGGTGGTTCTGGTTATTTAACCAATAGTCAATATAGTGTTTTGATTGGTATACCAACCAGTAGTACTTGTGAAGTTTCTGTACTTCTGCCTATGGCAAATAATCCATCCAATCTTATCAATGTTAACGTGACCTTAAATTCAGGTCAGCGCGTTCGTATTTTTCAACCTGATGCTAACAATCCAAATGGGCGATACCAAATCTATTAAAGGTTATTTTATTAGTGAATAAAATTTGGCATCAAGATTTTAACTACTCAACTCGTGCTAATTCAAGGTTCTCGAGTGACTGCTGGGTACAATGAGTTGCCTGGCTCGTTCGATATAACTTTCTAACGTAATTGCCCATTCATCGGCTGGCTCGAGATGCGGTAAGGCAAGGCTGGCATGGTGCAAAATTTGTTCTGGGTTGCGCCAACCGAGTTGCACTAAGGTATCAGCAGTCATTTGATGAGCAATCACCCAGTCGCGGTTGCCTTCGCTAGAATGCTCTAAAGCCCGTCGGTAATGCTCGAGCGCTTCGTCTAAGCGGTAGTACTCGTAAGCGACATTAGCAAGCATCAGACTGGCTGGCACCGTTGCTCCCATCTCGAGGGCAGTTCTGGCTTCTTTTTCAGCAATTTCAAAATTGCCTAAGCGGTACTCGAGTTCGGCAAGGTCAGCTCGGATTTCGGCTTTATGTGGGTACACTGACTCGAGTAATGCCAGTTTTAAGCTGTTGCGGGCATCATCGGGTTGGTCTGCGTCGAGTTGAGCCAAACCAAGTTCATGCAGTGCAAAGCCCTTATCACCTGCTTGGGCAAGTTGTACTGCCCGTTGAAAGGTCGGAATAGCTTCTTGCCAAACTTCTAAAGCAGCTAAGGTTTGTGCCAGTACCAAGGCGGTCGGAAAACTATGCTCGCCGCTACTGGTTTCGATTCGCATGGCTTGTTCGGCATGTTCTCGAGCCAAATGCGGATTTTCCAGCATCAGATGCGCTCGAGCTTCTAATTGTAAACGCGCAGCTGCATCACTAGGATGTTCGATCCCAAAAACAGCGGCTAAGCTTTGCTCGAGGGCAATGAGTGCTTCGTGGGGTTCTTCTAAGTCCAGTAACATAGCGGCTTTATCTTGTAGTAAAGCGGCTCTGTCCGAACCAGTTGCTCCGTTGGCTGCATGATGGTATGCCAAACTGGCATCACGTAAACGCCCAAGTTCTTCAAAAGCACCAGCCCGCCAAGACCATGCTCGCCATTGCAAATAGACTGGTAAATCCGCAAACCGAATTTGCTCGAGTAACAATAAACCACGTTCAGATTCACCCGAACCAACCAATGCCGAAGCCGCATAAAAACGTGTGATTGCATCACCCAAAGATGCTTTATCTGCCATAGCCACCACCTGAGCACGTTGCGGATCGTTTGGCTCGAGAATTTCTTCTAAAATAAACATCAACACATTTGCTTGCAATGCCAAATAACGTGGCTCGAGTTGCACCTCAGGCACAGCCAAAATTGCTTGCTCGAGACTATGCTGTAAACCATCTAAACCACCCGCACCAAATAAGGCATAAACCCCAGCTAACTCGAGTGCGACTTGGGCGCGTTGCTGTGGTTCACGAGTAATTTGCAAAGTACGTTCTAACAACTCAAAGGCTGTTTCAAAATCATTGGTACTTAAAGCTTGAAAAAGCTCGGTCATGCGCTGGTAAGAATACCAAATGCTTTGTAGGCAGTGGGCTTGTCTTGTCAAACAAAAATGTACAGAGCAAGCTAGAACTTGCTCTGTACACTCTAAGAATAATTTCTGGCTGTACGCACCAAGTTTACTGATATTTATAGGTAATAGTGTATGAACCTTCAAATTTCTGATTAGGCGCTAGGGTTGCAGTGGCATTTAAGCCCTCTGTTTCACGTTTAACATTTGGTAATGTCACAGCATCCAAAGTGTAATTACCACCCAAGTTTTCGCGCAAACGAATGGTCACAACTCGAGCTTTGGTATTGGTGACACTAAACATCACTTTGAATTTTGCAAGTTTTGCAGTGCGCTCGAGGGTTTGAGTGGTTCGCAGTAAACGCAAATCGAAATCAGAACCCAAGTACAGATTAGCCCGTTCAGCTTTTGGTGTATCAGAAACTCGAGCTTGTCCTACAACACGATTATCTTCACGGACAGTTACAACACCAGCAGGTAAATCCGCACCACTTTTTACAGCATACAAGCGTTGCATAGGGAGCACCTGACGTGGTGCATCCGAAAAATACCCTGTGTAATCCAGAATGCGCTCAAGCGCAGCAGTGGTGTTTACAAATGGCACACTGGTAGTTGTGCCACCCCCTAAAATTAAAGCTTTAGCGTATTTGAAAATTTGTAAACCAGCACTTTCACCAACCGCTTCAACACTTTGCACACTATCGGCTCGAGCTAATGCAGCTTGTGGTTGTGCTCCTGGAAAATTTTGTGGTTGTTGTACAGCTTCTAAGTTGATTTGTCCAGCCACCAAGGTGATTTCTGGTATGTTATAAACTGTCGAACCATTGTTACGCACATCTGCCCAAGCAGTTAAACGCGCATTTTCTCCTGTTACAGTGAGTGTGTAACGTGGCGACCAAGTCAAAGCTCGAGTCAGGTACGATAAATTGCTTTTGCCACCTGCACCACTGTACTGCCACTGATAGGTTGGTTCAAAACGCACACCTTCAAGGTTTGGAAAAATGACTCGACTCGGATCAATTTGACGGTACTGACCATTAATTTCAAACAAAGCTAAATCAGCACGAATCACTCGAGCTTTAACAATGGTTTTATCCTCGAGTTGCACCATCACTTCTTTGCCTTCAAAAAACTTTAATAAACTACCTGTTGGTGGTAACAACGTTAAAGAATTGACATCAGGGTACTCGAGTTCAAGGCTACCAGGAATCAGGAATTGGGCGAGGTCTGGAGTTGGAGTCCATTCAAATTTCCCACCTGTTAAATTGACAGGTGTACGAACTTCGGCAAAATTATACGACACCGTCAGTTCTTGGGCAGCTGCGAGGCTCGAGAGTCCAAACGCGGTTAATAAAGCAATGGTTGTTTTCACTTGTGTAGGTTAGAACAAGGGTTGATGAGGAAAAGCAAAGGAGGTTTAAGAGATGTTAAGAGAGAAAGCTAGAAGGCTTTCAAAATTATTTTTGCACAAGATCCATTGCATGTTGTACATGACGTTTTTCATCATCCACAGATTTTTTATAATATGCCCCCATTAAACGCCACATCAAAACCATCAAACCCATAAATGGTAATAATAGCCATTCAAGTCCAATTTTAGCACTTGCTCCAAGCAGTAAAAAATTAAAAATTGTATGCAGCAAAGCTGCTAGTAACCAGCCCTTACGCAACACAAAACGCCGACTCGAGAAACGCCGCACACTCATGGCATAGCCCCAAGCTCCAGTAAATAAAATATGTCCAAGGGTTGAAATTGGTCCACGAATTAAAATGAGACTTGAACCATGATTAAGTAAATAAAAGAAATTTTCAAGCGTAGCAAAACCCAGTGCAGCGGCTGTAGCATAAATTAATCCATCTATGGGTTCGTCAAATTCTTTATTTTTAGCAATCGATAAAGCGGCAATTAATTTGCAACCTTCTTCGATAATACCCACCAAGAAAAACATGGCAAGTTCACCAAATATATTTGAAATTCCAGCCTCGAGTAACACGGCTGGAATCACCATTGCAGCCCCCCAGACAAAAGTTCTAAAAATCAGCCAAGCAGGTTCTGGACGTTGATCTCGGCGGGCAAAAAACCAAAACCAGAACAATGCTGGTGCTAATGCCAAAACAAAAACAGCAGCAACTGTCATAAGTGCATCTCGAGTGTCACGCTCCGCCGGGTTTAGTTTTTGGTAAAACACTAGGTGGGATAAAACTAGGCTCGAGAATTGGTTTTACAGGCTCAATTTCCTCAGGCAAAATACCACCCTCAAACACAGTCACAAATTCTTCACCAGTCAGAGTTTCACGCTCGAGCAACACGGCTACAATCCGATCCATAGCATGGCGATTTTGCTCGAGCAAGTTCTTAATTTTTTTGTATTGTGTTTCGATGATGTCTTTGATTTCGGCATCTATGGCTTGGGCTGTTTCTTCACTGTAGGAGCGGCTTTCCGAGCCATACCCCAGAAAATTCTGGGTCTCTTCGATTAACGCAACATGTCCAAGGTGATCACTCATGCCCCATTCGGCAACCATGCGCTTAGCAATGCGAGTGGCTTGTTGGAAATCATTTTGTGCCCCTGTGGTGATTTCAGCAAATTGAATTTCTTCAGCAGCCCGCCCAGCTAATGCGACAGCAATTCTGTCCAAAAGCCGATTCTTACCATAATGCTGTGTTTCTGATGGTAACGGCATCATAAACCCAGCCGCTCCACCACGAGGCACAATCGTCAACTTATGCACCCTATCCGCCAAAGGCAACAACTGAGCAGCAATCCCATGCCCAACCTCA
>JAAFIG010000026.1:44680-68638 GCA_013298595.1 Deinococcales bacterium | reverse complement strand
ATAGCATTTTACGTAAAAAACAAATTATATTTCAGTTCAAACTCAAACCCAACTCGAGCGACCCAACCTCGAGCAGGCAGCATTATCAAACATCACTGGGGAATGTTGGGGAATAAAACTCTCATCTACGTTGATCACAACTTAGATTTTATCGAGTGTCAAAAACGTGTAAGCTTTTTCATCCCTCAAAACTTGTTATCCCAAAGGTAAGTGCATTCAAAACCAAGAATGCCGTATGCTCAGGTTGTGAAACGAACCCATTACTGCAACGATCTCTCAGAAAGCCACACTGGTCAAACCGTCACCCTGAACGGCTGGGTGTCTCGAGTCCGTGAATTCCCAGATACTCGCTTTATTGTGCTGCGTGATCGCACTGGTATTGTGCAAATCACTGTTGACTCGAGTAATCCATGTTTTGCTAATGCCGATTTGTGTAAATCCGAATTTGTGCTCGAGGTAACGGGTGTTGTGCAAGCTCGAGCGATGCAAAATAAAACGGATGCGTATGCTACTGGTGCAATTGAAATTATTCCCAGTAATCTCGAAATTTTAGCCAAAGCTAAACCCGTGCCATTTCCTGTGGATGGCACACCTGTTACTGCTTCAGAAGAGATTCGTTTGAAGTATCGGTACTTAGATTTACGCCGTGAACCACTGCGTGAAGCGCTGAAGTTGCGTTCAAAAACCATCTCAAGTATTTACCAATTTTTAGATGCCGAAGGTTTTATCAGTGTTGAAACGCCAATGCTGACAAAATCTACCCCTGAAGGTGCTCGAGATTATTTGGTGCCGAGTCGTACCAGCGCAGGGAATTTTTATGCGTTGCCACAAAGCCCTCAACTTTTTAAGCAACTTTTGATGATCGCTAATTTTGATAAGTATTTCCAAATTGCCCGCTGTTTCCGCGATGAGGATTTACGCGCTGATCGCCAACCAGATTTTACACAACTCGATATCGAAATGAGTTTTGTAGATGTAGATGATGTGCTCGAGTTAAATGAACGCTTATTGCAACATGTGTTTAAACAAACGCTCAATCTGGAAATCCCTCTCCCCTTACCACGTTTGACTTATGCTGATGCTTTGAATCGATTTGGTTCGGATAAACCCGATCAACGCTTTGGCTTAGAAATTCAAGATGCCTCGAGTATCTTGGCGGAATCTGGTTTTGCAGTTTTCAAATCGGCACTCGAGGCAAACGGCACCGTACGGGTTTTAGTAGCACCTGCCGAACTCAGTCGTAAGCAAATCGAGGCGCTCGAGCAAGTGGCAAAACAAAATGGGGCTAAAGGATTAGCGTGGACAAAAACCACGGCATCAGGACTCGAGGGTGGTATTGCTAAGTTCCTCTCCCCTACCGAAATAACGGGTTTACTCGAGTTGACGGGTGCAATAATTGGTCAAACTTTGTTATTTGGAGCCGACAGCAAAGACACAACATTAAAAGCTCTTGGAGCTGTTCGACTGACTTTGCGTGATGAGTTACAGCTAATTACAGCTGATTCGCCTCGATTCCACATGTCTTGGGTTGTGGATTTTCCATTGCTCGAATGGGATGAAGACAATCAACGCTTTACTTTTATGCACCACCCGTTTACTAGCCCAACACTCGAAGATTTAGCAAAATTCGGCACTCCTGAAATGGGCAGTATGAAAGCTCGAGCCTATGATTTAGTGATTAATGGTTACGAAGTTGGTGGTGGCAGTATTCGTATTCACAATCCAGAAGTGCAAGAAAAAATGTTTAACGCTATTGGTTTTAGCACTGCTGAAGCTCGCAATCGGTTTGGTTTTTTTATGGAAGCCCTCGAGTATGGCACGCCACCACATGGTGGTATTGCTTGGGGTTTAGATCGCATGGTGGCTGTGATGGCGAATGTTGAAACAATTCGGGATGTGATTGCTTTTCCTAAAAATGCCAAAGGTGCGGATGTCATGGCAGATGCGCCAAGTGCTGTAGATGAAGTACAATTGACGAACTTACATATTAAGTTAAGGTAATTCTCTGCATATTAAGTCAATTTAGAATATCGCTTTTAGTCATGTGACATTATTCACAATTATTACTATTTTGTGATTTAATTATTGCAATCAGGTGTAAAGAATTGAAACTCTCCACATCTACGATTGTCACACCCCTATGCGGGTTTCGGCTTCCCTAAAAATCAAAAGTAACGTTAGTAGCCTAACTTACACTTACCAATCTAGATCGAAGTCCAAGTCTGTTTCAGCATTCGGGTCACGCAAAGGACGCAAGTCACCACCTGCAACACTTGGAGATAACACAAAGTTATACCTTCCTAACATATTGATGTGCTGCCACCTAAGCGGTGAGACTCGAGCCACGTCCTCATCGAGTAATTCTTCACCCATTGCCTCGAGTTGCTTAACTGCACTTTGTAAATAAAGCGTGTTCCACAAGATAATTGTATTGACCACCAATCCCAGCGCTCCAAGTTGATTTTCCATACCAGCACGGTACTGTTGTTGTAGTTCGCCTTTATTGCCGTGACAGACTTCTCGAGCTACCTTTCCACGCTGCTCACCACGGTTAAGTTGTACAAGGATGCGCCTTCGATAAGCTTCATCATCCAAGTAATCCAACAAGTACAGTGTTTTTGCAACTCGTCCAACCTCTGCCACGGCGTTTCCTAAACCAGTGGTTTTGCCATCTCGAGCCAGAATCCGCATGATTTCAGGTGCTTTAACTGCACCGACCTTTAGACTTCCCACTAAGCGCAGCACATCTTGCCAATGGTCAGCTAACAATGCGGTATTGATACGATTTTTGGCAATGTCATTGAGTTGTCCATAATCGCTTTTTCTTGAGATACGCCAGTAACGTGATGAACTGACATCACGAATGCGAGGGCTGAACTGGTAGCCCAATAAAGCCTGTCGGTAGAGTAAATTGCCAAAATCGGCTTAGTAACCTAAATCACACTTAGCTTATGATTTACCAATGACCATCCCAAGCGAAGAACCATAAGTGGCTTTGCGGTTAAGTAAAAGCAAAAAGTACACATAGCGCAATTCTAAACTGCTATACACACATGAGATTCAATCTAACTTGTGCAGCACGCTATCCAAACTGAAAAAACCTCTCGGTGCAAGTTAAACAAAAATACATTTTTCGATAATTAAACTGTCTCTGAAAAGGTTTATGCGTTAAAATTGAGACTTTTAGTTTTTAGGGTTGTCACACTCTTTTTTTAATATCTTTAATGTACCCATATGTGCGTATAGCTGGTCGAATTCACACTACCGATACTTTTCACTTTTACTTAACTGTAGACCCTAAGACC
The DNA here is from genome assembly GCA_013298595.1 of Deinococcales bacterium. GTDB lineage: Bacteria > Deinococcota > Deinococci > Deinococcales > JAAFIG01 > JAAFIG01. The sequence goes on along the minus strand of JAAFIG010000026.1, from coordinate 65,333 downwards.
CATTTTAGACGATTGCTTTTGACTAGCTTTGAAAAGATTTCTAAATTAGTTTGATACGTTTGCCACTGGCGACCAGATAAACCGATTACATTTTTAAGCAACTGCTGAGGATGAGTTTGAAGAATAAATACCTATATGCGTTTATAACAGCTTAATTATGGGTCTATTGCACTCTTGGTTTTTACTTTACGGTAGACCCATTCTTGACTCATGAATTGGATAATCGTGTTTGGGACAATGTTATTGGGGTTTTGTCCCCCACTTAGGTACAGAGTTGATACCAGGAATGAGTGGTGGTCCACACGTAGATCCACGAAATAATCGGGTTTTGGGTGTAAGCTTTAAAGGTCGGATTGTTGGCTATAGGAATGAGGTATTTCATAGCAATAATCTTGCGACTTTCGCCTCAGAGTTATTAAACGCTGAGTGGGAGAAATTATAACGCCAACTCAATTCGACCCTCTAATCGCGTCCAAAAGGTCCGATTCAAACATACTTCAACCACCGCCCAAAACAATCTTTCGCATTCAATTGGAAAGTTTATCAAGGTGTATTTCAAAGAAGTAGAAAAGTAAAGTATCCAAGCGCTGTCGATTGTGACCTCGAATAAATCATCAGCTGTGCTACCTTTCATAGCGTAGGTTTGATGCCTTTGGCGCGAGAGGGAGAGTAAATGCTGTTACATTTTCAAAATACATGTGTTGTGCGCAAATTTGTTAATTTGCTGTTTCTGCTTATTTCAATTATCTATTCCCAAGCAATGGCAATGAGTGCGACCCCAGGTAAAGATGGGGTAGGTGGGATATTATCTGGTGTAGTAAATACCTACTTTTCAGGTGTGGGTTCATTATCAGCAGGGGAGAGGACGCTCACATTAGGCAATCGCAATGTGGATGGTGCTATAACGCCAATTACTGCTGGTGATTTATTGCTGATCATTCAAATGCAAGGTGCTGAATTAGAGTTAGCCGATGCGGACTTATATGGTGATGGTGTAATTGGAGATCCAGCCAATGGATCAACACTCATCCAATCAGGGCAACACGAATTTGTGGAAGTCATAAGTTCAAACAATGTCTCCGTGACCATCCGTGGTGCTGGGAGCAATAATGGACTGGTTCACTCATATATCATGCAAAATGCGGACTCTCAAACAGGTCAATATGGATTCCAAATCATCCGTGTTCCACAGTATTCAACTGCCACAACCAGCAGCAGTTTAACCGCTGCCGTATGGAACGGTACGAGTGGTGGTGTACTTACTTTTGATACTGCTGGTCAACTGACCATGTCAGGGATTGTGGATGTGAGTGGTTTAGGGTTTCGTGGTGCTGGAGGACGCCAATTAACCAGCACCAGTGGAGATTTCGGCGAACCCATTGAGTACCGTATCAATGCTGGTGAAGGTTTTGACAATGATGCAGGTAAAGGTGAGGGCATCGCTGGAACTCCGAGATACATTAACCAAGTAGGTTTTTTGGTTGACCTTGTTACTGAAGGAATCCCAGAAGGCAGCGCGGGTTTTGGGGCTCCAGCGAACGCAGGTGGCGGTGGTACAAATGGTACTGGTGGTGGCGGTGGCGCTAATGGCGGTGCTGGTGGTCGTGGTGGCGATAACTGGTCGCCAACTGAAATTCCTAATTTTAAACGACATCCACGTTCACAAGGCGGTTTTGGTGGTGCACGCATCGCCAATGATCTGACGCGCATCTATTTAGGGGGCGGTGGTGGTGCTGGGGCCAACCGCAATCAACCTCGAGCCCATGGCGGCAGTGGTGGTGGCATTGTTTTTCTACGGGCTGGATCAGTGGTTGGTACAGGCACAATTCGTGCCAATGGATTGGATGCTCCGACACTTAGTCAACCAGGAAATGCTGGCAATGTTGGTGGTGGCGGTGCAGGCGGTAGCGTGGTTATTTTATTGCCGATTGGCAGCACCATGAGTGGTTTAACGGTTGAGGCTCAAGGTGGACGTGGTGCTTCAATACTTGGTGGAGATACCGTGCATGCGGCTGGTGGTGGTGGCGGTGGTGGTACCATCTATCTCAGTGGAAATAGTGCGATCACAACGGTCTTGGGTGGATCTCGAGGAAGCAGTCCGGCTGAGAACCAAAGCAATAATGGTGGTACTGGTCAGATCCCTGTTTCGCACTTGCCTACTCGAGGCGATGATGGTTTTGTCTTTAACAATGTTGATGCGAGCCTGATACCAAGTCTGGTGTCGGCTTTACCTAATGTGACCGTGCAAGTCCAAGCCCTGTGGTCTCGAGTCAATCTCCCCGGAAAAGTACGTTACAAAATTCGGCTGGAAAATGCAGTTGGTGCAAGTAATGCCAAAGTTCTTCAGTGTGAGGGATTTGGCTTGATGGCTGGGTTTTTACTTGAGCAGTTTTCAGAGGTTACTTATGGCGGTCTGACAGAATCTGCTGTTGGTCCAAGTGCTCTGCAGAACCTAGGAAACAACCAGTCTCCGGTGCTGAGCGCAGCATCGGGCATTATTTTACCTGCTGGCGGTTGGGTTGAATTTACGCTCACCGTCGCAGTAGATGGTACGGTTCCAGTGGCAATGTACCAACGTCCATTAACGGTTCAAATGCTTGATCCTCAACGCACAACACAAAATGGTACTCGAGATATTATCTATGATGCAGCTGCAAGTACCCAAGATGATATCAATACCACTTTAGATTTGAACCAAGTGCCAATCGCTCGAGACGACCTAGCCAGCACATTGCCAAATACTGCGGTTGTGGTCAATGTTTTAAGTAACGACACTGACCCCGACGGGAATACCACCATCGACGTAGAAACCGTAGATTTAAACCCAGATATTGCTGGGATACAAACATCACGTCAAATCTCCGCGGTTGGTTTGTTTAGTACGCGAACCGATGGTGCAGTCTTGTTTGATCCACTAGGTAGTTTTGCTGGTGTTGCAACGATTGACTATACAGTCAGTGACTTTTTTCAAGGTCTTTCAAATCGAGCCTCGATTCGTGTCACTGTGCCAAATACACCACCAGTTGCAGCGGCTGATGTTGCCAATACTCCAGTTGAAACACCTGTGCAGTTGGCGGTACTTCTTAATGATTCAGATATCAACGGCGCCCAAACCATAAACCCAGCCAGTATTGATCTCGAACCAACTTTGGTGGGTCTACAAACCCGCGTCGAAATTGTTGGTCAAGGTGTGTTTCAAACAGCGCCAGTTGGTTTGGTTGTTTTTACCCCTGCAACTGGTTTTTCTGGATTGGTTAGTGTTGAGTATGTGGTTGCAGATTTTAACGGCGGTATTTCCAATCCAGCCACGATCACAATCAATGTCTCAGGTATTCGCAATGACCCACCTGTGGCGGTTGATGATGATGCCGTGACCGCCCTTGAGTTAGCAGTAGCAATTCCTGTGTTACTCAATGATACCGACCCCAATGGGCAAGCCAACCTTGACCCAAATTCGATAGATCTTGACCCTGCTAGTTCGGGCATACAAATTCAATTAGCTTTGCCACAGGGACGATTTAGTACCTCGAGTACTGGTTTGGTCACCTTTACACCAGCCACAGGTTTTACAGGTACCCTCGAAATTCAATATACCGTTGCGGATCGCTCAGGTTTGCGCTCATTACCTGCGAAAATTCGGGTTGAGGTTGCGCGTCCGATTGGCACCGTTATTGGGCGAGTTTTTGCTGACTCTAACGGCAATGGTTTTCTTGATCTTGGAGAACTGGGTTTAGGCAATATCTCCTTAAACATTACTGACCCCAGTGGCAATGAACAACTGATTCAAACCGATGCACGCGGAGAGTTTAGTGCCACTGTGCGCTCTGGTAACGTCACGGTCGATGTGCGTGAACCCTCAGGCAGTTTGCCCAGCAGTCCAGACCCTCAAGTTGTGAATGTACTCGCCAATGGTCGTGGGCAAGCTCGAGCAATTGGCTTGGTCACACCGCGTCTTGAGGTACAAGTTCAGGTTGACCGCCCTGTGGTGCAGGTGGGAGCAACCACCGTAGCTGAGATTCGACTGAAAAATACGGGTGAGATTTTTATTCAGGCATTGACATTAGATTTGACAGCCCCAAACGGTTTTGTGTTTGTTAAAGATTCTGTGATGCAAAATGGGAAACCGCTGACAGCAACCCGGATCTCAGACCAACAAATCCGTATCACCTTTGATCGGCTCGAGGCAAATCAGCAACTCAACTTTACCCTGCGCCTAGGTGCGACTCCAGCGGCTCGGGGCACATCTGCAGTGCAAGTCCGTGCCACTGGTTCAGCATCCCTCCCTACGGGGTCACTGGTGGTACTGGCAGCGGCTCAATCTGAACCTGTGCAGATTGAAGCTCTCAATCAATCCACCGTGTTGCTTGGTCGGATCTATGTAGATCAAAATATGAATGGTCAATTTGACCCAACGGACTTGCCCTTAAAAGGTATTCGTGTGCTGCTAACAGATGGTGCGATCCGAATCACCGATAGTCAAGGACTTTACAGCTTCGCTGGGTTAAAAACTGGTTCAACAATAATCCGCGTCGAGGGTTTAGAACCTCAGCAATTGTTGTTCCCAGCATTACAAGATCAATTGCAGCCAAGAACTCGGGCTTTACGCATCAATCTTGGGATCAATACCGTAGATTTTCGAGTTGTTCCTAACACAAACCAAGTGAGCGGTGAACTAGGCACCTTGGCAACGCGGGTGATCGGTCATAGTTGGCGCGATGGCAATCAAGACTTTTTGCAAATAGCTGTTCTTGACCCACAAGGTAAGTTGGTTGGTTCAAATTCAGTCTCGTTGCAAATTCTGCTTGGTGATCAATGGGAAACTCGAGTGGTTAATCTGATTAATGGACAAACTTTGCTGCAATGGTCAAAATTACCCACAACTGAAATCCTGCTGCGTCTTAACCTTGAAGCTCCATTGGTGGTCATTCCGTTGGAGCGATTTGATGGGCAAGTATTTGGTATTGCTTCAGTGCAACTTGGACTCTCCAGCCAAGGGTTTAGTGCTCTGATTGGTTTACAAGGTGTGTTAACGTGGCAGATTAATGCTGATGAACGTTTGACTATTGCGATCAATGGTCAGGCTGGTTGGCAAGATTCGAGTTTTGCTTTTGGCGGGATGGTTCGCCAAAGTAACCAAAATACTGATTCTTTGTTGCTAACCGGTGATGCCTCGAGTGGTAGCCGCAACGCCAACAGCGACGACCCATTCTACGTGCGTTATGAATGGCAACAAAACAATGTCACATACGGACAACTGCGAGCAGGGCAACTTGATGGGCTTTCAAGTTACAACGCGATGATCAATGGTTTGCGCTGGAATGTGGCCGATTCAGGCTTAACCATTCGTGGTTTCGCAGCCCTACGACCAAGTTCACGACTGAGCAATCAAACACCCACACAGCCATTTGGTGAGCAAGGAGATGGCACCAGTTTCTACCGACTCGAGCAAGTACCAGTGACACCAGAAAGCGAGCGCGTACGAATCATCACCCGCGCTAAAGACAACCCCAATATCATTGTGCGCGAACAAGAACTACAACGTGGTTTGGATTACAACATCACCAACAACACAGGTGATATTCGATTGCAAAAGCCTCTATACCCAACAGACAGCCAAGGCAATCCGCAATACGTCGTTATTGAATACAACAGCTCTGTGCAAACACAATATCTTGATTGGCAACTCGGAACCCAACTTGAATACCAAAGCAGTGGATTCTCAGTGCGTGTCTCCGCCATGCGTTTAGGCATGGACAAACCGCTGTTTGGCAGCACCGCACTCGAGTACAAAGACCCTGAACTCCAAGGGAGCTTAGAACTGGCTTGGTCTGGCGATTGGGGACTCAGCGCCAGTGGGCAGTACCAGAATGCACTTTTAACAGCTCGAGCCAAGTATCAAGCACTTGGGCTAGGATACATTGACCCAAATAACCAACGAGCAGGGCAACGTCTCGAGTTTAGTGTTACGGCTTTACTACTTCCAGAAGATATTCAATTGATCGGCGTCGCCCAATATGGTCAATCGTTTGAGCAAACAAATCAATACCAAACGAACCTACAACTTGAGGCATTTAAGGCATTTTCGGTAGATTTTGGTACGCTGAAAGCAGGACTTGGTTACCAAGGGCGCTTTAGTAATTCGCAAAACAACACTGGGTCGTTTGTGGTTGGGTCTGCGGTGCTGACCTATCAAAAGTTTGAATTTGGATTGACCCAGCGTATCCCTGTGTCCGTCGGTACCACTGGTGAAACAGAATTTAGTGCAAAATGGGCGATCCAAAAAGACCTAAGTGTGTGGCTACAAAGCCAATTAGTTTATGCTGCCAACGGTCTTCGCAATCAAACGCGATTTGGCATAGATGCACAAATCGACCAAGTTAATTTCAGCACGAGTTACGAGTTACCGACCTTACCCGGAGAACTAGGTGTCGCTCGAATTAACATCAATGCACCGATACGGGCAATTGAAGGACTCAGCTTTGGATTTGGTGGTGAATTGCGCTTAAGCGACTTTGGTGTGCTCACAGGCAGTTTGGAAACAAGTTTGAGATACACCACCGACTGGGACATTGGCGGGTTACGAGCAGGCGCTCGAGTGCAATACAGCGTAGACACAAACGGTCAGTACAAAGGGTTTTACAACTTGGCAGGCATGATTCAAATCAGTCCTAACGCAGTGCTGGCACCGAACATCGAAGTAGTACGAGCACAAAGGGGCGACGGTGAGCGCTTTAGTATTGCAGGAGCGTACCGTGGTAGCAATTACACAGTCTTGGGTCAATTGGGATACCGCAATGGCGTTTTATCCCCAAGTCTAAATTCAGACGTTACAGCAGAGGTACACAGTAGCATACAACTCAACCCAGACTTGGAAATCCGCTTCTCGAGCAGTTTAGCTATCTCAGAACTAGGATTGAGTGCACAGGTCACCGTGTGTGGAATGCACAACATCAATCAAAAAGTTGGAGTAGGCTTATGCAGTGGAGTGACCTGGCAGCCAAATACGGCAACCGTGGCGTTTATGCTTGCACCAGAAGTCAGTTACCAAGTTTTACCAGCTGTGCGGATCGTTGGGGGAATCAACTTCATTGGAACTTCTGGATTTGGTACATCGTACCTTAACTCTGGTATGTACGTGCGACTGGACTTCGCTGTGGGCGAAGGGTTATTTAGGCGATGAATCATACCATGGGCAATAATTACGCCTAGGCAAGTTAACACTTTCATCATGTATCTCTGGTTTAGCAAGGCAAAGATTAGTATTGGAGAACTGCTGTATGAATAAAACAATGAAAAAAATCTCAATATTGGTACTATTAAGTTTTTTATTTCTAACTGCGTGCCAAGATAATCAAATAAAAATCTCAATTATTTCTGCAGGTGGAACCTACAATTACCAACTTCAGCCAAATTCGACTAATGCCCTCTTAGGCACAACAATTTTTGTACAGCTTAGGGATTCCTTAGGGCACAAAGTGAACTCAGAGGCAAAAATTAGCATTTTGGGTCCAGCGAATTGGAATGCAAATAAAGCAATTATACGAAAATACCCAGCCAACTCAGACTGGGTAATCTTTCCAGAGATTACTATTCCGCCAATAGTTGGTAAATACACACTACAGGTGGAGGTAATGGGCATTACTCAATCTTCTGTATTTGAAATAAAAAATATTTCTGATTCTCTACCGTTTGCACAACCCAATATTGTTGAGTTCACCAACACAAAGCTTCAATTACGGTGGAATTTAGTAAAAGATGCTCAAGGTTTTATTGTTAAACTCCGTAATGCGACTGACGAAACGGCAATTGCTCCAACAATTTTTACGAAAAGCACGTTTCTAGAATATATAACTGGAGAAAATGGATATTCTTTCGATCAACTAAAACAAAATATTGCGATTGTGATTGCGACGAATTTCGATACTGAATCTGAAACCGTCGCACCTAGTGAGCAAATAAATATATCAGATGCTGCTGCTTTTCTAAATTTGATGACTCAAAAAACAAGCGAAAAAACCAGACTGAGTAATTTAAACAGTACAAAAACAATTGTAAAATATGAGCAATGAGTAGGTATGACATATGGAAAAAGTTGTTAAATTTGTAAAAGAAAGCTGGGTTTTTTTAACTATTTTTAGCGTAGTTACCATTGTTTTTTTAGATATTTATATTTCAAGTCTACGAAATAATACGCCAGAAGCGTTGTGTAACAGATTTGAAGCTGATGAAGCTTTAGTCTTTGACCCATATATCGGGAGAAGGTATTTTGAAGGTCGCGTTGGAGTTCCTTCAAGTTGCACTTCAGAGGTAAAAAAACAGTTTTTTGAATACACAAAAGACGAAGGAATGATTTTATATATTCAGGCGAGCATTAATGAAAAAAATCGTTTTGATTTTTCAGAATGTGAGAAAGAACCTAAATGTAAATTGACCAAATTTATAAGAGGCGAGGCTTATCAAAAATTTATATCTGATTTACTTCAGTATAATTTTAGAGTTCGTATTGGTGGAATTCAAGACTTAAACGGTGTTGAGATTTCGTGGAAAAATGGAAAATCAATGATAAAAAATATCATGTTGGGAAAGTTCTCTGACTTTCTTAACCTTGCAGAAAAACCAAACAGCAGTAAAAAGAATGTCATCGAATTTTTAAATAAACGATCTAAAGAAAATTCCATTTTTCAAACCCATTGGAATTCTTTCGATAGTAGTTTTGCTCGCCATAGAATTGTATTTCTGCGAGATAATAATTGCTGCGGGGCAGAGCAGAGAAAAATCTATATTATTTCGCCAAAGGAATCAACATTTAATCGGAATGAAAAAAAATTTCAAAGTAAAAATAATGATTTAATAAATCACTTATGTAAAAAATTTGAACACTTTGAGCTCTCGTATTTGCCAAGAAATCGATTTAATCTTGGAATAAAATATTTTGTTACGAAAGAATTCTGTACTGATCAACTAAAAACACTTCAGTGGGAATATGAATATCCTTTAACTGGATACTATCCAGAAGACATATTACCCGATCTGTTTCCAAATTAACATCTAACTGATGCTGGTGTTGAGGATTTCAAATATGAAAAAAATTACTTTAGCATTTATCATACTGGCTGTTTTACTCAATGCGTGTGGGAATAACTTGCCTCCAAAGCCTTTTGTAGCTGAAAAAATTACACTGGGTTTTAATATACCAACACCACCAGAAAGTGTTCAATTTATTGAATTGGTGCTCAAGCAAGATGACAATTCTATTGTAAAAGGTGCCAATCCTGAAGTTTTTCGCAAAAATATTTTGCTTTCAGGCAATAAATTAGCTGTTGGAACGACTCGAGATTTGCCAGTTGAAATTAATAATGTACCTTTAGGTAAATACGAAATCAACTTAACTGCAAAATCAAGTGTCGGAGGAGTTGAGCTTTACCACTTTGCACGAAGTATCGATGTCAGTAAAGAAGATAACGTAGAATCGGCAATAGTTCGTGGTGCATCAGAAATAGCGTCGAGGCGAAAAAGGCTTAGCTTAGAACGTTCTGTAGGAGATCTTGCAATACGCGCAAGCAAAGTTGGTATTTCTGGAATACCGCTGTATTACACGGCTCGTGTTGGAATGTTTTCAATACCACTAAAAGAAGTTGATGGTGGTCTGGCGGGTCAATTGGTTGCAGTGCCAACAGGAGAAAACCAGATTGCACTTGTTGAAGGTAGAGATTCTGCCGGAACGTTACTTGTTCAGGGTGTCGACGAAATTGATCTTGGGGTACAACCATTAAGCCGTCAAATTCAAACGACTCAAGTTACGCAAAACGATGTTCCTGCAAACATTAAACTTCAAGCAAGCCGCACAATTCCAACATTTGCAGAATATCCCCTTGGTTTTGCAGCTATGACAGGTTTCAATAATACAGACCGTGCCATTATTCAGTGGGGAGATGGCGCAACAAGCATTTTCGATCCGAAGCTGACGCAGAAACAAACACACATTTTTGCAGTCGCTGAACCTCAACCAGTCACTGTTTTGATATATAGCAAAACAGGCGTTGTGAATGCGTATAGCAATCTTGTTAATGTCACTGGGAACTCAACGACTGTACCTCGGTTTGCTCTAACTCAAATAAATGTGACCGAAGTACCTCCTACTGTAAAAGAATTGAAACTGACATTGGTTCCTGTAGGCGGAAGACCAATCACAGATGGGCGACTTGAATCACCAGACTTGGAGACAATAAAAGTAGACCTATCCCGGTCTGAAAGTACAGGACTATGGCAAGGAATCTCGCGTTTAGCGACTGAAGTTTCTTATGCTGTGTCGCTTCAGTCTGGACTGAGTAACGCTTCAGTTAGGACATCAAAGTTATCTAACATCAAAGCAAGAACTGCATATCAAGACTTTGCTTTTGTCTATCCAAAGTTGAGAACCGCATTGCCTCAGGAATACGATTCAATCAAGTTGTACGTGTCACCAAACAATGCTCTTTTGCAGACCTACGGTGAAAAAACCAGACTTTCTGTAACTGCATACAACAATCAAAATGAAGAAGTTGAAGTGAGTCAAGATATCGAATGGATAGTTAGCGACGCAAAACAAGTTAGGATACTAAATTACCCTGTTGCCACTGATAGCATCGAAGTCCAAAGCCAAGTTGCAAGTGGCTTTGCTTATGTGACGGCGCGGTTAAGGACTCAGCCTCAAATACTTGCCCAACCAGTATCTGTGACCATCACAGGTTTGAAAAACGATGCCGTTGCAGTTTCAGACGATGCATTTGTTTATCCATTTCCAGACATTCAAACACGAGACATAACAAAAGACTATTTTTCTCGAGATATCCAAATAGACGCAAATACAAGAGCTATTTCAATCGGTGCATTTCAATACCAAGATTTAGTTGCATGGCTTAAAATTGACTCCGACAATCCTTATAAATCTTTGGTGAGTGCTGTTTTGAAAGATACAACAATCCGAGAAGGGCAAATCATTGTACCAACAGGCTCTAGTAAAATTTTTGGAAAAGTAAAAAAAGTTAGAAATCAAGGTAACTACTCGTTGATTCAGGTGGAAATGACAGGAGACCTGAGTGTTTTTCAAGAATTAAAAGTGAGTTTAGATACACAAAAGCTTGTACAACAAGGGATTTTGAGCAAGAGAAGCGTAGAAACAAAATTCTCTTTTGAAGGTTCAAACACCCCAATCACCACCTACTCAAAAAAAGGTGAACCGCGAAAAAACCAAACCACTCTGTTTAAAAACAATGATTCAATAATTCCTTGTACAGCTGCAAAACCAAGCGTTAGTAAATTATTCGACAAACTCAAAGACGGTTTTAGCGTGGTTGAATTCAAAAATAACCTATCTTTAGTTGGTGATTTTGTCGCACGCATCAACTTTGTAAATTATAATCAACAAGATGTTTTTGCGGAATACGGTTGGGAGGAATTAAAGGCGGTAGTTTCAGGATCGCTAGCATTAAGACCAAATGTCAAGTTCGCTTTTGAGTGTTCACCGTCTAAATTTCTCACAATTCCTATTCCTATGCCAACCTATATTGGTGCAGTTTTTGGGGTGGATTTGACTGTCAAGCCGGTGTTAAGTGGTGAAATAGGTGTTGATTTATCAATAGGTCCTAATGTCAACTGGACAATGAGTAAAACAATTGCAGCAATGATTTCCTTGAATACAAATTTTCAACTCGGCGATCGAACAAAGTTTGAAATCACTGATAACCCTTCCGAAACTCGCATAAACTATTTATTGCCAGATAAGATTTTTGCCATAGGTGGTTTATTTGGTTCTGCAGGCGATAAAAATGTTTACTACGATGCAAGTTACCGATTTGGCATGAAATTAGGACTTAAACTCCAAGCTGGATTGAAGGGTAAGTTGTGTCCGTGGTGTGATTGGGTGGTATCGGGATTGTTAGGTCCTGTCAATGAAATGATCAAAGCAATGAATCTATTGCCTGGACTCAATGCACCAGAGATTCCACTACCTAAAGACACACTTGCACAAGAATTTTTAACACTAGACATTGGTCCCGAATTTCAATTTGCCCATGCTTCTCTGGGCGAGCTTGTGAGAAGATATGACATAGTTCGTGATAATGCGGCATTTGATCCCGTTGGAGATACGCACCCACAATTTACGTTTAGACCGTTTTATGGTGCTATCAGCGCAGATGTGCCCTTCTTGTCTGAAATAGTGAAGAAATTAAAAACAATTCCTGGATTAAATGGATTACCCGAATTGAATGCCACAATTGAAGGCAATTTCTTGTTTCCTGAGTCTCAAATTTTTGCACGCCCGCTGCTTGCAGATGGGCTTGAGTGTGTTGGTACTAAGTTACCTACTCGTGGTCAGCCAACTTGTATTGATCCCAAAGTCACCTCAGGTCAAAATGAGCGCAGTTCCAGTATTGCTCTACGACGCAACATTGCATCATTACCTTACTCAATAGTTCGATTTAATCCTGACAAGCCACTTGGCGACATTCATGTAAATGAAAACGATTTGGTTACTGTACAATCATGGATTGCATGGGAAAAGCCTATTGTTCCTATTTTTGGGAACTTATCTAAAATATTTGGTGGCGCCCAAGCACCGCAAACGGCTTATATTCCTTCAAAGCTACTTGGTATCGAGTTGTTTTCTAAAGATTGGAAAGATGGAAGTACAGCGCTATATAAGCTACCGCTTATTCCTTCAGATAAGCATACTAAAGTTGGTATAGATGGCGCAAAATATTATTTACCAGATCAGAAAATCACAAATAGATATGACGTTGAACTACAGCCAGTTGGTTTTCAATTTTCTATACCTAAAGCAATTTGTGACTTTGCAAAGCAAAGTGAAAAAGGATATGCCGAAATCATCGCTATCGGATGGTACAAGCCTGACGCGAGTAGTGCATTTATTCCTGCAATACCATTTTCAAATCACTTAGGTAAATACAGAATTAGATGTGGCATTGAAAAATTGGTCAACACATCTGGCAATACAGTGCGAATGCTCAATAGAAATGTGTCGATAAATTATGAAACCGATTGTAATGATATCGGTAAAGCCATTATTGTTGCTAGAGCGCCTAACGTTGAGTTTATTAATATTAGCTTAGATGGAGGAAAACCTGTTACCTACTATAAAGTTAAGTCCAATAAAGTTGATACGCTCGATTACGTAGCTGCGAAATTAGATTTGAAATTAATAGGTCCGCAAACTTGGAAACACACTGTACAAATAGCATACCCATCAACAACCAAGGGTGTTGCTGGTGGTGGCTATATTGCCAATCAAATAGATGAACATCAAATCGATTTTTACTATGCAGGACAAGGTCTTTGTAGCGATCCCAGTAGGCTTGGTTTACCTGAATTTCCGTTGGTACCTTATTCTCATTCAATTGCAGCAGTTCGAGGGGATCCACACATTGGCACATTTGATGGTCCACGAAATAGTGTTCATGCTTTAGGTGAATTTGACTACATCCGCCCTAAAGACCCAGCATTTACCGAACCACGCTTGCAGGTCCGCCATGAGCTGCAACGACCAGGTCAACCGTTTGCTATTGCCACTGCTTTGGCACTGAAATACCGTGGTCATATTGTTGAAGTTCGTGCCAATAAATCACCACATTTATGGATTGACGGTGTAGCAGCAGATTATAAGTTCTTGGAGCTAGAAAAAGGCTTTACTATTGATGTAGACCCAAATACAGGTGCTGGCAAAATCTTCTTCGGTGACTCGATGATTGACTTTTTAAACATCGGTGGTGCGTATAATATTTTAGCTCGAGTGCCTCAAAAATCACCATTAGTTGGCTTAATGGGTTCACCTGATGGTATTGCTGGCAATAACCGCGCTGGACCTGATGGGGTCAACGTACCAGGCAGTCCAGGGGATGTTGTTCTGGGTGAAGCTTGGCGAGTACCCGAAGCGGAATCGCAATTTACATACGATGAAGGAAGTTATGCCTCATACAATAAGAAAAATGTTTACCTAAAACAATTGCCAACAGCAGAGGAGCTAGCACCATTTCTCGAGCAAGCTCGCATTTTGCTGAGTGGGACATGTGATTCGGGTACTTCAGGCGATGCTGGTGTTGAGGAAGCTGCTCTTGATTTATATGCTGGTATGACCCAACTTCAAATTATGGGGCACCTGTGCAATTACCAAGTCTTTGGTAAGGTAAAAAATAAAAATGCGCCTGATGTGCCGTTCTTGGGTTCAGTTGTGAAAATGGTTTCCGCCGAACTTGGTACCTGTACGATTGCTTCAGATGCCACTGGTTACTTTAGTTGCACCATGCCACCAAAACCTGGTTCAGCTAGTGCTCCGAAAGTAACACTTGAACTCGATGGTGAACAGTTTCAAGTGTCGTTTAGTCGTCGCGCTACACCTGGTGAGATTTTGTCACTACAAAACGACCTCGAGGTTTCACCTACGACTTTACACTTAAAAGGTAAAGTCGTAGATCCCGAAGGGCAACCTGTTCGTCTAGCAAAAATGCAAATTCGTGCTCCTGGGCAAGTCCGAACCGTGTCAACTAATGAAAATGGATTGTACGATCTTTATATCGCATTTGTAAAGTCTCAAGCAGACCGAGATGTGCTCTATGACATTACGGTGAATTCTCCTGGCTTGCGCTTTGCAAAGCGAGCTGGTGTTCGTTTGATCGCTAATGGTTTAAGAGAAGTAACTGAAGATTTACAGCTAAGTCGTTCGATTAAATTTTCTGGTCAGGTTCTTAATGGCTTTTTACCAAGACATACACTGGGTGGTGTTCTAACGATTCGTAAAGCTGATGGTCAGCAACTTTGTAAATCTAAAGTGCTTGGGCACTCGATGTTGCGAGACCTGCCGTATTCACAATTGAACTATGTTTCGACAGGTGAAAACGGTGCTTCTAGCAATACGTATTCTGCCAACAACCAGACCTTTCGTGAGTATCAATATTCGAGTCTTCCAGTTGGACTGCCTGTTCCGGACGGATCTTACGTTTGCGTGGCAGATGTCAATACGCTTGGTTCGTTTGATGTTGATTTTGAGATAAAAGGTGATTGGGGGACATCAGTAACTCGAGTACAAGTTCCTGCTAAATTGACTGGAACAACCCAAGAAGAAGAGCCTTTTAATCAAGATATCGAAGCCAGTCCAGCGGTTTTGCGCATCACAGGTAAAGTTGTAGATAACACCAATGTGCCACAAAAATTATTTGCCGGATTGCTAACCGATAATTCCTTACTTGCAGCCGATGCTTCTTTTCGCATGGGACTAAGTTCTGAGGGTTTTGAGTTTGTTGGCGTGTTAAAAGAAGGTGTTACCGCTGGGGCTGTACGTTTACACTCCGCTGGTAGCAACACATCGGGAAGTTTGTATGGATGGAATGAGTACTTGTTTACTGGTGCAAATACAACAACTGTGAAGGACGTCAATGGGAATTTACGCTTAGGTGAGCGTACGGTTGAATTTACTGGTGTGTTAAAAAATGCTCTTACTAATACGGTTATACCTGGTGAAGTAATTATTTCTAGTCCACAAGTGGGAGAATTATGTCGAGGCCAAGTGGTCTGGAAAACAATCAATGATGCTAAACCACAGACGGTGCCAGATGGAACGTATACCTGTACAGCTACAATTAAGCAGTTTGCCGATATCGATGTGATTTATCAAGCTCGAGGTGATTGGGGTGACGCCTCCAATGCCTTACGCAATATGTTGTTAGCATCAAAATCAAGTGTGCAGCAGGATGTGGTTGTCAGTACGCCCGTGGTGCGAGTGACTGGTGTGGTGAAAAACCGTCTTAGTAACACTGTGGCTGGTGCCAGTGTTGTAGTCCAAAACAGTTCGGATAATTTTGACGCCACCTTTATGACCAACGGTAGAAACTTCACCAAGTCAGGTACTGATGGCACATATACGCTTGATCTGTTGTTAAAAGCTGGACATGCCAGTGGTCAATTTGATGTTGAGGCATCAGTGGATGGCGTGAACGCTGGCTACGGCGCAAAAACTTCGGTGTACACCAACGCCTCAAGCACAGCCAAATTGCCAGTCAGTGCCGATATTGATATTTCGAGTGGTCGCGTGGTGAAATTTATTGGACAAGCCAAAAACGGCTACCTCGAGAATGCCGCATTGCGTGGTCGCGTGGTGATTAAGCATGTTTCTGGTGCCGAAATTTGTGCCACACAAGTTGAAATTTCTGGGCAGTACAGTTGCACAGTTGTCCTCGAATCTGCAGCTGCGTTCTCGGTCACTCATACGTTGACTGGTGACTGGGGTGTGAGTTCAACGCCGACGATGACTGTGCCAGAAGGTAAAGCAAATACCATCACCCAAGATATTGAGGGTTTGCCAACAACGATTGAAGTCAAAGGACGGGTGCGTGATACTGGTGATGTCCAAGTGTCAGGTGGTACAGTGTCACTGCTAGGCGATACAGGCTTTTTATCAACTGTAAGTACGGTTGAGTACCAAACGGGTATACGTGGTGAGTACCGCTTAGTTTTGGTTTTAAAGCCCAATGCACCGCGAGCCAGACTGGACGTGTTTGCTCGTTACTTTCAAGCTGAAGGCAAAAATCTTATTGATATTCAAAATGTTCAATCTGGTCAATATCAATTGTTAAATGTTGATCTCTTGGTGGCACGACCCGTGCAAATCGCTGGTGTGATCACAAACAGCTATGTACCAGACATGACCTTACCTGGCGTGATTGGCGCTAAGTTGTTAGATGGTTCGGAGTTATGTCGAGCCTTGGCTGGTGCTGACGGTAAATTCACTTGTTTTGGCAGAGTCACCACAAGTGGACCTGTGAACGTTGTGTTCACAGTAGAAGGGTTCTGGGGTAGTGCGACACAAACCGCTGTCATTCCAACAGGACACGCATACAACATCAGTGAGTCCCGTCAAGATCTTAGCTTAGCCGCAACCACCGTGAAGTTTACAGGAAAACTCATTGATACCGCCACCAATGGTGCACCTTACCGAGGCAAATTGAAAATCAGTGGCATCGGAACATCGCCATTGGAATTAGACGCCGATAATATCACTGGGATATACACGGGCTACGCTGTAGCACCTGCCAATAGTCAAGTCAGTGTTTTATGGCAAGCTCGAGATACAGCAAACAATGTGGCTGTGAAAACACTTGGTGTAACTGCAACAGCCAATGTTGTGACAGAAGTCAAAGCCGATTTACGTTTAGAAACACGGACTCCCGGCACTGCCCGTTGGGCGAATCTGACAGGCGCACCGTTTATGGCTGCCCCTGCAATCAGTGCCGATGGAACCTTGTATTACATCGGCAATGCCAACGGTGTTATTCGTCTACATGCGATTGCAATTGATGGAAGTCCTCGTTGGGAAATGACTTTAGGAAATACGATACTGACTGATACCAAGCACACGGCGCCGATGGTTGGTGTGGATGGAACAATTTATGTCACCCACGCAGGCGAATTGATCGCCGTACGTCCAGATGCTTCAATCCGTTGGCGGTATGTGTTTGATGTCAACCGACGAGCGGATGGCACCTTAGCCAGAACTCGAGATGGCATTGCGGTTTTAAGTGCTTCCAGTGCCACCGATCAAGCCAATTTGTTGATCATGTTAAACACAAGTGGTGTTATGCAAAGAAGTCTTGAGCTTGGTATGGTTGGTGTTGGTGATCTGAAAGTCTTACCTGATAATTCGCTACTGGTGCGTGTGGGGCAAGAGTTACAGGCGTACAACCCTGATGGAACAAAACGTTGGAATGTTGAGAGAAATGCTGCAATGGCAATTGGTCACAACGGTGAGTTGTATTTGCCTTCAGGTACTGGTTTAGATGTTGTATCGGCTGATTTAAAACCGCTTTGGAAATCGAGTTTTGTGGCGTCGCAAGTGGTAATAGGTGATGTTGGACAAGTGTTTGCCATGAATCCAAATCAGGTGTCTTCGATTCGGACAGATGGTTCAGTGCGTTGGCAAACCACTGCTGCCAATGGCGTGTTTTTCCAGACAATGACTTTAGGTAACGATGGTCTGTTGTATGTGGCAGCAATAAAAAATGATCAAAGTGGCGCGCCAGCATTAGGGTTGGTCATTGCTTACCAGCCTGATGGCACGGAAGCTTGGCGTTTTTCCAGTCCTGCACCTGTGCGCGAAATCAGTATGGGCGTGGACGGTACAGTATACGCAGGCGGCGACAAATTGTATGCCATTAATTCAACGTCAACCGCGCCAGCTAGCGGCGCTTGGATTCAAAAATACGCCAATATCAGTAATCACGGTGTCAGTACCTTTAGCACAGATGCGACTCGTCGCATCAAAGTGACTGGGACACTGACCAATGCGAGTGTTGTTGGTCAACCAATTGAAAATTACACGTTTCAAATCACCAGAGTCAATGGCACGTTATTTTGTAACGGTGTCACCGATGCACTTGGTAACTACGCATGCGAAGCACCAGCGACTTTGCCAGCGACTGATTTACAACTTGAATTTACTGGTCTTTATGGAGATTTGATTTACCCAACGACTGTGGCGGCTGGGCTCGATAGTGCAGTAACAGTCGTCAACCAAGACCTTTCGATTGCTGTAACAACGTTAGAACTGCTTGGTCAAGCACTCGATAACGAGCAAAAACCACTTGCCAATGCCAGAGTGTCAATCACTGGTCAAGTTACTGATATTTTAACTACGGATGCACAAGGCAACTTCAAAGGTGTATACCGCTTTGTTCCGACTAATACTCGAGTGACGTTAGCCATCGAAGTGAGCGACGGAGTCGCGGTGATAACAACACCATTTGAACAAGTACTGACACCGAAAGTGTTAAATCGGGCTGCACCAAAAATTATTCTGAACCGCTTGGCTTTAGGAATGACACGTTGGCGAACTACACTACCTGGTGATGTGATTGGCGCTCCTGTCACCCATAGCAATGGAAAAACTTATGTCAGCACAACAACAGCTAAGCTGGTTGAAGTTAACCCTGATGGACAAATTGGCTTGACCATCGATCTGACTGCTCCGTCAAGTTTCTCACCGACAATCGCCACTGATGGAACCATCTATCTCGCTATTGGTAGTTCGGTTGTGGCTTACGCACCAAATGGCATAGAGAAGTGGCGCTACACAGCAGCAACTGGTATCACTGCTCCAATTGCTTTGGATCATGCTCAGCGGCTTGTTATCGCCAGCCGTGATGCGATTTCAGTCCTTGAAACCAGCGGCTCATTGCGTTGGAAGTTTGCTACGACTGATGCTCCAATACAAATAGCTGTGGGTGGCGACGAGACCTTATATGCCCTTAATTCATTTGGCATGTTAAGAGCTGTCAATGCCAGCGGATTCTTACGCTGGACTCGAGACGGTGTTGGTCAACAATTTGTTATCGCCTCGACAGGGTTCCCTGTGTTTATGACTGCTGGTCAAGCCGAAGGCGTTATCGTGTGGCTCGATAGATTTGGTGATGTCGCACGATCAAAGAGCGTCGCTGCTGCTTCCAACGCGGGCTTGCTGGCATTAGACGATGGTAGAGTGATCGTTACCACCAATGATCAAATTGTGCAGATTGGCAGTAACGATACCTTAAAAACCTTTAACACACCCGCAACAGGGTTAGCTGTTGGTGCCGACGATATTCTCTATGCACTCCACCCAAATCAGATACGTGCGTATTTAGCTTCAGGTGTTGAAGCGTGGCGAACAGCTGGAGATGCACAGATCATACCTGTACCAAGTGTCACCCAAGGATTATTGCTTGCTGTCGTTGGTAGGAATACCTTAGTTGCGATTAATACTTCTTCAACAGGACTAGCTAATGGTTGGAGTCGTAAAGGGGCGAATCAAGCCAACTCCAACCGAACCAAACCTCAAGCGGCACCGCTAGGGCGAACACTGCAGTTAGCTGGCAGTCTGAGTAACCAGTTTAGTGCTGCCGAAAAACTTGTTGGGTACAGTGTTGAAATTCGTGATACCAACAACCGTTTGATGTGCCGCACGACTACGGATCTCAATGGTAACTATTTATGTGTCACTCCAGTCATACCTGCAACGGTACTTGAATTTAAGTATACCGCCAGCAAAAAGTGGTCCGCTTATGAAATCAACGAATCTACATTAAACGCTACCGTTGCCTCAGGAACCAATGGTGACATCACAGAAATCACCCAAAACCTCGTTATGCCGCTGACCACAGTAAAACTATTCGGTGTGGTTCAAGATGGCAATGGTCAAGTTATCGCAAACGCAGCGGTGACAATACAAACCCCCAATTATCCCGATGTCCGAGTGTTGACAGGTGCCGATGGAACGTACAGTGCCTTGATGTCGTTTAGACAGTCAATAGCAGCAGGGCAATTTACGGTTATTGCCACCAATGGTTTAGAATCAACCAATCGACAGATTCAAATTCCTATGGTCGCACAGCAGCTTGTCAATCAAGAATTAAACCTGACGATTGGCGATCGTACCGAAGGGTCAGTGCGTTGGACGAAATCAGTCAATACACTTGGTGGTATTTCACCAAAAATCTTGCTTGATTCAGCTGATGCTGTTTACATCCCTGGTGGCGTTTTTAACACCGCTGGATTGCTACAAAACGGATTTTCTGACAATCCGATGGTCATTTCAGCGACAGGTATACTTGATCATAATTTGAGTTTGCGG
>JAAFIG010000026.1:0-44670 GCA_013298595.1 Deinococcales bacterium | reverse complement strand
TGATGGAACCGTCCGCTGGGATCTCAGCAGGGCAAGTGCTGCCGCCGCGCCAAGTAATGATGGTTTCCATGTCATTTCTGTACAACGCGATCAGTATTTACATGTGTCGGGTAATGGCGTGCTCGGTGAAACCACTTCATTTGAAACCAATTGGAAAGTTCTTGGCTCGCCGTTGGTTCATGCTGACGGAACAGCTATTGTTGTTGTGTATCAGACACAAACAGGCGCGCTGCAATTTCACCGCTTTAATTCAGACGGAACCCCGCAACTGATCAGTCAATTGCAAACGTCATTGTTCACCAACGTCAACCAAATCACCGATGGGCTGCTACGCCAAGAACCCGTTCTGACTGCTTCAGGTAATATTTTGATGTACACCCGAACCGCTGCTGCGGCTCAACTCAGTCAGTTCTCGAGCACTGGAGACGTCGTCTGGAATGTACAGATTGCCCAAACGCCAAATGCCGTACCTGTGATTGCAGCCGATGGAGCGATTACGCTTGCGTTGAACAACAGTCTTCAAGTCTTGGAGCCGTCAGGTGCCATCAGACAGAACATCGCCATCCAACCAATGCTGGCTTCGTACACTGGTCTTTCAATCCTCGGAGTTGCCTTAGGTAAGGACTCGACAACAATGATCACGGTGCTTGCTAATGATAAAACAGCGTTACTGGCAATCAATGCTGCTGGTACAAAACGCTGGAGTTATGAACGTCAATGTGGTGGCATTGCAGACACACTTGCTTCTCGCAGCATTCGCATTGCGCTTGACGGCACGGTGTTGACCAATTTGTGTTCACAAGTGATCGCTGTGACCAGTTCAACGCTTGGTTTGGCTTCAACACAATGGGCAACAGTTGGGCGTGATAACCAAAACTCATCACGTATCCAAGGTGATGGTCAAAACCGACGAACGATTCACATCATCGGAAAGCTAAAAAACATCTATTTACCAACGCATTTGTTTAGCAACCAAAAAGTTGTGATCACCGATGAAACCAATCAGGTTGTTTGTGCGGTGAAAAGTAATCTTGTAGGCGAATACAGGTGCGGCTTTAACACCACCAACCGCAATGCCATGACTTGGACAGCCAAAACTGATGATGAGTATGGTTTTGCCACGCAACCCTTTGCTGTCGCGGCTGGAGAATTTAACACCCGAACTGAAATTGAGCAAGACTTATTGATTCCTGCAAAAACCTTGCAACTTTCAGGAACCTTGAAGTTAGCTAATGGAAGTTTGGCGATTGGCAAAACGGTAACCTTTAAACTTGGTGCTAGTGCGCCTATGGAAACAACCAGTGGTAATGACGGAAAGTATTTATTTGTCACTGTTTTTGCAAAAAATCAAGCAAGTATTACACCTGAACTACGCTTTTCAGACGCTGGACAAGATGCGGTTGCGAAACTGTTGATCGAACTGGCACCACAAGGCGTGACCCAAGCCACTCAGGATTTACAACTTGGATTACAAGCAGGTGGCTCAGAACGTTGGCGTGTTGCCTTGAATAACAATGCAAATATGGTACTAGCACCAGATGGTAGCTTACGCGTTATCAGCCAAGGCGTACGTGCCATTAATCTAGACGGCTCATTGCGCTGGAATGTTGACAACTTGAGTGAGGGTAAATTGCTGGTTGATCATAACGGTGTTACCTATGTTGCAACCAACAGTCAATTTATCGCTTACAACCCAAACGGTACCATCAAATATAAAGTGCGTAATCTGCCAAGTAGTGCTTTAGGGATTGCTCAAACCAGTGATCGTGGCTTTGTTATCAGTTACAGTAATTCTTACACCATCAAAGTGGATGCCAATGCCAATGAAGTATGGCGTTACCAATTGCCGACTGGATCATTTACTACTTCGCCAATTACACTTGCTGATGGCAATGCAGTGATTGGTACTGACCTAGGCGTGATGACAATCAGTCCTACCGGAGCGTTGGTTTCAAGTCTTGCCACGCCTCCAGTACAAAGACTCATCGTCAATAACTCACAAGTCATCGCCAGTACAGGTTCAACCATTCGTGCCTTACAAGGTACTAGCCAAGTTTGGACTTTTAATGCCAATGCCGCAAATATCCAGTATCTGGTCGCTGATAAAGATGGCATCATCTACTTTAGTGAAGCCAACAGTATTGTTGCGCTGAATCAAAATGGGCAGTTGCGTTGGCGCAAAGACATAGGCACTGAAGTTGGATCCTTAGCAATTGGTAGTGATGGCATTGTGCATGCAATAACGACAAACGCACTCCTAACTCTGAATCCAGATAGCAGCATTCGCTGGAACACCCTGATTAGCAATCAGAATCTCGCTATTGCACCAATCATTGCAAGCGATGGGACTGTATTCTCAACCACACTAACACAGCTTTTAGCGCACTACACAGACTCTCGAGGTCTAGACAATAGCTGGGCGCGACAAGGGGCAAATAATGCTGGCGTCAATACACTGCTTAGCTACACTGCTGACAACTTACCGCGTACGGTCAAATTCAGAGGACTGGTCAGCAATCAGTACATCGCCAATTCAACATTGGCTGGTTATACGGTAAGTGTGAAAAAAGCCGATGGAAAACTGTTATGTCGAACCCAATCCGACAGCACAGGTATGTACGAATGCAACTCTTTACTTGAATCTGACCTAACCAATGTTCAATACGACATCGTTGGCACATTAACAAGTGCTCAGTTGACAGGCGTTGTACCTGTTGGCACATTAACAATCGAACAAACTAAACCACTCGAGTTACCGATTACCACCCTGAAAGTGGAAGGTGTTGTTGAGGACATACAACAACCCGCCCAACCGATTGCTAATGCAACGGTACAAATCATGCTACCAACACCGACCCAATCAACCCTGACAAACAACAATGGCTCTTACGGATTTTACTTAGCGTTTGCTGATGGAACCAGTCAGACACAACTACAATTATCTGCGACATTTAATGCAAACACTGTGAATAAAGTCATCAACCAAAATTTAACACCGCACGTCCTAAACACTGTGAATCAAAAGTTTGTCTTGGATGATCGAGTGATCGGCGCAGTCGCTCGCACTGTTGACTTGGGAGCAGCCCAAATAGGCACACCAGTAATTGGTGGCAACAACAATATCTATGTGGCAACAACTCAAGGGGTACGCGCATTAAGACCTGATGGAGGTGAGTTGTGGCGCTACACCATACGTATACCAAGTTCACAAATTCGTTTATTGCCAGATCAATCTGTGGTGTTTAGCGATGGTTATAGAGCCATTAAGTTGCGAGCCGACGGCAGCGAAGACTGGGTTGCTTCAGGGCATAGCCAAGTCGTTGCGATTGGAGCAGATCAAACCATATTTACCCAAGCCACCAATGGCAATATCGCTTCGCTTAAACCTGATGGATCATTGGTCTGGGTTTCAGACGTGGCTGGTAGTGCCAACTCAGTGGCGATCACAAAAGATGGAACCATCCTTTCGGTGAACTTTCTTGAAGTCGTTGCACTGAACCCCAATGGTATACGACGTTGGAAAAAGAGTATTAACAGTTACTTGTATCTACCTGTTATTTCACTTAGTGATTCAAGGATTTTTATAGTTAATAACGATGGAAATGCAACGATGATGGCACTAGACTATGATGGGCAATTCCGCTGGGGTACCTACCAAATGGATCCTGGGATGAAGACATCATCTGCCGCTATTGACCAAACTGGACTTGTTTACTTTAGTCAAAATGGCAAATTAAAAATTGCCGATCAAAATGGAAGTATCCAAGCACAAGTAACAGTCCCTGATTTGCAAATAAAGATGCCAACCATTGCTAATGATGCCACGGTTTACGCTTTAACAAATACTGGTGTGGTGGCAGTTAGTAGTGACCAACAAATCAAATGGACTTACACTGGAAGTGGTATGCCAACATCAGCAATCCCAGTTACTGGTAAGTCTGTATTGCTAAGCCAAGGCACCAAGCTATTGTGGATCAATGGAAACTCAACCACGCTTCAGCCAAATGCAGCTTGGGGTCATCAGTCAAGTGATTTAGCCGCCACTAGACGACTACCATCTGATGGAACCCAAAAAAGATATGCTGAATTCAAAGGTGTCATCAACCACGCGTTTATCCCAAGTATGAAAATTGCAAATGCAACTGTGACTGTTCGGGCAAATGGTGTTATCTTATGCAGCGCCAATACTTCAAGTACAGGTGTATACCGTTGTGCTGGTCCAAGTGATACCTTAGGCTCATTCACAGCGAATATCGAAGTGGTAAGTGATTATGGGGTGACGAGTTTATCCGATACGGTCGCAGCTGCACCAGTCGACACGACAACATCGATCGTCAATGACATTCCAATAAATGTTTCAACCGTAAAACTGACAGGGCAAATCGTTGACTCAGCACAAAATCCAGTAGGTAATCTCAATGTCCGATTACTGGGAATTCCAGCAAATGCCATCGTTTCAGCCGAGGATGGCAGTGCGATAGCAAGGCAATGGAGCTCACTCGATGCTACCTACGCCCATGTTGTAACCGCCAACGTAGGTGGACAATTTAACGCTTGGATTTCACTGCCAGTTGATGTCAACGCTACGGATTTCAGGGTTAAAGTTTTAAACTCCGACACAGGTGGTGTTGGAAATGTCGGTATCCAACAAGCCATTAATCAAAACCAACTGAACCAGATTAACGCGGTAGTGACGCTGCAACAAACAGCATTAAAGATCCGAGGTCAAATCTTAAAACCAAACAGCCAACCATACCCAAACGCCAAACTTTCCATCATGTCACCGAGACCCGTCCAAGCATTAGATGCCAACGGGCAACCTCTTGGTTACAATTACCGTTTTGATATCACCACTGATTCAACAGGTCAATACGCCATCACGTTAAACATGGTGTCTGAAGTCACTGATCCATTAGAAGTTACAGTTGAAGCTAACATCACTGGGAACACAGTATCGCGTAATGTACAAGCAACTTTACTAGCAGGCGTAACAACAGAAGTTATCGAGAACATCACATTTGACAATGCCGTGATTGGTGTTTCAAGCTGGAATTACGATCTTGACTACAGCGCGTCGCGTCTTGCTGTGGGTGCTGATCGCACTGTATACGCTACTGAGAAGAATTTTATTCATGCGATTAATCGTGATGGGTCACTGAAGTGGAAGAATGAGATTTGTGCAGGCTGTTATGGCAATAACTACTACACATTAGGCACACCCGTTATTCGTCAAGACGGTGTCATCCTTGTACTAGCATGGCGACAATACAATCAAAATGCCTCGAAATTGTACGCGTTTAATGCAGCAGGGACAGAGTTATGGTCATATACTTTGAATAGTGATACAGGCACCGAACTTGCCTTAGGGTCGAATTCAGTTGTGTACGTTGCAGTAAAAAACACCAATCAAGTTGTTGCGGTTGGCGCTGATGGTGTTGAATTGTGGCGCTCAAAAGTTGAGTTTGCGTCGTCATATCGAAGCGGCAAGCTTTTGGTTGCTCCAGATGAAACTATTTACTTCGTATCGGAAGATGATGCGTATTATGCCAATGCAAAGATCCAAGCCTTTAACAAGAATGGTACTCCAAGATGGCAATATCCAGTGAATCTAGCTTTAACTGGAGCTGCCATTGCGACGGATGGTACTTTGTATGTGGCTGGCACACAACAACTATACTCGGGACCACCATCAAAGAAGTTACTAGCCATCACATCTAGTGGAAAACTACGTTGGGAAAAGGACTTGTTCGATTCAAGTAATTACCACATCATCATCTTACCAGGTGAAAAAGTCATGGTTGCTAACGTAGGATTAGATAATGGAACGGTTTTTGATAACTTAGGAAATACTGTGCAGCAAATTACCTTGGATGGGTATTTGGTTGACAACAATGGGAATGTTTATGGCAACATCTCCAATAGCACCAAAGCCACATCTCTGGCAAATACCACGCTTTGGGAGTTCGCCAAAAAGGGTAATGGTATGGTCAATGGCAATCTGTTCGTAATGCGTGACCAAAACCAACTTTATGCAGTGAACATTCCGACAGCAACTCTGGCTAACACCAGTTGGGCAAGTGTCAATAAAGACCAATTCAATTCATCAAGAAGCACACCAGATGCGATTGTCAGACGATTGGTACAAATCCAAGGGGTTGTTCAAACATCTCCTAACAACACCCCCGTAAGTGACGCGCACGTTGTTATCCAGTTCACCAACGGAGATCCATTTTGTAACACAACCACCGATTATGATGGTAACTACACTTGTGCTGCACCCACGGACAATTTTGCAGCCTTCGACCTGCAAGCTAGAGTGGTGCAAAGTTCCTCGGGAACAGGCAGTCAGAATGTAAGTGTACCGACCGATGCTGCGAATTCAGTGACGACGCTGACCAGTAATCTTTCAGTATCACGAGCTCAATTACGTCTTCAAGGAATCATCACGGATGCAGCCGCATCGCCGAACCCGATTTCAGGCGCAGTAGTAAGTTTGAGGAGTAACAATGTTGTAAATTCAAATACCACCACTGACGTTAATGGTGTTTATTCATTTTTGCTTGATGTCAACTACGCAACCGTTGAGATTGAAATCCAAGTCCATGATCAAATCAATACACAAAAACGTGTCATCATCGTTAGTCCACCAGCAGGGCAGCTCACTGAACGAACGGAGAATTTTCAAGTAGATCAAACATCAACTGGTACTGGACGTTGGGCATTTAATACTAATTCAGGTGCCGAGTTAAAAACAGCAGCTATCGCTCCAAGTGGCGAGATATATGTTGGTAATGACAGTGGGCTATTGGTATCGCTAACCGCCACAGGTCAGGAACGTTGGAGAAAAACACTGCAAAATGTAGTATCTACGCCGATTATTAGTCCAAGTGGAACCATCTATGTCTCTGATAGTCAAAATCTGTATGCCTTTGATAACCAGGGGTCTCAGCTATGGGTTGAATCGCTAGGCAACGATGGTGTGGCGCAACTAGCAATGATGCCAAGTGGAGCAATCATCACCTTAACAGATCACCAAATCAGAAAGTACTCAGCCATCGGGCAACTGCAATGGACTCAACCAGCAGATTATAATTACTACGCTGGGAATATTTCACCCGTCATCACAGCAAGCAACAAAATTCTATACTGTCGTAACACGCTGACGATGCTTAATGATGACGGTAGCCAAGCCTGGCAATCCAGTCAAAATTGTGCCAGTGAAATAGCGCTTTCGAGCACAACCGCATATGTGCAAAACAGCGGACTTGTCGCTGTGGATCTAGCCGATGGTCAAACGAAGTGGACTTATCCAACATCTTCGACAACTTTTACACCACTGATAGACGGTCAAGAAAATATCACTTGGGTTAGTCGTCAAGGCTATTTAGGCTATGGCTATGGCAGTGGAGAACCACCGATGATTACTACAGTGTCTGCAAGTGGCACTTTGCTACGAGAAGCTACCCTGCCAGAAACAAACAGTGTGACTGGAAATATGATTTATGGAACAGGTTCTACGTTATTGGTGCCACGCGATGGCAATGTCACTGCTTTAGATCAGAACTTACAGCCGATTTGGCAATACAATTACCTACAATATGGCAGGGTTAGTGGTTCAAACTTGACGACACAAGGCTTACTGCTTGTCGGTATCCAAGGTAAACTTCTTGCAATTAACACGGGGCTAACTAGCATCCTCTCAACGGCACCGTGGGCTAAAGCTTTTGGTGATATGCAAAACTCAGGGCATAATTAGCGAGATGTAGTAAATAATGGATAGACTCTGTTTCAGCAAAGTCTATCCATTATTTGCTATTAATCTCTTGGGTCGGTACGAGTTCAGTATGGACCCATCAGTGGAAGATGGTGACCTTAGACCTTTGCGTGACCCAAATGCTTTATTGGGTCTAGAGATGGAATCTCGAGATATTTGTGAAACACTAACCCGATTTTCAAAATTTACTCTGCGCTAAGGCTATGTATTAGGGTTGTGACAACCCTAATACAAGGATTGTGAAATGTAATATAAGTTACTAAGCCGATTTTGGCAATTTACTCTACTGACAGGCTTATTACATGAAGGCGTTGGTTTACGAATGGCTTTTGAAAAACGCTTACCCAACACTGCACTAATAAGCAAAAGAACCAACCTATTTAAAAAGCTGGTTCTTTGTAACGTGTCAAACTCGAGATCAATCAACTAAAATCTACTATTTCAGTTTAGCTAATTCCTCGTACAAGTAAATACTGGTTTCAATACCTTTTTCAAAACACTCGAGGGTAAAGCGTTCGTTTGGTCCATGTGCTCCGTCGTCTGGTAAACCATAATCCACAAGTAACACTGGTGCATTGAGCACTTCGCTAAAAACTGATACCACTGGAATCGTACCTCCACCACGTACAAAAGATGGTTTGGTATTTGGGTAAGCTCGAGCTAAGGCTGCTATGGCAGCTTGAGCAGCTGGGCTGGTGGCATCAACAAGGGCAGGGTTACCTGTGTGTAGTTTTTTGACTTGTACAGTTACGCCTGGTAACTCGAGGCTTTCGATATGGTTTTTAACGAGGGTAAAGATTTCGTCTGGTTGTTGGTCTGGCACGAGACGTAAACTAATTTTTGCTCCTGCTTTGGCAGGTAACACGGTTTTTTGTCCTTCGCCTTGGAACCCTCCCCAGATGCCATTAATCTCGAGTGTTGGGCGTGCCCAGAGCCGCTCGAGGACACTATAACCAGGTTCACCAGGCAGGGCTGTGACACCAACTGATTGCATCAGGGCTGTTTCGGTAAATGGTAAGTTCTTCCAACCTTCAAGTTCGACTGCCGAAACAGCACGTACATCTTTGTAAATACCTGGAATCAAAATTTCGCCATTGCCATTTCGCAGGCTTTGAATGATTTGGGCAAGGGCTTGGATTGGGTTAGCAACTGCGCCGCCATATCCACCACTATGTAAATCTTGTTTTGCCCCTTGAACAAGTACCTCGAGATAGCACAGTCCACGTAAACCTGTGGTGAGGGTTGGTACACTAGGAGCAAACATACTACCATCAGAAATAACGACCACATCACAGGCAAGTTTTTTAGCTTGCTCGAGCACAAAAGGTTTCAGGTTTGGGCTGCCTATTTCTTCTTCGCCTTCGATCAGGATTTTTACATTGACAGGTAATGTGCCATTGGTTATTAAGTGATGCTCGAGTGCCGCCACATGTGCCCAGACTTGTCCTTTATCATCGGTACTGCCGCGAGCATAAATGGCAGCATCTCGGATAGCAGGGGAAAATGGTTGTGTTATCCATTCGTCATCAGGGTCGGTGGGTTGGACATCATAATGCCCGTACAGTAGAACAGTTGGGGTGCTCTCCCCTGCTTTGCTATGTTCAGCAAAAACAACAGGATGACCAGCGGTCTCGAGAATACTTGAGCTAAAACCGAGGCTAGTAAGTTTTTGATGCAGGTATTCGGCAGCAAGGCGAGTATCTGTGTTACGTTCGGAGAGTGTACTGATGCTGGGAATGGCAAGCCACTCGAGCAATTCTTGTTTCGCTTTTTCAAAGTTCATGATGGTCAGCATACCAAGTTACAGGAGCTTGAATCATGTGAAATAAATCACGATTATTGCTATTTTGTGAATTTTATATTCCAGAATACACATATTTAAAATAAAATCGCCGAAGCAATTTCGGCGATTACACAAAAATATAATTCTACTCGGAAATAGCGCTGGCAATTTCTTCGAGGGTCGTTTTACCCTGCAACGCCTTCTCAAGACCATCTTCCATCAGGGTACGCAAACCAGCTTTTTCTCGAGCAATTTGGCGAACTTCGGTGGATGTTTTGTGCTCAATAATGGCTTTACGAACATGGTCATCAATCACCAGTAATTCATGCACTGCCATACGACCTTTATACCCTGTATCATTACACTTACCACAACCCATTCCTTTGACAATGGTACGACCAGAAACTTGGTCTTCATGCAAACCTAAGCGGCGCAAAACTTCAGGGTCGGCTGGTAATTCTTGCTTACAATCTTTACAAACTTTACGCACCAAGCGTTGTGCTAAAACACCAATTAACGATGCAGAGATATTAAAAAGCTCAACACCCATTTCCTCGAGACGAGTGATCGCTCCTGCTGCGTCATTGGTGTGTAATGTTCCTACGACCAAGTGACCTGTCAGTGCTGCTTCAACTGCGATTTTAGCGGTTTCACTATCACGAATCTCACCAACCATAATAATGTCTGGATCTTGACGCAAAAATGAACGCAACGCTCGAGCAAAAGTCATACCAGCGGCATTATTGACCTGCGATTGATTGAGACCAGGAATTTCGTATTCGATAGGGTCTTCAATTGTTGAAACATTGACATCGGGTCGAGCGATGCGTTTTAAACTACTAAAAGTTGTATAAGACTTACCTGAACCAGTTGGACCTGTGATTAAGAAAATACCGTAAGGTTCTTCGATTAAATCTTTATAGCGTTGCAAATTATAATCAGAGAAACCCAAATCTTCGATTTCGGGGATGTTCGTAGCTTTCTGCAAAATACGCATAACAATCTTTTCGCCATACTTCACAGGCAAGGTTGATAAACGCAAATCGCAGTTAATATTTTTAGATTTAAAAGTCACACGACCATCTTGAGGAAGCCGCCGCTCTGCAATATCTAATCCACCCATAATTTTGATACGAGCTGCGATGCTATTTGCCGAGGCTTTAGGCAAAGTTGTGATTTCTCTTAATGAACCGTCAACCC
Organism: Deinococcales bacterium; assembly: GCA_013298595.1. GTDB lineage: Bacteria > Deinococcota > Deinococci > Deinococcales > JAAFIG01 > JAAFIG01. The sequence continues at coordinate 33,913 of JAAFIG010000026.1, read as the reverse complement.
GAAACCGAACACGAACCAATTCGGGCGTAGGTTCAATGTGAATATCAGATGCTTCAGCCAAGATTGCTTCACGAATCACATGGTCTACAGTACGCACCACAGCATTATCATCTAAACTCGAGTCAACTTCTTCAGCTTTGCTCGAACTATTACCGAGTGCTGCAAGTTCTTTATTTAATTCGTCAGCACTAATACCTGATCCGCCATAAGCTCGGTCTATCAGTTTTTGGATATCGCCTTCGATAGCAACAACTGGAATAATATCGCGTCCAGTCATGAGTTTAAGGTCATCTATGGCAAAAACATTGCGCGGGTCTTTCATTAAAACTTGTAAAGAATTACCTTGAACTTTATAGGGGAATAATGTGTATCGGCGGGCTTGGTTTTCGGGAATTAGGGTAATCACACCAGGGTCAGGTGCATCTTGACCAGGATTAACAAACTCGTAACCCAGCTGAACTGCTAAGGATTTTGCCAACATTTCTGGTGAGAGCTTCCCCGATTGAACCAGTGTGTCCTCGAGTCTACCGCCACCTGTTTTTTGTTTTGCTAAAGCACGTTCGACTTCGTCACCACTGACATAACCAAGTTCGACCAACACTTCACCAAGTGGTTTAGATTTACCTTCTTTACGTTGTACCTTTAAGGCTTCGACCAATTGTTCACGATTCACTTTGCCTTGTTGCACAAGTTCTTCGCCCAAGCGACCTTTGCCAACGTAAATTCGGTCTATCAGCGCATCCACTTCAGCAGGAGCCATCATCGAAATTTGTACTTGTTTACGAAACAAAGCTTGGATTTCACCTTGGCGTTTAGGATCTGGGCAAACAACGGTAATCATAGTGCCATCATCAGCAATTGGCACAGCTTGGTAACGTACAGCATCGGAACGCAATAACAAACCAGAAATTTCTTCGGGGATACTCAAGTTTGCCCCTGAATCCACAAATTGAATACTGGCTTGTTCGGCAAGAACACGATATAAATCGGTTTCTGGTAAATAGCCTAAACGCACCAAAATTCGCCCAAGTGGTTCACCATTGGGTTCTTGGAGGGCAAGTGCTTCCTCGAGTTGGACTTCGTTAATTAAACCTTTTTTAACTAAGCGATTACCAAGACGTTCTTCTTCTGGGCTGGAAATTTTGCCCAAATCAGGAATCTCGAGTCCAAGTTCTGGGTAGTATGTGGCAATAGCCCATTTAATTTGATCTCTGAGGGCTTGGTGTGGGTCTACCACTAAATCCGTGGCATCTTCGATAGCTTCGACTGCCATTGTGTTTAATGGGTCTACAAAAGCAACCCGCAACTTACCATTCTCGAGCTTAAACGGAAAAGCACCAAGTTCTTGTGCTCTGTTGCCATCTATTAAGGCTGTGACTTCGGGTTCTGGTGCAAGCAAAACCAAATTAACCAAAGGATAACCCAGTTCATCCTCGATGGCTCTGGCAATGCGGCGTTCATTAACAATGCCATTATCAATCAGAATGTCGGCAAGTCTGCCACCTAATTCCGAGTGTTTCTCGAGGGCACGTTGTAAATCTGTGTCGGACACGTATCCGAGTTGTAAAAGAATCGCTCCTAAGCGACGATCACCAATTGAGAGTACAGGCATAGTCCCCCTTCAAGCAGACTGCAAGCGGTTACAGAAAACCATTCTAGTCTACCAGCCTACACCGAAAACTTACAAAGGTTTAGGTAAAAATAGGTCTTTATGGTTTTTTGCACCGCTTTTGTAGCACAAATGACCTGCTAATAAGCATTTTTAACACTCATAACATTTGTCTTGTCCAGAATGCGGTACATTTTGCAACGATGAGTAAACTCTCTGTAGCAATCGTTGGTGGTTCGGGGTACGCAGGTGGAGAATTCTTGCGCTTAGCCTTGGCACACCCTAATCTCGAGGTGACCCAAATCACATCCCGAGCCAATGCAGGTGACCCTATAACCTTCACCCATCCAAATTTGCGTGGGCGCACCAGTTTAAAATACAAAAAACCTGTTGATCTCGAGCCTGCCGATGTGATTGTGCTTGCCATGCCACACCATGAAGCGATCAAACAATTTGATGTTTTTGCAGGTTTAGCCAAAGAAGTGATTATAGATTTGAGTCATGATTTCCGCATTCGTGACCCAAAACTCTACGAGAAATTCTATGAAGAAGCCCATCCTAGACCCGAATTACTCGAGACTTTTGTTTACGGTAACCCCGAAATCCATAAGAAAGACCTGAAAGGCGCAACCCGCATTGCTTGTGCTGGTTGTGGGGCAACTGCCACAATTTTAGGTTTATACCCACTGTTTAAAATGGGTGTTGCCAGTCCTGGCAAAGATGTTTTTACCACAGTACTGATGGGTTCAAGTGCGGCTGGAGCAGCCTCGAGTGATGCCAGCCATCATCCAGAACGCAGCCAATCTTTACGGGTATTTAAACCTGTTGGGCATCGTCATACTGCCGAAGTAATTCAAGAAGTTCCTGCCAATGTTGGTTTTCATATGACCGCCATTGCTGTGGAACGCATTCGGGGTATTTTAGCCACCTCGAGCGTTTTTATTCCCGATGGCTACTCAGAACGAGATGTTTGGGGTGCCTACCGCGAAGTTTATGCCGATGCGCCTTTTACGCGAATTGTGAAGGTAAAAAAAGGCATTCACCGCTACCCAGACCCCAAAATGCTTGATGGTACTAATTACTGCGATATTGGTTTTGAACTCGACCCCGAAACTGGTCGGGTGGTGATTATCACTGCCATCGATAATTTGGTCAAAGGCACCGCTGGACACGCCATACAAAGCCTGAATATTGCTAGGGGTTGGGAAGAAACCCTAGGACTCGAATTCACAGGTTTACACCCATGATTCGTCATGCCTTGGGTGAAACTGGACTCGAGGTTTCGGTTTTGGGATTTGGTGCTGGACACATCGGCAGCTTAGATATGAGTGAAGATCATGCAGGTTGGATTTTAAATGCTGCTGTAGACCAAGGTATCAATTTGTTTGACACAGCTCGAGGCTACGGCTTATCCGAAGAACGCATTGGGCGGCATTTATCGTGGCGCAGACACGAAATCATTATCTCGAGCAAAGGTGGTTATGGCGTTGAAGGTGTAACAGATTGGACAGCCGCTGTGATTCACCAAGGCATAGATCAAGCATTACAACGCTTAAAAACCGATTATCTGGATATTTTTCATTTACATTCATGCCCACTCGAGACACTACAAAATTCTGATGTCATACCCGCTTTACTCGAGGCAAAAAAACAAGGAAAAATCCGAGTTGCTGCTTATAGTGGCGACAATGAACCTTTACTTTGGGCAGCTCAAAGCGGTTTTTTTGGTAGCCTCGAGTGCAGTGTCAATATCTGTGACCAAGATGCCTTACGAAAAACCATTCCGTTAGCTCGAGAAAATGGCATCGGAATCATTGCAAAACGCCCTCTTGCCAATGCACCTTGGCAATTTACCAGCCGACCATTTGGGCAATATGCCGAAACTTACTGGCAGCGTTTACAAACCATGCAACTCGCGTCAAACGACATGGCATGGGATGAATTAGCACTGCGATATACCGCTTTTACAAAAGGTGTTTCAAGTGCCATTGTCGGCACAAGTAAACTCGAGAATCTGCAACGCAACATCGAAATTGTGGCAAAAGGCAAGTTACCAGAAAGTAGTATCTCGAGTGTCGAAACAGCTTTTGCCAAGCATGGGGCAAATTGGCGAGGCGAAATCTAAACGATTTTGGTTTCGATTGAGCCAAGATTTCAAATTATGTACTGTTATTAGTTTGCATACAAGCATTCAAAATACATGTTTCTGACATTAAACCAAGATGTACAATAGCTTATTGTACGATCTACAGCCAGTTTATCCTTCAGTAAAATGACGAATTAAAATTTCGAGAGTATCCTATATTGACTTTTGATGTACTCCATTATAGACTTTCAATATGCGTATGACTTTTGAAACCCTCAAGGTATTAAATATCTTCCTCGAGAACCTAGATGAGCCACAATATGGTCTCGAGATAACCAAAGCCACAGGTGTACAAGCTGGCACGTTGTACCCTATTCTGATGCGACTCGAGACCAATAAATGGCTCTCGAGTGACTGGGAAGATATCGACCCTGTCAAGGAAGGACGACGCGCCAGAAGGTACTACACAATTACGGATTTAGGACGACGCGAAGCATTGAAAGCACAAAGAGAACTTTTCCAGTCAAAACTAGGGGTTATTCATGTCTGAATTTAACGCTTTCTTACTTGGGTTACTTACAAACGAGGTAGGCGAGGTTGCCCCTTGGTTAGCTGAGAAACTAATTCGATTTTCTGTTCGGGCTTTACCTGTAGGAAGTCGTCAGAGGTATGGGGAAGAGTATTTAGCCGAATTAGAAAATGTTCCCGGAAAAATTTTTAAGTTGATATGGGCTTTTCGAGTTTTTGGCTCAGTATATTTTCAGAGAAGAGAGTTATCAAAAAAACTTGGTGGTTATTTCCTTTTCAGTAGTACACTTTGGACAATTAAAAAGTCTTTGAAGTCCGAACGTGACTCTATTTCAAGAATACAAAATGACCAAATTTTCAAAAAAACCAAGAAGTCAACTTCTCGAATACAATTAGAAATTATTGCAAGAATTATTACTATTTTATATTTGGTTAAGCCAATTTGCATCGCACTTTTCATTGACACACGAGGAGCTTTTTTAAGATTTAAAATACTAAAAGAGCTTAACCGGCTAGAGATTCGACTTCACAAAATGCAAAATAATAAAAATCAAAATCTAAGTGATGAGGATATTGAAGAACTCAAAGATGCTATTTGGACAGTTGATTACTTGCGCTTACAGTGCGAAGCAATCAATGATCCTGAAGTTAGTTAGTAGACTCGTTTACTTTTACTATAATTGAAAAAACTACCTGTTCAAGTGGTTGCATTCATCAGCCTTAAAGTTACTGCTCGTAAATCCACAAGTTGTTTGTCTTTTGCTGATGTCGTACTCGAAAATAGTAAGAAAACGAAATCTAGGAGTTATTCATGTCTAAATTTTTTGCAACTTTACTAGGTCTTTTTCCAGATATAATAAGTAATAGTTCACCATGGTTAGCAAAGCATTTAATTACTTGGTACGTACAGTTGTTACCAGAAACGCACCGAGAACGGTACCGAGACGAATTTCTTACAGATATTGACGAGATTCCCAACAAAATCACTAAACTTGTTTTTGCTTTGAGAATCATTTCGACCTATTTAAATCAACGTGCTGCCCTTAATGCCCGTATTTCTGTATTAACTGGCGCACAAGGAATATTTAATGCAATAATCGCACCTCAGTTTCCACAAACCCTTCAAGCTTGGGGGGTTGTTACTGCATACACAATTCTTGGGCTTGGGGTATTTTTGATTACTCTATTCTTCGGTATGACATTATCTACACGGTTAATACTGATGATTTTCTTTGTACCACTAGGCATAAGTTTCCTTGGCAGTGGTGTTGCTTGTGCATCTGGAATTTACGCTCGAATGTGTGGATATACAGTCGAGTTTGGGAAACGTTTTATCTTGCTGGGATACAACATCTCGAGATTAGGATTCGGTTTATATACATCATTACTTGTCACCACAATACTGCTAATACAGGTTTTTGAACTAATCAATCAAGACTCTAGGCAAACTTCCCTGATTTTAACTGGTGCGTTTTTTGTGATGATGCCAATTGCGTTATTTGGAAATGCCGTATCTCGGCATTTACTGAATTGGAAGGCAGCAACGAAATTGAAAGGATTAGGGTCAATAATATTTAATTTATTTGAGTTGGGACTTATGGTCACTACTTTTATGATTTCAATATATGCGTTTGCTAGTCTGGTCATGACGGTTTTGATAAGTTAAATATATAATCATGTGTTGCATATGCAATCGTTGTTGCGTTGGGCGAAGCATGCCTCGCCCCTACGGTCGATACGTCTCAGACAACGTTTTATTGGCATCTCGAGCTTAGCCTAAGTACGCTTTTTTAATTCGCGGATCATCAAGTAAATCCTTGGCATTACCATCAAAAATGAGATTTCCTGCCTCGAGTACATAGCCTCGGTCTGCGTGTTGCAAAGCTAAACGCGCATTTTGTTCCACCAGTAAAATGGTCATACCACTTTCGCGCAAGGTGTCAATAATACCCATGATTTCTTTGACAATAATTGGGGCTAAACCAAGACTAGGTTCGTCGAGTAACAATAATTTTGGACGACTCATCAAGGCTCGAGCAATGGCAAGCATTTGTTGCTCACCACCCGATAATGTTCCCGCTAATTGATTTTGCCGCTCGAGCAAACGGGGAAAACGCTGGAATTGCAAATCAATATCGGCATTGATTTCGTTGTCGTTGCGAACATATGCACCCATCTCGAGGTTATCTCGCACCGACTGCCGACTGAGCACTTGCCGACCTTCTGGGCTTTGGGCAATCCCTAAACGCACCACATGGGCTGCTTCAAATCGGCTGACATCAGTGTTATTAAAAATAATTGAACCACTTTTTGGTCGGATAATTCTCGAGATTGCCCTGAGGGTAGTGCTTTTGCCAGCTCCATTAGCACCAATTAAACAAACAACTTCACCTGTTTTGACCGTTAAACTAACATCTTTTAAAGCTTGGATACCACCGTAATTGACACATAAATTTTTTAACTCGAGCATCAATCATCACCTCCTAAGTACGCCTCAATGACCGCTGGGTCATTAGCCACTTCGGCAGGGGTACCTAGGGCAATGCGTTGCCCAAAATTCAGCACCGCAATTCGGTCACATAAGCCCATGACCAGTGGCACATGATGTTCAATCAGCACCACTGTTAATTGAAACCGTTCTCGTACCGAACGAATAAAATCCGATAATGCCGCTTTTTCATTAGGATTCATACCAGCCGCAGGTTCGTCTAATAACAAAACCTTGGGTTGTAATGCCAAAGCCCGAGCCACCTCGAGTCGGCGTTGATCGCCATAAGAAAAATTTCTGGCTTCTACCGAAGCTCGGTCTGCCAGCCCCACTAATTCCAGTAATTCATTGGCTTTTTCCAGAATCTGTTTTTCTTCAGCTCGAGCTTTACCAATACCAAACACGCCGTTTAGGACACCGCTACTGCTATGAATATGCTGTCCAATCTTCACATTCTCGAGGGCAGTTAAATTACCAAACAAACGAATATTCTGAAAAGTTCGTGCCATGCCAAGAGCAGCAATTTGAAACGGCTTTAAGTTTGTAATGTTTTTGCCTTGATACAATAATGTGCCACTCGAGGGTGGGGTTAAACCAGACATCATATTAAAAGTGGTGGTTTTTCCCGCACCATTTGGTCCAATTAAACCAAAGATTTCATTGCTTTGCACAGCAAAACTAACTTCATTAACAGCAATTAAACCACCAAATCGGCGAGTAAAGTTTTGTACCTCGAGAACCGTGGTCATAATTCTCCTTTTGGTTGCACAAGAGCCACTTTGCGTTTACCTAAAGCAGCCAGCCAAGCAGGACGAATCAAACCTTGAGGTAAGTAAATTGCACCTATCACCAGTAATAAACCATTAACAATTAGACGCAAATCACCCAATGGACGCAAAATTTCGGGCAAAGCAGTCAAAGCAAAACCACCAACAATCGCTCCCCAAAAGGTTCTCGAGCCACCAATCAGCACATACGCTAAAACGTTAATAGCGGCATCAAAGGTTCCTTGGCGGGCATTCCAAGTATTTAAGAAATGTGCCGAAATTGCACCAATACCACCTGCCACCATTGCACCAATCACAAATGCCAGCACTTTATAATAAGTTGGGTTGATACCCATGGCATCAGCCGCTAATTCATCTTCTCGAATGGCTGTAAATGCCCGACCAACCCTCGAGCGCTCGAGTCGAGCTGCAAACCAAGCTACCAGAATGAGCAACGGCAGTACCAGCAGTGCATAACTGAGTGGATTAGCAAAGGGTTGTGGAATACCAAAGATACCAACGGCACCACCTGTAATATCTAAGTTCAGCGAGACAACCCGCAAAATTTCAACAAAGGCAATGGTTGCCAATGCCAAATAGATCCCTTTTAACCGCAAAGCTGGAATACCAACCAGCAATGCCAACACCCCAGAAGCCATTGCTCCAAGTAGAATCTCGAGCAATAACAAATGAAACGGATACATGCCTTGTGTAACCACGACTTTGGTCGAAATAACCGCTGCGATATAGCCACCAAGGGCGTAAAAACCAGGACTCGCCAAGGATAACTGCCCTGCCATCATTGGGAAGTACAATGACAACCCTAATAAGGCTTGTAGCATCATTTGTACCATCAAAAAACCGTATGTGCTAAAAAAAGTATCCATGCGTTTACACTTTCTGAATGACTTTGCGTCCGAGTAAGCCTTGAGGTCTGACCAACAAAATCACAAACAATAATGCAAAAGCCACCGCTTCTTTATAGGCACTAAAATCACCTGGAACAAATGCCTCAGCAAGTCCAATCACCAAACCACCAACCACTGCCCCAGGAATATCGCCAAGTCCACCTAAAACAATCACTGCTAAGCCCTTTAAGCCATATGTGACACCAAAGTACGGACCTGAAATTGAGAAACTGGTTGCGACCAAAGTACCCGCTAAGCCACCCAAAAAGCCCGAAAGGAAAAACGTAAATAAAATAAAGCGCTCGGTCGAAATACCCAGTAAATTAGCAGTTGTGGCATTTTCAGCAACAGCCCGTAAAGCTTTACCAATTTTAGTACGGTTAATTAAAAGGGTCAAAATAACAACGACAAACATCGAAACAGTGAAAATAATAATCTGTACACCACGCACAGGAATAGGGTTTTCAGTCGAGCCAAAGTTAATAGCGGGTGGTAACCAATCGCCGTAGACATTACTTGGGAACGAAAGGATTTCAGCCCCAATCAGATACTGGGCTAAATTAACCAAAAGCAAAGCTAAACCTAAACTCAGCACCAATGCCAGCAACGGATCGGCTCCTCGAGCACGCAATGGACGAAATGCCATCCGATCTAAAATGACGCCAACGCCACCAGCCAGTAAAGAACCCAGCAATGTTGCCAGCACAAATGGCAAGCCAAAAGGTAAACCAAGATTGGTTAAAACACCTGTGCCGTTATTGACACCACCAATCAGGAAGTACGTAAAGTAGGCTCCTAAGGTAAAGACTGCGCCGTGAGCAAAATTAATAATTCCAAGGATAGAGAAAATCAAGGTGTAGCCCAAGGCAAAAATCGCGTACACCGAACCAATTGATAAGCCGTTTAGCAAACTTTGTATAAATGTTCCTAGCTCCATAATTCACCAATACAAGGCGGTGAGGGGCGCACAAGCACCCCTCGAGCCACGATGTTCATTCAATTATTTGAGGAATTCAAACGAACCGGTTTTGCCGTCTGGATTCATTTTAATTTGGGCAACATAGAAGTTCTTTTGTTGCACTTCGCCTTCTTTATCAAAGGTAATTTCGCCAAGTGGCGTATTGTATTTACCAATCAGAATTTGGGCATTAAGTTTAATGCGAAGATCGGCTAATTCCATATCAGCAACTTTGGATTTCTTATCGAGGGTTCGTAAAGCCTCAACAATCACTTGTACAGCTGTAAAGGCTTGCGCTGTAAATTGAGGTGGTTCTTTGCGGTACTTATTTTTATAGACCGTTCGGAAAGCAGCGTTTAAAGCACCAGGAGCAGTTGGAGCATACGCTTGGGCAATCAGTACGCCATCACAGTATTGCTGACAAACTGGGAACATATTCGCAGTATTTAAACCGTTACCGCCAATAATAACACCTTTATAACCAGCAATACGAAGTTGTTTAACCAAATTACCACCATCAGCAGCTAAACCCGAAACAATCGCAAGGTCTGGCTTTAATGCCAACGCCGCAGAGACTTGCGAGGTGAAATCGCTATCAGTGGTTTGGAATTTTTGTACAGTCACAACCTCGAGACCTTGGGCTTTGGCTGTCTCTTGGAAAGTTCCTGTTTCGGAAGTAGCAAAAGCATCGTTTTGAGCATAGAAAACAGCGGCTTTTTTCATGCTTGGATTGATTTTCAATGCAGCTCTCACCGAGTTAGGCGCAACAATTGCGACAGGCGCCGAAACTCGAGCGACAAAATCACCAATTTGTGGAATGCCTCTAGCGGTATTGCTTGGTCCGATAACAGGTACTTTAGCGGCATCAGCTATTTTGTCAGCTGCAAAAGCTTGTTGTGAAAGGGTTGGTCCGACAATCGCAACCACTCGGTTTTTGTTGATTTGGGTTTGAAAAGCATTAATTGCGCCTGCTTCGTCTCCGCCTGTATCTTCAAAAAAGAGTTTAAAAGCTGTGCCGTTAATGCCACCACGACCATTGTAGAATTCCTCGGCAATTTGCGCACCAATGACTTGTTCTTTACCCAGCAAAGCAGTATTGCTGGTTTGGGCTACCGAAACACCAATTGGGATTGGCGTAGCAGTTTTTTGCGCTGCCACAATACCGAGCAGAACGGCGGCGACTGGTAAGTACATCTGTTTTTTCATACATCCTCCTCAAGCGTTGTGTTACAGGCAATAGATTCCCTGCACCACAGGTGCTTGTTTGTACAACTGTTTTGGCTTTCGAGCCGAGATGATAAACGGTTGCAAAGGAAATGTCAAACGTTATAGTGTTAAGAACATTAAATCCGAGTATAAATTACAATTCGAGGTCAGAATGAATCCAAAACGTGTTGGTTTTCGCAACAAAATTATGCTCTCGAGCATTATGCCTGTTCTATTAATTGGTGTACTGGTCTGCATTATTTTACTGTATTACAAAAATCTGATCGTCAATACAGTCTCTAATAACCTTGCCACAACCATTGCTCGAGTGTTAGCAACAACTGTAGACATCACCGATTTCACCTTAGTAGATAATCAACTTAAAGCTGCTGTTAGCTCTCGAGATGTAGCGTTTATTGATATTCGACCAACGGGCGAAGCCACACGCTTTTTTAATTCCAATAACGGTGACACCGACTGGTATTTGTTACGCCAATACGATCAGGCTCGAGCCGCTAACCCCAATAGTCAACAATTTACTTTTATCGATAAGCGCTCGGAAGTGTACCAGCAACAACTCGAGGCATTGGGTTCAACTGCTGATGTTCAGCAAATTGGGCAGCATCTACGTGACAGTATTAGGCGTTATCAAAGCACTGCCAATCAAAAAACCACTTTTGACTTAACCGATGCTGAAATTTTTGATTTACCCAACGGGCAACGCTTTGTGCGTTTTATTGGCGACCCCAAACCCGAAGGTAAAAAAGTCTTTGATCTTGGTGTGGCTGTGCGCTCGAGCCAAGTACAACAAGTGCTAGACACACAATTTTTACTGATTCTGCTGTTAACACTGGTGGTGGTTATCGCTGCTTTGATATTAGCCATGCTGATTAGTCAACGCTTAGCACAACCTGTGATAGACATCACCAAAGCGGTCAACCGTATCAGTTTAGGCGAAATTAATACCCCTATTCTGGCACCAACTCGAGATGAAATCGAAGACCTCGGCAAAGCCGTTGAACGAATGCGCCTGAGTTTGGTACTCGCCATGCGACGAGCCAGCAAATGAATTCCCTAAGGACAACCATGATTCGACCCTTACAAAAACGCAACTCGCTGGGCGCAGATATGGCACAACAACTCCAAGAAATGATTGGACAAGGTGTCTATCAACCAGGCGATACTTTACCTAGCCAACGGGATTTAGCAAAACAATTTGGCACCAGTTTACCAACCGTCCGCGAAGCCATCAGTATCCTTGCTACGATTGGTTTACTCGAGGCACAACCTGGGCGTGGCACCGTTGTTTGTGCCCCAGAGAACAGCAATCAGAACTTATTTTTTCAAGCTGTCAGCGAAACATCTGAAGCCCAAGAATTTCTCGAGGCACGGCGTTTACTCGAGCATTACACCTTAACTCATGCTGCTAAACATGCCACAGCTAACCAAATTGCCGAGATGCGAGCCATTTTAATGGATATGGCAGCCGCCAAGGATAACGTAGAAAACTATATCCAAGCCGATTTTGCCTTGCATTTTGCCATTGCTAATGCCTGCAATAACCGTGTGGTTGTCCAACTTTTACATGCCATTCATACGCCTTTAGCAGGGCTTGTCCGTAACCTTAGCACCACATTGTTTTTAACCCAAGGATTTGAAAAACTGCACCAAGCCCACAGCAATATGGTTGAAAGTATTGCCAAACGTAACCCAAACCTTGCCACCAACGCCTTTGATGACATGCTTGAGCAAATCCTCAGTGCCGAAGAAATTGGTGTTGCACTCGAGCAAAACAGCAACGACCCGACCCTAGGCACAGAATTTCTCGAGGATTTACGTTGGAATTTTACGCGTTTGGTTGGACCCATGGCGACAATTGTGATTAAAGACGCTGCTAACGAATTAGGAATAGCTCTTGAACAACTCCGATCCTCACAACTCGAGCGTTTCTTAATTTGTATTGCCACACAATTACCTAAAAATCAACGCGAAGAATTTGCTGTTCTCGAGACATTACTACAAAAAAGATACGGTCAAAAAAATTAGTGCCTGTACATTGGCTCAGGTGCAGCTACGCAATACTCAAGTGGTACCGTCCAAACCTGTGGCAGACCATTTTCGCTCTGACCAAACCATAATGCAACATGGTCTTCTGGCACGTTTTCATTATTTTCCAGATGAATTACCACAGCTAATTTATTGTCCAGCAAGACAAAATCACCACGACTTAATTTTTTCATAATCCAACCTGTAAGCAAAACTCGAGTAAACTGCAATCATCGCAACGGGGTTTACGAGCATCACAAACGCGTCGTCCATGCAAAATAAGGGCATGATGGGCAAAAATCCATTCCGACATTGGAAATAATTTCTCGAGATCCGTTTCCACCACATCAGGATTCTCGGATTTTGAAAAACCCATTCGCCGTGCTAAACGTCCAACATGGGTATCCACTGCAATCCCAGGGCGACCATACGCATTGGAAAGCACCACCGTTGCTGTTTTACGCCCAACACCCGGTAAAGTCAGCAAAGCCTCAAAATTGTTTGGCACTTGCCCTTGGTAACTCAAGACAAGAATTTGGGCAGTGGCAATAATATTTTTAGCTTTGTTACGAAATAAACCAATGGTACGAATACATGCTTCAACTTGCTCGAGGTTAGCTTTAGCTAATGCCACAGCATCAGGAAATTGCTCAAACAAAGCAGGGGTTGCCGCATTAACACTGACATCGGTAGCTTGTGCTGATAAAATCGTGGCAATTAACAAATGAAAAGCTGTACCAAAATCCAGTTCTGTACGAGCATCAGGGTACTCAGAACGCAATAATTCTAAAATCGAAGTAGCTCGAGCTTGCATGGCTTTTTTGCTTTCACGCGGCATGGTGTTAGTCTAACAGGTACAATCAAGCATCAGGATTTTTGTTCGCTAGTCCTTTTGATCGATTGGAACTTTCTCAGAAAAAACTGCATACTGTTATATGGAGGTTCATCATGAACATCATCTTGGCATTACTTATAGGCGCAGGTGCAGGAATTGCTTTGGCAATGCTGCAACTCAAACTCTCTAACCCACAACACCTCGGCATTGCAGCCATTGGTGGCGCAATCGCTGGTGTCGTAGCCAACTGGGTTATCACACCACTGATTACCTTTTTACTGGTCACCATAGGACAAATTGCCGTGGTTGCAGTGGCTGGCGCAGCGGTTGTATACGGCGCACAATCACTTGGATTATTCAAGAAAAGCTAATCCGTTCCTTTAGTCGGACGCAAATACAGTGTTTGCGTCCTTTATCATTTGTCCTCGAGAAAAAACGTAAACTTTGTTGCCTACGGCATAGCGCCAAAGACCAAAATTTGTCAGGATACTTCATAGAAATGCAGACTTGCCCGATTTGTTACATCGAAAATGCACCAGATGCAGCTTACTGTTCTGCTTGCGGCACATCTTTTACTATTCTTGAAATAAGTCAAACCATCACCGATGAGCTACGTGCAGGACAAGCACTTCGCAATGGGCAATACCGAATTCTCGAGTGCATTGGACGTGGTGGCTTTGGTATTACGTACCGCGCTTACGATTCCAGCCGCAAAGAGTACGTGGCAATAAAAGAATTATTCCCTGATGGCATGGTGGACAGAGATACCAATAGTGGTCTAGTAACTGCCAAAGCAGGCGAAGCTCGAGCTATGTACACCCTTATGCGGCGCTTTGAGAACGAAGCCGATACGATTCGCGCAACCCGTCATCCAGCCGCTGTGACTGTGCTCGAGACATGGGAAGAACTAGGCACAGCGTACATGGCAATGGAAATGCTTGAAGGCGAAACACTCGAGCAACGCATTCTTGCCAGTGGTAAATTAAACGAAGCCCAAGCTAAACATTTACTGGTGCCATTACTTGAATGTTTATTTGATTTACACGAACGCGATTTACTTCACCGCGACATCAAACCCAGCAACATCATGATTGTTTCAGGGGAAGCGGTACTGATTGATTTTGGCAGTGCTGCCGAATTTGCCCCTCGAGACAGTGTGCGCGTCACACATCGGGTTGTCACGCCTGCTTACGCCCCACTCGAGCAATATGCTTCCGAAGCTAAATTTGGACCCTACACAGACTTGTACAGCCTCGGGGCGACTTTTTACGAAGCAGTCACTGGGATGCCACCACCCAGTGCTCTCGAGCGCGGCAAAGGCGCAAGACTGGTACCTGTCACTCGAGTCAACCCGGATATTTCTGCTCGGTTTGCCAGCACCCTCGAGTATATGCTTGAAGAACGCGTCATAGACAGACCCCAAACCGCTCAACATGTGCTGCATGAACTTGGCTTAGTGGACATTAAAAGTCGAATAGAATTTTCAATCAAAAGTTTAGACGAACAAAACGGTGTAGTACAAAAAAATCCGCAAAGCGATCATCTCTTTGTGCCAATTAATAAAACACAAGTTGCCCCTCGAGCCAATGCGATTTCTGGGTTAATCAGTAAATGGCTCAAAAGATAATGCAACTATTTTGCTTTTCACCACGTAACATCTGAACATGAAAGTCTGCATTATTTGCGGTACAACCAATCCCATCAATAACACCAACTGCGAAAGCTGCGGCGAGATTCTTGCAGCCCCAGTCAAAATCGTTGTCACACCACCTCGAGAAGATGCACTACCAACGGGTACGCCACTCAATCAAAATCGTTACCGCATCCTTCACACCGTTGGACGTGGTGGCTTTGCTATTACATACCGAGCTTTTGACTCGAGACATAACGCTTATGTTGCTATCAAAGAACTCTTTCCAGATGGTCGTGTCAGCCGAAATACAGCTTTGAACGTTATACCAGATCAATCTCAAAAACTTATTTGGCAACAAGAACTCGAGCGATTCCAAACAGAAGCAAAAATTCTGCAAACAATTAAACATCCCGCTTGTGTTGCCCCTGTAGATAATTGGCAGGAAAACGGCACAACGTACTTAGCAATGGAATTCTTGTCGGGCGAAACTTTAGAAGCCCGCATTGCTCGTCGTGGCACAATTTATGAAGCCGAAGCTATGAAACTCCTTGATACTTTACTCGAGGCACTGGTTGTTGTGCACAGCAAAGGTATTTTGCACCGTGACCTCAAACCCGCCAATATTATTGTTATCGAGGATTACCCCGAAATTGTGGATTTTGGCAGCGCTCGAGGGATGAGCAACCACAACTCCGAACGCATTCTCACCCCAGCATATGCTCCACTCGAGCAATATGGGCGAAATATTCAAGAACACCCCAGCACCGATTTATACTCGTTAGCTGCCACTTTTTACGAAGCTGTCATAGGTAAACCACCCGAAACAGCTCTCGAGCGAGCACAAGGCAAGGATTTAACACCTGTACAAAACCGTAACCCACTCATTAGCTCAACCCTCGCTCATGCTTTAGAAAAAGCTTTACAAATGAAACTCGAGCGGCGATACCGCACCGCAAACGACATGCGAATTGGTTTGGGCTTACCTAAAATTAGAATAGTTGATAAGCAAAAAGATAAAGAATTTTTAGACCGCATTGTGCAAACTTTTTGGATTTACTCAACAGCCATAGCTGCATTTGCATTTTTTTATTGGTACTGGCAGCAAAGCCGCCAATAAAGGCTATTTCTATGAAGTAAATCAAGGCAATCGTGGGATATCAATTTGACTAACAACACCATTCTTAAATGCTATAGTCGCAGGAAATGGGAAATTAGTGTACTCCCAAGTATCAAGTTTCATCACTTCGTCTCGAGTACCAACATTCAAAGACGGAAAACCCCATAACCAAGCCACTTGTAAACGATTCATGCCACGCTTAATTCCACTATCTCGAGGAATATCTTGAGGAGCTGGGGTTTGACTCCATAATCGCTTGAGCTGCCAATCAGCAGCGTAAAATCCAACTGGATTTGGACAGATTGAAGAGAGTGGTTTTCCCTCGAGTTTTGCAGGTAACATTGCACCTTTTTCCCAAGTCAATTTAAGCCCCTCGAGTTTTTCAAATTGCACCATTATCGGCGTTGTCACAGCAAAATTCCCTGCATCATTTGGAGATTCCATTGCTCTATCCCCACTGACAGACAGCAGCATTTGTGACCTAATCAGATTAATACTTTTTATGGACATTGAACTGTCAAGCTCGCCGCTTATACCTATCGTGGTTTCTTGAGTTATTTGGCAACGCATTTTAAAACCACCATAACCCCAAATCTGTTTTCCTAGCCAGCGTTTTTGTATTGCTTCAAGCGAAGTATCAGAAACAACCGCAGTTAATTGTGGGAATGGTTTATTTCGACCAATTTCTAAGGCAACAGGCTGTGTTAGACCTTCAACTTGGAATGTCACTAAGTCTGCATCTTGTTTTTGCAGTTTGAATTTTCGACCCTCGAGCCGCTGTTCTTTGTCAAATGTACCAAGTTGGTACAAACTATTATTTGCACCAACATAAATATATTCATCACTCGTTTTGTTAGGCACTCTAAATACCAAAAAAGAGATACCAATAACAACAAATAGTGCAATCACAAGGTAAACGAATTTCCTCATGCCATCACCTTAAACAAAACAGCATGAGAAAATAGTATTTTACTTGCGGTCAGCCACTCGCTCGAGCATTTCGCTAATCACAGCATCGCTCGAGACTTTACCGCGATCACCCTTGCCGTGTTCTCGTAAGCTCACAGCATTCTCGAGAATTTCTTTATCGCCTACAACCAGAATAAATGGCACTTTAGCAATTTCTGCATCGCGGATTTTGGCTTGCATTCGTTCGCTACTCGAGTCTATGGTCACACGTAACTTGGCTTTTTTCATTTTTGCCTCGAGCGTGGCAGCATACTCGAGGTGACGATCTGAAATGGTGATAATTCGGGCTTGTTCGGGTGCAAGCCAAACAGGGAAATTACCAGCAGTATGCTCAAGATAAAATGCAAAGAAGCGGTCAAAACTGCCCATGATGGCACGGTGAATAACAACTGGGGTTTCTTTTTCACCGTTAGCATTGGTGAACTCGAGATCGAAACGGCTTGGTACAATAAAATCGAGTTGGTTGGTGGCTATGCTTTCTTCTTTACCAACCACGGTTCTTAGTTGCACATCAAGTTTAGGTCCGTAGAATGTGGCTTCGCCAATGCCTTCGACGTAACTGGCACCTGTTTCCTCGAGCGCAGCCCGAATTGCGGCGATGCTTTCATCCCATTGAGGTCCTGGTTCGCCAAATTTCTCGGGGTTATTTTCAAAATCTGGCAACGACAACCTAAACCAATAATCAGTAATGCCAAAGTCTTTGTAGACTTCTTCAAAAAGTTTAATAACGTTGATAAATTCGTCTTTAACTTGTGATTTCGAGCAGTAAATATGGGCATCGTTTTGGGTAAAACCACGAACTCGAGCTAGACCTGTTAAAGCACCTGACATTTCAAAGCGGTAGACTGTGCCAGCTTCGGCGTAACGTGCTGGCAGGTCACGGTACGATTTTGGGCGAGCCGCAAAAATCATGTGGTGATGCGGGCAGTTCATCGGTTTGAGGTAATAGTTTTCGCCTTCAATTTCGATGGGGGCATACATTCCATCGGCATAATATGGCAAATGCCCAGACCGATGATACAAGTTTTCTTTTGTGATGTGCGGGCTAATTACATAGTCATAGCCGTATTCTTGTTCTTTTTCGTACATGTAATCTTCGAGCTTTTTACGAATAAATGCACCTTTTGGCAACCACAAAGGCAAACCTTGCCCTACCTCGTCGGAAAAGGCAAATAAATCCATCTCTTTGCCCAATTTACGGTGGTCACGTTTTTTGGCTTCTTCTTGTTGCCACAAATGTTTCTCGAGTTCAGCGGCTGTGGCGAATGCCACGCCATAAATGCGTTGCAGCATCGGATTTTTTTCTGAGCCTCGCCAGTAGGCACCCGAAGTTGCCGTTAATTTAAAATGTGGCGGAATCAAGCCAGTGCGAGGAATATGTGGACCACGGCAAAGATCTGTAAAATCTGCTTCTGAACCTTGGCGGTAGAACGTCATCGGTTCGTTATCCGGTAAGCCTTCAATCAACTCGGTTTTATACCGATCCCGACCCGCAAACTCGGCAAGGGCTTGATCTCTGGTCACTTCGTAGCGTGACAATGGCAAATCTCGAGCAATGATTTCGCGCATTTTATTCTCGAGAATTTCTAATTCCTCGAGTTTTAAGGGTTCTGGTAAATCAAAATCGTAGTAAAACCCATTTTCAATCACTGGTCCGACACCCATTTTGATGGTGTCTCGAGCAAAGTTTTTCGTTCCGTATACTTCAAGAATGGCTTGTGCCATGACATGGGCTAATGTATGCCGCATTAAATCAATGGCTTCGGCTGGTTTACGAGTTGTTAAAATCTCGAGTTTGGCACCATCGGGCAGTGGCGTGAAAATATCCCAGAGTTTTCCATTGGCTCTGGCTCCAATGGCTTGCTCGGCGAGTTTAGGACCAATCAGTTTGGCAGCATCTAAGGCTGTGGCTCCGACTTGTAAATCTAAGGCTTTTCCATCTGGCAGAAACACTTGCATAATCACCTCGAAGAATTTAGGACTTTTAGACAGCTCGAGGCATGAAACACCACACTTCTCGAGAAACCGCACCCACGTAAAGAATCAGACCCCGCAAGGGGTTCGGGTGGTGCGGGCAGTCCAGAAGAATGACATCACGTTACAAAGTTTAACACGTTTCAGACAATTGCGAATATGCACATCGGCTGATTTTCTAAAACCTGCGTTACAATCAGTTCGGATGAAAAAAATTCTTGTTGTCCTTGTTTGTATTTTTGGTCTGAGTTCGATTGGAAATGCTCAAAGCTCGAGTGTTGCATTAAGAGTTGGCATTCCGTTCTTATTTTCGGTGGGCTATGGTTACGATACACAATCGGATTTACGCGGCTTTGGTGTTCGTGGGTATCTAGGTGCAACCTCTTTTGGTTTCGGTGGCATTGTTGGGTTAGGCATTGAAGGACTGATGCGAACCCGTGTTGGATTCAGTGGCTCGAGTGCATATCTTGGACTTGGCGCAGCACTTGTGGCATCATTTACGAATGGAATTGCCACTCCAGTCAGTGGTGTACCTGTCGGTTCTACTGGAATTTCTCCGAGTGTCAGCGGCTATATTTATTTTCTGATGGGTTTTGAAATTGCTTTAGATCAAAATTGGGGGTTACTGCTCGAGATGCAACCAATTGCTGCTAATATCAGTAACCAAGGATTTTCCCCACTCACTTTTCCTTTAATTTCGATGGGTATTGCTTACCGATTCTAAATGTACACCACCTTAGTTTGCGAAACTCGTCATGATCTCGTTGTCAAAAACAGCGAGTTCATTGCTTTTGCCACTCCTATCTCAAGTACAGAAAACGCACTCGAGTGGCTAAAAACTATTCGCTCGAAGTACAAAGATGCCAGTCATGTTTGTTGGGCATACAAAATTGGTGTTCAATATCGTTTTTCAGATGATGGTGAACCAAGTGGTACGGCTGGCGCACCGATTTTTCGCAGCCTCGAGCTAAGTAATTTAGAAGCAGTTTGTGTGGCGGTGGTTCGCTTTTATGGTGGTATCAATCTTGGTGCTGGTGGTTTAGCTCGAGCTTATGGTGGTGCGGCGGCTGAGGTTTTGCGTTTGGCAGAAAAACTCGAGATTCATCCACGAGTTGCTGTTAAAATCTCAGTAAGTTTCGAGCAAATGAGTGCATTGCACAGATTACTCGAGCAATTTGATACAAGCAATCGCGTGGATGATTTTACAGAAAACGGACTCGAGGTTTGTTTCGAGGCACTTGAATCCGAGATTGCAAAACTCGAGATTACTTTGCGCGATGCAACTCGAGGACACGGTATCCTCGAGAAACTTTTCATCTCATAAACTTGTATCGTGAACCATGACCATTTGGCAAATTCTACTAGGGATTGCTTGTTTAGCTCTTTTTGTTTGGATTTTCTATGTGCCAAGCAAGAAACCTTGGACGGCTGCCGAAAAAGCCAAAGCCGACGAAAATCATATGATTGGCGTGCTGGTCGGTGCGATGGGCGGAGATATTAGCCAAGCAGCCGTAGCGCGTTATGCACTCGAGGCATTTGAAGAAAAGTATAAACGTAAAGCCACAGCCAACGATATTGGCGTGTTACTTGGCATTATCTCGAGTGGTGTTTGATTTCAGCCTCGTCCTTGTTCGATGGCACTCGAGAACCAAGCTGGAATCACATTTTTAAAGTACTGGTTGCCCCATTCAATAGCCCAATCATGGTACGAATGCTCGAGAATAGCTGTTCGCGCTGCTTCGGTAATACGGTGCAAAAATCTGAGATTATGCAAACTTAATAACCGTGGCGCAAGCATTTCTTCGGCTCGGAGTAAATGCGCGATATAAGCCCTCGAGTGATTTTGACAAGCGTAGCAATCGCAGCCGTGCTCGAGAGGATTTGGGTCTGTACGGTTTTTTGCATTTTGCAAATTCAATCGCCCTTGGGAAGTTAAGGCATAACCAAATCTGGCTGTACGAGTCGGGTACACACAGTCAAACATGTCCACACCAAGGGCGATACTGGCAACCAAATCTTCTGGAAAACCTACGCCCATCAAGTACCGAGGCTTATTGGAAGGCAAATGCCGAGTACTAAACTCAACACTGGGATACATTTCTTCTTTGCTCTCCCCTACTGCCAAGCCACCAATGGCAAAACCAGGAGTGGCAAACGGAATAGTTGCCTCGAGACTTTGTTGGCGTAACTTCAAATCCACGCCACCTTGCACAATGGCAAATAAACCTTGGTCAGCTCGAGTTTTGGCTTTGACGCAACGCTCGAGCCAACGCACAGTTCGCTCGAGGGATTTCTTGCCATACTCAAACGTTGCAGGGTGTGGTGGGCATTCATCAAATGCCATGATGATATTGGCACCAATGGTTTCCTGAGCAGCAATACTGCTTTCTGGGGTCATCTCGAGCATATCGCCGTTAATATGATTTTTGAAGACAACGCCGTGTTCTGTAATGGTGCGTATATCTCCGAGGCTCATGACTTGAAAACCACCCGAATCAGTAAGAAACGCGCCAGGATAAGCCGTAAATCCGCGTAAACCATTAAATTGCTGCATGATCTCGAGCCCGGGACGCAAAATCAAATGATAAGTATTACCCAGAATCATTTGCGAACCAATATCGCGTAAATCCCTTGCCGACAGGCTTTTAACACTGCCTTGTGTGCCGACTGGCATAAACATTGGGGTGGTCACTGTTTCAAATGGTGTTGAAAACGTAGCGACTCGAGCACGACCTGATGAAGCAGAGATTTCAAACTCAAACACACATCAGTATACTGTTTGAATCGTCACAACTCGAGTATAATCGGCTATGGTTCGAGAATTACCTGTACAAACTGCAATCACTTTCGAGGAATTTCTCGAGTTTGAAAGCCGTAGTCAGGGACGTCATGAGTTTGTTGATGGTAATCTGTTCGTTATGGCAGGTGGCACAGACAGACACAACATTTTGGCGATACTCTTAACTGCTCTGTTATTGAATAAAGCTTTACTTAAAAAAGGTTTTGCTTTATCAAATGATGTGTTAGTTCGGACTCCTAGTGGTAAAGGATATTATCCTGATGTCTTTGTCTATTTTGATCAATCTTTGGATTCCACTCGAGTCAAACATCGTCCTGCCATTATTATCGAAGTGCTCTCCGAAAGCACCGAAGCGATAGATCGTGGCGAGAAATGGCAAGCATACCAACAAATTCCGAGTCTCGAGCAATATATTTTGTTATCGCAAGTTGAGCCAATTGCCGAGGTTTTCGCTAGAGATGGAACAGATTGGCGTTATAAGAAACTCGAGGGTGATGCTGTTTTGCCGTTCCCAAGTCTCGAGCTTGAAATTGTTTTAGCAAGTTTTTACCAGAATTTACCACCACTCGAGTAATGTTAAACTATCAGTCCATGACTCGAGATGAAGCGTTTAATTTGGTGTGTGAATTCACAAAATCAGAATCGTTGCGTAAACATATGTTGGCTGTCGAAGCGGCAATGGTGCATTATGCTGACATTCTTGGCGAGGATGCCAATACCTTTGCTGTTACGGGGCTACTACACGACTTTGATTATGAATCGCACCCTGCTTTAGGACCAGAAGGACATCCGTTTTGGGGTGTGAAATACTTGCGCGAAAACACCAATCTTTCGCCAAACATGCTCGATGCGATTCTTGGGCATTACACAGGTAGTGGTGTGGCTCGAGTGACGAAACTTGCTATTGCGTTATTTGCTGTGGATGAACTCTGTGGCTTTTGTACCGCAGCAGTGTATGTGCGCCCAGATAAAAGTATTCACAATCTTGAAGTCTCGAGCGTTAAAAAGAAACTTAAAGACAAAGCTTTTGCTAAAGGTGTCAACCGCGATGATATTGCTCTTGGTTTACAAGAACTTCAAGGCATTATGCCAGACTTGACCCTCGAGCAACATATCGAAAATGTGATTGCCGGTATGCGTGCCAGAGCCGATAGTTTGGGCTTAGCTGGCTGATTTTTTCTTGGTTTTTGGTTTTGCTTTGGCTGCGGGTTTACTCGCAGTTTTTGTTTTGGCTTTTGGTTCGCTACTGGGCAGAGAATGCCCTTTCATCAATTCGATACGGTCAGCAATTTCGCTTTGTAGACGGCTGGCTTCTCGCTCGAGTCGGTCTTGGGCATCGTCAAGTTCAAAGCGTAAACGCATAACTTCTTCGACACCCGCCAAGTTCACGCCAAGTTCTTGGGTTAAGCGTTTGATATCGCGCAGATGGTCTATATCTCGTTCGGAATAAAGACGGGTTTTGCCACTCGAGCGATTTGGGCGAATCAAGTTTTTGCGTTCGTACAAGCGCAAAGTTTGTGGGTGCATGTCCACCAGTTCTGCAGCCACACTGATGACAAAAACACCTTTGGCTTTAGGGTCGTTGGGGTCTGATGGGGCAGCATTTTGTGCGTCAAATTCGGCACGGATTGCCCCTTCGAGTCGGTAAATTTCGCCTTCAAATTTGGTTTGCACTTCGTCTAACTCGAAGCGCAATTTCATGATCTCTTCGACTCCCGCTAAGTTCACGCCAAGTTCTTGGGTTAAGCGGCGAATCTCTCGTAAGTATTCGACATCTCGTTCAGAATACAAACGGGTTTTACCACTCGAGCGTCCAGGGCGAATTAAACCTTTGCGTTCGTACAGACGCAAGGTTTGGGGGTGCATATCCACCAGTTCAGCCGCGACACTTATCACGTACACTGGGCGATCTTTGGCATCTGTCACAAAGCGCAGTATACCTGATGATGAGGAATTTCTTGCAATACAGAGTAGATTAGTCATGTGAATATATTCACGATTATTACTTATTTGTGAATTATTTATGTCAATTGTCCAAGTATTACCTTGTAGACTTCAAAAATGGATTGGATTAACTGGCGCGAACTCGAAGCTCAAATCCCACTCGAGCAACTTCCTGACTTCCAT
This sequence comes from Deinococcales bacterium, assembly GCA_013298595.1. Lineage (GTDB taxonomy): Bacteria > Deinococcota > Deinococci > Deinococcales > JAAFIG01 > JAAFIG01. Next base: position 9,862 of record JAAFIG010000026.1, on the reverse strand, counting down.
AAAGCATTTTTAACTTCTAAAGGAGTCCAAACCGATTCAATGATGCTACGACGCGTCCAACAAAGCGTTGAACGCGAACTCAATAAACTGATTCAGCAAGGACAGGCTCGGCTCGAGAACGAAATTTTGTATGTCAACAGCCACGAAATACCAACACCTTGGCTCGAGAAACACCAATGATGAGGCAAACCCTGTTTGATTGTGCGCCAAAACCACTACGCAGCACTTTTTTGGGCTACAATCTGCACTGATGTTCTGGAAAAAACCCAACAACTCCGAAAGTCTGATTAAACGCAAACCCACCAAAAGTGGCATGACTGTGTTAATGATTCCCGACAGTGGCGAATCAAGCAAATTGCGTTTACGTTGGACATGGTTAATCCCCGCAGCCATTCTGGGTTTGTGCATTGGTATCGGAGCAGTTGGTGCCCCACTATTGCTAGCAGCCAGTGTCAAAACCAATGTTTCCTTATTTACTGAACGTACCAAATTACAACTCGAGAAAGCTGACCTTGAACGCCGACTCGGACTCGAGCAAGGCAAAGTGCAATCGTTAACCGCAAAAACCCAAGATTTTGGACAGCGTTTACTCGACCTTGAAAGCCGTTTAGGCAACGTTGAAACTCGAGCTGGGGTTTCCAAAGTGGAACGTGCATCGGTGAAACCAGGTGGTGGCGCAAATAATTTAGCCATTAAAGACCCATTTGAAATGCTGAGCACACTTGATACCTTACTAGGTCAATCAGACTCGAGATTGAAAAAAACCTTAGACCCACTGGATAGCGTAATGCGCCGCGAAGCCGCTGTGCCAGCAGGATTTCCTACACCAGGGCGTATTACTTCTAAATTTGGAACTCGGGTTTCGCCGCGTGGGGGGTATGTCGAACGCCACACAGGTTGGGATATTGCAACCAACATGGGGGCACCTGTTCGTGTCACTGCACCTGGGGTTGTTGAAACAGCTGGTTGGACAAGCATTGGTTACGGTTTACATATTGTTATCAATCATGGATACGGTTATAAAACACTGTATGGACATTTATCTAAACTCAATGTCAATGTAGGCGATAGGGTAAGCACCAACGACTTGATTGGTTTTGTTGGCAGCACAGGTAACAGCACAGGTCCACATTTACATTACGAAGTTCGCCTTGGTAATACACCAATCAATCCAGGTTCGTACTTATTCCGTGACCGCCCAAAATTTGATAGTCTCGAGATCAAATAAACTTTCTTCGCAAGATTTTTGGTAAACAAAACTCGAACAACGTCATTGGAGACATCATGTTAGGACGCGGTAATCAACAAGCAAAAAACCAACCACAAGCAACCCAAGGTGCTGGTTATACCTACATCGAAAAAGGTACAACTATCAAAGGCGACTTAACCTCGAGCGGCTCGGTACGTTGTGATGGCAATATCAATGGCAATATTGCTATCAAAGGCAACCTCGAGTTGAGTGTTGGCGCAAGCATCGAAGGCGAAACCATTGAATGCGATAACTTAATTTTGCATGGTTCAGTCAAAGCCAATGTGCTTGCCAAAGGTAAAATTACCATAACCAAAAGCGGCAAATTAGTCGGCGATGTCAAAGCAGTGGCTTTAGATATCGAATCTGGAGCGGTTTTCAGTGGACGCAGCGAAATGAATTCTGGGGCTGCACTCGAGAAACCTGCCGAAAAACCAGCAGACAAACCCAGCTCTGGACGCTAAAATACCCAACTACGCTATTTTGCCCACCTCCTACCCAACAAAATCGTGTACACTCTTATCTTGGCAAGCTGCAAACAGCAGTTTGCGCTGCCAGTTTGATCGGGACGAAAACTCGCACAGATAATACTTACCACTGCACGCCACCTCACGCCCGAAATAGAGGCAGGGCGCTCGAGGACAAAACATGTCATTTCAACAATTTTCGCTGCACGGAAGCATACTCCGTGCAATCTCTGATAGTGGCTACGAAACACCAACTGCCATTCAAGCCCAAGCCATACCACCAGCCTTAGAAGGTCGTGATGTACTTGGTTGCGCCATGACGGGCAGCGGTAAAACAGCTGCTTTTGTACTCCCAATCTTAGAGCGTTTAATAAACCGTTCAAGAGGTGTAACTCGAGCTTTAATTCTCTGCCCAACTCGAGAATTAGCTGTGCAAATCCAAGAATCGGTACAGCAATTAGGCGCTTTAACCCCAATTAAAAGCGCAGCGATTTACGGCGGCGTACCAATGAAACAACAAATCCAAGCTTTTGAACGCGGCGTGGATATTTTAATTGCCACACCAGGACGCTTGCTCGACCATTTCCAAAACGGCTATGCCAAACTCGGCAGTCTCGAGGTCTTGGTTTTTGACGAAGCTGACCGTATGCTCGATATGGGCTTTATGCCGAGTATCAAACGCATTTTGCAACACATCCCAAAACCAAAACAAACCCTGTTTTTCTCGGCAACCATGCCACCACAAATTGGGCAACTGGCAAAAGATTTACTCAACCGCCCAGCCACCTTTAATGTTGAACGCAAAGCCATGCCCGCAGCTGGTGTAACCCAAAGTGCTTACCCAATTGCTCAAGGTTTAAAACCAGCCTTGTTACTCGAGATTCTGGCACAAAGCGACATGCAAAGCGTGATTGTTTTTACCCGCACCAAGCACCGAGCTAATAGTGTTTGCAAGTACTTGACCAATTACGGAGTCAATGCCGAACGTATCCACGGCAATCGCAGCCAAGGGCAACGCACCGAAGCGCTCAAAGGCTTCAAAACAGGCAAATACCGCGTCTTAGTCGCTACCGACATCGCAGCTCGAGGCATCGATGTTGAAGCGCTCGAGTACGTGATCAACTTTGATGTACCAGCCATTCCAGAAGACTACATTCACCGCGTTGGACGCACCGCTCGAGCTGAACGAACAGGCGAAGCTTTAACCTTTTTCAGCCGCGAAGAAGAATCACAATTACGTGACATCGAAAAAGCCATTCAAACCCAATTACCGCGCAACCGCATTGAAGGCTTTAATTACAACGCTATTCCAGAAAAAATGCCTGACACCCGAGGCGATTCCAGACAAGGCGGCGAAACCCGCCGTCCACAATCCAGACGCGCCCCACCACGCCAAGACACCAGAAGCCCAAGACCAGACTCGAGAAACGCACCACGCGACAACACAGCCCCTCGAGAAGGCAACCGCAGCAGTTTTGCACCCCGAGCCGATTCCGCACCGCGTAGCGAAAGACCCAGCAGTACCAGAGGACCAGCACCAACGCTAAGAAATCAAGCACCTCGAGCAGAAGGTCAAAACTCGAGACCAGCAGGATTTCGCGGACGTGGTTCTACACAACGCGGACGCAGCAACGGCAGATAAAACGTAGAAAAAAGTGCGACCACAACGGTCGCACTTTTTATATCAAGGCGAGGCATGCCTCGCCGCTACGGTTTAGACCCGAGCCAAGGCTTTCTTTGCCATCACATCCACTAAATGAGCACGGTACTCGGCACTGGCAAAATTATCCGACAATAAATCCGCTGCACTCACCAGACTACTGATACTACCAGCCTCGAGCTTAGGCAGCCGCACAGCACTGGCACCAGCCCCTGTTAAAGCAGCTCGAGTTGTACCATCGGCATGTTTGACCACAGCCACGCCAACAATGGCATAACGACTAGCAGGATGAGCGAATTTCTCGTAAGCACTGCTTTTGGTATTGGCTGGAATATGAATTTCAGTCAGCATTTCACCCTCAGCAACCGCTGTTTGGAACATACCAACAAAGAAATCATCCGCTGTAACCACTCGAGCACCGCTGCTGGACTCGATCTTCATTTTGGCACCCAACGCCAACATCGAAGCAGGATAATCAGCAGCAGGGTCAGCATGTGCCAATGAACCACCAATTGTTCCTTTATTGCGAACCATTGGATCTCCAATTAAGGCTGCTTGCTCAGGCAAAATCGGGCACTTATCTTTAAGCAAACTCGAGTGTTCAATATCCCGATGCGTAGTCATTGCACCGATAACAATCACATCACCTTCAAGACGAATTCCCTTCAAACCAGGAATACTCGAGACATCAATTAAGGCACTCGGCGAAGCTAGACGCAATTTCATGGTTGGAATTAAACTATGACCACCAGCTAATAATTTTGCATCAGGATGCGCCTTTAAAGCAGCCAAAGCATCAGCGACACTCGAGACTTTCTTATAATCAAATTCGGCTGTGTACATGAATCCCCTTTTTCGTAGGGGCGACCCTTGTGGTCGCCTGCTTTAACAAAATACAAGTTCCATCTGCTAGAAAAGGCAAGGCACACCTTGCCACTACGGTTAATCGTCGGCAGCTTGGGCTAATTGTGAAGCGTGAATAACTTGCCAAACTTTTTCTGAGGTAAATGGCATATCCATGTGCCTAACCCCAAATGGCTCGAGGGCATCAATGACTGCATTAGCAACCGCAGCGGTACTAGCAATCGTACCTGCTTCGCCAATGCCTTTTAAGCCAAGTGGATTGTGCGGACTAGGTGTAACTGTATGCCCAATCTCGAGTTGCACCATATCATCAGCTCGAGGCATGGTGTACTCGAGGTACGAACCGCTCACAAGTTGTCCACTGGCATCGTAAACTGTGTTCTCGAGCAAAGCTTGTCCCATACCTTGGGCGACACCCCCATGAACTTGTCCTTCAACAATCAGTGGGTTCACAATTGGTCCGCAGTCGTCTACACAAACATAGCGTATTAACTTGGTTCGACCCGTATCAGCATCCACTTCGACTACAGCTAAGTGCGTACCAAATGGGTAGACAAAGTTTTTAGGATCGTAGAAATGGGTTGCCTCGAGACCTGGTTCGAGATCAGCTGGGTAATTATGGGCAAGATGTGCCATCAAAGCCACTTCAAAAAAGGATTTGCTCCGTTCAGGAACACCTTTGACTTGGTATTTGCCATCCACATGTTCCATATCTTCGACTGAAGCCTCGAGTAAATGAGCAGCGATTTTCTTGGCTTTATCCGTAATTTTGCGACATGCCATAGTGATTGCACTTAGACCAACAGGTGCACTTCTCGAGCCATAACTACCCCAACCATGCGGTAATCGGGCAGTGTCGCCATGAACCAAGACAACATGTTCAACTGGAACTTGTAACTCATCGGCAACGACTTGGGCAAAGGCTGTTTCGTGACCTTGCCCGTGGCTGTGGCTGCCTGTCAGCACTTCAACAACACCTGTGGCAGCGACTCGCACCAACGCGCTCTCCCATTGACCAGCTTGTGCACCCAATGAACCGACCAATGCGCTCGGGGCTAAACCGCACGCCTCAAGGTACGTACAAACACCAATGCCAATATATTTGCCTTGTTTTCGCATCTCGGCTTGTTTGGCACGCAAGGCTTTGTAACCAAGTTTCTCGAGTGCCATGTCCATAGCAGGTTCGTAATTACCGCTATCGTATTGCAAAGCAACAGGTGTTTGATATGGGAATTCAGACGGTTGAATAAAGTTTTTACGACGAATATCAACAGGATCCATACCAAGTTCTCGAGCAACAGTACTGACAATGCGTTCGACAACATACGTCGCCTCTGGTCGTCCTGCACCACGGTACGCGTCTACACCAACTGTATTCGTGTAAACACCTCGTACATGGGCATGAATAGCTTTCCATTTGTATGTTCCGTTTAACAGCGTTCCATATAAATACGTTGGCACAGCAGGAGCAAAGGTAGTCAGATATGCACCCAAATTAGCAATAGTATTGACTCGTAAAGCCAGTAAGGTACCATCGTTCATCACAGCGGCTTCAGCAACAGTTTCATGATCGCGCCCATGAGCATCAGAAACAAAAGATTCTGAACGACGCGCCGTCCATTTGACAGGACGATTCACTTTCTTCGCTGCAAACAACACAATCACTTCTTCGGGATATTGAAAAATTTTGCTACCAAATCCACCACCGACATCTGGGCTGACAATCCGCAGTTTATGTTCTGGTATACCCATGACAAAAGCACCAATCATCACCCGATGAATGTGCGGATTCTGACTGGTCGTGTGTAAAGTGTACTCGTCACCAGCTCGCTTATATTCAGCTAAACTGGCTCGAGGTTCGATGGCATTAGGCACTAACCGATGATTGCGAAGCTCGAGTTTAACAATTTTATCGGCTTTGGCAAATTCGGCATCGGTAGCAGCGGCATCGCCAATTGTCCAATCAAATGCTAAGTTACCAGGTGCTTCAGGATGCACTTGCACTGCACCTGCTGCCAACGCAGTACTGCCGAGCGACACGCTCTCGAGCACATCGTAATCCACATCTACAAGGGCAACTGCATCTTCGGCAATGGCTCGAGTTTCGGCAATTATGGCTGCAACAATATCACCGACATGGTTGACTTCTTCGGGTTGAATCGCATGATGTGCCGAAATTTTTAGGTCTGGCAGCAACCAACCTGTAGGAATTGGGTTAATACCAGCACCAACCAAATCTTTACCTGTCAAAATTGCAATTACACCAGGTAAAGCTAAAGCTGCACTCGAGTCAATACTTTTAATTTTTGCATGCGGATACGGGCTTCGTACCATCGCGGCATGAACCATGCCATGAACCGCAATATCATCGGTGTAATTGCCTGTACCTGTGATAAAGCGCGGGTCTTCGACTCGCTTTAGGGCTTTACCAAACATTTTTTCTGCCATAACAACCTCTCTTTGTACCGCGCAACAATGCAAACTCGAGCCGATTTATTTTGCAATTTTCTATGCTCGAGGAACGCAACTTAGCTGGAATTCTACGGGCGTTTAAGTACGATTCATTAATACAGTTTGTTGCATTGATAGACCGTCCCGTTTAATCATCCGCTGCTTGCGCTTGGTTTTGTATCTGACCTGAGGCATGTTGCACTGCGCGGACAATATTGTGATAACCCGTGCAACGACAAAAATTACCCTCAAGTGCATGCCGAATTTCGGCTTCTGATGGCTTTGCGTTGTGCTGCAATAAATCAGCTGCACTCATAATCATTCCTGGTGTACAAAAACCGCACTGCAAACCGTGCATTTCCCAGAAACCTTGTTGCAATGGATGCAAATGCCCGATTTCACCAATACCTTCTATTGTTGTGACACTCGAGCCATCGGCTTGCACAGCAAACATGGTGCAGGACTTAACTGCCATACCATCCAGATGCACTGTACAAGCACCACATTGACTGGTGTCGCAACCCACATGGGTGCCTGTTAAACTTAAATGCTCGCGTAAAAACTGAACCAGAAGTGTGCGCGGTTCAACATGAACAGAGTGCTTGGTACCATTTACAGTCAGGGTGATTGGAACTTTGTCTGCCATAAGAATCTCCTTTTGAGCTTCTAGCTGTTAGTTTCTAGCCACTTATTAGGATCAATCAATCTCGAGCAAAATAAATTTTGAATTTGCACCTCCAATTAAATAAAAAACTAAGCCTTACTGGTTAATTCCTGTTCAAGTTTGGTAAAAAAAATATCAGCTTGGGCTTTAGCAACACCACCAATTAAACGTGCACCAACACTGGCAATCATGCCGCCCAATTGTGGTTCGCCAGACCAATGCACTTTAGTAGCAGCATCTTGAGGCTCGAGAATAATTTTCCCAATCGCACTGGCAATGCCAACAGGTGCTCGCATTTCGACTTTGAGGGTTAATGACGTATTCAGCACAGCATCTAAAACACTGACCTTACCCGAAAAAGAACCTTTGACAGGTCCAACCGAAACTTCCAGCGTAGTTTTAAACACACCTTCAGATTCAACTTCGAGTTTTTTGACTCCTGGGACACACTTCGCCAGCATATCTGGACTTTGTAGCGCAACAAAAACCTGCTCTGGTGTCGCATGAATAATGTTGAATCCCTCGAGTTGCAACGAAAGCCTCCTTGAGCAACAAAAATGCTCTGATTAAATTGTTTGAATCGGGTCTAAGTGTAGCACAAGCTCGAGATGCGGTAGTATGTAGTCCTGCCATACGCGGTAGTATGTAGCCATGCCATTTAACGCATCAGAAGTCGGACAACGCCTAGTCAAAGCTGCCTACCTAGAAGGAGACTTTCTGCTCTCGAGTGGACAACGCAGCAAGTACTACATGGATAAATATCGGTTCTCAACCGAACCAAAATTACTGCGTGACATCGCCATTGGCTTAGCAGGTTTACTCCCCGAAGGTCTGACTTGTTTAGCAGGCGTAGAGCTAGGAGCTGTGCCACTCGCCACAGCTGTAGCCCTCGAGACGGGTTTACCGTTTGTGATTGTTCGTAAAGGCGCAAAAGAGTACGGCACAGCCAAATTAATTGAAGGTGTGCTACCCGAAAATGCCAAAGTCGCCTTGATTGAAGATGTCCTCACAACCGCAGGGCAAGCCATTCGAGCTGCCCATTTATTAACAGAACTAGGGGCAACTGTCGAACGTATTGTGTACGTGGTCAACCGTGAACAAGGTGCACAAGAAAATATTGCTGCTGCCGGTTTTGTTGGTGCGCCACTGTTTAGCAAAACAAGTTTAGGAATTTAATTGCTTTCATAACCTAATACACTTATCTAACAGCAGGATTGGCTGTAGCTATAGTTTATGGTAAGCAAGTTACCGAGCTATTATTTATTGATAAAATTGCCCGCATGGACATTTTTGCACTCCTCGAGAAACTTCAGTCAATTGCCAAACTCGGTTTGTACTACACCAAAGATATTTATGATCGTCAGCGTTACGAGCAGTTGCTCGAGCTAACAACCGAGTATTATGGGCATACCCTCGAGATACCAGCACCCAAAGTTCGGGCTAATTTAAAAAAGGATTTAGGGAAACTTGGAGTTTCTCCTGTTCTTGGTTCAGACGCAGCTATTTTTGACTCAAGTGGCAGGATATTATTGCTAAAACGCACGGATAATGAAAAATGGTGTATGCCTTGTGGACTTGTCGAGGCGGGCGAATCACCTGAGCAAGGCGCAATCCGCGAAGCTAAAGAAGAAAGTGGTTTAGATATACAAATTCTCGAGTTGGTTAAAGTTTACACTCGGTTTCCAAATGCAGAATACGGCTTATATACACTGGTGAGTACAGTTTATTTATGCGAAGTGATTGGTGGAATTCTGACCCGTTCGCATGAGGATTTAGGCTTGCAATACTGGAATATTGAAGAAGTTCCGATTTGGCACTCGGCAATGGAATCCCACGCTCGAGATGCCCATGCTGTATGGCTTAAACGGCAGTTGAATTAACCGATTGTGGATTGATGATTTTTTGCACAATAACAAATAAACCAATCAACAAACCTAAAAACAAGGGTACACCAATCAGTGCGGCAATCAGCCAGCTTAAACGCCCAACTTCTGGATTCGGTGGCACAAGCGCAAAACGCCCTTCTGTGACTGCTTTACCAACACCAAGCATAAATTGTCCATCCAAAACTTTCTCACCACGTTTGACTCGAGCAATTAAGTTATGTTCGCCTTCGGCTAAATTGAGTGTTGCTCTGAAAACGTTTTTCTCGAGCTTATCGGCTTTGAGACTAACCATTTTACCAGTATCATCAATTGCGTCTAACTCGAGTGCATCCGCCAGCAGTGGTTGAGTACCATTGGCATCCGAAACTCGAGCTATGAATGCACCACCATCTGGGTCAAATTCAAATTCAAGGATCCCTTGGCGTTGCACTCCAGGGTCTAAAGGCGTTTTTTGTTCAGACACACTTGAGCCTGGAACCATAGGTGGTAAATCTGGCATGGCAGCTGGGTTATCACCTGCTGAATTGCCCGCAAAGGCTAAACTCGAGAAAAACAAAAACACATAAACCAACCACATGATTGTTAGTGTAGTGCTTAGCTCGAAGGAGAATGCCCCCGTTG
>JAAFIG010000025.1 GCA_013298595.1 Deinococcales bacterium | reverse complement strand
GCTCGGATCAGCGGCGGCTGCGGTGAATGTGATCGCAGCGGTGAGGGTGGTTTTGCCGTGGTCAACATGTCCGATGGTTCCGACGTTGACGTGCGGTTTTGTGCGTTCAAACGTAGCTTTAGCCATATAACTCTTACCTCCATCTCGAGCCGTCTCAATGTCATGCCTTAGCATGGCTTGCGCGTTCCTCGAGTCTCACTGTCGTGAGAAAAGATGTCCTATCCGCTTGTCGAGTTATTGAAGAGTTTTTAGCTCAGAACAACTCACCAACGTGATGAAGCGTTGGTTATTACCGACAAATCGCGCCCAAATCGGGCAAGGCTCGAGGAATGTAGCATAATTAAGGGGTTTTGCAAAGGGCAGATGGCACGAACCACACAGAAAATAATTTTATACTTAGGTATATATACAAAATATTAAGAACTATTCCAAGGTGAATTTTAGGACAACACTTTTAAAGAGTTTTTGCTGGGTTGGTTTCAAGTCAAGATACAATTGACCACATGAAATTTCCATCTAGTTGGCTAAACTTTTTGTTGCTATCGCTTTTTCTTTGGTTCGGTAACCACGGTTCAGCTTGTTCACCAGTTCCACTTTATTATCATTGAAATGAATGGAAGAATGGGAAATCCAAAGTATTACAAAGTCTACTAAAACAAGGGGTAATGACAACTTCCGACCGATTGATTTTGAAAGTACCAAAAGTTGATCAGCTCATTGTGCTTGTAGACCAAAGTGAACATTTTCCAGAAGCTGCTTTTTTACGGCAACTGTTGGCTGTAAGCCGATGGAATGCTCGAATGACAAATCAAGCTCCATTTGAGATTATTGTTGGTACTCTTAGAATACCTCAGCACAACTTAGGTGAGTTTGGATTAAACACAGCGCTTGAGAGCATCGACAAAGATTTCTTACTGAATCTCTTTCCTTTTTTTAATTGGTGTCCATTACATCGCCCTTCTTCTTGGTTTACTCATCAATTAAAAAACTTGAAAATAGCAAATACGCATTTTGTTATATTCAAGCATAAAAGTCAGAATTTCTCGTATGACATTATCAAAAACAATGGTTTTCGCAGCGATGCAGCAAAAATACTTTACTTTCGTGATTTTGAAACTTTTATCAAAGCAGCAAAAACCAGTAAAGTGACTGTTGCCATTCTCATAAGACTTACTGGTGATTTAGGTGTGCTTCAAAGAAAATTTGAGGTGGTTAAACCTCTTCAAACCAGCAGTATTGGAAAAAAAACAAATTCTCAAAGGTGATCTCTTGACTTCTGTTTCTCAAGTCTCGAGTGGTGCTGGTTGCTGAGAAACACCATTTTTAAGAGCACACTAAATCAGAATCTACTTTTTTACTTTTAATTCCAGTGGGAAAACACCCGTAAATAACCGACTCCAAGCCAGACTCGAGCCGTGCCATACAAGTTCGGTGTTCTCGAGGTGTGGTGCAAAATGTTTGGCGTATAACTCGAGGGCAAGTGGTTTGATACGCTTTTCGATTTCTGCTTCAGCAATTGGTTTGAGTTCGCCTAGGTCAAAAGGGCTTGGGTTCTCGAGGGCTTCTCGTACTTCGGAGCGCACAATCGATTGGTATAAGTAATCGTCCACAAATCTCGAGAAATTTGCTTCGGCAAGCGCGGTTTTGTTTTTGCAATTCAAGGCGCAAATACCCGCTGCGATAGCACTGCCCAGTGTGTTCCCAGCGGTGTTCCAAGCGGCAAAGCCAGCCAGTTGCGTGGCATCCACTCGAGCCAGTAATTGTTTGACAAAACGCGGTTCTGCACCATTGGCATAGGCAACATCGGCAATTGTGACAGCTCGGGTGTGTTTGAGGTCATCGCAGATATCATCGATAAAGGCGGCTAAGTGCCGATTGGCAGTGTCTACCACTGCAAAATCTGGGGCACGATGAGCTTGTTTGATGGCGGGGGCATTGACAGCAAAGATCAGATCGGCACTGCTGGCTCTTGAAGCAGGTACGCCACCTGCGGCGCGAATGTGGGCTTTGACCAGTTCGCCAAGTACACGGTCTTCGTAGAGCATGATGCTATTTTCGGCTTGGGTACTTGGGTAGCGCACAAAAACACTGGGCTTGCGCTGGCTCGAGTCGACCAATGCTCTTGCCAGTAGGGCAGCCGCGACTTCATCGGCTCCTGGGTAAACATCGGCTTTTTGCCAAACACCTAGTTCGTCTATGCGTGCCTCGAGTCTGCGGCGATCTCGAGCCGCTAAACCATAAGGTGTGGTGTCATCAAGGGTTAAGCACAGATGCTCGAGAATACCTTCTGAAAGCATCTCGAGGGCATGCTGATGCAAAGCATGATTGCGTTCACGGGTGCCTAACCAATCTTCGAGAATTTCTGTAGGAACAGCTTGTTTGGCAAGCTCGAGTTCGTTGGTATCTGCGCCTCGTTCAACGCGGTCTATCCATTCGGAAACATTGCGTAGCGCTGTGCCGTGCTGACCATAATAAGGTTTTTCCTCGAGCGGATCGTTATCGTGAGCCACACGAACAATCACACCATAAGCGTATAATTTTATTTTTGGGTTAATGTGTTTAACTTCGCGCAGCACCTCGAGCCGAGCCAGAGCATCCTTGAGTGAGTCCGAAACGCGCCGCGCTGGAATCATGCCACCAAGACAAAGTGTCTCGAGGGTGATAATCGCAGCATCAGCGGTTTTGGCTTGCTCGAGTAACCATGCAGCAATGGCGGTGGTATCGCCAGGGATATTGAGGTTATTCAGCATCTCGAGTGGTGGGACTCGCATTTCAAGCCCAGCCACTTTAGCCAATTGTAATGGTAACTCGAGGGTTGGTGGGCGGGTATCACAGGGGAGCAGCAAAATGGTGTTCATGCCTTATCAAACAACGTAGCAACCTCAAGTGTAAAGTCTGGCAGGCACGGCACAGTTATTTTGCGATCCAAACCGATGGTTTTTGCTTGTGAATCTCCGAGTTCAAAAACCAGTATTTCCTGTGCAACAGGGTCTATGACCCAATATGTTTGGACGAGGTTACGTTGATACAACACAACTTTTTCGGTCAGGTCGCGGATTCGGGTGGATGGTGACAAAATCTCAACCACAAAATCAGGAGCACCAACCAAACCGCGTTCAGTTAATAAATCCAATCTTGCTGAACGAATAAAAATCAGATCAGGCACAACGATTTGGTTGAGTTCGATAAAAACATCAAGCGGTGCAAAATACATTGCCCCACAAGGATTTTGTCGTAAATAACTACGAATTTGGTAACTCAGTTCGCCCAGAATTGCCTGATGTGTACTTGTTGGTGATGCCGTTTCGACCAGCCTCCCATTGAGTAATTCAAAACGTTGATGCTCATCTTCAGGAAGCAACAACCAATCCATATACGTGGCTTCTCGAGTCTCGAGCATAGAAAAATTGTACACCAAAATTAGCTTAAACCCACCGCTTTGTTCAGTGCAGCCCGAATCACTTCTGGGTTGGCTTTGCCACCCATTTCTTTCATCACTTTGCCAAATAAACTATTGACTGCTTTGGCATTACCCGCTTGGATTTGCGCTAAGACATCAGGGTTCTCGAGCACGATTTTTTGTACAGCGGCTTCGATTGCCCCAGTATCAGAAACTTGCAGTAAGCCGCGTTCGGCAACCAGTGTTTCTGGGTTAGCTCCGTTGATCACATCTGCCAGAATATCTTTGGCAATCCGCCCCGAAATCGTGCCCGAATCAATCAGTTTTAACAGCGCTGCCAGATGGGCAGGGGTTAATTTTGTGGCTGTAATCTCGAGATCGTGTTCGTTTAAATACCCTGCGACATCGGCATTGAGCCAATTGGCAATTTTTGCTGCTTCGCCGCTGTACAAAGCTTGGCAAGTTTCAAAGAAACTCGAGACAGCTGCATTATAAGCAATTTGTTCTGCATCGGCAGCACGCAAACCAAGGGCAGTGTACTCGAGAATTTTTTGATCAGGTAATTTTGGCATGGTGGCACGAATACGAGCAATCCAAGCATCATCAATCTCGAGTGGTGGCAAATCAGGTTCGGGGAAGTAACGATAATCAGCTTCGCCTTCTTTGGTTCGCATTAAAAAAGTTCTGCCGCGCTCATCATCCCAACCCATGGTGTCTTGGGTAATTTTGCCACCACCTCGAACAATTTTGATTTGCCGATCAATTTCATAATCTAGGCTCCGTGCCACACTACGAAACGAATTCAGATTTTTGACTTCGACTTTGGTACCAAATTCGGTATTGGGTAAATGCACCGAAACATTGACATCGCAACGCATTTTGCCTTCCTCAGGTTTGGCATCACCAATACCCAAAGCTTGCACAATTGCCTGAATTTTTTGCAAAAAAGCTCGAGCCTGATCGGCATCGACAATGTCAGGTTCGGTGACCATTTCGATTAAGGCACAACCCGCTCGGTTTAAATCCACCAAACTGTGCGCTGCATCGGCAGGATGAATCAACTTACCAGCATCATTCTCGAGATGCGCCCGTTTAATTCGCACGGTTTTTCCCAGCACTTCAATAAAACCATCTCGAGCAATGGGACGGTCGTACTGCGAAATCTGAAAATTATGCGGACTATCGGGATAAAAATAATTTTTCCGATGAAATTGCGTAAAACCACTGACATCACAATTTAAAGCCAGCCCAAACATCAGGGCATTATCCACAGCTTGCTTATTAATGGTGGGTAACACCCCAGGCAAACCCAAACTAAACGGATCAGTAAAAGAATTCGGCGCACCACCAAAATAATTAGCACTGACACTCGAGAACATTTTAGAATGCGTAGACAATTGAATATGGACTTCTAAACCAATCACAGCTTTGTAACCACTCGACATACCAGCAGTTTACCGTGTCTCGAGCAAAGCAGTGTTAGGGCAGGTTGAGGCATGCCTCGAGGCTAGTACCTATGGTCAAAAGTCGATTGATTGCCTGCGATTTGTCTAAAACACTGTCCTACAAGGGCGAGGCACGCCTCGCCCCTACGGGATGTTTCTTAATTCAGCGTGGCTTGGATGTAACCTAAGCACATTTCTTCTTCGGTGCCTTCGCCCCAAACTATGTATTTGGGTTGGCGTTGTGCACCACCAAGAAATGGTTGATTGGCTTGGCTGTTATCAAAAGTACAAGTAATTCGGAAATTATCGCCCGGTTTCACCACAATGGGTTGTTCAAACCAGTAAAAACCTTGCCAATGAAAATCCCAATTAGGAATGTCCAGCAGCACTTTACGGGTGTCTCGAGTTGGGTTGATCTCGAGTTTAATGGTTTTACCAAGGTAGTGCATGTGTCCAGCTAAGCCATGCAGTGATAGGTTGGCTGGGACTGGGTATTCGCAGATTGTTTCGATACGGGTAGCATCCGAGCCGTTGATGTATTGCTCGAGGTTACGCACACAATTTTTCAGGGTGTTGCCAGCCCGACGGTTTTTGTTACTATTGGATGGATTCAGTGCCAGTACGCGTTCATAAGCTGCTTCACGATGACAATTGCTTTTGCTATCGCTAGGGTAGGCACCCGGGCAAGGCAATTCGACGGGTGCACTGGGCGCAAAGTTAAGTAAGGCTTTTAAGCGAGTACCAACGGGTGACAGCTCAAGTTTAACCGCGCTCTGATCGGGTTGAGAACCATTAGACAGGTTGTAATGGACTTGCATCAGTAATTGCGAACCAGCCCGTAATTTGGCACCAGTACCTTCAGGGAATTTAACAGCGGGGCTACCCGGTGCCCAAGCCCCAATTGGTTGCAAACCATTGGCAACTCGTGGACCACCAAAACAAGTGTAGCCGTCACGGTTATCACCTTCGGCAGCCTCGAGTCGTTTAGCTTCGGCGACCAAGCCAGCTTCGAGTTCAAACATCAGCACATGATGCACCACACTGGCAGTGCCGGGCAGAATGTCGTACCCCGTGATAAAACGCTCACCCTCGAGCTTGGTGTCAAGTAAAAAGCAGCGGTACTCATCGGAAAGTTGCGCGTTTGGCTTAAAGACTTTCGGCATCGATAATTTCAAATCGGAACGCACACTCACTCGAGCCACTCGAGAAGTAGCCGATACGGCTTTTTTGCTGCTGCCTTCGGGCGCACCACTCCAAGACCAATTGGCAAGAATGGCGATTTCATCCTTGGATAGCCGCATTTCGTGCTTAAACTTGGGGCTTTCACCATTAGGTGGAAAAGGTGGCATGCGTTGCGCTCTGGCATCCAAGTAAATCTGCCGATGGTTAGCTTTGGCATCAGCAAAACTGGTTAAACTAAACGGAGCAATTCCATTTTCCACATGGCATCCCGTACAACTTGCCTCGAGAATTGGTTTGACATGCTCGTAATAATTGGGAATGTAACTGAGCAAAGGCGGCACAGTACTGCCGTTACTATCGGCACGCATCATCATTGAATGTGTTGCACTTGGACGAGTTTCACCTTGTGTACCACGCAAAGCAACACCCATACCCACTGCCCCAATGGCAAAAAGTAAAACCGCTGCAACCGTAAATTGTGAAGATTTCATGCACAAAGCATACCGAACAATTGTCAAGCTATCAACAAGAAGGAGCACAAAGCTGTGACTTACGAGCTTTGCACTTTCCTCTTAATCTCCCGCTCAACTGCTGCTAGTGCTCGAGCCGATTTACTTAACTTACTTGGCTCGAGTCTGCCCATAGCAGTTAAGGTCAATGCCACATTTTGCAAAGTGGTTTCGGGGGCATCAGGCAGGGCTTCTAGCTCGAGTTCGGAAAACGTCTCGAGAATGGTTTCATCTTGCTTAACTTGAACATCGTCTAAGGCGAGTTCGCCGATGTTCTCGAGGGTATACACGTGTCGGGTGGTATCAAAACGGCAAATACAAACAAGGTCTGTCAGTGCAATACCGTGAAGCTGCTCGAGAATTTCTGGGTGTTGTAACTCGAGGATACTTTGGGCATTGCCAGCAGGTAATTCGATTTCTGCTTTGCTGTGCCAACCATTGACAATTTGGCTTTGTCCTTTCCATGTAAACACGTGGTTTCCTGTATCCACACGCCGCAAGCGTAAACTCGAGCCTGAACGTCTGAGTTGCAAATCAGGCGTATCAAAATACGTATTGATTTGTTTTTCAATGCGTTGCAACTGCAACTTCACCCCAGCGATACTCGAGACACCATCAAGTTTAGGTAACACACCTGTCAGTTTTAATTCACGTTCAATGCTCATACGTCACGCTACTCGAGTACGCCGTTTCGCGCAAGCAATACACGTGGTGGTTATGTTACGGTGCGGGTATGGTTTTATCTCGAGAACTCAACGCCGAAATGCTTAAAATAGCCTTGCCTTTGTTGGTATCCAATTTAGCAGGGGTATTACTTGGTGTGACCGATACTTTTTTTGCTGGTCAGTTGGGTACTGTTGCTCTTGGTGCAGTGGGTTTAGGCGTGATGTGGTATTTCACACTGTTTTTGTTGCTACGCGGCACAGTAGGCAGTGCCGTACCGTTTATTTCCCAAGCTTACGGCGCAAAAGATAACGCTCGAGTTGGACGTTGGCTGAATAATTATTTGGTTTTAGTAGTGGCACTACTGCCAGCATTAATCCTTTTTTTACCATTGCTAACATGGTTAATTGGCATCAGTGGTGCCAAACCAGAAGTACAAACACTGGCGCTCGAGTACGCCAAAGTCCGAATTTTTGAAGTGCCATTTGCTTTACTCAGTACCGTGTTAATCAGTTTTTTTATTGGCATAGGCAACTCGAGAATTCCAATGCTGGTTAACTGGGGAGTTGTGCTTGGCAATGTCTTACTCAATTGGATTTTTGTTTACGGACAATTTGGTGCGCCCAAACTTGGCTTGGTTGGTACTGCTGTTGGCACAATTATTAGTGTCGCCATTGGTGCAAGTATTTTGTCCGTACTGGCATGGCAACAAACCAAGATTTACCCAGTCCGATTTGCCATACCCAAACGCAATGAGTGGCTCGAGATGTTACGGGTTGGCTTGCCAATGGGTTTCCTCGAAATGCTTGAGGTTAGTGCATTTACTGCTTTTATCGCCTTGACCGCTCGTATCAGTACCGAAGCCCTCGCTGCTAGTCAAATCGGTAATCAAATCTCGAGCCTTGCCTTTATGCCCGGTTTTGCCCTTGGTAGCGCCACTGCCAGTCTGGTTGGACGTTACATCGGAGCCAAAGACCTCGAGACTGCCAACACTGCCACCTTTACAGGGGTGAGGCTTGGCATGATTTGGATGGGAGCTATTGGCATCGCCTTTTGGATTCTTGCTACCCCACTCGCCAAAATTTTCTCGAGTGAACCTGCAGTGATTCAACTGACCACCGATTTACTGCGATTAATGGCGTTTTACCAACTTTTCGATGCTGTTAATATTGTCTTTCGTAGCGCCCTACTCGGCACAGGAGACACCCAATTCCCTGCTATTATCACCCTGATTTTTGCTTGGACAATCATGGTGCTTGGTGGTTACATCATTTTGCAAAACGGCGGCGGACTTCTCGCCCTGTGGGGAGCACCATTTGCCTATCTCACACTCCTCGCCATTATTTACTGGCAACGCTGGAACACTGGACATTGGAAAACCTCGACTCTAGGAGTGTAGGAGCTTTTGCCTTCATCTTTTGTCTTTATCCTTCATCTTTCAACCTTCTGCTTCAGCCCAAATATGATACCCTCGAGACATGTCCTTAACTGTTATTGACCATCCCTTGGTGCAGCATAAACTGGCTCTGATCCGCGATGAACGCACAGGCAGCAAAGATTTTCGTGAACTGATTACCGAAGTCACGATGCTGATGGCATTTGAAGCCATGCGTGATCTTGAACTCGAGGAAACAACGGTTAAGACCCCTGTGGAAACAGCTCGAGTCAAAGTGCTTTCGGGCAAGAAATTGGCTTTGGTGGCTATTCTACGAGCTGGTTTAATTATGGTGGATGGGATTTTGAAACTTGTGCCAGCCGCGAAGGTCGGACATATTGGCACATACCGCAATCCTGAAAGTAAATTACCAGTGCGTTACTACGCAAAATTGCCACAAGACATCAAAGACCGCCGCGTATTTGTCCTCGACCCAATGCTGGCAACAGGTGGTAGTGCCGTGGATGCCATAGCCGAAGTCAAAAAACTTGGCGCTAGTCAAATTAAACTGCTCAACATTATTGCAGCACCAGAAGGTGTGGCTCGAGTCCAAGCAGCGCACCCAGATGTGGAAATTGTTGTTGCAGCCCTCGATTCGCACCTCAACGACCATGCGTACATTGTGCCAGGATTAGGCGACGCTGGCGACCGTATTTACGGCACCAAATAAGCACTCTCATGCTTCTCGGATTTCTCGAGTAAACTAAGGCGTTGTGAACGAATTCTTAAAAAGCTTTGGTATCAGTGGTGGACTCGAGATTGGAGTGCTACCAGTCAGCCTGATTTTTTTAACAGCTGTGGCAGTGACATGGTTTTTTATCCCTCGAGTACGAGCTTACGCTGTCGAACGCGGATTAGGTGATAAACCCAATGAACGCCGTTTGAACAAAGAATTGCTACCCAATGTCGGTGGATTAACGGTTTTTGCGGGTGTGATTGCCGCCATGGTACTCGCCATTGCGCTCAAACCAGCCTTGCTTGCCACCGTCAATATCCAATTACTTTCCATTGCTTTGGGTGGCGCGATCATGGTGCTGGTTGGTTTTATAGATGATCAATTTGAATTACCCAGTTTGTTTCGTATTGTTGTACAAATACTTTGTGCGGGACTACTGATTGTCAATGGTATTCGCATTGACATCACGTGGTTGCCGATGTGGGCAGATGCCATCCTGACCATCATTTGGGTGGTGGGTATCACCAATGCTGTCAATTTGCTCGACGGTATCGATGGCAATGTCGGCGGACTTGGCTTTATTACCGCCATGAGTTTACTTGCTCTTTCAACACAATTCTCGACTCGAGGAGCTGCTACCTTAATTCTGGCTGCCTTGGCGGGTTCATGCTTAGGATTTTTGCGGCACAATTTTAATCCATCAAAAATCATTCTCGGCGATGCAGGGGCAACCTTTATTGGCTTTACCTTGGCGGCTGTTTCGATGCTTGGCACCTTAAAAGTTGGAGCGGCAGCCAGTATTCTCGCACCTGTGGTTGTTTTGCTTGTTCCCATTCTTGATACCACCCAAGTGACGATTCGTCGCATTCTGCGTGGCGTTCGCCCAGATACTCCTGGTAAAGACCACCTACATCACTTACTGCTGCGCCGAGGTTTAGATCAGCGCCGTAGCGTGATTGCCCTGTGGAGTGCCACGCTGCTCCTAAGTATTGTTTCGATGCTGATTCAACGAGTCAACATCATGGTCATTCTTGCCAGTGCAATCATCACCATTGCCTTACTTGCCTTGGTTGCCCAGCAACGCATCCTCGAAGTTAAACGCACACCACCAGCCTCAAGTACACTAGAAACGTGAACCACACCTTAACCGCATTACCCAATATCCGCGTTGGACATTGGACGCACCTCGAAGCCAAAACGGGTTGCACTGTCATACTTTTACCCAAAGGTGGCGCAGTCATGAGTGCTGAAGTACGAGGTGGAGCACCAGGCACTCGAGAAACTCCATTACTTGCCCCTGACAAAGCCGTGGAAAAAGTCCATGCGCTCCTCCTAACAGGTGGCAGTGCTTTCGGACTTGCTGCTACAACAGGCGTAACCCAATACCTCGAGGAACAAAACGAAGGTGTCCTCACCCCCGGTGGACGCATACCCATCGTGCCAAGCGCCGTCATTTTCGACTTAGCTCACGGCAATCCAAAGATTCGCCCGAGTGCCACCGAAGGCTACATCGCCTGTCAAAATGCCTCGAGCCAACCCATTCCCAACGGTTTAATCGGCGCAGGAACAGGAGCTATGGTAGGCAAATTACTTGGTTTTGCCCATGCCGAGCCGGGCGGTCTCGGCAATGCCCTGATTCAAGTTGGTGAAGCTCGAGTGGCAGCGATGGTCATTGCCAACCCAACAGGCGACATCGTCAACCCAAACGGCGAAGTGATAGCAGGCACCCGCAAACCCGACGGTACACGCCTCACCGAACCCGAACGCCTCGAGATCCTCACCGCAGGACAAAACCGTTTCTTAGAACACACCAACACCACCCTTATCGCCATTGGCACAGATGCCAAACTCAGCAAACTTGAGTGCAACATCCTTGCCCAAGCCGCACAAATGGGTTTAGCTCGAGGCACACGCCCATCCCACACACCTCACGATGGCGACACCAGCTTTGTCTTTAGTTGCGGTGATATACCTACACCACCACTGATTGCCCTTGTTGCAGCCGTGCAAAATGTTGTCCATCACGCACTACTCAACGCTATCACCTAAAATGCCACAAACCACAAGCCAAGTGCGCTATACTCGAGTATTCCAAACCCACTCGAGCCAACCCTCGAGTCACAACGGAGGTTGTTATGCCAACATTCACGTACCGAGTCCGCGATAACACTGGCAAAATTATTTTATCCACCATGGAAGCTGATACTTCTAAAGCTGTGCGCGATAAACTCCGTGAGAAGAACTTAACTATTGTTTCGATTACTGAACCAAAAACGGGTATCAACCAAGATATTCAATTACCTGGTTTTTTAAACGAAGAAAATCAATTACCTGGCTTAAAAGCAGTTGCCATTTTTGCTCGTCAAATGGCAACCATGATTGATGCAGGTTTGCCATTAGTACAGTCTTTAACAATCTTGGCGAAGCAAACAGAGCACAAAGGCTTACGTAAAATTCTTCGCGATATTCGTCAAACAGTCGAAAGTGGTATTCCATTTTCAGATGCTCTCAATAAATACCCTCGAGTCTTTGATCGCTTATTCCTCAACTTGGTCAGAGCTGGAGAGGTATCAGGTACGCTTGACACAGTGCTTGATAGAGTCGCTATTTTTAAAGAAAAGGATTTGGCATTGCGTGGTAAAATAAAAGGCGCATTAACCTATCCAACTATTGTTTTGGTATTTGCCCTAGGTGTTACATATTTTTTGCTCACAACAATCGTGCCACAATTTGCGAAAATGATTAAAGACATCAATCCAAGTGCAGATTTGCCACCTCTGACACGATTTCTAGATGCTGTTTCACAATTTCTGCAAAATCAAACATTACTTATAGTGGCTATTGGTATCGCTGCTTTTTTTGCCTTTCGGTACTATTATCGTACGGACAATGGTCGACATGTGCTTGATCGTCTAAAAATGAAGGCTCCAGTTATTGGTAATTTAATATCAAAAGCTTCACTTGCATCGTTCTCGAATACTCTTTCTTTGTTAATTAAAAGTGGTGTTAACATTATTGAGTCCTTAGACATTGTTCGTGGCACATCCAATAATGCCATCGTTGAAGATGCTTTAACTAACGCCAAAAATGCTGTTATGCAAGGCGAGCAAATGTCACAACCGATGGCAGCAGCTGTAGATGTATTTCCTCCAATGGTTGTTTCAATGGTTGCTATTGGCGAAGAAACAGGTGGTTTAGACACCATGCTTGATAAGGTTGCTCAATACTATGAGCGTGAAGTGGATGAAGCTGTAGATCAATTAACTGCAGCCATTGAACCAATTATGATTATTTTCCTAGGTTTCATAGTCGGTTTGATTGTAGCTGGTATGTTCTTACCGATGTTTGCATTGATTGATGAATTAGCGAAGTAAGAAAGGTCTTTGTGGCTGCGAATCAATTTCTCGAGTACGCGTTTTTTAATGAAAAGATTATTCCGTTTGCCCATGCGAATGTGTCAGTAGCAACACTAGCTTTGCAGTATGGCTTGTCGTGTTTTGGTGGGGTGCGTGGTTACCGTGGCGATGATGGTGCGATTAGTATTTTTCGGTTGCCCGATCATATGTTGCGTTTCTCGAGGAGTGCGTCTTTACTAAAAATTGCTTTGCCAGGTAACGTGGATTATTTGGCAAACGCCATGATTGAACTGACAAAGCGTAATGCCCCAACTTCAGATTGTTATTTTCGTCCGTTTGCATATAAGTCTGATCTGAGTTTAGGTCCAAGTATTGGGCATCCTGGTGGGGCGTTTAGTATTTATATGTTGCCGCTGGGCAATTACTTCGGTGATGGTGAGGTTAAACCTTTGCGTGTTATGGTCTCGAGTTGGCGGCGTGTGGCAGATGGTGCGATTCCTGCTCGAGGCAAGATTGGTGGCGCGTATGTCAATTCTTCGATTGCTAAGGATGAAGCACAAATCAATGGTTTTGATGATGCGATTATGATGAATGATCGTGGCAAAGTGGCTGAAGCCAGTGCTGCGAATTTATTTATGGTGCGTGATGGTGTGTTGATTACTGCGCCTGTGACGGCAGATGTGCTCGAGGGTATCACACGGCGCAGTGTGCTCGAGTTAGCAAAATTCCTCGAGATTCCTGTGTTGGAACGCGAGATTGATCGTAGCGAGTTGTATATTGCAGATGAAATTTTTCTGGCTGGTACGGCTGCTCAGATTGCCCCTGTTGGTGAAGTGGATAAACGTGTGGTTGGTGATGTGACACGTCCGATCACAACCAAGTTAAGTGCTTTATTTGATGATGTGGTGCGTGGTCGCAACCCTGCTTTTGCTCATTGGTTAACTCGAGTTGAAATTAGTCAATCACTTGTGGCAACTGATTAAGTACAACACGCTGTAAATAAAAAGGCGCATAAAGCGCCTTTTTTGCTGGTTGTATGAGGGCATTTGCAAGTCAAACACTTGTTATGCTTTTGCCTGCAATCAAGCGGTACAATACGCATTGCAATTTTATTGGTTTGACTCGAGATGACTCGAGCGCCTGAGTTAATTTTGGAGGATTATGAAAGCTCCCGTTCGTGTTGCAGTGACTGGTGCCGCCGGTCAAATTGGGTATAGTTTGTTGTTTCGTATTGCCAGTGGTGAGATGCTGGGTAAGGATCAACCTGTTATTTTGCATTTGCTCGAGATTACGCCTGCTTTAAAAGCGTTGCAGGGTGTGATGATGGAACTCGAGGATTGTGCATTTCCGTTGCTGGCGGGTATGGTAGCTTCCGATGATCCTTTGAAAGCCTTTGCGGATGTCAATTATGCTTTGCTGGTGGGCGCAATGCCGCGTAAGCAAGGTATGGAGCGTGGCGATTTATTGGCAGCCAATGGTGGGATTTTTAAGCCTCAAGGGCAGGCACTTTCAGAAGTGGCAGCTCGAGATGTCAAGGTTTTAGTGGTGGGTAATCCTGCTAATACCAATGCTTTAATTGCTCAGCAGCACGCGCCTAAACTCGACCCTAGGCAATTTACTGCTATGACTCGTTTGGATCATAATCGGGCATTGTCGCAATTGGCAGCCAAAACCAATCAACCTGTCTCGAGTATCGAAAAACTAACCATTTGGGGGAATCACTCGAGTACGCAGTACCCTGATATTTTTCATGCCACCGTTGGTGGTAAAAACGCAGCGGCTTTGGTCAACGATCAAGTTTGGCTCGAGAGCACCTTTATTCCAACGGTGGCGAAACGTGGCGCTGCGATTATTGAAGCTCGAGGGCTGAGCAGTGCTGCCAGTGCAGCAAATGCTGCCATTGACCATATGCGCGATTGGGCATTAGGTTCAAACTGGGCAAGTATGGGTATTCCATCAGATGGGAGTTACGGCATCCCAGAAGGCTTAATATATAGTTTTCCTGTTACCTGCAAAGATGGGGCATACAGCATTATTCAAGGACTCGAGATTAATGATTTTAGCCGCAGCAAAATGGATGCGACCGCTGCTGAACTCGAAGATGAACGCAAAGCTGTGCGTGAACTTGGTTTGATTTAAGACCAATCGATTTGGTCATCTGGGAAGGCTAAACACGCTGCTTTTTGCCCAGCTTGTAAGGTAAAACTCGAGGTGTACCGTTCTCCATCTGGGTGGCGGTATACCTCGAGTTGGTTTTTGTTGAGGTTGAGAATCCAGTATTCAACAATGCCATCTCGAGCATAGAGCAGTTGTTTGTGTTCACGGTCGGTATAAATCGAAGTGTCAGCAATCTCGATCAGTAAATAAATTTGTTCTGGGCGAGCAAAATCTTCTCGAGCAGCACCCCGATGGATAATGGCTAAGTCGGGTTGTGGTCTGCCATCGCTAGGCAATTCAATAGGGCTTTGGTTATAGACATCAGCACGTCTTTGGAATTGTAGATTTAGACGGTCATACATATCTTTAACTCGGTTCATATGTGGTGTATTCATAGGTTCTAGCTCCACAAGTTTACCATCAAGTAATTCAACTCGAGATTCTGAGGTAATTTTTCCAGTTTCAATCAAAGCGTCGTACATCTCGAGGGTAATTCGAGCGAAACGTAAACTCTGAAGCACTTGTGTTTCAGTTTGTAAAGGCTCGAGTAAAGCTGTCATGAAATCAGTATAGATCATGTCCCTGAGAAAGGCACGTTAACTCTGTGGGCAAAATGCCCATTGTCTTGGCTCGAGGTTTGCTAGAATAGATAAGTTTTCGGGTCACGGTGGCTCGAGCGTAGACTTCTTTCTTTCTCATTTCTCGAGGTTTTTTTCGATGACGCAACTCGCTGAACGCCCTAGCAGTACCAATCGTGCCCCTGTGATCAATGATTTTACGATTAACGTGGCAACCGTCAACGGTTCCGGTTCGCAAACCGCTAACGCTACTCTGGTCAATGCCTTGTTCCAAATGGGTATTCCAGTCAATGCTAAGAATTTATTTCCCAGTAACATTAAGGGTTTACCAACTTGGTATTCGATTCGTGCCAGTGGGGCAGGTTTTACTGCTCGTCGGGATAATTCTGAAATTCTGGTGGCGTTTAATGCTAAAACCATCGAGGAAGATTTCCGCACCTTGCCCAGTGGTGGTGTGATGTTCTACCCCGATAACATTAAATTGGTTGGCTCGAGAGATGATGTTTCTGTCTATGCCTTGCCAGCTAACGCAATCATGAAAGAACAAAATGTAGACCCGAAGTTCCGTGATCGCATGGTCAACTTGGTGTATGTGGGTGCGGTCGCCCAAGTGATTGGTATCGAAATGGATACCATTTACGCGTACTTGAACAAGAATTTTGCTGGTAAAACCAAAGTGGTCGAAAGTAACTTTAATATCGCCAAAGCTGCTTTTGATTGGTGCGCTGCCAATATCGTTAAATCTGATCCGTACCGTGTTGAACGAATGGATGCCACCAAAGGTAAAATTTTAATTGATGGCAATATGGCAGGTGCCTTGGGTGGTATTTACGGTGGTTGTACTGTGCTTGCATGGTACCCCATTACACCAGCCACCAGCCTTGCTGACGGCATGATCGAATGGATGCCAAAATTACGCCAAGATAAAGAAACGGGTAAAGCCACCTTTGCCATTGTCCAAGCCGAAGACGAATTAGCTGCCATTGGTATGTTAATCGGAGCGGGTTGGGGCGGCGCTCGAGCCATGACCAGCACATCGGGTCCGGGTATCAGTTTAATGTCTGAGTTTGCTGGGTACGCGTACTTTGCCGAAGTGCCACTGGTGATTTGGAATGTGCAACGCATGGGTCCAAGTACAGGTTTACCAACTCGAGTGTCCCAAGGCGATTTGCTCAGCACCTATTACCTCTCGCATGGCGATACCAAGCACATTGTCTTGTTACCATCAGACCCCAAGGAATGCTTTGAATTCGGTTGGCGTGCTTTTGATTTGTCCGATCAATTGCAAACCCCTGTTTTTGTTAACTCCGACCTTGACCTTGGCATGAATATCTGGATGTCAGAGCCATTTGAATACCCAACTGAACCAATGAATCGCGGCAAGGTGCTCAGTGCCGAAGATGTGATTAAAGCAGGACATACCTTCGCTCGTTATAAAGACGAAGACGGCTTGGGTGTAGGACCACGCACATTACCCGGTACAGACGCAATGGGCGCAGCCTACTTCACTCGAGGGACAGGTCATACCGATATTGCCACATACTCTGAACGCCCAGAAGATTGGCAGAAAAACTTGGCGCGTTTAGATCGCAAGCACAACCATGCCAGAGACATCGTGCCAAAACCAATGATTGACAGCACAGGTGCAAGCCTTGGTTTAATTGCAATGGGCAGTGTAGACCCAGCGATGGTCGAAGGTCGAGCCATGCTCGCCAAAGATGGTGTCCCTTCTGACTATATGCGCGTCAGAGCTTTACCTTTTGGAAAAGAAGTCCACGATTTCATTGCAGCTCATGACAAAGTCATTGTGGTCGAAATGAACCAACATGGTCAATTAGCAATTTTGCTTCGCACCGAATACCCAGAATTTGCTACCCGCATCCACAGCATCGCACATTGCGATGGTTTGCCACTCAGCGGCGAATTTGTGGCAACTCGAGTTAAAGGAGTGAAATAACATGACTGCTGCAACAGTACCAGCTCCAAGCACCAACAGCATTGGTTTAACCAAAGCCGATTACAAAGGTTTACCCAGCACCCTATGCCCAGGTTGTGGTCATGACAGCATCTCAATGCGAATCATAGACGCTGCTTACTCAGTTGGCTTAAAACCCCACGAAGTGATTAAACTCAGCGGTATTGGCTGCTCGAGCAAAAGCCCAGCTTACTTCCTTAATGGCGCTCACGGTATCAACACTGTGCATGGTCGTATGCCAAGTGTTGCTACTGGTGCAATGCTGGCACAACGCCACCAAACCGCCATTGGTGTATCAGGCGATGGCGACAGCGGTAGCATTGGCTTAGGGCAATTCAAGCACGCAGTACGTCGCAATGTACCAATGGTGTACATCATCGAGAACAACGGTGTGTACGGCTTAACCAAAGGACAATTCAGCGCCACAGCCGACGAAGGGCAAACCCTCAAATACGCTGGTACCAACGAACAACCGCCCCTAGATTTATGCGCCGAAGCAATCATTGCAGGTGCAGGTTTTGTGGCACGCAGTTTCGCTGGTGATGCCAAACAAGTCACCGAACTCTTAAAAGCTGCCATGAGCTTTAAGGGCATCGCTGTACTCGACATTATTTCACCATGCGTGACTTTCAACAACGACGACAAGAGCACCAAAAGTTACAGTTACGGCAAAGAACACGAAGTGCCAATCCACGACATCACCTTTGTTCAAGAATTCTCGGAAATTGCTGTAGATTACGAACCAGGCGAAGTGCTCAGCGTCAAACTCCACGAAGGTCCAACCATTCAACTGAAAAAACTTTCTAAAGACCACAACCCAACCGATAAACTCAGCGCCTTAAAACTCCTTGCGGATGGGCAACGCAGCGGTGAACTGATCACAGGATTGGTGTACCTGAACGAAAGCCGCAGAACTCTGATAGACACCGAGCACGTTCATGATACAGCACTGGCATTACTGCCAGAAAGCATGACCCGCCCAAGCCGTGAAAGTCTCGAGCAAGTCATGGCGAGTTACGCATAAGGTTAGGTCAAATTAGGGAACGAAATTCTAATAACCATCGTATAATTACTCGTCTTCTGACCTAGAGGACGAGTTTCGATTTGGCTAGTTTAAAATCTATGAACAATAAATTAGGAGCAGGGAAAAGTATGAAAAAACTACAGCAGTATCTTCTGACAGCATTAGCAGCCATTCTTGTGGCATGTCCAGCACCAGTGGTGACACCACCCACGATAAATACATTGACTGCAAGCCCATCGTCATTACCGATAGGCGGTGGAGAAACAACACTTGCATGGCAAGTAGACGGAGCAACAAGTTTAGCAATTGATCAAAATGTTGGTGTAGTTACAGGAAATCAAAAAACAATTACTACCAATACCACCACCACCTATACCCTAACAGCAACGAACAGCGCTGGCAATACCCAGAAAACAGTTGTTGTAACCGTAGCTCAAGCCAAACCGACTATTACAGCATTCACCGCAGGTCCAGCCACACTGCCCTTTGGTGGTGGCTCGAGTACATTAGCTTGGCAAGTAACAGGCGCAGATAGTCTGAGCATAGACCAAGGCGTTGGAACTGTCACAGGAACAGATAAAGTAGTCAGCTTAACTACAACTAAAACATACACGCTTACGGCAATAAATAGTCAAGGTGAAACAACAAAAACCGTGACTATCAATGTGGCTCAAGAACCTGCTGATAAAATTATGGGAACATTAGACTCTTGGACTCGAGGTGCTCGAGTATTAAAAGGAAAAGTTTATGTGAATGGCAATGCTCAAAATATTGCTCAAGGAACATTAACTCAGGCAGGAGAACTTGATCTAACATTACCACCAGCATTAACAAATTTGGATCCCATATTTACTTCTTCCACTTGTGGAACAACTTTGGTTCTAACACCTGCGGATACCAAAGGTGCATCTGCTACTTTTGATATTGTAACAGCGACAGATAAAATGAGTGGACAGCTATATCGTTCTAATTTAGACAATAATTTTACTGGACCGACACCAACTGGTTTCAAACGAGTAAATTATATCTATGTTGATAAAGCGAGTACTTGGAAAGGCTCATGTACCAGTAATGGGCAAACCCAAACTGTTGATGCCACTTTTCAGCAAGGTTGGAATACAGTACTTTTTGAAGTTATCAATAGCACAACTGTCCGCATTTCAA
Source organism: Deinococcales bacterium (assembly GCA_013298595.1). GTDB lineage: Bacteria > Deinococcota > Deinococci > Deinococcales > JAAFIG01 > JAAFIG01. Next base: position 49,620 of record JAAFIG010000025.1, on the reverse strand, counting down.
CTGATCCAACACCTACAGATGTCACTTGGCGCTTCACGCCAACAGGAAGTATGACAATTAATAGCGCAAATACGGCACTCGAGGTCGGCGATACCACAACCTTGTCAGCTATCGCAGAAGATGGTTATCAATTTTTAGCATCAGATATTAACTGGTCTTCTGATAATCCAAGTGTGCTTGAAATAAACCCTAATGGAGTTGTAACCGCTAAAAAAACAGGTGCTGTACAAATCAGAGCAAGTGTCAAAAGTGCGACCTTTATAACTAATTATATGTATATTAATGTTGGTGGTTTAATCGCTTCAGGTAGTACATATAACCTTGAGGATCAATCGCTGGGCACTGCCATTCGTTTATCTTATAGTGGAATGGCATCCACTGATTTCCAAGTCACAATTGTTGGACCACCGAGTTGGAACAATGACCAACCACTGGTTGCCACATATAAAAATGGGTTTGGTTATCCAACAACCATCCTCAGTGAAATACCTGTTGTTTCTGGAACATATACAGTCAGACGTGCCACAAAAACAACTGGTGGTGTAACCTTTGCAATAGATGCAAGCCAGAGATTAGCAAGCGTAAAAAATGTAATTGCTCGTAACTCGTCAACTGCATACGCTTCTCTAAGTTGGGATGTCTTACCTGTAACACCACCAGGTCAACTAATACAGACAGAATATTCCACAGAAATTATTGATGCTCAAACAGGTGTAATTATCAAAGAAAGAGCATCTAGCTATAGTCCACAAAACTGGTATGACCTAGCCCTTGATACAACTCGCACTTACAAATTCCGAGTTTACGCAATACAATTTAATCCAGATATATTTTACGGGGCTTCCGTTGCATCTACTACACTTGATTTTCGCCCAGTTATAACTGATCTGATAGCACAAGGTGGGGTTGCAACAGGTGGCAACAACATCATCATCAATGGTTCAAATTTTGATATTAATACTCGAGTCTTTTTCGGAACCAGCGAAGTTACTAGTAAAACGTTAAACAGTTCAAATTCAATGACTGTTGTTGTACCAGCTAGTATTGCTAGCACAGTAGATGTAACAATGCAGAATACTCGAGGTACATCAGTTGTTTCAGCATTAACCAAGTACACTTACTATGGTGTCACTGAATTTAATGCCAGTAACCCAACAAATCTACTTAAAGGAAACAATGGTGATGTGTATTTCCTCGAGACTGATTTCACGGGTTCATCCCCAGCCTTGAACTTAGTAAAAGTCAGTGCCAATACTTCCGCGTCTCGAGTTGCAATTCCAAACTTTGTTGGGTATGACAGTGCTCGAGATATGACACTTGATGCTTTCGGAAACGTATGGATTTCTTTTTCAAATAAATTTGTCAAGGTAACACCAGCGAATGCAACCTCTGAAATAGCTTTACCAAGTGGTGTTCAACCTGCTGCTTTAACCTTTGGAGCAGATGGTAACATTTGGTTCTTACGAACAGATTCAGCAAAAATTGGACGTATTCAACCCGATGGCACAAATGCAACTGAATTTTCTGTGCCTGCAGGTAATTTTGGCTTTGGAGGCTTCTCTGTTAGTAGTGACATCGTCTTAGCAACGGATGGTAACTTCTGGTTTACCCAATACTATGGTGGCGTTGGACGTATTACACCCAGTGGTTCTATTACACTACTAGCCAATATTTCTGGTAATAAAATTCTTGTTCATGATAATGCTATTTGGATTGGTAATGGCAGTATTACTCGAATTGCATTTGATGGCACCATTACATCTATTGGCAATTGTGGCAATCAATTAGCCGTTGGTAGTGATGGTTATTTTTGGTGTGTGGGTAATTATAGTTCAGGAGCGACTCTTGGAAGACGTACCATCACAACAACATCTTCAAATGTGCAACCACAAATAATTTCAGTAAGTAGTAATAATAGTGTTTCAGACATTATTAGCGATAGCAATGGCAAACTCTGGTTTATTGTTGGTAATAAAGTCAGTGTCTTAATGCCCTAGTTTTCCCTCTAAAATTCGAGGCTCGAGCGTGGAATTTTTATTTGGCACTTTGTTTCAAGGTTATGGTGCAATGGCTAACCCAGTAATCATTAATTCTTCACCTATAGTTTCGACGATTGTTGCTTTGCCCGTTGTTAAATTGATGGTGTATAAACTCGAGATGCCATTGGTTGTTAAAGCTGCCAAGGCTGTGCCGTCGCTTGCTCCGCTGATATCAAATCCTGCGGCGGCACTGGTGTCTATGCCTAGTGCGCCAATGGTGCTTAATTTGCCATCGTTGGGTGGGCTGACACTCACCAATGTGTCATGTCTCGAGTCTATGGCATAAAGGGTTGTTGTTGTGGCAGTTGCATTGCTGTTGGTGTACGCCGTGGCTACAATACTTGGGTTTGTGTTGGCGTTTTTGTCAGTGCTTGAGTAATTAAGGTTTAGGTCGGTTTGAATGCCAGCCGTGGCAGCATCAAAATCTACAATAGAACCTGTTTCTTGGTTGATTCGGGCATTAAAGCCAAGGTTGCTATGCACACGAACTCGGTTGACTGTTGGATTGAAATCCATACCAAACGAAAATCCACTTAAGGCTGGATTAAATGCACTCGAGCCTATTTTTGTCACTATTGCTGAACTTGGGTTAATCGTGTAAATCTGATTTTGATTGCTTATACCGTATAACTTGCCATCTCGAGGTCCGAAGTCCAGACCAAGCATGATTTCGTTAGCAGCTAAACCAGTAAAAGCCTGTGTGGTCACACTCGAGTTAGGATTTTCAGAACCAAATTTGGCTAAACGATTATCTTGGGTAGTGGCGTACAGCACACGTCCTCGAGGGGTTTGGCTTTGTTGGGCAGCAAAGCCAACGTAGGTGGTACAAAGCACAGCAAGACTTGAAGCGAGTAGTTTTTTCATACATCTCCTTGTGCATTCTTTTTGAATGCTGATGATTTTGTTTTCTCTAGAGATATACGGTTCGAGACGTTATTTTGGATGTGTGATTTCTAGCAAGTGTTTTATTGAGAGCTTATTGTGCATGAAAACTTTTAGATATTATTCTTTTCAGCCTTACAATATGACTTCAAGTCCATAAAATTAGATAAAAAAGTTTAAGAGTTTCCGTTATTGATTTTTGAAGAATAAATAGGGTGATTGATTCATTAATTATGGTGGTGCATCTTGGGGATTACACTATCTCGAGTACGCTGACCACCACACGGTTTCTTCCTGTGTTTTTAGCTTGGTAGAGTGCATGGTCGGCGTTGCTAATCAGTTGTGTTGAATTATTTTGTGTGTTTGGTTGCATGGTGGCAATACCAACACTAATGCTGACGTGTTGTCCGCTGCTCGAGGTTGGGTGTGGTAATTCTAATTTTTCAATACTCAAGCGTAGTTTCTCGGCAATGTATTGGGCTTTGTGGTTATCGGCGCGGAATATAGCAGCAAATTCTTCTCCGCCGTAACGGGCAACCATATGGGTTTCGTTGTTGCTGTTAACACTTTGCTCGAGGGTGCTGGCAATTATTTTCAGGCATTCGTCGCCTTGTTGATGTCCAAGTGAATCGTTGTATTTTTTGAAATGGTCTACATCAAGCATCATTAGGCTAATTGGCATTTTTGCGTCTAAGCACTCATTCCAGATGCGCTCGAGGGCTGCGTCAAAACCTCGTCGGTTGGTTATTTTGGTCAGTCCGTCGGTATAAGAAAGTTTCTCGAGTTCACGAGTTAAGCGTCGCAGATCGGCTTCTCGGGCTTTGCTGGCTTCGATGGCGGCATCTAAGCGTAAAGCACTGCGGACTCGAGCCAGCAATTCTGTTTCAGAAAAGGATTTGTTAATGAAGTCGGTTGCTCCTGCATCAAAGGCTTGGCGTAGGGTTTCGCGGTCTTCTAAGCCTGTGACCATGATGATTGGTTTTTCACTCAGGTGAGCATGTTCTCGGATTTGGCGAATAGCTTCGATACCATCACCATCGGGTAAAAGTTTATCCATCAGGATCAAATTATATTGTTCGCCTGTTTGTCCTCGTAAACCAAGGGCTGTAAAACCTTGCTCGAGGGTGGCTGCGGTGTGAACATCGCCGTAACCAGCACTATCGAGCAATCCTGTTAAGAGGTTTCGCATCAGCATGCTATCTTCGATAATCAGGATTCGTCGGGGTTCAATCACATGAAACCTCGAGCAGTTTCTGTTAAGTGTGTTTCTTGCCAACTTGGTTTGGGCACACATTGGACGCGTAAGGTATTGGCTGCTATTTTTTGTTCAGGGCTGAACTCGAGCGCGGTAAGTAGTACAGGTGTTTGGATACCACTGCCGCGCCAATCTTCAGCTATTTGTAAGCCATTAATGCCATTTGGCTCGAGGGGAATAACCAGTAAACCTGCAAGCTGTACAACCGTAATGAGTTCTTCGGTAGTGCTGTAACTTTGCACTGTCCAACCAGCTGTTTCAAGGTGTGTGGTCATGACATGGCGTGCTGTGGCGGATGGTTCAAGAAGGAGGGCTATTTTGGATTCGATACTTGCCAATGTTGGTGGCATTTGAATAGCACTACTACTACTTGAGTTCTCGAGGATAATAATCACACCGCTGGCTCGTTGTCGGAGTTTGCTGGTCATTTCTTCAATATTAGCTGGCATGACATCCATATTGGGGTTGGTATCAATAATTTCTCGTACCAAATCGAGTGCTCTGAGCATCAATGTAATTGTGTGAGAATCGCAGGTTTCACTTTGGTCACGCAAACGCGCTAAGACATCTTCAAATGCGTGGGTCAGATTCTTTAAAACTTTTAACTCGAGCATACTGGCACCACCTTTGATGGTGTGGATGCTGAGAAATAATTGCCGAATCAGTTGTTGGTTGCTTGGCTCACGCTCGAGTTGTAATAAACCTTGATCGAGTTTCTCGAGGTGTTCGTAAGCTTCTGCTTTGAATTCACCCATAAATGCTGCCAAGTTCATGTTTGGCATTTTGCCACATGTAGACGAGGTTTTATAGCCCCTCATCAAAAAACCAACCCTGTGTGTCGGGTTGGTTTACTTGTTTTGTTTTATTTTTTCTTACTTGGTCTGCCGCGTTTGCCTGTTGTGGTACTTTTCTTGGGTGCTCGCTGAGCACCGTAACGCCGACCTGCTACATGAACCGCAAATTCGTTGAGTTGTTCGGCAGTATATGCGCCACTGAGAATATCGCCAAGATGGGGCATGGTCATTTGGGTACGATTGATTGTTTTGACTGTACGAATACCACCTTTGGCGGTATCAAACCATGTATTAAATGCTTCCATATCAATAATCACATAATTAAGCACATCTTTCATGGCGCTTTTACCACCACGGGAGCTGGCTTTGGCTATTTTGAATTTAGCATTAGAGTCATTGCGGTTAAGTGGAATTGCTTTTCCAGCCAATGAACCTTTTTTAATGGCAACGACAATTGCATTGTAGAGGCTGACATCTTTGTAAGAGGTATTTTCCGCAAGGATTTGCTCAACAGTTTTTAAATTCATATCTTTTTTACGTTAAACCATAGCAGTTTGCCTTGTCAAGTCGAGTTTATTTGTTGTAATAGAAAATATTTTCTCGAGGTTTTTAATAATTTTTGGTTTGTATTCTTTAAATTTCTTAGTGTTATTACCGATTTATTACAAAGAAATTGATTTACGGGTTTTTTGTAAAATAGCTCCAATCACTTGACTACTCAAGAAAATCTTGTTCCGCACAGGATATTTACCACTCGAGCGAATCGGGCAATACTATCATTGCCAACTAAATGCGCCATTTGACTTAGAAATACCTACTTGACAAAGTAATAAAACTTGAGCATAATACACTCAAGTTTAGTGATACAAAATCACTACGAAAGCAAAGGAGCAACTCATATGATGCGAATCAACACCAACCCTTGGAAAATCATGGATGCCGTCCTCGCCGACCTCGAGCGTAGCCAAAACACAGTGCAACGCCAAACAGGTACCGATGTTCTCGAAACAGCCGATGCTGTGCTGGTCAAAGTTAATTTACCCGGTTTTACTGTGGATCAAATCAGTTTGCAACTTGAGCGCAATGTTTTGACCTTAACAGCCACCCCTGCTGATACCCAAGCCGATGATGCCAAAGTGCTGTGGCGTGAACGCCCAAGTGGTGAGCAAAAACGCAGTATTCAAATTCCTGTACGGATTGTGCATGAAGGTATCGAAGCAAGTCTCGAGCATGGTGTTTTAACCGTGCGAATTCCAAAAGCTGTTGAAGCCACTGCTAAACGTATCGAAGTAAAAGCTATTCAATCCTAAACCACTTTTTTCATAACTTTCCCTCCTAGGGAAAAATCGGACGATCCCCCACGTCCGATTTTTCTTATGCAAAACATGTCAGAATTAACATATGACGTTGAGTACCACCCAACTCGAGAGCGGCGAAGAGCCAAATTTTGCAATACCTGAATTAACCGACCTCGAGCCTGAAATCAGCCATCAACCTGTTGAATCACGGCTACTCGAGGTTTTATCGGCGGCGTTGCTGGCAGCTGGCAGACCTGTAAAACCCAAGGAAATTGGGCATTTATTGGGTTTACCAATTGAAAGTTCGCATCGGTTGATCGAAATGCTTCGCAAACGCTTCCGTGAAAGTGCATTGGGGTTTGATATCGAAGCTGTCGCTGGTGGTTACCGTTTAATTGTGGCACGAGATGTTGTACCTGCTCTCGAGCCGTTACTTTCGCCTCCACCACTGCCAAGTTTATCCAATGCTGCTCTTGAAACACTGGCGATTGTTGCGTATAAACAACCGATCACTCGTGGCGAAATCGAGTTGATGCGTGGCGCAGGGGCTGGTAGCACTTTAGACACCTTACAAGAACGCGAATTAGTCAAAGTCATTGGGCGTAAAGAAGTGGTCGGCAGACCAATGTTATACGCCACCACTGAGAAATTCTTACTCGAGTTTGGTTTACCTGCCCTCGAGGATTTACCTGCCCTTGAAGATGGTGAACTGGGTGGTTTCTTACGCGGGTAAAAATCCCTTGCACCTTCTGAGTTTATTTGCTATATTCTCGAGGCTGCCCCGAAAGGGGCGAGATTTTTCTTTTAGGGGTTCAAAATGAAACGTACTTGGCAACCAAATCGCCGCAAACGCGCTAAAACCCACGGTTTTCGCGCTCGTATGAAAACAGACAACGGTCGCCGTGTCTTGTCACGTCGCCGCGCAAAGGGTCGTAGCACCATTGCGGTTCAATCACCGCGCTTCAAGTAAGGAATAGATTATGACTGAGCCTCGAGACAAGCTGCTCGAGGCTCGTGTCGTTTCCAACGAAAACAAAACCTCCCAAGGATCGTTTAAAGCTGCGAAACTCGAGGGTTTAACCAAGGATTGGCGTTTTCGGCGTTTACGCAACAAAGGTAAACCTGGACGTAGTCATATTTTTGGTTTGAAATGGTTACCCGCTAAACAAGGTGTCTTTGTTGGCATTATTGTTTCTAAAAAAGTTGGTAATGCTGTTGTTCGTAACCGCATTCGACGACGAGTTCGAGAAGCACTGCGCCGCATGGATTTACCCCCACTCGAGGCAACCATTATTGCTAATCCTGACGCGGCTAAAGCCCGTTATCCCGAAGTTGTTAAAGCATTACTGAACGCAATGCGAAAAGCTGGAGTAAAGTAGCCTAGGCTCTTTTCAATTTCTTTTACCTTATGACTGACCCTTTCCAAAACCGTAATACCAAACGCCATAGCCTTGCGGCTCGAGCGTTACTGGCTAGTGTGACAGGGTATCGGCGGTTTTTATCGCCATTAAAAGGTATGGCAACCTGTCGGTTTTACCCCACGTGTTCCCAATATGCGTTGACAGCGATAGAACGACACGGAGCGGTCAAAGGTACTTTGTTAGCAACAAAAAGAATTCTAAAATGCCAACCGTTTCATCCAGGTGGGATTGACCATGTACCAGATTGAAACCTCGGGTTGTGCAACGTTTAAGGCTCGAGTAGCGTAAGGAGTTCTACATGAAGAAAGTATTGTTCACGGCTTTTGCCGCATTGCTGCTAAGTACCCCTGCTTTTGCCAGTATTAAACCAGAGTGGGTCTCGAGTGTTACCAGAGATAGTCAATCACAAATCATTGATATTGATGCGGATGGCAAAGCAGAAGTGATTGCTGTGACCAACCTTGCTGATATTGCATTTAACGATCAAGGCGAAATTGTTGCTTGGTTTGAAAAAATTTATAAAGGCTCGAGCAATAATGGTAACTACCAAGGCAAACCAAATTTGTTACAAAACGGTATTCATAGCAGTGTTATTCCTTTAACAGGCACAGTCAAAGCGGATAAACCCGTTACCAATGTCGAAATCACCAAAGATGGTGGTGGCATTTTAACAGCCACTTTTTCTTATACCCAAGGAAATGCCAAGGTCTCTAAGCAATACACCATTAACTCGCGGCGTTTAACCTTGCGACTCGAGACTCGAGTGGATGGTGTGGCAAATTATCAACTTGAATTTCTTGGACTTGGTGGCGATGCCAGAGCACAAACCAAAGCCTTAGAAACAGGCTCGAGTCAACCTATAACTGTTGGTGAGGTCAAACAAGCCGTATACACCAGCTTGCAATGCTGCAATAGTTTAATTAACCCTAATGGTCAAGCTTTGATTATTCGACCAGCGCAACCTGTACCTGTCAAAATTGGTACTCGCCAAGCAACTCGTCGTGTCAATGGCAATGTTGAAAATTTGGAAATCTCGAGTATTGCCCTGACTTTAGCTGGTAATACCACCAGTAAATTCGAGGTATACGGTGGTTTTAACGAATTAGTTCGTTTGCATCAAGAAAAATGGGATACCTTACCTGGTTTATTTGACCCCAATATTTTTGGACGTTTGTCTTTGGTTTTAATTGGTGGTTTTGAAGCTGTCAAAAATATTGTGGGTATTTGGGGTATTGCAATTATTTTGTTAACCATTTTTATTCGTTTGCTGATTACACCATTATTAATGCAGCAATATAAATCCAGTGCCGAAATGCAGGCTTTGCAACCATTTTTAGCCGAAATCAAAGAAAAATACAAAACTGATCCGCAAAAATTACAAGAAGAAACCATGAAAATTTATACCCAAAATGGGGTCAATCCGGTTTCTGGGTGCTTACCAGCTTTGATTCAAATGCCCATATTTTTGTTGATGTGGAAAATTTTTAGTAATTACGAATTTGACCAAGGTTTCTTATGGTTACCCGATCTTGCATTACCTGATCCGTTTTATATTCTACCCATCCTTTATTTGGCTTCTGGTGTGCTGACCACATGGCTTAGTACCCGTAAAACCCCAGATATGTTCCGTCAAATGCTGATTTTTCAATTTGTCTTTGCTTATATTTACCTTTCGTTCCCCAGTGGTGTGACCATGTACGGGGTGATTGGTGGTTTGATCGGAGGCTTCCAACAATGGGTGATGCTGCAACGGGTTGAGAAACAAATTGCTGTCAAAGCCGCCGAGTTCCAAGCCAAAAACGATACCAAACCAAGCTCGAGTTCTAAACCTGTTAAAACCATTAACGCTAAAGCAAAGTAAAGGTCAACCGATGAACGTATTACTCGAGTTACAAGGAAACCATGCTGGCTAAAGCATTTAGTGCAGCTGTAATAGGTGTCAATCCAACCACCATCGAAATTGAAGTGGATGTCGCTGCGGGTTTACCAAATTTCACTGTGGTTGGTCTGCCTGATGCAGCTGTGCAAGAAAGCCGTGACCGAGTACGGGCAGCTATTAAAAACAGTGGTTTTCAATTTCCTGCCTCGAGAATTACAGTCAACCTTGCCCCTGCTGATGTGCGTAAAGAAGGCTCGAGTTTTGATTTACCCATTGCTTTGGCATTATTAGCAGCCCAGGGACATTTCCCGCTCGAGGCATTACAAACTGTATTTATTGCTGGAGAACTGGCTTTGGATGGCACCGTTCGCCCAGTCTCGAGTGCCATTAACATTGCCCTTGCAGCCTTACAAGCTAAGCGCGAGATGGTGTTACTACCACCACAAAACGCGGGTGAAGCAGCTGTACTCGAGGGTTTAACAGTGTTTGCACCGAGTAGCTTGCTTGAGGCTGTGCAGCATTTATCGGGTGTCAATAAACTCGAGGTCAGTGTGGCACAACCCCTCGAAATTGATGCTGATAGTTTACTGAATTTAGCCGATATTAAAGCCCAAGCCCAAGCCAAACGTGCTCTCGAGATTGCAGTAGCAGGTCATCACAATTTACTGTTGATTGGTCCGCCTGGCAGTGGGAAAACCATGTTGGCACGCCGTGCCATTGGTTTGTGTCCACCACTTTCAAATGATGAAGCATTGTCGGTAACTCGTATTCATTCAGCAGCTGGAAGAATGCCAAAAGGACTGCTGAGGACGGCTCCTTTCAGAGCACCACATCACACAATTTCGGATGCTGGTCTGATTGGTGGCGGTTCGATTCCACGCCCTGGTGAAGTGAGTTTAGCCCATCATGGTATTTTATTTTTAGATGAATTCCCAGAATTTTCTCGAGATGCTTTAGAGGTTTTACGGCAACCACTCGAGGATCGGGAAATCACTATTTCACGTGCTCGAGCCAGTGTGACTTTTCCAGCAGCGTTTCAATTGATTGCTGCTATGAATCCAAGCCCAAGTGGTGATTGGCGTGATACTTCTGACCCAGCGCAGCGTCGGTATTTAGCAAAGATTTCTGGACCACTGCTTGACCGCATAGATTTAGTGGTCAATGTCCAAAAACTCAGCCCAGAAGAACTGACAAGAACCGCTGAAGCCGAACAAACCAGTGTTGTTCGGGAACGTGTCTGGGCAGCTCGAGCCACCATGCAAAGCCGCCAAAGTATGGCAAATGCGTTCTTACATGGTGCCAAATTACGTAAACACGCGCATCTCGAGGTGGCACCCGAAAACTTTATTCGAGCTGCTGCCAAGCAACTGGGGTTATCGGGTCGTGGCTACGACCGAGTCTTGCGGGTAGCCCGAACCATTGCCGATTTAGCTGGTGTGGAACAAATTGCCGAAGCGCACCTTGCCGAAGCTGTTTCGTATCGTCAACGCGATTGGTGAAGGGCAACTAAGGCTGCTTCGCGCTCGGCTGTGATGCCACTGCGCCAAACATAATCCTTGCGTGTTTGGGCAAAAGCCAGAACCTCGAGAATAATTTCCTCAAGTGGACGAAAAGTTAAACCTGCCTCGAGTGCTTTTTTGATGATTGTGCCGTTGGTAGTGGTATCTGCGTTTGGAATCCAGAGTGGCAAACTATCTGTACCCATCCACGCATTGACTTTTTGCTCGGCTAAAAATTCATCGCTGACCCAGTGTAACTGAGCAGCCGATTGCGTTGTTTTACAAATGGTCTCGAGAACATGCTGCATGGCAATACTTTGTCCATTAAGATTATATGTGCCACTTAAATTTTGCTCGAGTGCATGAATGGTAAACCGTGCTAACGATAAGGCATCAATAAACTGCACACCTGCTGTTGGATTCCCTGGCGCAATCACATCGCCACCTCTGGCAATGCGTTCCACCCAATACGTAAAACGGTCGGATGGGTCAAACTGACCAACAATTAAACCAGGGCGCAGATTGAGGGAAAGCTGCCCAAAAGCCGCACTAATTTCGTTTTCGCAAAGTGCTTTTAAAGCACCATACGTTGCACCTGTCACCTCTTCGGTGTCTTGCTCAAGCGTCGCAACAGCCGCCAGTTCATCGTGAGCTTGTAAAAAATCTTTGTAAACACTGATGGTACTGATAAAACAATAACGCTGCACTTTATCTTGCAAAGCTGCTGCACTGATTTTAGTCACTCGAGGAATATAAGCGCTGGTGTCAATCACAGCATCCCAGGTTCGACCAGCCAATAACTCGAGATCGGTTTCGCGGTTGCCAAGAATATTTTCTAAGGCAGGAAAAGGGTTACGGTTACCCCGATGAAATAAAGTTAGATTATGATTTTTCTCAACGGCAGCAGTAACCAAATGCCGACCCAGAAAAGCTGTACCACCAAGAATTAAAAGGTTCATGGTTCAAAGGTAGCAGGTGTCAACTTGCGCTGGGTCTACTTCTTGCCACTTACTCGTTGCCCAGCTCTTGCCCACTCCAAGTCTCGAGCATTTGTGCGGCAGCAACATGGTCTACATCGCCTAATTGCCGTAAGGCAATCTCGAGTAAATTCTCGGTTAAGCCAACAATTGGCGCGGGGATGCCTTGTTCGCGTAAACTCTGGGCGGCGATTCGGACATCTTTGGTCATCAGGGCTAAGGCAAAAGTATTCGGGAAAGCCCTTCCCAATACGCGTTCTGGGAATAAATTCTGGGAGACATTGCTGCGTCCACTCGAGGCGTTGATCACATCGAGGGCTGCGCGGCTCGAGACTCCCTGTTTTTCTAAGCCCAGAAGAACTTCGGTTAAGGCGAGGATGTTGACACCAAGTAAGGCTTGATTAGCTGCTTTGACTGCCATGCCAGCACCTGCGCCACCAACATGCACAATTTTACTAGCAAATGTCTCGAGAGCAGGACGGGCAGCATTAAGTGCTGTTTCTGTACCGCCGATCATTGTGGTTAGTTGCCCACTGATTGCACCTTTAACGCCTCCTGAGACAGGTGCATCTAGGAAGTGCATAGATTTTGCCTCGAGCATGTTGCTAAGGGTTCTGGCACTGGCTGGGTCGCCACTGGTGCAATCCACCCAGATCAAACCGGGTTTGGCATGCTCGAGAATTTGTGGAGCTATCGCTAAGACTTCTTTGCTGGTTGGAAAGCAGGTAAAAAGAATATCTGCTCCAGCTGTTTGGGCAATGGTGTTGGCTAAGCTCGAACCAAATTCTTGGTTGTGCCGTTCGGCTTTCTCGAGACTCCGATTCCAAACAGTGGTTGGGAAAACTTTTGCTAAGTGTCCAGCCATTGGGTAACCCATTAAACCTAAGCCAAGAAATGCTGTTTTCATGGCTTAGTCTAACGGATGATTGAATCTATGCAGGTAACAGTTTGTCTAGTTGACAAATACTGCTAATTTCAGTGGACTGAATTTGCCGAGTGGCGAGTAAATGCTTATTTGCTTGGGTTTTTTCGACTAAGCAAAGTTCAACCGCCTGACCCGCTATCAGCCGTACCTCGAGGTCTACGTTTTGATGAAAAGTAATGGTTATTTCGGACATGATTCTTCTTTCTGGCACAAAAGCACCAAACAAAGACTGTAACACCAATTTCAATGCTTAGCTGTGCAAAATGCACACACCAGTCAAGCAACGGTAGAATGCCTTATGCAAACTTATGATGTCATCGTGATTGGTGCTGGAGCAGCTGGCTCGAGTACAGCTTTGGCAATGGCAAAACGGGGTAAAAGCGTGTTATTACTCGAGCAATTCTCCGTACCACACGAACGCGGCTCGAGTTTAGGGCATTCGAGGATTTTTCGTTTTGCTTATGACGATACAGAGTATGCAAAACTTGCCATTCAAGCTTTACCTGCGTGGCGTGCCATCGAAGCCGAATCTGGGCAGTCTTTGCTACATTTATTTGGTGGTTTAGATTTTGGATCTGTGGGCAATAGCAGCTTTGAACGAACCGCTGCCACCATGACCGCTGTTGGTGCAAAATTCGAGCGTTTAGATGCTGCTGCAACCATGCAGAAATTTCCACAATGGCGTATTCCGGCTCATTGGCAGAGTTTGTACAGCCCCGATGCGGGTATTGTCATGCCATCTCGAGCCGTCGAAGTGATGGTGGCATTGGCTTGTAAATATGGCGCGACTTTACTCGAGCATTGCGTGGTACAAAACCTTAGTAGCAATACTGTGCAAACAAATTTAGGTAGCTTTCAGGCAAACCAAATTGTGATAGCAGCAGGAGCTTGGTTACCAAAACTGGTGCCGATGTTACAAGCACAATTAACTGTCACACTCGAGGGCAGTTTGTATTTTGCGCCAAAGAATTTAGCTGCCTTTACACCCGATCAATTCCCAATTTTTATTGACCATCACAGTTTGGCGTATGGTTTTCCCGTGCAGGGCTTACCTGCTGTTAAAATTGGTTTGCATCAAAGCGGTGATACGGTAGACCCAGACACTCGAGGTTTAGTTGTGCCAGAACGTATGATCCGCGAGGCACAGACTTGGCTCGAGACGTATTTACCCACCGAAGAATGGCGTTTAATTCAATCCAGAACTTGTTTGTATACCAATACACCAAGTCATGATTTTATTCTTGATTGGCACCCAGAAAATAACACTATTTTGTTGCTCAGCCCTTGCAGCGGGCATGGTTTTAAGTTCGCTTCGTATATTGGCGAAATCGCTGCTGATAAATTACTTAGGCAGCCTAATCCATTTGATCTCGAGCGTTTTCGTTTGCCCAATGCTTTACATAAAGGCGAAGCGAAACTGCTCTCTCGAGCAATTCTTGCACCCACAGGTTCAGTATGAGGGCACGCTCGAGTTTATTTACTATTTTTGGCGAATTTGTTCATCCTCGTGGGGATATTGTCTGGGTTGGTACCATTATCACTTGGATGAACGCACTGGGTTTCTCCGAACCAGCGGTACGGGCGGCTGTTTCCCGTAGCACCCGCACAGGTTGGCTCGAGGTGCAAAAAATTGGGCGCAAATCTTATTATGCTTTAACCCCAGAAGTTCGTTGGCGAGTACACCGCGCTGTTGGGCGTTTATACCAACCACTGGATAGCCAGTGGGATAACAACTGGCATATTTTAACGTATTCAATACCAGAAAGTGCTCGAGAAGCCCGCGATCAATTTCGTAAAGAATTACTGATTCTTGGTTTTGGTGCTTTGCAACCAGGTGTTTGGATCAGCCCAAATAATCTTTGCCAAGAAGCCCTACAACTCGCCAAAATTTATCAACTCGAGCAATTTGTGGACGCATTTTCTGGAACACGATTTGGTTCACGCAGCGCCCAAGAATTGGTTCAAAGCACTTGGGATATCACCGATTTAAACGCACGATACAGCTCTTTTCTCGAGCACTTTATTACCTTACCTAAAATTTCAACCCCAGAAGATGCTTTCAAAGCCTATGTGCACATGCTGCACGAATACCGAAAATTCTTATTTATAGACCCAGATTTGCCGAGAGTGCTTCAACCCAGCACATGGCATTCTCGAGATGCAGCCTTATTATTTCGTCAACACCGCGCTACCCTCGAGCCATCGGTCAGCGAGTTTGTTAATACAACCTTTGAAGCGCTTTAAGTCGCCAGAAATTGCCGTTTGCGTTTATCTTCGTACATGCGTTGATCGGCTTGAGAAAAAATTTCGCTCATTTGTTGATGCTCGGCACCATATGCCACGCCAATACTGGCACCAAATTCAGCAAAACCATGTTCACGTAAATGCTGTTCGATACCGCGAATGGCACTCACTAATTGCGCCTCGAGTTGTTTAGGAGCAATTAATGTAAATTCATCACCACCCAAACGGTAACTCGAGACTTGGGGCAATGGCAGATTTTTTAAAGCTTTGGCAAATTGTTTGAGTAAATCATCGCCTTTGTTATGCCCGTATTGATCGTTAATGCGTTTGAAGCCATCTAAATCAATCAGCATCAGTAGATATGATTGTTGTACCGATGTCTGAAATACTTGTTGTAATGCCAAATCAAAAGCATGGCGATTACCAATGCCCGTTAAACTATCGGTATTGGCTAAGTTTAATGCTTGGGTAACCCGAAATAATGAGATATCCCGTTCGGCTTGTAAAGAACGAATCCTTTCGGCAAGCGCAAAAGCCAATAACAAACCATCAAATAATGCCCCGATTAAAGCCAGTAATTCAACATTCTCGAGCAATTCTGGAATCAAACCAAGATTGGCTGGCAAAATCACCAGACTTGGCAGTAACAAAAACATAAAAGCAACCACAAAGTACCGTGCTGCTTTAAAACCACGTCGCCATGAAAGCACACCACAAATCAGTGCCAGCGACAATTGCACAGTAATACAAATGGTCGCTAAAAGGTGCATATGTGATAACAAGAAAAAACTCGAGGGAAGCAATACTACCGATAAGGCAATGCTGCCCCAACTTAATCTGGTCAGTAACGGCGACCACGTTGCAACTTGTAAAAACGATAAGTAAAACAATGTACCTGTTATTGGCATCAAGAAAAACCACATGTAATGCCAGCGCAATTCATAAATATTGAACAAAGCTGTTGGTAAATGGAACGTCCAAGCCCAAGCAGTCGCAGTGGCAATTAAATACAAAGCATAAAATAATAAACTTTTATCTCGAGTGCTGGTAAAAACAAATAAGTTGTATAAAGCTAAACAAAGTAATGCACCCAATGCACCAATGGTTAAAATATTGTCCCATAGAACATGTTGTTGGTATTCTGCTTGTGGCATTAAACGAAATTTTGGTTGAGCAGCAAAATACGGGCTACTGAAACGCACCACCAACCGATACTGTCCGTTTGGTTCGAGCGCAATATTTTGACCATAATGCAAGGAGTACAGTAATTTGCGTTGATACCCTGTTGTGAGGCTTTGCACACTGCCATCTGCGCCATACAAACGCGCATCAACAAAGTTAATCAGTGTTGAATATGGTTCAAATACCCATGCTTTATGCCCAACTTGATTAGTAAAATCCACCACAAACCAATAGGAACCACCCGAAACATTCACTTGACTAACGGGGGTTAAAGCACTGCGCCACGCATCAATGGCTGTAATATCACTTGGGAAATCGGGACTATTGGTTGCATACAACGCACCAACATCACCAAGTGGGACACGTCCAATGGTCTCGAGTTTTGCTGCTGCTAAACCATTGGTAGCACAACAAATCAATGCCAATAAAAGCAGTTGTAAAACTCGAGTCAAGACCTTCATTAGGTTAGAGTATACCGCAATCCGCGTTTTTTCTTGTGCAACAAGCGACTTTATGCCACTTGTTGCTCGAGTAAATGGCGCACAGCATCTTGAACTCGGCGCAACGGGTAATAAGCTGCATTCCGACGTTGCCGCAATAAACTTTCACCAACTAAGCGCGGCACAAAACTATCGCGTAGCTCGAGAATCCGTGTGGGCGTTTCACCACGTAAATGCTCAACCAGTACTGCCGTTAATGCCTTGGTTAAGGTCGTGGCTTCGTTACCCACAACCGCTGCCAAATGCAATCTATCCTTATTGTGACGCAAGTACAAACCCATTTCGTCTAAACATTCTTGATCCTGACGAATTTCGGTAAAATCCCATGTTTCGTTGTGTTGTGGCTCGAGATCAGTCACATTTTGGGCTAAACCTATCAGGGCTTGGATTCTGGCACTCGTATCCATGGCTTCAAAATCCTGCACTTTGGCTTCTAAGGTCTCGAGACTCATGAACAGCAGTTTAACTTAGTTGACAATTTTTGTCTGGTATGGTGCGTAACAAAAACCTCCTAGATACCTAGGAGGTTTTCTCGAGCAGCAATCAGTTTATAAACGCACAAGATTTGCAAAAATTTCGGTGGCGCTACCAGCACGAATGCTGAATTGTTGCACTTGAGTACGGAAGCCAGGAGCCACAATGGTTACTTCGTGATTACCCGCTGGTAAGTTATCAACACGCAACACACCATCAGCACCAACAGTACCAACATCATTACCATTGATGAAAACTCGAGCATTTGCCACATTGCTACGCACAATCAAGCTACCAGAAAGTGGTTGTAAATTGGCACGCACTGTGGTGACTTGACCAGCTTGCACATTAACAGTAGTCACAAAATCTTGGAAACCAGCTTGGGTCACACGAACAGTACGTTGACCAGCTGGAACTGTGATTTGTCCACTGCCATTACCAACAAATTGGTTATCAATTGAAACTTGTGCACCTTCAGGAGCAATGATTTGCAGTGTGCCATTAACAACGATTGGTTGTAAGTTTGCACGAACAGTCACGTTGCCACCAGCTTGTACATTGACGGTGCTGTTGAAATCTTGGTAACCATCGGCAGTGACACGGATGGTGTGTTGACCAGGTGTCACATTGACACTTTGTGAACCAAAACCAACTCGGACATTATCTACAAAAACAGCAGCATTACTTGGGGAAACTGTGATGTTTAAAGTGCCATTTTGGACAACTGCACCCAAGTTGAAATTCACAGAAGTCACTTGACCAGCACGAACCGTAACGGTTTGGGTTTCTGGGCGGTAACCATTTGCCGTTACCCGCACCGAGCGATTACCTGGGTTAGCCGTCACTGAAACTGGGGTATTACCAACAAAGACATTATCTACAAATACTTGTGCACCATTGACATTGCTTGTGACTTGTAATGTGCCAGTAGTCGCAGCGACTGGTTTTGCTTGGGTACGGAAATCCACATATGCCGAAGTCCAATCTTGAGGTGGTAACGGATTAACCACAACAGCTAAAGGACGAGCTAAACCTGTTGCACCTTGGACTGTTGCTTGTACAAAGTTACCAGTTTGAATTTGTGGAATCACCTGAGACATATTGAGTTGGGTCTTGGAAGCCAAAGCAAAGATTTTTTCTTGACCAAACGGTGCTTCGATATCTAAAGTGTACTTGTCATTCGGACCAGGGAAAGTGCGGGTTTCATTGGCACGCAAGAATGGTTGTTGACCACCAGGAAAACCATTTGGTAACAAAACCACAACATCGCCAGTCGAAGTGACATTAAACACATACACAAACGCATCTTGGTTGACACTAACCGAAACTTGTAAACGCTCACCTTGGTTGTACAACGGATTGACACCCGCTTTATTCAAAGCAACTTGTACTTTTAGTTCTGTTGGTGCTGGATTAACAACAATGCCTTGTGGTGAAACAACTGGGTTAGATTGCGCGAAGGCAACACCTGAGAGAAGGGCGAATGCGGCACTAAGTAAGGCTTTAAATTTCATATACGTTTCCTCCTTGAACGAACTGAACTAACCTTATCAACTAACAGATGTGAGCCAATGAGCAGAACTTAAAACACCTTTATCTTTTAAGACTAGTTAAAGACTACTTGGTTTACCATACGCTCGATTAAAGTATAGCAATGGCTCGCCCGTTTCGCCATGATGAATCTCGAGAACATCGCCCAGCACAATGGTATGGTCACCTGCTGGAATCAGTTGCTTAATTTTTGCACTAAATGCCCCAAGACTCCCCTCGAGTATTGGGCTACCTGTGTTATCGCTATGCCAAGCAAAGTTTTGCCAATTAGCAACCCGTTCGGCAGCTGGTTTAGCAAACGCATCGGCAATGGGTTGCTGGTGACTGGCTAAAATACTGACCGCAAAGTAATCTGATTCTGCCAGCATCGAATAAGCACTACCCCCATTGGTAGGCGAAACCAGAATAATCGGTGGGTCAATACTAATGGTTAAAAAAGCGGTAGCAGTATACCCATCTTGTTCAGGCACACCTTCTTTCATAAATTCAGCTTTTCGTTTAGCAGTTACGATAGTGACTGTCGAAGCCCAATTTCGAGCTAAACCTTTATACGCATTCGCATCCGAACCAGAAAAAGAATTCATGAGAGCGTATGGTAGCAGATTTGCTAAGCAAATAGCAGCTCGAGAAATAAAGACCAATACTTTCGCTTACCTGTCTGGCACACTGGCACTTTCAAAAGTTGCCATTTCCGATAAGGTTCTAGCTGCTGCCTCAAGCATCGGAATCGCTAGGGCTGCACCTGTGCCTTCACCAAGCCGCATACCTAAGTTAAACAATGGCTCGAGCTGCAAAAATTCGAGTTGTGCAATATGCCCTGGTTCAACCGAAACATGCGTAGCACAAAGGTATTCTTTGGCTAATGGCGCAATTGCACAAGCAACCAAAGCGGCTGCACCTGCAATAAAACCATCTACCAGCACCGCAACGCGGCTGGCTGCACCTTGCAGCATTATGCCTGTCATGGCAGCAATCTCGAGTCCACCTAGTTCTGATAAACCTGTCAGTGGATCCCGAAAAGAATTGAGATTAGCTCGGAGAATAGATTCTTGAACCACCAAGCGTTTCTGGTCTAACGTTGGGTTATCAATCCCTGTACCACGTCCAACACTTTGCTCGAGAGTGGTTTTGGCATACCACATTGTTAAAGCACTGGCAGCAGTGGTATTGCCGATACCCATATCACCAGCCACCAACAGATTCGAGCCTTGTGCAATGGCAGTTTGAGCTGCGTTTGCTCCTGCCAGAATGGCTTCTATAGTTTCATCTCGAGTAATAGCCGTTTGGTTTCGCATGTTACGCGTACCAAAACGAACTTTAGCCGCAATCAAATCAGGGTGAGGCAAAAGGTCAGTAGCAACACCCACATCCAAAACTTTCACTTGAGCACCCACCACTTTGGCAATAACATTCATAGCCGCGCCACCCGCCAGAAAATTTTGCACCATTGCAGGAGTCACAGCACTTGGGTAAGCCGAAACACCTTCGGCAGTCACACCATGATCGGCAGCACAAATAATGACTGTTGGCAAGCGAATTTGCGGTAAAACCGTACCCTGCACACCAGCCAACCAAACACTGATATCCTCGAGCCGCCCCAACGCACCACGCGGTTTGGTTAAAATATGCTGACGTTCTCGAGCTGCCACTTGGCTACCAGCATCAAGTGGTGAAATACGAGCAATCAAAGCGTCAAGGTCTGCGTTCATTATGGCAGCATACGAAAAAATCTCGAGACAAGTGTGCTGATCTCGAGATTTCAAAAAGGTGGGGTATTAACGTTTACTCGAAACAGTTAAAGCTTTTAATTTGGCAGCTAATTTTTTACTCAAATCTTGACTCGAGTAACGCCACGCCCAGTTTGTACCACCCAATGTACCTGGTAAATTCATACGTTGTTCGGTGGGTAACTTGAGTAAATCCTGCAACGGCGCGAGTGCCATGACTGCTTTACTATTCCAAGCCGCCTGAATTAAATCCCAGACAATATCCTTACCTGTCACACCCAAATACGCTTTGGCTTTGCTTCTGACAGTTTCGGGTTCGGCATTCCACCAGCCCAAGGTTGTATCGTTGTCGTGCGTACCAGTGTAAACCACACAATTTTCGGTGTACATATGCGGTAAGAACGGGTCGTTTTGATCACCATAAAATGCAAATTGCAAAATCTTCATACCTGGCAAATTAAAACCATCACGCAGCGCTTCGACTTCTGGAGTAATCACACCCAAGTCTTCGGCAATAATGGCTAAATCACCAAATTTTGCGCGAACAGCATTGAATAACTCAACGCCAGGCGCTTTAACCCACTGCCCAGTAATGGCGGTTTCGGCAGTACCAGGAATTTCCCAGTACGCTTCAAAACCCCTAAAGTGATCCACCCGTACAATATCCACAGTCTTAAAGGTTTCCTCAAAACGCTGCAACCACCAAGCAAAACCATCCTTCGCCATGACATCGAAACGATAATGCGGATTGCCCCAAAGTTGCCCTGTTGCACTAAAATAATCAGGTGGCACACCCGCCACCACACTCGGGCTACCATCTGGCTCGAGGGCAAATAAATGCTGATTCGCCCAGACATCCGAAGAATCATGAGCCACAAAAATCGGAATATCCCCAACAATCCGAATGCTTTTAGCGTGCGCTGCACGTTGCACCATTGCCCATTGACTAAAAAACCAAAATTGCGCCAAGGCGTACAACATCACATCAGCAGCGTACTCAACTCGGGCAATCTCGAGGGCTTTGCTATCACGGCACACCAACTCGGGTTTCCAAGTATTCCAAGGGTTACCACCATGAGCATTTTTACACGCCATAAACAAAGCATAATCCTCGAGCCAACTGGCATTGGCTACCCGCCAATTAGTAAAAATGGTACGTTCGTCTTTGGAGGCATTAGCTTGCCAGTTTTCGGCTGCTTGACGCAGCATCTGCCATTTCCAAATATAAATCCAACCATAATCCACGGTATCTTGAGGGAAATCAGGAGCAGATTGAAGCGCTTCCACGGATAGCAAACCAGCGGCTCGCAACAATTCTAAATCAATCAACAAGGGATTCCCTGCAAACGCGCCAAAACTCTGATACGGCGAATCCCCATACCCCGTATGCCCAAGCGGCAACACCTGCCACAATTTCTGCCCAGCCTCAGCTAACCAATCAATCCACTCGAGCGCCGCCATGCCCAAAGTACCAATCCCAAAACGCCCAGGCAACGAAGACGGATGCAAAAGCACCCCACTTGAACGACTAAAACTTGTCATACCCTAGTCTAACAAACAAACTGCATCAACCTCAATCTCCACCAGCATCTCGGCAGCAATCAACCTCGAGACCTCAACCATTGTCGCCACAGGCAAAACCAATCCAAACACCTCACCATGCGCCCGACCAACAGCTTCCCAATCATCAATATTTTTCAAAAACATTCTGGTACGCACCACATCTGCTAAGCCAGCACCAACCCCCTCAAGTGCTAACCGCACCGTCTCGAGCGTTTTTATGGTCTGCTGATAGGCATCACCAGACACTACACCGTTTTTATCCGCCGCTGTACAACCTGAGACAAACACCAACTGCCCAACCCGCACTGCTCTCGAGTACCCAATCAACGGTTCCCATTTGCCACCACTCGAGAAATTGATTCGTTTCATATCATTTCCAAGAAATTCTTAATCATCGCATGACCAAACTCCGTCAACGCTGACTCAGGATGAAACTGCACCCCATGAATTGGAAAATCCTTGTGGCGCACACCCATAATTGTCCGACCATGCGCTTCATCCACCCACGCATTAACCTCGAGACAAGCAGGCAAATCCTCAATCACCAAACTGTGATACCGAGTCGCTGTAAAATCCGACTCGAGACCCACAAAAACCCCTGTACCATCATGAGCAATACTCGAGGTTTTCCCGTGCATCAGATATTTTGCCCGCACCACCTTCGCACCAAATGCCTGACCAATACTCTGATGCCCCAAACACACACCCAGAATAGGTGTACTCGAGCCAAAAGCCTCAATCACAGGCACAGACAAACCAGCCTCGAGAGGCGTACACGGACCAGGCGAAACCAAAATTCCATCAGGCTCGAGTTTCTTGACATCCTCGAGACTAAACTGATCGTTACGCCAGACAATCGGATCAGCGCCAAGTTCACCAAGGTACTGCACAAGGTTATACGTGAACGAATCGTAATTATCAATGACCAAAATTTTTTTCATAAAGAATTCCTTTGGAATGGAAATAGAACAGCAGGGCGAACGGGGGAATAGAAAAGCAGGGCGAGGCAAGCCCCGCCCCTACGATAAATTCAATTCGGATTTATTCGCCTCGAGATAAACACGCAGGCGTGTGGCATCCGCAGCGCGTTCAGAGGGCGTGGCGTTACGACCAAACAAATACGTTAAATACAACCAATCATTTTTGTACCTCGGAAAAACATGGGTATGAAAATGCCAAACATCCTGATTCCCACTCGGTTCATTATGTTGCCGCGTAGACACACCATCACACAAATACACCGCCTTAAACGCCAATGCCACCGCTCGAGACACCCTCGCAATTTCAGAAGCAAACTCGAGCGGCAATTCATAAATGTTCTCAAAATGCTGATTCGGCACAACCAAAACATGACCAGCATTACGCGGCGCACGCCACAAACAAATAAACGCCGTAACAAGATTTGATTGCCACACCACATCTTCAGCTCGAGACAACGGAAACGAATCCGTAAACTCACCCCGAGCCAAAGCACAAAACGGACAGTGATACCCAACAGGTGCATGGGAAATCATCAAGCAGCCTCCACATAATCAAGTTTCATTGCACGTTTCACCCGAGCCAGTGTTTCTCGAGCCACAACACGCGCTTTTTTTGTCCCCTCAAGCAGCACCTGCAACAAGTAAGCATCCGAATACTCCGTTTGCATCGGCTCGAGAAAATGATTGATCGTACCCGCCAATTCTTTCTTGCACGCCACACAACCCCGAGAACCAGAGCGACACTCCGCTTCAATACCCTGAGCATCCACAAACAACTGATGATACGCAAAAACCGTACAAACCTCAGGATGACCAACATCCTTCAACCTCAGTTTTAACGGATCAGTCACCGCACCCAACACCTTAGACCCCACCACATCACTCGAATCCGACAAGAAAATCGCATTACCAAGACTCTTACCCATTTTTTCCAAACCATCCAAACCACGAAGCCTCGCACCAGACACCAAACGAGCCTGAGGCTCAACCAACGTTACCCCATACAAACGATTAAACTTACGCACCACATCCCGCGTCAACTCAAGCATCGGCAACTGATCCTCACCCACAGGCACACACACCGCATCAAACACCGTAATATCCGCCGCTTGCGAAACAGGATACCCAAGAAAACCAAACGACACCGAATCACCAAAAACACCACGTTTCAACGCCAACTCAGACTTCACCGTCGGATTTGACTCAAGCCGCGCCACCGAAACCAAATTACCCAAAAACACCGTCAACTCAGCAATCTCAGGAATCAACGACTGAATAAACAACGTCGTCACACTCGGATCAACCCCACAACGCAACGCATCCCGAGCCACCGCCAAAACAGACTCACGCACCCGCTCAGGCTGAAAAAAATTATCCGTCAAAGCCTGCACATCCGCCACCATCAAAAAAACATCAAACTCCGACTGCAACAACACCGTCTGCTCGAGCATCCCAAAAAAATGCCCAAGATGCAACGCCCCAGTCGGACGAACACCCGTCAACACACGCGGCTTCACAACAACCCCCGAGCCTCAAACCAACGCACAGGATTCCCCAGAATATACGCACGAATTTTCTCGAGATGAACCACATCACGAATCACCGAATCATAAAAACTACGCTCCCAAAAACGCTTCTCAAACGGCAACCAACCCAATTCACACACCCCACGAATGTACGCATTGGTGGTCAATGACTTAAATGCACCAACCACATCAAATAACGAAACCCCACCATCCGTAGGGGGGACCCTTGTGGTCTCCCTGTGCAACACATTATCTGCATTTATCTGCCTGTGCAACGCATTATCTACATTTATCTCCCTGTGCAACGCATTATCATTGGTGACGTTCGGAATTGCATTTTGCATAGGCTGTGGCAGGGAGGGGACAAGCCCCTCCCCTACGGGTTTTTGGTGTGGGGTGTTGGTTTGGGATTTGGACAAAATGATGATGCCGTGAATATGGTCTGGCATGCTGATAAAGGTGTCTAATTGAATGTCAAATCGGTTGGGTAGTTCGTTCCATATCTCGAGAATCATTTGCCCAATGTCGTTTAATTGCATTCCTTCTCGAGTGATTTGTCCGAACCAATTGGTATCCCTTATTTGGGTGCAAATAGTCACAAAGTACGTGCCCGAAATCGAGTAATCATAATTCTCGAGTCGAGTGCTTTTGCGTTGGTTTTGAAATCGTTTGTTGTACATGAATCCCTCGAATGTAGGGACAGGCGACCATGCCCGTCAGGTGCGTGTTCATGGTCAAGACTCCTGTGTCTGTCCTGCGAAAGCTGTTTTGCCAATGCCCGTGTCCGCCTTGTATTCCTCGAGTTTTTACAGTCCTGCTTCTGCCAACTCCACGGCTCGGCGTAAGGCTCGAGATTTGGAGATGCTTTCTTCGTATTCAAAAGTTGGTGTGCTGTCGGCGACCACTCCACCTGCGCTTTGAATGTGTATTTTGCCGTCTTTGACGAGGGCGGTGCGTAGGGTGAGTGCCATGTTCATGCTGCCGTCGAAGGCGATGTAGCCGAAGGCTCCGCCGTACCAGCCGCGCCTTGTGTTCTCGAGTTCTTCGATGATTTCCATGCTGCGGATTTTGGGTGCACCTGTGACTGTGCCCATTGGGAGTGTAGTGGCGAGTGCATCGAGTGGTGTTTTGCCGGTCGCAAGTTCGCCGCGTACATCCGAAACTAAGTGCATGACATGGCTGTATCGTTCGATGAACATCAGGTCGTGGATGTGAACTGTGCCGTATTTGGCAATACGTCCGATGTCGTTACGCCCTAAGTCTACAAGCATGATGTGTTCGGCACGTTCTTTAGGGTCATTTTTTAATTCTTGCTCGAGGGCAAGGTCTTCTTCGAGTGTACTACCACGTTTGCGTGTACCTGCAATTGGGCGGGTAATCACGGTTTTCCCATCGGATTTGCATAGGCTTTCTGGGCTAGCAGCAACAAAGGTGCAGTTGCCAAACTCGAGGTAACCCATGTGTGGGCTTGGGTTGACATTGCGTAAAGCGCGGTACACAGCAAATGGGTGGCTGTGAAGTTCAGCGGTGAAGCGTTGGCTAATTTGCACTTGGAAGATATCGCCTGCACGAATGTACTCGAGGGCTTTTTCAACAGCGGCTTCGTATTTTTCTTGCGTCCAATTGCTGCTAAATTCGCTTTTGCGGCTGGGTCGGTCACCAGGAACACCGGGTAGTGCGCCGCGTAATTTTCGTTCAAGATCTGCAACTGTCTCGAGTGCTTTGGTGTAACTATTCAGATCACCACCAGTGGCAACAGCGACCATAAAGATGCGGTGTTTGAGATGATCGAAAATCACCATGCCTTCTGGGGCGATAAAGTGCAGATCGGGGATGCCGAGGTCGTCTGGGTTTTTACTGGGTAGCTTTTCGTAGACGCGTACCAGATCGTAACTCGAGTAACCCACTGCACCTCCAAAGAAATCGGGGAGGTTTGGGTCGTGAGTAGCTGTGGCAGTGGTTTTTTCGTAAAGCACTCGTAAGGGGTCGTCGGTCTCGAGGGTTGTGTTGCCAAATGAACCAGTCAGGGTGACGTTACGTCCAAAGCCTTTGATGCTGCCTTGCACTCCAACGCCAATAAAACTGTATCGTGCCCAGCGTTCGCCGCCTTCGACGCTTTCGAGCAGAAAACTGACTTGTTGTCCTGCGGCAACTTTTAAGTATGCCGATACGGGTGTCTCGAGATCGGCTAGTATTTCGCGGTATACGGGTACTCGAGTGCCTGTTGTCATGTTTTGAAATTCTGCTAAATTGATGTTCATATTGCCCCTTATTTTGTGTAGACCCTTATGGTCGCCCCAATTTTTGCTTTTGGCTTTCTTGTTTGAGACAAGCTCTCTTGACCTAAAGATGCACCTGTTGGACTGGATTGCTTACCTTTGCAATTGAAAACAAAAACACCCGAAAAGATTTTCGGGTGCGTGAATACAACAAAAATAGCAGCCCGTTTATACGAGTTGCCACCACCAATTTGCACAAATGCGTTTCATCTGGGTAAACCGTATCATCTCGAGTGGCTTGCTGTCCAGAGGGATGGTCTTGGTTTCCTCTTTAGAATTTCATGCTTAACTCATGGGTTGACCGTCAAATGCTGTTATGACGAAACACTTTACTTGGTTGGTGTTACTTTGCATAGTTTCGAGTGTGGCGGCTTTGGCTTTTACATCACAAGAACGGGCTGATGCAATGGTGACGTTACTCGAGGATTATGGTCAAGTTGAAGCATTAACCACTGTTTGCAATGCAAAGTATGTTGCCACCAAAGAAGCCAGTCTGAAAGCTTTTAACGCTTGGATTCCTCGTAATGGTTTAGCAGATTTTCCTCGAGTCTTACAGGCTTACGCTGCTAAAAATCAGCAAATCGCTACGCTGATGCCGCAATTCAAAGCAGCTTTGATTAAACAAATCGAAGCTCGTTTAGGCAATAAACTCGAGGGAATTTGTGCAGATTTATCAAGTTATTTGCAACAACCAGCGCAAAATATGGTCAAAACTCAGCGTGTCAAAGAACTGTTGGTCTTGGCTGAAATGGCTCGAGAGCTTGATACCAGTGCAACACCCAGTGTACCTTCGAGCAAACCAACTTTAAATATTGGCAACTCGCCGTTACCACTAGCAGGTCGTTATACTTGCCAAAGTAAAAGTATTGAATTTACCAATTGGGCAAAAGATCCCAATAATCCTCAAGTAAGGGTTTTTCGTACATTCCAATTTGATCTCTTTGCCAATGGTCAGTACAGTGTTTCGGTTGATTCAACACCGCCTGATTTTTGGGTAAAGTACAGTTTTACCGATGCAGTTGATTTTCCAGATCACCTTGGTTTTTATCGAATGCGCGATGGCAGACTGGATTGGCTGAGTGGCAGATTTGCCAGCGATTACAGATTTATCGCTACTGTAACTGCTGGTCATCATAAAAACGAACTCTTAACGGGTTCATTTAATTCGCAAAAAAATACAATTATTCTCGAGTGGGATGATAATGGTTTTACCTACGATTTAACCGATTGTACTCGTATGGGTAATACCAAGTACCCTAGTCCAACGCAACTGATGGCACAAGCTGAAAACCCAGAGACCTATCTAAAACCCAAAAATGTTAAAGCCAACACCCCCCGAGGTACAGGTGGTTTAAATGGTTTTTACTTAGGCGAAGGGTATCAAGGCTCGAGAAGACCAGCTTATTTTGGTACTGATGGGTTAAAAAGTAAAAGCGCGTATCGTTGGGGGTTCGAGAATTTTGATTGTCAACGCGTACCAATTAAATTAGCAACCACGCCATTAGCATCTACACTTTGCGAAAGCTATTCGGTCAAAGGAAATGCAATCATTATGAGTAATGAATCCGAGCGCTTTCAAAAAAATAAAGATGGCAGTGTAGAAATTGGCGATCAAAACTACAAACCTGTACCACCAAATCCAAAAGAACCATTTAATGCCAAACTCAAATACCTCAGCAGTTCCACCAATGGTACCACTGGTTCGTACAGCGAAGATACTTTAATACTCTCGAGCAATGGCACATTTTCGATTTCTTCGCGGTCTGGTGGGGCATCGTATTTTAGTATTGCAGGTACAGATTATAGTGTCACCAGCTCGAGTAATAATGGCACGGATGGTACATATACACTGTTACCGTATTCAATAGAACTGAAATTTACCAATACATTAAAATTGCGTTATACCTTCTTCCGCGATGTGCATTTGGATGGTACGAAATACCAAGGAGCGTACGTCTTTATCACACAAAGTTACTTGCCCGTAAAATAACGTTTTTCAGCACTACTTGTTCAGACATAGTAAACTGGTTTTATGTCTTCTCTTCCTCGAGGCTTTCGTGCAGGTGCAATTAAAGCTGGTATTAAACCCTCTGGTAAAACCGATTTGGCTTTGTTAGTCAGTGAAGTTCCTTGTACTTGGGCATTTTCGGGTACAACCAACCGAGCGGCTGCGCCGTGCGTGACACGTAATCGTGCTTTGCTCGAGGATCACGGGGCAATACAAGCCATTATTGTTAATGCTGGTAATGCAAATTGTGCCACGGGCGAAGTGGGTATCAGTAGTAATCAGCGTATGGCAATGGTTACAGGAACACAACTTGGCATTACTGATTCAAGTGTTTTAACTGCTAGTACAGGTGTGATTGGTGTGCCATTACCTGTGGAAAAAATCGAGGCAGCTTTACCAAATGTTGTGCTTGGCACTGATCTCGAGCCTTTTGCTTTGGGGATTCTGACCACAGATTTGGTTGAAAAAACAGCTCGAGTCACGCTTTCCAGTGGTGTTAGTGTGGTTGGTGTTTGTAAAGGCAGCGGCATGATTGCGCCAAATATGGCAACGATGCTGGCATACATTTTTACCGATGCAGCTGTGCCTCAAGCAGAATTGCGTTTACGTTTTCAAGCTATTGTTGATACCAGTTTTAATCAAGTGACTGTAGATACCGATACCAGCACCAACGATATGGCGGTTTTATTGGCAAATGGTTTAGCTGGCAATGTTGACTTAAACGAATTTTGGGCAGCGGTGCAGAGTGTTTGTGAATCGTTGGCACGACAACTGGCTCGAGATGGTGAAGGGGCAACAAAACTCTTAACAGTTCAGGTACTAGGGGCACGAACTGATCTCGAGGCTCGACAAGCCGCTTTATCTGTGGCAGCCAGCCCACTTTGGAAAAGTGCTGTGTATGGCAACGACCCAAATTGGGGTCGCATTATGATGGCAATTGGTAAATCGGTTGCGTATTTTGAAACCAGCAGTGTGCGTATTACACTGCAAGGCATAACATTATTTGATGCGGCTGTACAAAATTTTGATCGTACCTTAGTCAGCAATGCCATGAAAGCCACCGAAGTGATTGCCGAAATTGACCTTAGGCAAGGCACAGGCACAGGAACCGCTTGGGGTTGTGATTTAACCGAGGAGTACGTGAAAATTAATGCCGAATACACAACCTAAAGTAGGTTTTGTAGCAAAAGCTCATCTCAACTCGAGTAACATAGCCTTCGGGATTGCGACATGTCAGATCATTCATTACCAAGTGCAGCAGCAATTTTCGAGCAGCAATTGCTTGAGGCGCGTATTCTGCGCCGAATCAATAGTGCGGCTGCAACACTCGAGCCAACGCATGTGCTCGATGTCTTATGTGCTGAAATCACCAAAGCGTTAGGGGCAGATTCGGCTGGGTTTGGTCGGCTCAGTCCCGATCAGCATTCACTCGAGATTATCGCAGAGTACAATCCAAGTGGCAAAAGTGCTTTGGGTTGGGTGATTTCTTTAGCCGAAAATGCTCAGACCTTCAAAGCTATTCAGGAACGCCGTCCGATTGTGGTACAAGATTTAACGGCACCTAGTGCCTCGGTCGCCAGTAACCGAGCTGCTCAAGTGTTTGGTATTCAATCCATGATGATTGTACCCATTATTGGTGGCGATAGCGTGATTGGCACCCTTGGCGTGGATTCGCATACCCCAAGAGATTTTAGTCTTGCCGATCAAAACTTAGCCATGAACTTAGTGATGGCTGCCATACCAGTGCTTAAACAAAGCCGCATGATTGAAACTTTACGCCGCGAAATTGCAGACCGTGAGGTGGTCGAGCAAGCTTTACGTACCAGCCAAAACCGTTTTGTGGATTTGGTCAATAACCTTGATGGTATTGTTTTTGAGGGTGAAATCAGCAATGGTTTCCCCCAATTAACCTTTGTTTCACAAGGTGCTCAAAATATGTTTGGCTACCCAGTCGAACAATGGTTTAGTGAAGAAAAATGGTTTATTAGCACTGTTCATTATGATGACCAACCACGTATCCTAGAGGCTTTGCGTTACTCGGCAAAATTTCTGACACCCTACAATCAACAATACCGAATGCGTTGCCTGAATGGTAAATTCCTTTGGATTCATGTCCAAGCAACCTTAGACAAAATAGACGATGTTTCGTATTGGCGAGGTTTAATCACCAATATTACAACCATGAAAAACCAACAATTACTCGAGCAAAACCGTAACAAAGCCCTCGAGTTTATGGCACAAGGTGCGCCATTAGAAACTATTTTAACAACCATTGCTGATTTGTTGTATCAGCAAATGGGTTTTCCTTGTGGTATCACTGCATACAACGATGGTGTTGTGCACTTAAAAGCCCAAGCTGCCATTCCAGACATTGCCTTACCTTTCCTCGAGACAATTGTTTTAGAAGAAAGTGCTGCTCAGATGCGCCAATTCTTACGTCAAGGTAAACCTTTTGCGTTTCCTTTAACTGACACTACTTTATTTGCACCCGAGTTACGCCAAGTTTTGCTGCAATCCGCCCTGAATTATGCCACTTTACTGCCAATGCGTTTATCCAATGGCGCTGTTCGAGGCGGTATGGTGTTATTTTCCAAAACCCCGCTTTCTGATGCGCTTGACCCAAGAATCACTTCGAGTTGCGACCTTGCAGCGATTGCCATTGAACGTCAACGATTACTGTTATCGCTCGAGTACCAAGCCTTGCACGATCAATTGACTGGTTTACCAAACCGAGCCTTGTACAATGACCGTATCGAACAAGCCATTGCTCGAGCCAACCGTGACCAAACTTGTTTTGCTTTGCTACACATCGATTTAAATCATTTTAAAACCATCAACGATACCTATGGTCACGCCGCAGGTGACATTGTGTTGATCAGTGTTGCTCGGGTTTTTGAAAACACTGTCCGAGCTTCTGACACTGTTGCTAGATTAGGTGGCGATGAATTCTGCATCATCGCGCCTGATATTCGCACCCCTGAAATGGCAACGATTTTACTCGAGAAATTAAAAGCTGTTATTCATGCAATTTACATTCCCGAGATGCCAATTTTACTCAGTGCATCGATGGGTTACGCCATTTTTCCCACTGATGCCAGCACCGCCGATGGCTTGTACCGAGCGGCTGATCGAGCTATGTATGTAGAAAAAGGGCTTTGAGTTGTTGCGACTAGCTACCAGCTTTTTCTTGCCTCTTTTCTCTTTTCTCTGCACTATACTCACCTCGAGCCACATCTCGAGGGCTGCGACGACCAAATTGATGAGCTAAGTCGCGTTCGGATAGGCGTAAAGCCGTGGGTCTGCCGTGTGGACATGCCCACGGCACTTGGCAGGCTCGCAGTGCCTCGAGCAGGGTTTCGGCAGTGGCTTTTGAAAGCACATGCCCTGCTTTGATGGCAGGTAAACATGCCATGCGGGCAAGAAAATCTCGACGCGCATCTGGAGCGTTTAAGGCTCGAGCCAAGGTGTCTATAACTGTTTCGATTCGCACGGCTATCAGCGCAGCAGGGATGCTGCTGAGGCGATGCAAACCACCACCGAAATTTTCAAAAGTAAAACCCCATGTTTGCAATTCTTCACGCCGAGACTCGAGCAGCCCTTCTAAATCGGGTGGTAAGGTTAACAATTCGGGTTTAGGTAACTCGAGAATTTTTGCTTGGTCAAAGGCTTGTTCAAGTTCTTCAAATAAAATGCGTTCATGCGCCGCGTGCTGATCGAGCAACCACAAATCGGCATCATCGCCACTTTCGGCAAGTAAGTACGCATCACGGTACGTTCCAATTAAACGCAAACTCGGAAAACTCGAGCGCACAGGTTGCGGGGCTTGCACCACCCGAGGTTCAGGCGCACTGGGTGCCAGTGGATGCAACGCCAAAGCTTGTGCAACCGCATTTTCGACCACACTTTCGACATGTTTAGCTTCAAGCAAAGCCACCCGTAATTTGCCAGGATGCGCGTTTTGATTAACAGCTTCGGGTTTAACTTGCACATTCAAAACCATACTCGGTGCATGATTTTTTGGTAACAAACTCGAGAATGCCCGCAAAACCGCATTTGCCATACCATCCTCGAGTTCGACTGGGCGACCATTGATGGCAATGTGCATCCGATCTCGGCGCGGACGAGCTAATTCAGGACGGGTCATCACCCCAGAAACTTGCACAGAATCCGAAGCAAACTCGAGAGGCAATAACCGATTTGCTGTCATCGCACCGTACACATTGGCAACTGCATCCCGAAAACCACTGGGCGTATGTTGAAAACGCACATCATCTTCGACAAGCACTCGCCAAGCCACTTGCGGATGATGCAACGCATACCGCTGCACCACATTCAGCACACGCCGAACCTCGAGTGAAGCCGATTCTAAACCTGCTTTACGCGCCGGAAAACGGGCAAACAAATGTTGCACTTCAACACTGGTACCCGCCGCACAAGACACTTTCTCGAGCACCATTTCACCATCGGTTACCCGCAATTGCGCTCCGCCTAATTGCGATTTTGGACGCGAAGTCAGCATCACATCGGCTGCAAATGCCATACTCCACAACGCCTCACCACGAAACCCAAGCGAATCAATGCGTTCAATCACCTCGAGTTTACTGGTTGCAAAACGTTCCAAAGCCAATTTCACTTCATCAAAAACAATGCCTACACCATCATCGGTCACACGAATTAACTCTAAACCCGCTCCACGCAAGACCACATCAACTCGAGTTGCTGCTGCATCCAAAGCATTCTCGAGCAATTCCTTCACCGCATCGGCAGGACGAGTAATGATTTCACCAGCCGCGATTTCACGTCGTAAAGCTTCTGGTAAAACACGAATCGGCATAGACAATAAGTGTACAGCAAGCCCATGAGATGAATAGCTAGTAGAGAAAAACAAGGAGACCACAAGGGTCTCCCCTACAAGACGATGTTTTTATGTAGGGGAGGGGCTTGTCCCCTCCCAGTTATAGCAATAATATTTCATTCTTTCGGAGGCTTCATACTGGCTAGGACAAAAATACAAATCGAGTGTAGAGGCGAATCTTGTATTCGCCCTATGATAGGCAATTCAAAATCATCATGTTGGAACATTAACCACTAAATCCTCGAGATAATTCGCGTTCAAAAAAATCTGGCTCGAGAAACGTGGCTCGAGGTTTGCCCATGAAACAATTTGGATCTCTGCACCTTGAAACCATGTGCTGAGTTTGAAGTTATCTCGAGCAATAGCGTTTTGGGCGTGTGCTAAAAGTTGTTTGTTGTAGATCGCTGCCAGTGGCTCGAGTTGTCCGTGTTGATTTTCGGGTATGACCACTTCGGCGTTGAATGTCTCGAGGTATTGCCAGTAGGCACTGCTCAGGTTGGGCATGTCGCAAGCTGTGATGCAAACTCTGGGATGCAAGGCGACTTCTAAGGCAGTGGCGATGCCGTGTAATGCGCCTGCAAATGGTTGAGTATCTGGGATGACTCGAGCAAATTGGGCGTACTCGGGTTTGCCTCCAACAATAAAAACATCTTGGTACTGGTCAAAACTTTGCAATGCCGCCTCGAGTAAGGTTTTGCCTTGCCAACTATGCAAGGCTTTATCGGTGCCAAATCGGCTCGAGCGACCACCTGCCAGCACTGCACCAGAGATAGCAATTGCTTTTTGCGACTTGCGAAAATCCATGAAAACAGTGTAGCCTTGGCAGACCTTGAATTTCGTCCTGAGAGGCGAAAGGTTGTGTCCCGAGAGGCACAAAAGGAGGAACGAATGAATACTTTTATCGGCAGCCACGCATGTTTTCTGCGCGGCGTTTTTTCTTATTGGGGGAATCACGGATCTTCTCATTGGGGGATTCATGAATTTTCTCATTGGGGGAATCATGAAAAACGCTGAATTCAAAGCCCGTTTGCTCGAACCAGATGATATTCGCCGAGCTGTGACCCGCATTGCCCATGAGATTATTGAACGCAACAAAGGTGCTCAAAACCTTGCCATTGTCGGTGTGCACACGCGTGGCATTCCATTAGCTGCCCGTATTGCCCAGAAAATCGTTGAGCTTGAAGGTGTGCAAGTACCCAATGGCAAACTTGATATCACCTTGTACCGCGATGATTTATCGGAAGTTGGCTTACAACCCATTGTGCGCCAAACCGAAGTACCATTTGATATCTCGAGCCGCCGTATTGTCATGGTGGATGATGTTTTTTACACTGGACGCACCGCTCGAGCTGGACTTGATGCACTGATAGACCTTGGCAGACCCTCGAGTATTCAATTGGCGGTACTGATAGACCGAGGACACCGAGAATTACCAATCCGAGCCGATTATGTTGGTAAGAATATTCCCACCAGCCGTCAAGAGATTGTCAAAGTCAAACTGCTCGAGACCGATGGTGAAGATGCTGTGGAATTGTACGAATTACGCGGCGAGGTATTGGGATGAACGCGGGTTTTTCAGCGGGCAAC
Source organism: Deinococcales bacterium (assembly GCA_013298595.1). Lineage (GTDB taxonomy): Bacteria > Deinococcota > Deinococci > Deinococcales > JAAFIG01 > JAAFIG01. The sequence goes on along the minus strand of JAAFIG010000025.1, from coordinate 14,175 downwards.
CACAAGGGTTGCCCCTACGAAAACCATTCTTTTGGGGTGAATACACAACTCGCCTCGAGGAAAAACAAAACGAATATATACCAAAGTAATCATGGTCTTGGCTTGGCAGGAGCGACTTTATGAAACATCTGCTGGATTTTCAGGGATGGTCTAAAGGTTCGCTCGAGAATGTGCTCGAGACAGCTAAAGTGATGTCGGATGTGCTTGATCGTCCAGTTAAGAAAGTGCCTGCTTTGCAGGGTTTTACGATTTGCAATGTGTTTTTTGAGAACAGTACTCGCACGCGGTTATCGTTTGAATTAGCCGCTCGGCGGATGAGTGCCGATGTTTTAACTTTTACCAGTGCCACCTCGAGCACCACCAAAGGCGAGAGTTTACAAGATACGATTTCGACGCTCGAGCAAATGCGCGTGGATTGTTTTATTGTGCGGCATGGTGCATCTGGTGCGGCTCACAGTGTCAATAAATTTACCAAAGCCAAAGTGGTCAATGCTGGTGATGGTCGTCGGGCACATCCAACCCAAGCGCTGCTTGATGCGTTTACGCTGCAACAACGCTTTGGCAGTTTAGAAGGTTTAGAAATCGCCATTGTTGGCGATGTGCGTCACTCGAGGGTGGCTCGGAGCAATGCCGAGTTACTGCCCAAACTTGGTGCCAAGGTGCGCTTGTGTGCCCCTGCAACCCTCCTGCCACGCGAACTCGAGGCAGATGGTGTCACACTAACCACCAACCTCAAAGAAGCGGTTTCTGGTGCTCATGCGGTGATGGCATTGCGTTTACAACTCGAGCGTATGAACACAGGGTACTTACCCAGTCTCGAGGAATACCGAGCCACCTACCAAGTCAATAGCAAAACCATGAAACACGCTCGAGAGAACGCACTAATTATGCACCCCGGACCCATGAACCGCGATCTTGAAATCGAAGGTGATTTAGCCGATCACAACAAAAGTGTGATTCTCGAGCAAGTGAGAAACGGTGTGCCTGTACGAATGGCAGTGTTGTATCACCTGTTGGTTGGCAAAAGTTGATAAACAAGCACAAAAATAATTGTAGGGGCGACCCTTGTGGTCGCCCTGCCCAAAAACGGGGTAATCATGAAAATTGAAATTAAAAACGCAAAACTAAGCGATGGTTCGTCTCAAGATGTGCTGATCGAAAATGGTTTGATTGTGGCTGCTTTATCGGGAGCTGCCGATGTGTCTATTGATGGCTCGAGGTATTTGGTGACACCTGCTTTGATAGACCCTCACGCGCATCTTCGGGTGCCTGGGCAAGAGGAAAAAGAAACCCTCGAGACGGGTTTAATGGCAGCGGTGGCGGGTGGTTATGGCAGTGTGGTCAGTATGCCAAATACGAGTCCAGCAGTAGATGAACCTGAATTGGTGCAAAAACTGATTCGTGATGCCGAAGCACTTGGCTTAGCTCGGTTGTTTCCAAGTGCCGCTTTAACTCGAGGGCGTGAAGGTAAATTGCTTTCCGATGCGGCTGCTTTAAAAGCAGCGGGTGCAGTCATGCTGACCGATGATGGTGGTACAAACGAGGATGCAGGCGTGTTGCGTCGCGGTCTCGAGTACGCGCATGCTCTTGGTTTGGTGGTCAGTGTCCATGCCGAAGATGCCAGTTTGCGTGGCGATGGAGTCATCAACGAAGGTCATACTTCCGAGCATCTTGGACTACCCGGCAACCCCGTAGCTGCCGAAGCGGCTCGTATTGCCCGTGATCTCGAGATTTGTGCTCTTACAGGCTCGAGATTACATGTGCAGCACCTCTCCTCTGCTCGAGGTTTAGCATTGGTGCGCGAAGCCAAAACTCGAGGTTTACCAGTCACTTGCGAAGTGGCTCCGCATCATTTAACCCTGACCGATACCTTATTTGCTTCTGAGCGTTTTTATTGCGACCCTGTACTCAAAGTTGCCCCACCGCTTCGCAGCCAAAGCGATTGCCTTGCTTTACTCGAGGGGTTACGTGATGGTACGGTCGATTGTATTGGCACCGACCATGCACCACACACCACTGCCGAAAAACAACGCGATATGCTCGAAGCCCCTTTTGGCATTGCCAATATCGAAATAACCTTTCCGTTGCTGTACACCAGATTTGTCGAAACAGGCAAACTTGAGCTTAGTAAACTTCTCGAGTTAATGACTTCAGGGGCAACCAATATGCTCGGTTGGACAGCCCCAACCCTTGAGATTGGTAGTGTTGCTGATATTGCTATTTTTGATTTGAACACCACCAAAACCGTGGACAGTAAAACCTTTAAAACCAAAGCCAGATTCGACAGCCCGTGGCAAGGCGAAGCGCTGCGCGGCTGGGCAGTATGCACCATTGTTCGTGGAAAAATAGCTTTTGACTCGAGATAAAATAAAGCACCCGTAGGGTCGAGGCGTGCCTCGACCACAGTGTCATTTGATAGTAGACCTCGGGCAAAGTTGCCATCGTTCAATCTCCGCACGGGAGGGGACAAGCCCCGCCCCTACAAAAAACATCGTTCTTGTAGGGGCGACCCTTGTGGTCGCCCTGCTCCGAAAATGGAATGAAATGACTCTCGCCTGAGTTCTCTTTTCTAAACTCGAGCCGTTGCAAAAAAGAATAGGATGGTTTTCCATGCGCCCCAATACCGATTTGCTTGTCTTATTTTCTTCTCGAGGGGTGCGTTTGCTGGGTTTTGGTGCTTTGCCTGTGGTTTTAACTAGTTATTTGCAGGCTCGAGGTTTGTCTGATGCTGAGATTGGTTTGTTGTTGTCATTGGCGTTGATGGGTGATGCTGGGTTGTCGTTGTTTGTTTCGAGTGTTGCTGATTCGTTTGGGCGTAAGCGTTTGTTGATTTGGAGTACAGCGTTGATTGCTGTGGCTGGTGTGGGTTTTGCATTGTCTCGAGATGCGGTGTGGTTAATTCTCTGTGCGATTATTGGTACGATTTCGCCCAATGGTAACGAAGTTGGTCCGTTTCAGGCACTCGAGCAGGCTTGTGTCAGTCAGTTGATTCCTGCGTCGCGGCGAGCAAGGGTGTTTGGTTGGTATGGCATGACTGGTTCTTTAGCTGCTGCTGTGGGTGCGATACTGGCGGGTGTGGCGGTTGAATCGCAAAAACGGGTTGGTATTACCGAAATCGCAGCCGAGCAAAGTGTTTTTTTGGCATACGCAGTTATCAGTTTGGTGTTGGTGGTTGTTTTCTCGAGGTTATCGCCGCGTATCGAAACACAATCTTTTGGTGCTCGAGATGTGGTCAAACCTGTCCTCGAGGGGCGTTCAAGAAGGATTATTTTGCAACTCTCGAGTTTGTTTGCGCTGGATTCCTTGGGCAGTGCTTTGGTCATGCAATCGTTGATTGCTTTGTGGCTCGAGAAAAAATTTGCGGTTGGGGCGGGTACGCTTGTGGCGATTTTTGCAGCCACCAATATCGTAGCAGCCTTGTCGACTCCGTTAGCAGGTTGGTTGTCGGAGCGTTGGGGTTTGGTGAATACAATGGTTTTTACGCATATTCCTGCCAATGTTTTTTTGATTGCTTTTCCGTTTGCACCAAATCTCGAGTGGGCGTTTGCTTTGCTGATTGCACGGTTTTGTTTGTCGCAAATGGATGTGCCTGCTCGGACTGCTTTGGTGATGAATGTTGTTTCCGAGCAGCAACGTAGTTTAGCGGGTGGTATGACCCAACAAGGCAAATTGGTTGGCACAAGTTTGGGTCCGGTACTTGGTGGTTTAATGACCAGCGCGGGTTTTCTGGCATTGCCTTTTGTGCTTGGTGGCAGTTTAAAAATTATTTATGATCTAGCAATTTACGCTGGTTTCAAACGTCTCGAGCAAGACAATGTAAACTAAATCGCATGTGGATTCGTGCGCTGATTGGCATTTTGTTATTGCTGATGGATTTGATGGTGCTGGCTTTGATTGGCACGCAATGGGCAACATCAAAAAATTTTAATTGGAATATTCTTGGTATTGCTGTGCTACTGAATTTATTGGGAGCGTATTTGTGGGGACTCGCCAAAACCGATTAGACCAATTGCGTGCCTACTCGAGTAGTGGCTATGCCATGCCTTTACCTGCTGGGCATAAATTCCCAATGAGTAAATACGCTGGGGTACGTTTTTTGGTCGAACAAACTGGTTTACCTGTACTAGAACCCCCTCGAGCCGATTGGCATTTGGTCGAACGGGTGCATCATCTCGAGTATTTAAAAAAATTGCGTTTTGGCACGTTAAACACCAAGGAAACGCGTTTGCTTGGCTTCCCGTGGTCGGAGATGCTGGTCGAAAGAGCGTTACGCGCAGCGGGTGGCACATTAGCCGCCGCTCGAGATGCCCTGAACCTTGGCTTAGGGGTAAATTTAGCTGGTGGTACACACCATGCCTACCCCGATCACGGCGAAGGATTTTGTGTTCTCAACGATGTTGCCATTGCCGCACTCGAGTTATTGCAAACAGGTCTAGCGCGAATACTGATTCTGGATTTAGATGTGCACCAAGGTAACGGCACGGCTTTTATTTTTCAGCAAGACCCTCGAGTGTTCACCATTTCGGTGCATGGTGAACGCAATTATCCGTTTCATAAGGAAAGCTCGAGTCTCGATATTGGCTTACCCGATGGTGTCACCGATACCACCTATTTGCAGATGCTCGAGGAGCAGGTGCTACCTGTACTCGAGCAATTCCAACCACAAATCATTTTTTACTTAGCAGGTGTGGATGTTCTCGAGCGAGACCAATTTGGTCGTTTTGCCTTAACGCTAAGCGGAGCAAAAACTCGGGATACTCGAGTTTTTCAGTTTTGCCAAAACCAAGGTATTCCCGTGGTGAGTTTAATGGCAGGAGGGTACAACAAGCATCTCGAGAACACCATTCAAGCCCATGCCAACACAGTCTTAGCTGCACTCGAGGTTTTTGTTCAACCGTAGGTAGTGTTAGGTATTCCAATTGAATTGTTTTTCTTTTTTCTAATCTGATCTCAGGTTGACGGTACCTACAAAATCTATTGTAAAAATTCGATCAATACATCAAAACAGGGAGGGGGCAAGCCCCTCCCCTACGTTAAAATCAGGGTTCTGACATTGTAGGGCGCGACCCTTGTGGTCGCCCTGCTCTTTTTAAGGTATCGCTATATTTCTTGTCAATGACGACTCGAGATTTTAGGCTCGCCCTTATATCACCGTAACATTAACCCCTGCTTTGCTGAGCGCATTTTTCAGGTCTTTTGGTAAGCTCGAGTCGGTGATTAAAGCGCTGATGCTGCCAAGTGGTGCGATTTGGTAGGGCGAGGCTGCACCTATTTTTTCGCCGCTGGCAAGGACGATGGTTTCGGCGGCGCTGTTCATCAGGGCGCGTTTGACGTAGGCTTCCTCGAGATCACCTGTGGTTAAGCCTTGGCTGGTATGAATAGCGGTGATACCCATGAAGAATGTGTCGGCACGTATGCGGCTGATGGCTTCGATGGTGGCTGCACCGACACTGACGATGGAGTGTTTGAATAATTTGCCGCCAAGCAAGATCACTTCGATTTTTGGGTGGTTTATCAGTTCCATGGCGATACTTGGGCTGTGGGTGATGATGGTGATCTCGAGGTCTGGGGAGAGGTGTCGTACCAGTTGGGTGTTGGTGGTGCCGCCATCTACGAGGATGGTTTGTCCGTGGCGGATGCTTTTGGCAGCGTGTCGCCCTAAGGTGATTTTGGCTTGACTGGCAAGGTTTTCTCGAGTGGCAAAGTTGGCAGTGGCGGGTGAGGCTGGGAGTGCGCCACCGTGGACGCGTTGCAGTGCGCCTGTTTCGGCGAGTTCGCGCAGGTCGCGGCGGATGGTGTCTTCGGATAATGCCAGTTCGGCGCTGAGGTCTTTGGCGATGATTTGTCCGTGTTTTTTCAGGCGCTCGAGGATGAGTTGTTTGCGTTGCGAGGTGAGCATGGTTGGATTGTACTACTTCATGATGTTGCACGTTTTTTCTTGACATTACACGTTTTTGCACGTATGCTCGAGGAGCTGGTGACAGCAGAAAAGAGGTTTTATGAAACCGATGTTGATTTTGGTAGCAGGTGCGTACCGTTCTGGCACCAACGATGATCCTGTCAAAATGCGGGCGAATTTGCGGGTGCTCGAGGAAAGTGCCTTACAGGTTTTTCGTCGTGGGCATATCCCAATGATTGGTGAATGGGTTGCCTTGCCATTGCTCGAGGTGGCTGGTTCAACAAAAGTCGGTGATTCGTTGTACGAGGAAATTGTTTATCCAACAGCGCATCGTTTGCTCGAGCACTGCCAAGCGGTGCTGCGTTTGCCAAGCGTTTCCAAAGGCGCAGATAATGATGTACGCATTGCATTAGCACGTGGTATCCCTGTGTATTACAGTCTCGAGGAGTTACCGATACTTACGTAAACACTACAAATCTTTTTGCTTTATGCTGTACCAATGCAAAATTTGTTAGCAAAACTCGAGCCGTTATGTCATCAGGATCGTATGCGTTTGATGGTCGAGTACGGCAAAAACCCTGATGAAGCGGTATTGTTAGCCTTTGATGCTGGCAATGTCTATCAGCGGCGTTTAGCGCTTGCTTCGTGTTTCTCGAGTAAAAATGTGGCACGGGTATTGCGTGGTTTGCAGGATGCTTCTGAATTTGTGCGGGGTTTAGCGGTTTCTTTAGCGCCTGTGGTGTTGTCAGCAGAGGATGTGCTTGGCGTGCTGGATTTATTGCCTGCCAAGCTACGTTTGGTTTTGTTGTACACCTTTGAACGTCGGGGGACTGTGACAGCAATTGCTGATGCGTACCTCGAGCAATTGCTGCGAGCTGGCAATACTCGAGATGCTACAGCGATCATCGGTTTTGCTTCGGCAGAGGTGGTTAAAAAACATCTTGATTTAATGGAGTTAGCTGCCTCGTTTGAATGGTCGCGTTTGGCTCGGAATCATGCAGGTCTGTTTGCTGATTGGCTCGAGGAAAAAGCGAATCAAGCATCTGAATTAAATCCACGTTTGGTCTGGCAAGTGAATCAAGTATTACCTCAGCTTGCATTTTTTTCAGCCACTCGAGTTTTACAATTATTACGAGCGATTCGTCGTAGCACAGCCTTGTCAAATTTGCGCTTACAACCTTTGCTTAGTATTTGCCCACAAGAAATAGCAATTTTTCAACTCGAGTCCGAAGAGGTCATGCAACTTGATTATTCTAGTGTGGCGCATCGTTTATCTTTGCAACAGGTGCTTGGCTTACAAGCCCAGCAAGCAAAAACATTGACAAATCTGGAAGATTTTTTACAACGTTTTTCAGCTTCGGCTCGAGTGCCTATTTTTGCGGCTTTTCGTGGTTCGTGGGCAGATGCACAAGGTTTTATTGCTGCCAGTACATTGCGGTTACTCCCTCAAGAGATTCGGGAACAAGAAGCCAAACGTCATCTCGAGCATCCAAACCTCAGTACGCGCCCATTGGAACGGGTTCAGTATGCTGGTTTGTTGGGTTGGGATGAAGCCAAGCCTTTGCTCGAGCCAATACTGAAATATCCAAAACCAGAATACCGAGTGGCAGCTGTACCAAATCAAATTCGCACAGCCCAATTTGATCAAACAAAATACGATGCTGTACTCGAGTTTGCGCGTTTTCGTAAAAACGAACAAGACCCTGTGTGCTTAGTGATGTTAAATGCCATTGCCGATTTACCACCTGCGGCATGGCAATCTTCGCAGCTCGAGTCTTTGGGGTTGGTGTTACAAGATGCCATCAACGCCGCTGATTTATCGCATTCGACAGCCGCAGCTGCCGAGCGAATCGTCATTCGTTTGTTGCCGTTTCATGCTCTGTGGGCAGCGCAATGGATTGGTACATTGGTCAAGGAGCGCGGCAGTATCAACATGTATGGCATTGGGCAGATTATTTCGGATAACCAAGCTCAAGTTATTGCAAAGGCATTACTTCCTGTTCTCAAAGCATGGCAATCTCGAGAGCGCGATCATCATATCATCAATGTTTTTATGCAGTTGGGTAAGCGTTTGCGGGTGCTACCCGATTTTCTCGAGCTTGCCGAAAATCTGGTACGCACAGCCCAAGCAGGCACAGCCCAAACAGCCTTATGGTTGCTGGCAAAACACGACCACACTCGTTTTCATCGGCTTGTGCCTGAGTTACTGCAAAAAGATCAGAGCTGGGCAGTTGTGGCGATGGTCTATCAGCATTTGCATTTACACCGCCAAGATTTACTGACCCCATTTTTGGGCAGACAAGCTTACAAAGGTAAATTCAGTACTGGAAAAACACGTTTTGTATTACCAATCAGCCAAGGATTTTTTCGTTGGCAGCCGCAACAGCAAAGCACTTTTGTACAAACACTGGACGAAGTGGCTCGAGATTCTGATCGTGATATTCCCGCAATTTTGCAAGTCTTGGTGCAACTTGCCAGCATTCCCAACGCGGCTGCCAGCACAATCGAACGTTTAGCCGATGTTAAAAATTCGCGCCTTGCCATCCGAGATGCCGCCTTGCGTGCCTTGGGTCGGCTTGATGAGCAACGCGGACTCGAGCCTTTACTGAGTGCTTTAGAAGATGATCGTGCTCGAGTGGCGATTTATGCCCTGCGGCGGTTGTTCTTAAAAATGATGCCAGCCAAAGCATTTGCGTTTTTGCAAGCCATGAAGTACGAACGTGTCACTGTGGCAAAAGAGGTATTGCGTTTGGTTGGTGAGCTTCGCAGCCAAACCGCGCTGACTTTTTTACTCGAGATGTATCCAAAGAATTTGCACCGCGATGTGCGGGTGGCATTGCTGCGTGGCTTATGGGATTACCCCGAAAACACGATCACTTGGCAGATTTTTCAAGAAGCTGCCCAAAACCCCGATGCTGCCATTGCCGATGGTGTGATTCGGATTCCCGTAGAAAGATTGTCCGAGGATGCTCAGCAGAAACTGATTGGTTTACTGGCGCAACTTTTCCAACACCCAGACCCCGATGTGCGTTTACAAACCCTGCATCGTTGCCAATCTTTGCCTGTCAAAGACACACAAAAACAGTTAGTTCAACCATTATTGGCTGCGCTGAACTCGAGTACCTTAGATCAAACCATTGCAGCCACTCGAGCTTTTTTTGCCACTTATGGTTCAGAAGATCCTAGCTTAATTGAAAGTGTTTTTGGGCAATTGTTACCGCAGCGAAAAATTTTGCAACAAGCCGTTCGTTCCTTTATTGAAATGCGCCCATATTTGTTGCCACGACACAGCCAGCAATGCGCTAGTGCCATCTTGCGTGCTCTCGAGCCAGATGTTTTAACTTTGCAATTACAAACCGAAGTTGTTCTGATGTGCTTTGAATGGCAAGCCGCAGCACAATGGTTTATACAAAAAGCTGCCGAAATCCATGCTGGTATTTATCACACAGCGCTCGAGTCGTTACAAATTGCTCAGCAGCAACGCAGCCAAGCGCAACTTGGGTTACAAACCCTCGAGTTGGCATGGCGCAATCATACTCACGACATACTGCGCCGACTGGCACTCGAGGCTTTGGTGCTCAGTGCTTCTAACGAATACCAAAACAATGCCATGTGGACAACCGAGCAAATCGCTCTGCTCGAGTTGTACCGCAAGGATCCTGCAAGTTTAGTAGCGGGAGCAGCTCAATTTACTTTTCCTGTACTCGAGACAAATTAAACGCAAATAAATACTGTTTGAACTGACTAACTCGAGGTTGGTACGAGGGCTTTGAGGGCTTGCTTGGTATCGTATGGGCAAACTACTTGCACCGAGAATTGGGTCATCAGAATTTGATAGATCGCATCGGTTGTAGCCAGTTTATCTGCGGGTAATTGCTCGAGTAAGGCAGCGATTGTGGGTTTCAGCATTTTGCCCTCACGACCAAAAAATATGGTTAATCGTGGTGAAATTTCAACAATACTATCAGTTTGGTTCACGAATTCAAGATTATCATGGTACTCGAGGGCAAAAACTTTTTTACCGTGGCGTATAGTCGTATGTGCCTGATAGCAACTTACAACTGTTGAATGTCCAAGTATTCCTAGCTGATCGCTGCATTATTGACACCACCAATTTACTGGTGGATGCTGGGGTTTTACTGTGGCTCGAGGGTGGAAATGGCGCTGGTAAGAGTACGTTGTTGCGTGCCATAACTGGTTTGCTACCATTTAAGGGCGAGATTACCGTGCAGGGGTTTGCGGCTGGTTCGCTCGAGGCTCGACAAAAATTGTTGTATGTGCCCGATGAACCTGCTTTGTACGAGGATTTAACTTTGCAAGAACACGCAGAGTTTCAAGCCAGAATTTATTCGCAACCCGAGGCGTTACCACGTTGTTTAGCATTACTCGAGCGTTTTTCATTAACTTCGCATTTACTTGAATTTCCCAATTCCCATTCTCGAGGGATGCGTCAAAAATTATCTTTGGCTTTGGCGTTATCCTTAGATGCACCTGTGTTGTTGCTCGATGAGCCATTTAATGGCTTAGATGTTGCTGCGCAAACCGTTTTGCTGTCAATTCTCGAGGAACGAGTCCAACAGGGCGGGACAGTACTCCTCAGCGCTCATCAAGCACAATTACTTGGCACTTGGCTGACTGCTCGGTGGTTTTTACATTTGCGTCTCGAGGCAGGAGAACTTTCCGAAGTCGAGGCAGCATGACCGCAACAGCCGCTGTTCAACAACTGCGTTGGAACACAATGAAGCGTGCTTTTGACACATATTTTCGTTGGGTTGGGCAGAGTATTGGTTGGGCAACCGTTTTATGGTTACTCTTTTGGGGTGTGGTGTACTTGGTTTCGGGTTTGCAAATCCTTAAACCACAACCATTGGCAGTCCCACTCGAGCAATTGCGTTTAGCGATAAGTGTCATTGTTGTACTCGGTTTTGGCTTAGCAGCGTTTCGTACCAATGTGCCACCTGTGCTGCTGAATCGTCGTGATTTGATGCGTCTGGCTATTGCCCCACTCGAGCCGAAATTGGTGTTGCAATGGGGGTTTTGGTTAGCTCGAGGGCAAATGTTTTTTGGGGCAGTGGTTGTGGCTCTTATTTGGTTGACCGCAACTTGGTTTTTCTTTGGTCAACCCCAATTTCTTGTTTTTCTAATTGTGCCACTGTATCAATTGGCATTGCTCGAGTGGCGTTGGCTTGGCTACACCAATGCTGCTTGGCGTTGGTGGTTATTACCTATTTTAGCTGTGGCAATCGCACTCGAGGTACTTGGGATACCAGTTATTAGTGGTGCGTTTTTTGGTACTGCACTCGAAAGTATTGTTTTGCCCATTATCTTGTTGGTTCTGGGTACAGTAATCAATGCCAGAAATTGGCAACAAAATTTACCTCCTTTATTTGCCACCCATTCACTGATTCTCAGTCAAATTCGGGCATTACAACAAAATGCCATTGTTTTACGCAGCCTGCCCGACACCAGCGAAATGCGACGCTGGAAACAAGCTTTGCATCGCAAAAAAACTCGAGCATCCCGCTCAATTGTTGCTCCAAAAGCTTTCTCGCCATTTGCTGCTTTAGCTTGGCGCAATGCCCTGAATTTATACCGACAAACTTGGCTCGAGCAACTTGTGTTATTGCTGACTTTTGTTTTTGCCTTTGTGGTCAACACCGATTTTATTGCCAGCAGTATTCTTGGCATTGTGCAAATTATTGCTTTACGCAGCCTTGCCACACCTTTGTTAATGCCTGAAATGCTTGGCTTACCCGTACCAATACCAACTCGAGAACGCACTTTGGGCAGAGCTTTGATTGGTACTGTGCTGATAAGCAGTATTGGTCTGTTTGGTTTATTGTTCAGTGCTATTTTACCAATTATTTCTGTAGAGCAAGTACTGATTTCAACAACCCGATTATTATTAGCGCTTTTTATTCTCGAGAAACTCAGTGCAACCCTGCGTTTACCTGTGTCTCGAGTCGAAAGTGGTTTTGGCGCGGCAATACTGGCTGTTTTACCAAGTACACTTTTGTACAGTGTTGGTTTGCAGACTTGGTTATTTCCTGTGCAAATCTTTGTGCTTGTTATGCTGATGATGTGATTGTTGGTGTTGCCAGTAATTGCGTATACCAGTGCTCGAGTTGCGAAATCCTTTAGAAACGCTGCTCAAGCCAAATCTGCACGGTCTCGAGCCAACCTTCAACTTCCCAAGCTACAGCGTTAAGCATTGCGCCAATTGACAATCACTTGTTGCAAAATACTATCTCGAGGTAATTCAAGCATGGCACGCATGGTTTGTGCCAATGTGCTTGGTTGAATGTACTGTTCGGGCTGATATGCTGCGTTTTCTTGGGTACGAACATGTTGCTGCATTTGTGTGGCTGTCCGTCCAGGGTATACACTTTGTACTCGTAGATTTGGTTCTTCGGCACTGAGTGCATCGGCAAAGGCACGCAAAGCAAATTTACTGGCAGCGTAAGCACTCCAATTGGCATTAGCGGTCAAACCCGCACCCGAATTAACAAGTAACACCTGCCCGTTACTTTCTCGTAAACGCAATAAACAAACTCGAGTTAATTCAACTACTGCGAGTACATTGGTTTCCAGCATTTCACGCCATAGTGTCAGTGGGGTTTGTTCGATACTACCCAAGTTTGCTACACCAGCATTATGTACCAGATTATCAATCATAGGAATTTGCTCGAGAGCAGCCGCAAAGGAATCTGGTTGGCGTAACTCGAGCGCAATACTTTGCGCGTCTGGAAGGGTTTTGACAAGTGCCTCGAGTTTAATTGCATCGCGTCCTAGCAGAATTAAGTGATGATGTGCTAATTCCTTGGCTAACGCCATGCCAATACCGCCTGTTGCACCTGTAATTACCGCGACTGGTTTTATATTTTTGCTCCTCGAGTGTTATCTGGGCTTTTGAGCCACCAACGAATGCCACGCCCAGCAAAAGTTTCATCGTTAAAACGCGGAATAATATGTAAATGGGCAATTGGTACATGTTGCCCACCTGCTGGCAATACATTCCAACCATCTGGTTGTAACTCCTGCATCAGTAAGTCCTTGGCTTGTTGCAACAATACAAAACTGGCTTGCCATTCTTCAGTTGTTAAATCAAAAACCGTGGCTCGAACTGTTTTTGGTAAAATCACGCCACCGATTTCAGTTTCGTGTTCGAGATAAAAACATAATTTGTGCTCGAGACGAATCGTGCCTCGCATCAACCTCGAGCCGTAAATCAAACCGTTGCTTTCGGGATGCTCGAGGTACTGCTGATACTCGAGTTGTTTGGTTTCCAGAATCGTCATCAGGTTTTATAGCATATGGGAAGCAAGACTTAGTAACTTGTTATGGAAACAAAACGCACCGAAAACAACTATAATAAATGTATGCGCCAAGAACCAAACCAAAAACCCCCAGCTAAACTCGAATGGATTGAAGCTGATGATGACGGACTAGACCCTATATGGCTCGAGTTACCTGACGATATTAAATGGGAGCGAATCCGAGCTGTACAAGAATTTGCATGGTCTTTCCCTAATGCTTTTGGTGTGACCTACGCAAATAAAATGGATAAAACAAAAGGTATTTTTGTTGGATTACCACGCTCACAACAAAACATTAGACATGACTGAGGATTTCTTAGATTTCATAAGGTTACTCAACAAACACCAAGTTAAATTTATTTTAGTTGGAGGCTACGCGTATGCTTTCAATGTGCAACCTCGAGCTACTGAAGATATAGACTTTTGGGTTTATCCAGCAAAAGAGAATTTAATACAACTAGGTGCTGCTGCTTATGAATTTATTGGTTTTCAATTTGAACCTGATGAAGTGATGGGACTGTTAAATACCTCAAGGTTAGGTTTTCGTTTAGCTGGTACTAGACCATATTTAATTGAGATATTGCTGCGTATAAATGGAGTAGATACAGACCGTGCTTTTAAGAATGCTCGACAGGCTACTTGGAAAGATGTGACGTTTGGCGTGCTTCACCCTTTTGATCAAATTCGTAATAAACGTGCCAGTAACCGCGAAAAAGATCAGTCCGATATTAAAAATCTGGTTAAGTTATATGGCGAACCACCAGAAGAATTTTAAACTGCTGATAGGCTAAACCTTCTGGAAACAGTAGGCATAGGTAATTCTGAGAAGCCATCTAATACCAAATTGGCATTTAAGTAAGACATAAATTCTCTTTGATCCAATCCCACCCACACAACCGTTTAACCCGTTCAACATCACCAGAAAAATCAAGTAACCACTTCTCCACAACAGCTTTCTTC
>JAAFIG010000024.1:55218-71166 GCA_013298595.1 Deinococcales bacterium | reverse complement strand
ATGAATACTCGAGTTGTTTTGCAATGTAAAACCTTGGTTACTTTGGAAGGTTAGCCCAGCGATGATACCGTGAAGCATGATATCTCGAGGGGTGGTTAAAGCTTGGGTTGATACTTGTTGTTCTTGAATTGCTGGAGCTTGAGGACAAGCGGTCAGGGCGGATGCCAGTAATGCGGCTGTGAACATAAAACCTCCTTTCTTTCTTCGGGAAGTGGCTTTAAGAATTGTAATTGGAGTTAGACGAAAAAACATAAGGAGAAGTCTACCCTTGAGCTAGAAAAACCCTTGTTATTTTTGACCACTCGAGATTTAAAATCAATTTTACCTTAGCCAAACGCCCCTCGAGTTTTGATTTATGCTGCTCATTGGTCAACGGGAGTGCCGAACGTTTCGGCTGAGAGAGTTCCCCTGAACCTGACGCGGTTAATACCGCCGTAGGGAGCGTGACCAATACCCATTAGTTGTGGGTGTTGACGCTTCCTCTTTCCTTGGAAAGGGGATTTTTTTATGAAAAAAGCAGTGGTGGTTCTTGGTATTGCGGTGTTGTTTGGTTTCTCGAGTGCTCAACAACGGGTTTTAACTGTTATAACACACGATTCGTTTAATCTGAGTAAAGATGTTGTGGCTGCCTTTGAGGCAAAAGAGAATATCAAGCTGGCTTTTGTTAAAGGCGGCGATGCTGGTGCAATGACCAATAAATTGATTCTAACCAAAAGCAATCCGATTGCTGATGTGGTTTTTGGAATTGATAATAGTTTAATGGCAAAGGCATTACAGGCTGATATCCTCGAGTCATATCGTCCGAAGATGGCGGCAGCACTCGAGAAATTTTCGATTCTCGATGCCAAGTGGCGAATTTCTCCTGTGAATTATGGGTTTGTTTGCCTCAATTACGATCTGGCTTGGTTTGAGAAAGCCAAACTGGCTTTGCCAAAGTCGCTCGAGGATTTAACCAAACCTGCGTATAAGAGTTTGTTGGTCGTGCAAAATCCTGCTACTTCTAGCCCTGGTTTAGCTTTTTATTTTGCAACCCTGAAATTCTTTGGTGAACGCAAAGCACTCGAGTTCTGGGCTGGGTTAAAAACCAATGATGTCAAAGTTGCGGCAGGTTGGGAAGCCGCGTATTACTCGGATTTTTCTCGTAATGGTGGTACCAGACCAATTGTGGTTTCGTATAGCTCCAGTCCAGCCGCTGAAGTTTTTTATGGTGATGGTAAAACGGCAACCACAGCTAATTTATTACTGCCTGGCTCGAGTTTCTTGCAAATCGAAGGGGTGGCAGTGCTGAGAGGAACTAAGAATTCGGATTTAGCCCACAAATTTATTGATTTTATGCTCGAGCCAAGAACCCAAGCCGATATTCCTACTAATATGTGGGTTTACCCTGCAATCAAAGGGATTGCTTTACCTGATGTTTTTTCTTTTGCAATTCGCCCAAAGGAAACGCAAATCTCGAGTTTTTCTGCCAATATCATGGCTGTTAATCAGCAGCGTTGGATTGAAGCTTGGACTCGAGTGGTGCTGCAAAAACGCTGATTTTACCCATTGGGAACTTTTTTGGCTATCCCGTCATCCAATGGATACAATGGTCGGTATCTTGAACTTACGCTTTTCCCCTGCTCCGATGCTGTCAGAACTTGACGATGGTCATTTGGTGGCTTTGGCTCGTCGTGGGCAGGATGAGGCATTTGATGAATTGGTACGCCGTCATAGCCCTCGAGTGCACGCGGTGTCCTCGAGAATTGTTGGGCGCGAAGAGGCGTATGATGTTGTGCAGGATGCGTTTTTAGCCGCTTTCAGGGCTTTACCTTCGTTTCGTGAACAAGCCCAATTTACCACTTGGTTGCATCGCATTGCCTTAAATTGCTGTTATGCCCGTTTACGTAAACACCCCGATAGTGCCCTGGATATCGATACACCAATGGATGCAGCCGATAACACCGATACGCCACTTGCGGCTGTGGAACGCCAAGATTTACGGGTTGCGCTCGAGAAAGCCTTAGCAAAACTCAAACCAGAATTTCGTGAAACATTTACACTTGTTGAATTTGGCAATCTTGATTACGCTGGAGTAGCCGAGGTACTTGGCATCGAAGTGGGCACGGTTAAAAGCCGTATGAGCCGAGCCAGAACTGCTTTGCGTGAAACACTGGAAGGATGGGGATATAAACCATGAATAACGACACCAAAACCGATACCCAATGGGATGCCTTCCTTTCCAGTGCTGCTTCCCTCGAACCTCGGGATATGGCGAGTACCGATCATGTTTTAGCGGCTTTGAAACTCGAGCGTACCCGTGGCGAAGAATGGTCAGCGTATTTATCTGGCACAGCGGCGCTTCGTCCTGTGGATATGGCTGTGGTACAACCAACTTTGCTGGCGGTTAAGGCTGTGCGTTCTAAACAAAAAGTCTTGCGCTTAACATTGTCTCGAGCTGTCGCTGGTTTTGCGGCTGCGGCTGTAGCAGCTGTGGCATTTGTGATGTTTTCACCTGCTGCCAGTGCCGATAGCAGTGAAGCCTATACTGTTTACCAAGAAGCAACAACGGGGTGGTAATACTCATGAAACGCAGTTCTTGGTTGCTATTTTTTTTACTGGCAATATCTTCGTGGGTGGCGTTGGCACAAACCATTCCCGATCTGCCAAGTAATCCAATTAGTTTTATGATGCGGGCATTGCAAGCCGAAGCTAAACTCAAATGGCAAGGCGTGGTCAAAGAACGCCAATTATTCCCGCCCCGAGCCGAACCTGAACAAACTCGAGCCGAAATACCTGCCCCCCCACCATTATCTCCTCGGTGGTTGCGCGAAAATTTTAATAGCAAAGCTTTTTTTGGCGAAAACATCGCTGGGCGCGAAACATGGCGTATTGATTTAATACCAAAAATTGCTGGTGTACCCAGTTTTTCGATTTGGTTAGATCGGCAATACTTGGTTCGCTTAGCCGTTCAAGAACGTGACGCAGATAACATCATAACTTATGATGCACGTTTTACCAGTTTAGAGAATAAACCTCAACAACGCAAAGATGTTAAACAACTAATGAAACTCGAGCCTCACCCAAAACTCGAGGCATTTGTGCAACGTGAAACAGGTTTGGTGCTACCAGCTGGGTTTCATTTATTCGATATTCGTCCGCGTACCGTAGGTAAAGATAACCTCAATGCACTCGAGGTACGTGCCAGTAACGGTATCAGTGTGCTTGTGATGATTTTTGCACCAATTGGTACAGGAAACAGTGGAAAAGTTGTCTCGAGGAATGTTGCTGGTGCTTTTGTTTGGGTGATTGGTAATTTGTTACGCCCCGAACTCGAGCGAACCGCAGGCAGTATTCGGAGTCCGCTGAATCTTGGGGTTTTGCTCTCGAGTTTTGGGCAGTTTAAGTAGAGCTGTACAGCAAACAAAAAGTGGAACCCTGTTGGGTTCCACTTTTATTGTAGTGGGCTTAAACACTTTTTTCGATTGGCACACCAACCACATTGCCCCATTCTGTCCATGAACCATCGTAGTTACGGACTTTATCGTAACCAAGCAGGTATTTAAGGATAAACCAAGTGTGGCTCGAGCGTTCTGCAATACGGCAGTAAGCAATTACATCTTTATCTGCAGTCACACCTTTGTTGCCGTACATGTTGGAGAGTTCTTCAAAGCTTTTGAAAGTTCCATCGGGGTTGACAGTTTGTGCCCACGGTTGTGAGATTGCACCAGGAATGTGCCCACCACGCAGTGCACCTTCTTGTGGGTAGTCTGCCATGTGGGTCAGTTTGCCACTGAATTCATCGGCACTACGAACATCTACCAATGCGCCTCGACCTGCATTGACCTCGAGTAAATGCTTGAGCACATCTGGCATAAAGGCTCGAATGCTTGCGTCTCGGTAAGCAACGGTGTATTTGGCTGGGGCGTAGGTTGGGGTTTCTTTCTCGAGGGGTTTGGTTTCGGCTACCCATTTGGCACGTCCGCCATTCATTAAGTGGGCTTTTTGGTGTCCGTTATACTTAAAAAACCAGAAAGCATAGGCTGCCCACCAATTGTTTTTATCGCCGTAAAACACAACTGTTGTGTCGTTGCTGATGCCAAATTGTTCGACCAGTTTCTCAAAGCCTGCTGCGTCAATGAAATCACGGATATCTTCGCGTTGCAGGTTTGTGTGCCAGTCAATTTTAACACTGCCTGGAACGTGCCCTTGTTCGTATAACAAGAAGTCTTCGGAAACTTCGATAATACGAATATTTGCGTCTTTGTGGTGTTCGAGCACCCAGTCGGTGCTGACCAATACTTCGGGATGGACATAGCTCATGGTGTTTTCTCCTTACGAGGAATTTCAATTCCTAACTCGAGTAGTTTACGGTTTTTGTCAACAATCCGATGGTGGTTTGTGATACATCTAAACAAATAAGCCTATTTTTGCAGTTCCTGCCATGCTTCATAGGTTAACCGAGTTTGTGTTAAGGAATCTCTTGTGGTGCTATAACCACCAGCTCCACCCATTCGCCCCAAAGCATCTAAGCCACTCGAGTCCACATAGAATTTTTTGCTGTCTATTAACTTATCAGCAATGTGCAGCTCGAGTACTTCGGCGATAACAACTCGGTTGCGTCCAATTTCAAGAATCGTGTGCAATTTGCATTCCATTTGCACAGGGCTTTGGGCAACTCGAGGGGCTTTCATATGCACACTTGGCAAAGCGCTTAAACCTGCTATCTCGAGTTCACTGATTCCAATTGGGAAATCAGTGGCTGTTAAATTCATTGCCTTGAGTAAATCTACAGTGACAATATTGACCACAAATTCTTTTTCGCGGCGAATATTATCTAAAGTTTGTTTACCTTCGGCTGGTGATACAGCAATAATAGCTGGGTCTGACCCCATATAATTAAAAGCACTAAATGGGGCTAAATTAACCGAACCATTGGTGTTCAGGCTCGAGATCCAAGCAATAGGACGCGGCACAATTGTGCTTATGAGTAATTTATAGCGTTCGTTGGTACTCAAATCTGCCAGTGTAAAATTCATGGCTCGAGTGTACCCGAAACTTGGGCAATCAGTTTTTGGGCTGCCTCGAGTTCATCAGTATTGATGCTATGCCCTAAACCTTGGTAAATCCGACAATCGACATTGGCGTTTAAACTCGAGAGAATACGCGCACTTTGCTGCACTCGCTCGAGTGGGATATGAAAATCTTGATCGTCACAGCCAATAAAAATAGGTGTGTTATGCATGGGTTTACCCAATATACCCAGTTCGTTTTGGTCACCAATCAGACCACCAGAAAAACCAATCACTGCCCCAAATTTTCCACCAGTTTGCATGGCATACTCGAGGGCTAAACATGCACCTTGCGAAAAACCCAGAAGAACAATTTGCTCGAGTGGTAAATGAGTCAGTTTGATGCTCTCCTCGACAACGTTTAAAGCCGAATCTAACCACGGCGCATTATCAAGGTTGGGTCTGATAAATCGTTGTGGATACCAAGTATTATTTCTAGCTCGAGGGGCAACAAATACTGTGTCTGCGGCATTCAGATGCTCGGCAATTCCAAGAATATCTTCGGGACTCGCACCACGTCCGTGCAGCAAAATAACTGCTGTTTTGGCTGTATCTAACGAACCAGAAATAATGGGTGTTAAACCTTGATGTAATAGATTCATACATTCCTCAAATTTGATGTTCGCTTAACAGTTTTTGTAAATCGAGTAGACGCGAATACATTGTTAAGTTACCACTGGCATCTCGAGGATAATCGGCGGGGTCTCGGTCTCGGTAAAGTTCCACACCATTTCCATCTGGGTCTCGCAGATAAATGGCTTCCGAAACACCATGATCCGAAGCGCCATCTATTGGGTAGTTGTGCTTGATCAAATTATGCAGTGCTCGAGCTAATTCCTGGCGATTTGGGTACAAAATAGCAGTATGATATAAACCTGTGCTGTGTGGCGGTGGTGGCGGTGCACCAAGGCTTTCCCAAGTATTTAAGCCAATATGGTGATGGTAACCACCAGCTGACAAAAAGGCTGCCCCTTCGCCATATCGTTGCGTCAGTGCAAAACCAAGAATATCTCGGTAAAACGCAATGGCTCGCTCGAGATCAGCAACTTTTAAGTGGATATGCCCGATTCGGGTTTCTGGGTGAATATTCATGGTTATTCTTTCAAGCATAAACCACTGCTTGTAGGCAGTGATTCATGTGTTATTTAGGCTTGTGGTGCAGCAGCTTGGACATCTAAGACAATTTTGACTTCGTCACTGACTAGTACGCCACCTGTCTCGAGGGCTTGATTCCAAACCAAACCCCATTCTTTACGACTGATTTTGGTGCTACCTGTGGCTGCAATTTTTGTATTGCCCCACGGGTCTTTGGCACTTTGGCTGGTTTCGACTTCTAAGGTTATAACTTTGCTTTTGCCTCGTATGGTCAAGTCGCCTGTGACTTTGTATTGGTTGTTGCCTTGGGCAGTGACATTGGTGCTCTTGAAGCGAATAACTGGGTGGGTGGCGCTATCAAAGAAATCGGCTGAGTTTAGGTGCCCGTCGCGTTGCGCGTCTCCTGTATTGATGGTGCTGGCATCTATTTGGGCTTCGACACCAAGCAATTCGTTATTTGTTGAAAGTTGCACAGTGCCACCACTGACTTTTAAGCTTCCGCGTACCGTACTTATCATCATATGGCGAACAGCGAACTCGAGGCTGGTGTGGCTAGGATCTATATTCCAAATTTGGCTCATGGTATTTCTCCTTATTTGTTCAGCACTTGATGAACTCTGAACTTAATATTAGTATATATTTTATATTAGTACATTATGTATAAGAAACTACCAAACCAGATGCTATGCTATTGCCTATGACAACAGCTACCCTGCTCGAGCCACCAATCACCACAGAGCAACCCGAGCTTTGCCCTGCTATCAAAGCCATCGGTATTCTGCAAGAAAAATGGGTGCTTTATATCGTCCGTGCTTTACTCGAAAACCCTAAAGGTTTCAACGAATTACGTCGTGCCATTGGTAATTGCAACCCCAGCACACTTTCCGAGCGGCTCGAAATGCTCGAGAAAAACGGTATTATTGTTAAAACCATCGAATCTACCATGCCACCTCGAACCAATTATCAGCTCAGTTCAGCAGGTATTGCTTTACAAAATGTGATTGCAGAAATTGATACTTGGTCTCGGCAGTACTTAAAAACTATTTGATTGGGTCCTTTGCGGGTTTTCCAGCCGCTCGTACTAAACTTGGTTGCACTTGGGTTTGCATACTGGATTTTGGGGCTTTAACAAATAATTCTATTGCCACTGCCCGACGAACTTCGGCTCTGACACGCTGCAAACCCAGTTGCTCGAGACTGATGGCTAATTTTTCACGGTTTGGAAAGCGCACGCCACTAAGCTTAAAGGGTTGTTGTATTAAACGCCCAAAAGCTGTGTCTGATTCACATAAATACATAATAAAAATTTTACCATTGGGTTTGAGCACTCGAGCCATTTGCTGTAAAGCCCGTTCGGTATTATGAAATTCGTTAAGGCTTGCTCCTATCACCACGCCATCAAAACTCGAGTCTGAATATGGTAGGTATTCAACATTGACATGTTCATAGGTAATACCTTGATTATTGCCTCGCTGCACGGCTTTTTCGAGCATATGTTTAGAGATATCAATAGCTGTGACACCACAATTGTGTTTTGCCAGCACTCGAGCATAATTGCCTGTACTGGTACCAACATCCAGAAATATTTGTCCAGCTTGTGGTTGTAACCATTCCTCGAGCAGCGCAAATTCGCGGTCTAAAGAGTAATTTTCTCGAGTCAGTAAGCTTAAAGAGCGTTCTCGCCAAAGATCGTAGAGTTGTGCCGTAATTGGTAAAAAATTACTGATTTGAGCCAGTGTGTACTGTGCATTTTTGGGCATTTTATTAATAATGCTGTTCATTGCTAAAGTGTAACGTTTTGTAGTGGCAGAATTTGCCTTGATACGACTTCGTAGCATGGAACTTATTCCAATTGTATTTTATGCTACTTAATTGTAGGAATTTTATAGACCTATTGGGGTCTAGGCTGATTTTTGAACAACCTAAATAAATCGAATTTCGGGTATTTTTGTAGCTCAGTTCACGCTTTTTACGTGACTTTAAATCCAGAGAACTATGATTTATGCTGTTCAAGAAAGCATTTTACATCATTTAAGGTTTTGCACAAGGCTTGTATAAGTTATTCGTATGCAGCAGCACGATTTAATTGCGTCCTTAGCTTTTATTTTGATTCCTCTCAGGTATTTTATTTATCAAACCTTAATCAAATATAGTATATTTTAGTGATTTAAACTACAATATTATGGAACCTTTTCCAATTGAAACGGTTCCATAATATTTAAAAACCCTTGTTCTGCATGGAATCTGTTCCAATCACCAGTAGCCCTTGACTTTTTACAAACCTTGTACGAAGATAGGTCTGTCCAACCTTCGTCCAACCTTTTAGCTCGCTTCGCAAAACCTAGGAAAATATGAGTAGCCCAACAACAGACACAACCCCACTTTTTACCGCCAGCGAAGTCGAAGCTCGCACGGGCGTACCTGCAACCACACTGCGGCAATGGGAGAGACGCTACGGCGTACCTAGCCCAGAACGCACACCAAGTGGTTACCGCATGTATAGCCCCCAAGATATGATTTGTATTGAATTTATTAAAAATAAAATCATAGATGGTATTCCTGTCTCGAGAGCTGCCCAACTGTGGTTACAAAACCCAACCAGCAACCAAGTCAGCACTGCCGCCCACCCAAAAGCCATACCGCCTACACAACTTGTTAAACAAATGCTGACGGCTACACTCGAAGGCGATATGGCTCGAGCCGAAAAAATCCTTGGACAAGCCCATGCCATCATGCCTGTTGAAGATGTTTTACTCGAGATTATTCAACCCACCTTGATCGAAATTGGTGAAAAATGGCATCGTGGTGAAATCACGATTGCCCACGAGCACCAAGCCACCAGTTTTATCAAAGGACGCTTACTCCAACTCTTTGAAATGGCAGGCAGTTCACGCAGTGGACCAATCGTCATTATTGCTTGCGGACCAGGCGAGCACCACGAAATCGGTGCGCTTTCGATTGGCATTTTTTTGCGTCGCGCAGGTATTCGCACCCATTACCTCGGTGCAAATATGCCACTGATAGACCTTGCCCGTTTTGCTCGAGAAGTCAAAGCTGCTGCCATCATGCTATCGGCTGGTTCGGCGGCTGTAGTGGATACCATGCGTCAACATATTCATTTATTACACGAAGTTGTTCCAACCTTGATTTTTGGTGGAAGAGCCTTCACCGAACGCCCTACTTTAGCCAAAGACCTTGGCGGCGAGTACGCAGGCAACGATGCTGGACAAGCCCTTGATTTTATTTTAGCCAAACTCGAGAGCGCAAAGGAAATGGCATGACCCAAGCATTGCTACCAAAATCAAAGCGAGTTGAACGCGAGGACTTACACGCCGATGTCACCATTATTGGCGCAGGCTTTGCTGGTTTGGTCGCAGGGGCAATGCTTTGTAAAAATGGTTTTAAAGTACGTATCCTCGAGCGCGACATTCATCCGGGCGGTTGCGCTGCTCGTTACGAACGCAAACATGCTCTTGGTACCTTCTCGTTTGCTGTTGGAGCGACAGTCTGTGCTGGACTCGAGCCAAATGGTTTACTGCAAAATATTTATCAACAATTAGGTTTAAAACGCCAACACCCAAACCTCGACCCCGTCATGCGTTTACACCTCAACGAGCGCCAAGCCTATGTACCAGGAACTCGAGCCAAATGGCAAAACCAACTCGAGCAGACCTTTCCCGGGCAGCAAAAAGAAAAAAAGCAATTCTGGCAAAAGATCCAGAACCTTGCCGATACCATGCACCACGCTGCTAGGCATTACCCCAGTATGCCTTGGAAAACCGCTTGGGATATCTGGGACACAGCTCAGGGGATTCATCCTGGTGTATTAAGTGTGCTGGGCAACTTAGGTAATACCGTTGGTCATGCCCTCGAGCAACAAGGCATCACCGACCCAGCCCACAAAGCCTTTATTGATGGACAACTGCTTGACTCAATGCAATGCACCAGCCAAGAATGTGCCTTGCCAAACGGGGCATATGCGCTCGAGGTTTACCGTTTTGGCGCTCAGTACATTCCAGGCGGCTTAGCCAGTATCGCCGAAGATTTTGCCAATTACATTCAAAGCAATGGTGGAAATGTACATTATGCAACCCGTGCTCGCACCATTTTACTCGAGAAAAACAAGATTGCAGGGGTCGAAACCCACGGGCGCAACTTTATTTCACCAATTGTTATCAGCACCGCACCAATCCACGACACACTTAACCTAATAACCGACAGCCGACTCGAGCCGTTACAGCAAAAACTCGAGAAAATGCCCGCTATTTGGGGAGCTTTCACCATGTACATCGGCATTAAAGAAAGTGCTTTACCTGCCGACACTTTACTCTTTGAACAAATCACCGATTACGATGAAAAAGGTTTAACCCTGAATTTTCTGGTCTCCATTTCGAGTCACGAAGACCGCATTCGCGCACCAGCAGGTTACCGTAGCATCACCATTTCTACCCATGTCAACCCAACCACATGGATTGGCATCACAGAAGATACTTACCGTGAACAAAAACAAGTGCTTGAACACCGTATTTTACGGCGACTCGAAACACTTTTCCCAGGTTTCTCCGATGGCATTGTCTTGCTCGAGAGTGGTTCCCCACGCACCTTTGAGCGATTCACATTACACAGCCTCGGAAGGGTTGGTGGCATTCCCCAAATGCCTCACAGCGCAAATTTTAATGCGCTGCATCACGCTTCTGGTGTACCCGGCTTATACATGGCTGGCGAAACCATTTTTCCAGGACAAGGCACTCTTGGTGTCACGGTCAGCGGTTATAACGCCGCTCGCAGCAGCCAACGGTACCTCAACGCCCATAAATCGAACTTTTCTCGTCAAACAAAAGCGTAACTCGTGCGGAGCATAACCGCTAAAAATGCAAGGAGCAACCCCATGACCTTAGGAATGAATCGCCCACACCAAATGCGTTACCGCCGTGGACAAACCGTATACTACGAAGGCGACCCAGCATTGTCTTTGTTCCGTGTCGAAAGTGGCTTAATCCGCATTGCTAAACTTACTCCAAAAGGACGCGTCTTGACTGTGCGCCACGTACTACCAGGCGATTACTTTGGCGAAGAAGCCCTAAACAAACAATGGCGCGACCACCAAGTTGAAGCCCTAACCGATGCAACCCTTGTCCCAGTGGATCCACAAAGCATCACAGGCGATAATCTCGGCGTAGTGACCCGCAGCTTGTCCGACCAATTACAACGCGTCATGGCATACGAATACCACTTGCAAATTGGCGACCTACGCCAACGCGTTGCCCGATACTTACTGCAACTGGCGCAAACACCACTTGGTGGACAAGACGAAGCTGGGCGCACCTATGTTCGTGCCACCCACGAACTGATTGCCGAAGGCACAAGCAGCACTCGAGAAAGCGTCAGTAAAATCATTACTGAATTGCGTTCCGAAGGTTTATTACAAAGCGGTTACCGCCGTATCACACTGCTGAGTATTCATTCGCTCGAGACCATGGCACAACACAACGACCTTGACGAAAACGAAATATAAACCCAGTAAAAAAAGCCGCTGCAATTTGCAGCGGCTTTTTTATTACACTAATGTGGCTCGAGTAAACCATAATGCCCATCTTTGCGTTTATAGACCACACTAACCCGCTCAGTTTTTGAATTCTCGAACATAAAGAAATCGTGTCCTAGCGCTTCCATTTGGGCAGCAGCATCCTCTGGGGTCATGGGTCGAACTTCAAAGCGCTTATTACGCACAATTTCTGGTCGGAATTCTTCATCATCATCTGGCAAAGCCGATTCGGGAATGTAATCACCACGTTGTTCTCGAGTAATCAGTTTGGTACGAAATTTCTTTAATTGACGTTCAAGCACATGAACAGCCATATCTATGACAGCGTACATATCTGTTCCAGCTTCTTCAGCTCGGATCACACCGTGTGGAACATTGAGCTGCATTTCAACACGATGTGGCGCATTAGCTCGTCCATCGTTTTTGACACTGAGCACCACTTTTGCATCAACAATATGCGGCGAAAATCGTTCTAGTTTCGATAATCGTTGTTGCACGTGTTCACGAATGGCTTCTGTGACCTCGAGGTTACGACCAACTAATTTGTAGACGTTCATAACGCCTCCTTACACCGTTGCGCTAGGAAGTGTTTTGCTTGTTCGCTCGGGTGTAGCTATAGTCTAACGTTGTTGTTCATGGGTTGTCTGAGGTTTTAATCACAGCATTTTTTTGCAAATGGGTATATGATTCTCGTTAGGTGTCAACACTAAGTTATTTTTATACTTCCTAGCTCGAGAACATGAAGTATAAAAAAGCAGCGTCCAAACTGTTTGGGCGCTGCTTAAAACGTGTTCAGTTACTCTTTTTTACCACGTTCAACAGCATCTAAAATGCACTGCAAAGCATCTTCTCGGGGTCGCCAACCTTCGGAGGTCACTGTTTTACCCTCCAAGGTTTTGTACTCGAGAAAGAAATGTTCGATTTCGGCTAAACGGTGCGAACGCACATCAGCAAGGCTTTGCAAATCATCCCAGCGTGGATCGTCGGCAGGTACTGCCAAGATTTTTTCATCACGTCCCTTATCATCGGACATCTCGAGCATACCTAGCACCCGACACTCGACCAATACACCTGGCAAGAATGGATGGGTTGAAAGAATCAGGGCATCGAGAGGGTCACCATCACCACCAAGGGTACTGGGTATAAAACCATAATCGCCTGGGTACTGCATAGCAGCATACAAAACTCGGTCGAGTTTAATCACACCAAGACTTTTATCGTACTCATATTTATTAGCACTGCCTCGAGGAACTTCAATGACAACATGAATGACTTCTGGAATCTTCGGACCGGCGGGAAGGTGATAAAGGTTTTTCATCGGGTAGAAGGTATCATTTTCGGATTAAGCCAGATGAGACTCGAGCTTCTTCTGGGCTTGGAAAAAGTTCTTCGAGTGTGATCCGAAAAGCAATTCGTGCGCCGTAGACCCAAGTATTAACTTGGTTATACCCCAAATAACCCGTTAGCAAAATCGTGCCAAAGCCTGGATTGATTCGCACTTCAAGCGACCCACGAAATGGTAATACATCCACTCGCCACGGTTGATAAACAGCATTAACCGAAAGCGATACTTCCTCGAGCACTATCCAAGCAAAGGTTAATTGACCTTCATACGCTAAACCTGTTTGGGTAAAACCAAATCCAGCACCCAGTGAAACAGTAAATGGCAATTCTTCTGGCGAGTAAATGGCACTGGCTTGGGCAAGAATAGCAGCATTGGTGGTTTGTACTGCACCAAGTAAACCACCTCGGAATTCAAATTCACCATCCCTGACTCGAGCTTCAAGGCTAAAACTCGAGAAATCCGAACCAAAACGCCCTGCACCAAATACCGAAAAATTTCGATTAACACGGTAACCAATGCCTAAATCGGTACGGAAACCAATACCCGAATTTGGCAATGGATCGGTTGCAAAAATTTCAAAAGGATCAAAATTCGCAGGCGCAGCATTCCAGTACGCCACACCAAGATTGGCGGCAATTGGACCAAATGAACCTCGAGCTAATAACTGCACCCGAAAACGTCCAACATAGGCAACTTCGGCAATCACTCGAGCTTGCAAAGACCCAACCACCGAGAAATCCAGCACACCATCCGCACTTACCTTAACGCGTTCTGTTGAAACAGCTGCCCCAACCGAAATGACATCCGAAAGCACCACATTTGAAATCGCAATTTGTGCTGTAAACGGTAATCCAGCACTGACTTCAAGTGTTTGAGCTTGTGCCACAGAAAACAATATCACCAATAAACCAAGAAAACGTTTCATACTAAAGAGTGTAGCCCACGCCCTAACGCTTCGCGTGAGGCAAACGCCATGATGACATACACAAAACACTCAAAATTCTCAGGACTCGAGGATAGCTATTATGGCAAAATCAGCTGCATTCGCACGCATTAAAAAAGAAGTCCTTACGTTAAGTCAACAAATTCCACTAGGGCAAGTCTCGAGTTACAGTCTGATTGGCGAAATACTCGAAGTTATGCCACGCCATGTCGCCTATATTCTCGCCATGTTATCCGAACAAGAACGCGAATCTGTACCTTGGCACCGAGTTGTTGCCAATCATGGTGAAATCAAAACCACAGCCCATCGTTGGCAAGCTTCACAAATGACTTTACTTGAAGCGGAAGGGCATGCGATTGAACACAATTGCATTCAAAACTTTACAGCTAAGCTATTTACACCACAAAAATAGTAACTCACAGACAAGCGCTATACAGACAGCAAAGACCATAATAAATGAATGGAATTAAAACAAGTTTTCTCGGGTCGAGCTGAAATAACCACATACCTCGAGAGTGCCTTGCATGGTTTGTACACAGGTGAGGCTCAAGCACCCGTATTACAGGGTGGGCGCAATGCTGCGGTCAAACAACTCAAGGAATTCACAGCTCGAAATTATGGGCGACGTAACCATACCAATGCGCCTGTCTCGAGGTTATCGGCGTATTTGCGTCATGGGATGCTGAGTATCACTGAAGTTGCAACGCATATTCGCACGCATGCACAAGGGCGTGAACGCGATGAGTTCTTAAAACAATTGACTTGGCACGAATTTTTTGCCTTGGTACTCGAGCAAGAAGGTACAGCAGTTTTCGCAAATTTGGAAGCTCCCAAATATGTAACTCATTGGCAAAAAAACTTACCAGACGATATTCTCGAGGGCAAAACAGGGCTACCATGTGTTGATGCGTGGGTAGCAAAACTGATCCAAACGGGGTACTTACACAACCATGAGCGGCTGTGGTTTGCAGCTTACACTGTGCATTTTAGGAAAGTAGATTGGCGAGCAGGGTTTACTTTTTTTAGGCAGCACTTACTCGATGGGGATATTGCCAGCAATGCGTTATCTTGGCAATGGGTCGCCAGCACTTTTTCGCATAAACCATACTTTATGAACAAAGATAACATCGCACAGTTCTCGAGTCATCAATGGTGTGGCACTTGCACAGCCGTTTGTCCATTCAACAAGTCATATGCGGTTCTTGAGCAAGAACTTTTTGGTGGTCAATTTGGATGGTCATCATGAAAATGGTTTGGCTACACGGTGCAAGCCTATCAAACACCGACCCTGCATTACTGGCTAACCCCGATGCCCCTGCAATATTTGTCTTTGACCAACCATTTCTTGAGTCCACAAAAATTGCTTTTCCTAGGTTACAATTTATCTTTGAAGGCGCACTCGAGGCATTAGCAACTCGAGCCAACAGCAGAATTTGCGTGGGTGTCCAAGCAAAAGAAATTATTGCCTTTGCCAAGTTGCACAATTGCACCGAAGTTCATACCACCCAGATTCCAAGCCCAGAACTGGATAAAACCCTCGATGCGCTCGAGGCAGCTGGTTTAGGCATTATTGTTTACTCGCCTGAATACTTAACAAGTTTTACTGGGCGAGTTAAACGCTTTAGTGCTTTTTGGCGAGTTGTTGAAAAAGAAGTACTGCATGGATAAAAAATCTTTTGGTCAGGGTAAAAAACCATCTGAACGCCCCAGCAAAATTTGTCCCGTCTGCGGTCTAGCCTTTACTTGGCGCAAAGCTTGGCGCAACAACTGGGATGCAGTTGTTTACTGCTCGGATAAATGCCGTAATGCCCGAAAATGAAGCCAGT
Organism: Deinococcales bacterium; assembly: GCA_013298595.1. Taxonomy (GTDB): domain Bacteria; phylum Deinococcota; class Deinococci; order Deinococcales; family JAAFIG01; genus JAAFIG01. The sequence goes on along the minus strand of JAAFIG010000024.1, from coordinate 55,364 downwards.
CTAAGTATCTCACAGCTACATTTTAGAGTTTTTCAAAAAGCGGCAATTCTGTTCTTGCTCGTGGAATAGCACCTCACGGGCTACTCGCGCTCATTTCAGCGTGAGATACGTTACCTTACTCCCATTAGCAAAAAACCCTCAAACAT
>JAAFIG010000024.1:0-55208 GCA_013298595.1 Deinococcales bacterium | reverse complement strand
TTCAGAGATACTTACATGGCTCGAGTCACACTGCCTTCACAGCTTAGGCGTATGATAGAAAACGTGAACCTGAACATCTTGTGGGTAGCGGTGGTCGCATATATTTTCGGAGCAATTCCGTTTGGCGTGCTGGTTGCACGCACATACCAAGTAGACATTCAAAAAGTTGGCAGTGGTAACACTGGCGCAACGAATGTGTTACGTGCCGCTGGTTGGAGCGCAGGCGTGGTGGTTGCCCTTGCCGATATTCTTAAAGGCGGCGTGCCAATGCTGATTGCTCGAGCTTTAGGAATGCCCGACTGGGAAATTGCTTTGGTTGGTTTCTTTGCCATTGTTGGACATAATTACAGTATTTTCTTGGCATTCAAAGGTGGCAAAGGCGTTGCCACCAGTTACGGCGTAATTGCCTTTTCAGACATCGGGCTTGGCTTAGCCTTACTACCCATTTTTATCGCTGTTGTCGCAATTACTCGGTTCTCGAGTGCAGGCAGCATGATTACTTCTTTTTGTTCAATTATTCTTGCTATTGCCATGCAACGCACTTGGTGGGAAGTGCTGATGATGGCACTGATTTTTACGCTGATTATGTTTCGTCACCGCGATAATCTACAACGCCTAGCCGCTGGTAATGAACGCCAATTTAATCAAAAAAACACAACACCTGTCCCAAGTGATACGGCTAAACCTGTCACTGAACCTGAACCGAAAGCCGAATAATGTCGCACCTTATCTATGGTTCACTCGAGCCACTGCATATTCTTGCCATAGCCCCCCATCCAGATGATGCCGAAATTGGTTGTGGCGGCACACTGATTAAAGCAGCTAAAACTGGTCAGCACGTTGGGGTTCTGGAATTAACTCGAGGTGAAATGGGCACCCTAGGCACACCGGAAACTCGAGACGCTGAAGCCATGACTGCTGCAAAAATTATAGGATTAACCTACCGAGGCAACTTGCAATTACCTGATGGCACATTACAAGATTCACTCGAGTACCGCTTAAAAGTCGCCCAAGCCATCCGTGATACGCGTCCAGAAACCATTTTGCTACCACACCAAACAGATCGTCACCCAGACCATACAGGCGCAGCCGAGTTATGCACCTCGGCACTGCATTTTGCGAGTCTTCGCAAAGCCAAACTCGAGGGCGCACCACATAAAGTTACACGGGTGCTTTATTATCAAGGCAATGCTCCAATCAACGCCAATGTGCTCGTGGATGTATCCGAAGTGCTCGAGCAATGGCAAGCCGCTATCATGGCGCATCACAGCCAATTTAGTGGTGAAAAAGTCTCAGAAACTGTCAGTCCAGAAATTCTCGAGCGACGCAAAGCCCGTTTAATGTACTGGGGAACATTTGCTGGTGTGCAATACGCCGAAGCTTTTGAATCTCGAGTACCACTCTTATGGAACCCATGAATCTGTCCTTATCTGAGAAAAAATTTAAACGGTTTTTAAATGTTGCACCTGAGAAAATCACAATTGGTGAAGCTCTCAAAGCCCTAGTGCAATATCAACACAAAGAAACTTTTGATTGGGCTGCGACTGATGTGTTGTTATTCAGTGTTTGGACTTCAACCGTTACATACCCCCAAGAAGGGTTTATTCCTCTGCTTGGTTTTTTAGGTTTACAAAAACAATTAACCAAAAAAGTTATGGGCATCACCTTGGAACGTGTGTTAGACGAACGTTCAATCGAAGTACTCGAGGATATCTTTGACTCTGACACACTCGAATCCACCGAATTTCATAACGAATGGCTAAACCTTCATTTTTGGTTTACCACCGAAGGTCATTTCTCAAACACAGAACTCGCAAAATTAGATGCTGAGCAAAACAGAATACATTCTCAACCAAATATCAACAGCCACGATTACCCCAACATTGAAGCTTTTCTCGAGCAAGTTTTTCAACATCCTGCCTTTCAACAACTGGCACTATTACAACCAACCCAATTTTCAATTGAATTAAACGATCAATCTCTCGAGTAACACTGCTATGAAATCCATGAAGTAAAGTAGGTTAAAGTTCTCAAAAGAACACCAACGAAACCACTTATTTTCAGTATTTACCTGCGGGTTTAAATCAAATCACCCTTGGTCAAGTTTTCAAAGCACTACTCGAGTACAATCGTAATCAACTATTTGGTCGAGACATCAACGAAGTGCTGTTTGCACTAGAAATCCTTGAAGTTCCAAAAAGTGCATCGCTTATTTTCGTGTTAGTCACTGCAGACTTGTGCTTTGAAGATTCAGAAATCCAAAATCAAGCACAATCAGTAACGATTCGTTTGCAACTTGGTTATCCAGCCGCTGAATTTCTGAATCTTGGTTTTTCCACTTTAGATGGAATTCATGAAGACAGTGCTGACCATGAATCGCTTGAAGCATTTGTGAAAGCTATTTTTTCTAATGATGTGTTTGTGCGTTTAGCTCTTTTAAAAAGCAGTCAAGCAAAATTCATCGATTCTTGAACATAACAATGGGTTATGGTGAAATAAATGGACTGAGTTAGTTAATCATCAATTATAAACAGCACTAACAAGCCATCTTTACAGAAAACCACGGTGTACCCATCATTCATTTGACAAATTCCAAATAATCCAACAGGAATTCATATAATACGAGTATGAACGCTTTTGAACTTGAAATGCGCCAAACATATTTATCTTATTTACCTGTGCCACTCGAGCAATCTACAATTGGGCAAGGATTCAAAGCCATGCTCGAGTATTACCGTGACCATAAATTTACTTGGGTCACAGAAGATGAACTGATTTTTAATATCGATGTTGAAATCATTCCAGAAGAAAAAACAGGTGGTTTTCTTGGATTCTTTCAACAAATCAAACCAAGTCAAATAACTGGTTTTAAAGTATCCATTCAACGCATGATATCCGATAATGAAAGCCGTGAAGAAGGCATCATACTCGAGTGGTTTTATGCAGCAGCGTTATTTACCGAACAATATTTACTACAAATAGATGGCACTTGGGAATACCTGAGTAACTATTCAACACTGGAAGAATATGTCAAAACCATTCTCGAGAATGATTGTTTTCAAGAAATCGCTTTACTACCCGCTGCACGAGTTATGCTCAGCACTGATAATGATTACATTTAGCCAGCGTTCACACGAAAATCATGAAACGCGAGTACATTATTTTTAAGCAAGGCTCGCGCCCCCTCCCAGATGCGAGCCTTGCCTCTTTTATTTACAAAGTGCTTTCTGGGCTAACACTTGCAATACCAAAAGCCTCACCAACTGCTTTGTACGTCAGTTTGCCATTACGGGTATTCAAACCTTTCATTAAAGCAGGGTCGGCTTTTAATGCCTCGAGACCTTTGTCTGCCAGTTTTAAGGCATACCCAATGGTTTGATTGGTTAAAGCAAAAGTGCTGGTTCGTGGCACACTACCTGGCATGTTCGCCACACCATAATGCACCACACCATCCACCACATACGTGGGGTCGTCGTGAGTTGTTGCATGAATTGTTTCGACACAACCACCTTGGTCTACGGCTACATCCACAATCACACTGCCTTCTGGCATGGTCGAAAGCATATCTTTAGTAATTAAGTGTGGCGCTTTTGCACCCGGAATTAGAACTCCGCCAATCACTAAATCGGCAGCCCGTATGACATCTCGGATATTGGATTCATTTGAAGCCATCGTCTGAATACGACCACCAAAGATATCATCTAAGTACGCTAAACGACGATGTGAAACATCCATGATAATCACTCGAGCGCCCATACCTACAGCAATTTTTGCCGAGTTTGTACCAACCACGCCACCACCAATAATCACCACTCGACCTGGAATCACCCCAGGAACTCCACCCAGCAGCACACCACGACCGCCATTAGGCTTGAGCAGACAAGCAGCTCCAACTTGTGGCGCAAGCCGACCTGCAACCTCAGACATTGGTGTTAAAAGCGGTAAACTGCCATCTTCGACTTGCACGGTTTCGTAGGCAATTGCAGTTGTGCCAGCTTTGAGCAAAGCATCGGTCAGGTGCTTCTCGGCAGCCAAATGCAAATAAGTAAACAAGGTTAAATCTTCACGCAAAAAACCATACTCAGCTTCAATCGGTTCTTTGACCTTAACCACCATCTGCGCTGACCAAGCCTCCGATGCACTCGAGACCAGTTTAGCACCAGCTTTTTCGTACTCGAGATCGGTAATACCACTACCAACACCAGCGCCAGCTTGCACCATCACCTGATGCCCTCGTTTGACCAGTGCAGTGACACCAGCGGCGGTCATGGAAACACGATTTTCTTTGACTTTGACTTCTTTAGGAACACCAATCAACATAAAAACTCCTTTGCGCTGTTTTGTCAGCCATGATCTTTTTGATAATCTTATGATAGTAAAGAAGTATCTCCTCGAGAAGAAGATTTATAAAGTGTTAAGCCAAAAAAATTTAATGATTGTTTGCTAAAATAGGTTTTATGGTTCATGAACTTTTAGATCAGTACAACAGCCAAATTCTCGAGATCCTGCAAACCGAAGGACGTATTAGTTATAACGAACTTGCCCGACGCATCGGACTGAGCACACCAACCATCATCGAACGCATTCGCAAACTCGAGGATGCTGGCATTATTCAAGGTTTTAGTGTCAAACTCGATCTCGAGAAACTCGGATTTAATGTCATGGCATTAATCGAAGTCAAAACCAACCCAACTTCGTACCCAAAAGTCCTTGAGTTTGCCAAACAACAACAACAAATCCGAGAGTGTTACTTTGTCACAGGCGATTCGAGTTTTGTGGCTCGAGTGATTATGCAAGACATTGCCGAATTGCAAAGCTGGATAGAAAGACTTGGAATGTTTGGTGCAACTCGCACCAGTGTGGTGCTGAGTAAACCGATCATCAAAGAATCGTTTGAATTTGCCTAATAAGTCTTGCCTGTCAAATTCAAATTAAAAAATTGTCATTGGTCAATTTGGCGAGGCATACCCCTTCAAATCCTCCAACAAAGACGTATGGCTCATTACTGCCTTGAGTCCTTAAAGACTTGTCTCGAGATGACCAAACGCTGAATTTCTGAGGTGCCTTCGTAAATTTCCGTAATTTTGGCATCGCGGTAATGGCGTTCAACTGGGTATTCGCGGCTGTATCCGTTGCCACCAAAAATCTGGATGGCTTCTTTTGCCACAAAATTCGCAGTTTCGGACGCAAATAATTTTGCCATACTAGCTTCTTTGCTGTAACTTAAACCTGCTTCTTTGCGACTAGCAGCATCTAATGCCAGTAACCGACTAGCATGAATTCGAGTTGCCATATCAGCAATTTTAAAACTAATGCCTTCAAATTCAGATAATCTCGAGCCAAATTGTTCACGGGCAAAAGCGTAATCTCTGGCTGCTTCAAAGGCTGCTTGGGCAATGCCGATGGCTTGCATAGCAATACCGATTCGTCCACCATCTAAACTCGAGAGGGCAATAATTAACCCTTGTCCTTCGGCACCAATACGGTGCTCGTCGGAGATACGAACATCATCCATACTGACTGTGGTGGTATGAGCGGCATGTAAACCCATTTTTTCTTCGGGTTTACCAAAGGTTAAACCACTCATACCTTTCTCGAGGACAAAACAAGTAATGCCTCTCGAGCCTCGTTCGGCACTGGTACGTGCCATCACAAGGTAGGTGTGGGCTTGTCCTCCAGAAGTGATCCACACTTTTTGTCCATTAAGAATCCAATCGTTACCATCCTTAGTAGCAATACTTCGCAAACTAGCGGCATCTGAACCACTACTGGCTTCGGTTAAACAAAAAGCACCAATGTGTTTGCCTTGGGCTAAAGGCTCAAGCCAACGTTTTTTCTGCGTTTCCGAACCATGATTTAACAGCATTTGTTGCGGTAAACCATTGGTAACACTAACAATCACACCAACACTAGCATCGGCTTTACAAATTTCCTCTAAGCACATGGCATAGGTAACGGCATCTATACCAGCGCCACCATATGTTTCTGGCACACTTGCCCCAAGTAAACCTATCTCGGCAAGTTTTGTTAATTGTTTCCACGGATATTGCCCACTACGATCATATTCAGCTGCCAATGGCACAATTTCAGATTTGCAAAAATCTTTTACCATCTCGAGAATGGCGCGTTGATCGTCGGTCAAAGTCATATCAAAAGCTTACTTGAGAAAGCCAAAACAAAAACGGAGGAAAGCCACTAAAGCTTTCCTCCGTTTCTGTCAATCCTTAGTTCAGTAATTTCTTTGGCACACCAACAAATTCAGATAAAATTTCAAAACGTTCAAATAAATTCTTAGCCTCGAGCACACGCTGAGCATCCATTCCCGACAAACGTAAGTTAGCAGCTACAAACGAAGCTTTTAAGAGCATATCTTCAGGCACTTCGTTGGAAACATCACCAAATTTGGTTTGCATTCTGGTTAAGAATTTTTCCAGCACATCTCGAGCAATTGCTTTTGTCCATTGCGGATTGCTTGGCTCGAGTGGGTCTAATTGAGCTTGAGCACAAGAGTAAGGGTATTTTTCGTTATTGATATCCAGAATTTTAACCCGTTCGCCACCAACCACAACAATATCAGCTGTGCCATCGGGGTTGTAACTGACATCAACCAAATGGGCTAAGGTCGCAACTCGAGCGATTCTGGCTTCTGGTTCGCGGCTTGCGCCTCCAAAACCAGCGGGTGTATTGGCGGGTAAGACACAGGGAATACCGAATGGTTCTCGGGTTTGACGAACACGCCCTAGCAGTTCACGATAACGTGATTCAAAGACATGCAAAGGGAGTGCCATGCCCGGCAACAACACGATTTCTCCAACCGGAAAAAGTGGAATCTCCATGCCTAAAATGATAATGCTTTGATACCACTACTAGCAATGGCTTAGACTACAATTTGGAAACGTTTCCCCTACGTTCTGGACAAGCTAAATTTCATTTTCTTGTCATCTTGGTTACAAATTCTTTGGGCGCTAGGCTGCGCTATGACAAAAAATGTGTTGTTATGGGAATGCTTCCAACAACAAAACTTTCATCAAAGATTATACAAAATAAGGACATTTCCCTGTTCAAAAACCAGCACAATACAATTTGTGGAACTGATCTTCTCGAGCCTAGCCAGTGCCATCAGTTGGCTCTTTGTACTATTGACCTACCAGCAATACCGTGAACGCAACAAAACCCATCAACTCCTCTGGACACTCGGCATCGCCAGTTTTGCCATTGCTGTCAGTGCCGAAACCATCGCTCGAGCACAAGGCAGTTGGAACGACAACGGCTACCGTATCTGGTACTTTTTTGGCGCAATGCACGGCGTAACCCTACTTGGGCATGGCACATTGATGCTACTGAACAAACAAGTCTGGACACAACGCTTACTCGAAGTTATCACAGTAGCTATGATAATCAGTGCCATTATCGTTCTTAACGCACCCATCAACCTTAAACTACTCGAGACAGCCTTTTCCGCTAAAGGCACAGCCTTCCCAGACATTCAAGAACTTGGCTTTGCCACCCCCCGATTCTGGACAATACCTTTTAACTTATACGGCACTTTCTGGCTGGTCGGCGGCGCAGTTTACTCAAGCCTTGCCCTTTGGCGCAGCCAACGCCCACGCGCCATCGGCACACTGCTAATAGCCATTGCAGGGTTTATTCTTGCAGGAGTCTCGAGCCTCAACCGCTTCGGCATAGACTACCTCGAAGCCATCGGACGCATGATCGGCGTCACCATCTTATTCATCGGCTTTTTATTCACCACCCTCGAGCCAAACGCACTACCCAAAATAAATTTACCTCGAGTCCCACCATTGGTCATTGCTGCTGTATCGGGCTGGGCATTAGCCTTAACAGCTTTTTTTCAACTCGAGCCAGCCGCTTGGAAAGCCGTGGTGGAATACCCAGGATTATTTTTAGTAGCAGGCATTATTTTAAGTATGTTCTGGTTGGTGCTGCAAAAAGCGCGGCAACGCGCAAAAAGCTTCGCCGATGGGCAAGATGCAACAACCAAGTGAGGACGAACGCGAAGGACAATGGCACGCTCGAGAAAATACAAGTAGCAAAACACTGAAGTATTCGAGCAAACCTGTTTTGTACTACTTGTGATTTTCTTACGAAGCGCTACAATGTTGGCATGATTCCAACTTCACCCAAAACCCAAGAGAACCAGCAAAGCACTGTTGATTTCCTGCTCGAAATGGCAGACCGTATTGCCAGAGAAGCCCCTGCTGCTGAACTCGAGAAACTTCCACAAGATGGTGGAGAGAACTTAGACCACTATCTCTATGGAGCGCCTAAGCAATAATGAGGACAGTATTTATAGATGCTGCCTTTCTAGTTTCTTTGATTAACCCTCGAGACCAAAACCATCAAAAAGCCCGAGACGCCCTTGAAAGTGTACGAGGAGCGCAATTGGTCACAACCGATGCTGTTCTGACCGAAGTTCTCAATTACTACTCTGAACGTGGCGACTATTTGCGACGTGAAGCACTGACCCTTGTCAAAGCTGTGATGAACCGCAAGGATGTTAACTTTATTTATCATGGGAAATACTGGTTTTACCTTGGATTAGAGAGATTTGAAGACAGACAAGACAAAGGTTACAGCCTAACCGATTGCATGAGCATGGTGATTATGGAAAGCGATAGCATTCAAGAAGTGCTGACTTCGGATAAGCATTTTGTGCAAGCTGGATTTACAATCTTGATGTAGCAAAGCTCGAAAGTGGTTTGAAAGACAGCACAAGCAATAGATTAGGCAGAATGCTAAGGCGATTTCATGTTCTTGGTGGATACTGAAAAGATGGGCAAAGCTACACGACACTCGCCTTACCCGCCCAAACTACGCTTCTTGGAACGATTCTGTGTCTTGCCTCGTATTCCATTACTACAATGATAAAACATAGCAAATCAACTTTTGCGGTTCTGATTATTTCTTGGAAGAGTTTCAGAAATTTTTTAGTTGGCGGGTTTTTAACATTTGTAATGTTTTTTGTTTTGTTTGCTTTAGTTCCGATCTTTTTGTTTGCATCACAGCCATCTTGTAGAACAAATATCGAAAAAGAGGCTTACTCTCCTGATTCTAGCCAAGTTAGAATCAGATTTACTGCTCGAGAATTAGCCACTTATTGTGCCTTTGGAGATTACATTTATACGATTGAATTGGCTCGTTTTTTAGAGGGTAAAGAAATGGCTAAGACAAAAATTTATGTGGATGCCACAAATTCTCAACTTGCTACCTTTCGCTGGCTTTCATCTCGAGAATTACGAGTCTGTATGACTGAGCAAATGGGTGCAGCTGAGTATTCAGGTGTAAATGAAAAAATAGACAGCTGGAATGAAGTGAAAATTAGCAAACGATTCAATTTACACTATGAAAAGGACTTGTTTAACAAGGAATGTTACTCGAATTGAGCCAATCGGATGTGGCTTTCTCAATCTCTTTTTGCGTTGCTGGAAAGTCCATGACGTGCTACCCAAGCCATCAGTAACGACAAAGTTCATAAGTCAAGTTCGGCTAGGGTTTTGCTCACAACTTGGTTATTTTGCACTTGCTCAAGCGCTCGGCGGAGTTTAGCAGTTGTTTTTGTGTTAGAAAACAAATAATCCGTTTCACTGAGCGAATTGTACTCCTCAATAGGCATCACAACCACTTTAGAACCATCTTGGGCAATTATAATAGTTGGCTCAATACTCTGAATTACGGAATGCACCAAGGCTTCGAGGTCTTTGCCAGCTTCTTGGGTAGTAATAGCGTTCATGCAATAAGTCTACACGATTCTCGAGTTACGATAACCAATCTGCTGCTTTTTTCTCGGCTTCTTCTCGAGTGGTTGGCATGTCTTTCACCTCATCGCGGCGGGTTGCCCATGCGGGAAATGGGAATGTCACCATCACAGGGCTTGGCACTTCTGGTTGAGAAACAATCATTGTACCGGGTTGCAAAATTCCTGAACGCATTCTAAAAGCGCCGGGTAAAAACCGATACTCTGGGCGTTCGGCTTCGGCGGGGTCTAAGCGCCCCACCACGCGAATACTGGCATTTGAAACAATGCGTCGTTCGACTTCAGAGGCTGTTTGCTGTGCGCCTATCAGAATTATGCCAAGGCTGCGTCCACGTTCGGCAATATCGAGCAACACATCTTTAATTGGGCTTTCACCATCTCGAGGCGCGTATTTGTTTAACTCATCCAGCACCACAAAAACATAGGGTGTTCGCCCTTTGCGTTCTTTGTCTTCAAATAGTTGCTTGAGAATTACACCAACCACAAACATTTGAGCATGGCTGTGCAAACCGTGAATATCCACCACCGATAACTGATTTCGCATTGGGTCTGGGCGATACCCTGCGGCTCGAGATGCCTCGAGATCACCACGTATCAACGGATTGAGGTGCTTGACCACACCACGTAAACGGCGGACAAAAGCTTGACGCGTTCCACTGGGTTGTTTGCCCGACCAGCGCGGGTCGCCCTCGCCATCGTTTTGTTCGATGAGCTTGTACTCGAGGTACGCAATTAGTTGTGTAAAACTGGTCAGTTTGGCTTTACCAAGGCTGTTAAATTCGATGTTCTCGTCTATTTCGGCGATGTCTTCCCTTGACCAATCATCTACCAGAATATGCGGGGTACTTGAGTCTTGTTGGGCTGCCAGTTTGAATAATCGCTCTTCGATTTGTCCGATTAAAAATCCTAGGTTGAGGCTGGCATCACGGTCTGCAAAACAATATGGCAGTAATCGCTCGAGGGCAAATTGTTTGATTGTCCAGAGGTAAGGCACAATTCCTTGTCCGCGTTGTGATGAACCGTGGGTAATCACACCTTCTGTACCAATATTCGGCGCAAGAAATTGCACATCTTGAAATGGAGTTGCGGGTAAACCACAGGCGGTATAACGATCATGTGGTAAACCTCGAGCCGCGCTTTGCTTTGCTTCTCGGTCTTTAAATTTTGAGTTTTCCTGATCTAAAAACAGTAAATCTTCACCTTTGACATTAAAAATTACCGCTCGAGAATTAGATTTTTCTAAACCCAGCGCATCAGAATTAAAAATGCTATATAGCAAAAATAGGGCATAACTGGTTTTGGTTGCTACGCCAGAAACACCTGAGATATTGACATGTGCGCCGTTCTCGCCGTTTAGAAAAGCAAAATTGAGGTAAGCAGGTTGCCCATTGCGAAGTACACCTGCTGGCATCACCGATTCCATTCGGTCTTGATACAACGCCATCTCGAGTTCTTTACCAATTGCGTGCCAAACTTCGTCGCCTGGGTGAGGGGGCACAAATTCTTCAGGGTCAACTCGGGTGACGATCACATGCGCGGCATAGGAAACATTGACTGGAATTGTTCCCTCGAGCGCAAGTCTGGTATCTGAGTCAAATTGCACACCTTCATGAAGTTTACGCACACTATCTACGACACCATAAAACGAAATAAATTCATTTGTCCCCTCGAGCGGTTTACGGGTTTTAACCACTACCAGATCATCGAGTTGCAACATCTGCCCTTCGTTAACCCCTACCCAAAACTCGAGTGGAGCGCTATCTTTTGTGCCTAGTATCATGCCAACTGGTTGTAAGGGGTTCATGGTTCTCCATTCGCTGAATCGTTGGGCAAGGCATACCTCGCCGCTACGGTTTAATTGATATTTTCTCGAGGTGCTAAGGTTTCTGGTTCTCGAGTGTTTTGGCTTTTAAGGAACGCTTGAATTCTACGGCGAATAATGCTCATATCACCCATTCTTCTGCCAAGGTCAGACTCGAGGAAGGCTATTGGCATCAGTTGTTGTGGTGCTCGAGGGTCACGGAAGGCTTTGGCGCTATACCGTGGTAGCACTCGGCAACTCCAATCGGCAATGGTTTTAGCCCATTCCAAACCCATGCTGTCGCGGACTTCGAGGCGCACCAGTCCTGCAAATGGTTGGATGTACTCTGGAGTGTTCTCGAGACGCACATACCAACTGTACCTTGGCAGTATTCGGCTGCCAATACGAAAAATTGGCGTGCGTTCACCACGTTCGAGTTGGCGTAAAACCTCGAGTTCTTTGCCTGCAACGTACATGGTGTGAATCGATTTGACGTATCCCAAACTGCGATCTGGTGCTCGGCGTTGTAAGGGTCCATCAAGTATCAGTAAAGCTTGCTCGAGCGGCAAACCTGCTGCCAGTTTATCTTCGGCATCTCGCATCAAAAATTGTAGGCGTTGCACCAAGGCATTCTCGAGGTTCTGGGTATCGTTGAGTGGTTCAAATTTATAGTACAAATCGCCGTACTCATGACCACGTTTTTCGATAATCAAATCCTCGCCAATTCCACCCGATAAAATCAGCACTCGCTCGAGCACTCGGTCTACCACTTTGGCAGGCGTGAGGGTATCGTGCTTGGTGGTGACAGCGCCAACCGCATATGTACCGAGCAAACCAGGAGCAATCACACCACCATCAAGGGTGTTCCAAACCCGTCCCTCGAGCCTACGTCGCCCATCTATAAAGTAAATCTGACTAAAATCCACTCGGTAATCGGCTGGGTGAACTTTACCCCAAACACTGTATTCGACCTCGAGTTCGACATCCTCAAGCGAATTGGTTTCGCTAGGGTCGGCATGGAGACTGGTGTCGTATTCTGGACTCCAAGGCTCGAGGGTAAGACGGAGATTACGCTGCATTCGTAATGAGTGTAACAGATAGGACGGGAGAAGAAGAAGGTTGACCGTAGCGGCGAAGCCCAAAAGCTCAAAGCTAATTGTTACTTTTGCACGAGTTTTGTGACAGGAAACCACTAGACTGGTTTGATGATTGAAGTTGTCAATTTTGAAAAACGATTTGGTAAGGTGGCTGCGGTACAAAATGTCAGCTTCTCCGTACCAACAGGACAAGTTTTTGGGTTGCTTGGACCTAATGGGGCTGGTAAAACCACCACAATTCGGGCAATTACGGGTTTGACTCGTCCCTCGAGTGGCACTGTTCGAGTGGCAGGGTTCGATGTTTGGAAAGACCCTGTCAAAGCTAAAGCGGCATTTGGCTATATTCCAGACCGACCTTATTTATATGGCAAGTTAACGGCTCGAGAATTGCTACGGTTTATTGCTGGGTTGCACAAATTAAAATCGATTGAATCCGAGATTGATCGTTGGCTCGAGTTTTTTGCCTTGGAAAACTTTGCCAATGAATTAATCGAAACGTACTCACATGGCATGAAACAAAAACTGACCATTATTTGCGCCATGCTGCCAGAACCACCAGTGCTGATTGTGGATGAACCGATGGTGGGTTTAGATCCAAAAGCAGCCAAGCAAGCTAGAGAATTGCTGTCTGATTACGCGGCTAAAGGCAATACTGTTTTGCTCACCACCCATAGTTTACCTGTTGCCGAAGCGGTAGCTCATCGGATAGCAGTGCTCGACCGAGGTGTGATTTTGGCAGAAGGCACCCTCGAGCAATTACAAAACCGTACCAACGAAGAACGTAGCGGTGTTGAAGGCAACACCCTCGAGCGAATTTTCTTTAAGCTGGTCGAAGAAGAAGCCCTCGAGCGTGAACGTGCCAAGGCAGCCGCATGAGTTTAGTTTCGAGTCAAACTCAACCAACTCGGCATTACTCGAGTTCGTTATTTACGGCAAAATGGTTGTCCTTAAAAAATACAATTCTGCGTGGTAATCGCTGGAATTATGTGGTTGTGCTGATCTTTGTGCTGCTGGTTGCTTGGGGCGAATATGTTGGTACTTTGCGTGCTCTCGAGTATGTTTGTGATACTGGTCGGGGATTTTTAGACTTCACCCGAAAGTGCAGTATTGTTGGCACTTCGATTGCTTCGCGGGTGCTCGAGAATGGTTTGTTGGTGCTGGGAGCTGGTGTCACTTTTAGTGCTGTAACCACGGCAATTACAACCCTTTACACTTCCGAAGATCTCAATTTTTTACTGGCGCAACCCATTCCCAGTGCTCGAGTGTTTGCTTTAAAACTTTTTGATACATACCTTTCAGCAGCAGGTGTACCAAGTTTGTTACTGGTTGCGCCACTGATTGGCTTAGGGGTGCATTTTCAAGCAGCTTGGTGGTATTTCCCATTAGCGATTCTGGCAGCCTTTATCACCTTTGTTTTACCTGTTGGGTTAGGTGCAACCATTGCCATTGCTTTAATGCGTCTCTCCCCTGCTGGGCGGGTGCGTGAAGTTGCCACAGGTGTTGGCATTATTTTATCAGCAGGTCTGGTTTACCTGATTCGAGCAGCTAAACCTGAGGAATTGCTCAAACAACTCAATGCTTCCAATGGCGAAGGGAATTCCATAGACAAACTGGTTGAACAATTTGGCAATCCGAGCAATCCGTTACTGCCCTCGAGCTGGGCGAGTGATTTTATTTGGAGCAGTGCTCGAGGTGATTTTACCAATGGGATTATTCTCTTAACAGGCTTAGCGGTTGTGTTAATGCTAATGGCTCATTTTCTGGCTACCAAAGCGTATCTCGAGGGTTGGGTGCGTGGTTTAGAGAGTTCTCAAGTGCGTTTAGACCCAACCAAACGCCGAGCCAGTTGGTTTGAAAATTTAATGGCACATTTTGGTGCGGCTGGGCATTTGATTACCAAAGATGTTCGATTGTTATTCCGCGATGCCACGCAGTGGTCGCAATTGCTGATTCTGGTTGCCCTTGGTGGGGTTTATGTGGTTTCGGTACGGGCTGTGCCAGGACTGGATTCGGTGAATGCCGAACAAGCCAAACTGTACCGCAATGCGCTTGGTTTTCTGACCATTGCCTTTCAAGGTTTTGTGATTGCTGGTGTTGGTGTTCGTATGGCATTCCCAAGTATTTCCTTTGAAGGATATGGGTATTGGTTACTTCGTACCTCGCCGTTATCTACAAAAAATATTGTGATTGCTAAATTCTGGGGGGCACTGCCTGCCACTTTAATCCTTGCATTTTGCTTGGGTTGGTTTGCAGCAACCAGTTTGAATCTCACTCCTGTGATTACCACCATGAGCGTGATAGTTGCTATCTCGAGTGCTTTTGTCATGACTGGGTTAGGTGTTGGTATTGGTGCAGCTGTGCCGCGTTTTAAATTCGATAACCCTGCCGAAGTCGCAGTCAGCGCCGGTGGTTTTATTTACATGAGCGCATCGATTATTTTTAGTGGCATTCTGACAGTACTGGCAGCTCGACCAACCTATATCAGCTTAACTGACGCACGTTACGCCCAAGGACTCGAGTATTTTGCTACCAGCGAAGGCATGATTATTCTTGGCACAATGCTGGTACTGGGTGTACTTGGTACGATCTTGCCACTTTGGTATGGCTGGACTCGGTTAGATCGCCACGAGTAACGAATCGTCGGTAAAATTGTAGCCCAATCATTAAGAAGCATTAGGGTAATTCCCACCGTTGCTTTGAAAAAAAATTGATAGATTATAGACATGAAGCGGTTCGTATTTTTACTTTTCATTTTTGGGTGGGCGCTCGCAGCCCCACTAACACCATTAACAGGTATTCCAGTACTACCAGACAACACTGTTGTCAAAATGATTAGTCAGGATTTAACCAGCAATTACGCTACAGGTATCATTCGTAGAAACACACTTATTCTGACCGCCGAAAATGCTCGCTTGCCTGCCAATGAAACAGTTCACCTCTGGATAGGTGTACCGAACGAAGAAACCCGTAGTTTTAAAGTTGTTGTCAGCAAAGATGGTAAAGATTGCCACCTCGAGATCAAAGGCGAAAAAATATCTTTTGCCACACTGTTACGCGAAGCCTATAACGTTAAACTCGAGTGGAAAGCACCGTAAAAGCAGAGGAAGGTTTAAGGAGGAAGGGCAAAAGGTAAATCTTTTGTCCTTTTTTGGTTCTTCACTCCCAAACGATTAAGCTCGAGAAATCATCGCCGCGTTGGATAATTGGAGCTTTGATGCCAAGGGCGCGATAACCACCTTTGACTGCCCAACGAACCACGTGTTTTAAGTCTATCTCGAGGTATTTGAGGGCAGCATTGGCTTCTTCTCGGATATTTAAGGTTTCGCCACTGGCACTCGAGTCTGTGCCTAGTGCCAGTTCAACACCATATTTAGCATAGAGTTTCCAAGGGATATTGCCACATTCGAGGTTAAAGTTGCTGCGTGGACAAGAAACCACACTGCAACCATATTGGGCAATGATTTTGACATCTTCTTCAGTGACGTTAACCATGTGAATTAGGGTCGGTTTTGCCTCAAGCACACCCAGTTCGGCAAGGTATTTAACTGGGGTTAAATCTGGGTCGGGTTTACGCCCCCATGAAGTCTCGAAGGCTGGGAAACCACTTTTTTGTACTGACTTGGCAAGTGTGCCTGTGCCTGTGCGAAACAACTCGAGTTCAGACGGGTGTTCAGCAACATGGATTTGCATTGGTAGACCCTCGAGTTTGGCAAAACCAGATAATTGTTTAAGGAGCAGACTCGAGACAGTGAAAGGGGCATGGGGTGATAAACCAATTTTGATGTTGTTCTCGAGTTTACGCCAGCCTTTGATACGTTCGATGGTTTGGGTCATGATGTCTGTGGCTTGGTCTGGCATTGGATTGAGCACTTCCCAATATGCCACGCCAGCCAATTCGGATTCGGATAACACAAACTTCATGACTTCTTCTGAATAAACAATGTCACCAAAAGTACCAATGCCACTTTGACGCAAAACCTCTAAACCAATCTTCGCGCCCTCGAGTCCGCGTAAAGCTTGGTTGGATATAATATGTTCAGGGATCCAACGCGGATACGGCAAAGCCTTAAATGGAACTTGGGATAAATCCAGATGCGTATGTGCATTGACCGGGCGTGGCAAAATAGCTTGCCCTAGGCGCTGTGTTTTTACTTCGGGGAACTGAATTTGTAAGGCTGCAAGTTTACCAAATGCCACAATAGTATTTGTACTTGAGACCAGCACACCAGCATTCTCGAGTGGTAAGCCAACACCGTTATAAACAACATCAGCAGCGTAAATAACACGCTCAGCGCTCATAAGAACCGCGAAACCCAATCTTGTACTGGTTTCAGGAATGCTCCAACTGTAAATTGCTCAAGTTGTGCCGAAATCGTCAGCAACCGAGCATCCTCGAGGGTTGGGGCAATAAATTGCACACCAATTGGTAAGCCCGCACTGGTACTAAATTGTCCGTTTTGCTCGAAGCCAAAAGGAATACTGATGGCAGGTAAACCAGCTAAATTAACAGCTACGGTATCCACATCAGTTAAGTACATTTCTAATGGGTCGGCTTTCGCGCCCAAAAGAAATGCTGGACTTGGGGCTGTTGGCATCAGTAGCGCATCTACCTCGGCAAAAACTCGAGCAAAATCAGCAGCTATCATGGCTCGAGCACGTAAAGCTTTACTGTAAAACGCATCGTAATAACCACTGGATAACGCATAGGTTCCCATTAAGATGCGGCGTTTAACTTCTGCACCAAAACCCTCCCCTCGAGATTTTGCCATTACCTCGAGTAAATCTGCACCTTCGGCGCGGTGCGAGTAAACCATGCCATCGTAACGCGCAAGGTTGCTGCTGGCTTCTGGACAAGCAATTAAGTAATAAGCAGCTAAAGCATTCTCGAGGCTGGGCAGACTGATTTCAACCACCGTTGCCCCAAGTTTCTCGAGGGCTTCTTGGGTTGCCTGCATCGCTCCAACCACACCAGCGCTGTTGCCACTACCCATGCCTTCTTTGACCAGACCAATTTTCCAACCTTTAATATCCTGAGCACTCGAGAAATTGGTTTGGGTTTGTAAAGAGGTGGCATCCATTGGATCATACCCAGACATCACCTCGAGTAGGGCTGTCAAATCGGCAGTATTTCGTGCTAACGGTCCAACTTGGTCAAGGCTACTGGCATAAGCAATCACACCGTACCTCGAGACTCGCCCGTACGTTGGTTTTAAGCCCAGGCACCCACAAAACGCCGCTGGCAAACGAATACTGCCACCCGTATCCGTACCCAATGCCCCAGACACTAAACCTTCTGCCACAGCCGCAGCCGAACCCGAACTGCTACCACCAGGCACTCGAGCATGATCTCGCGGATTTTTGGTGACACCATACGCACTATTTTCGCCACTAGAACCCATGCCGAATTCATCGCAATTGGCTTTACCAATCACCACAGCACCTGCATTGATCAATTTTTGCAGTGCCGAACTGGTATACGGCGAAACAAATTTCTCTAAAATCCTCGAGCCAGCCGTTGCACCTAAACCACGCAAAACAATATTATCCTTCACTGCCAATGGATAACCCGCCAATGGTAAAACCTCACCAGCAGCCACTCGAGCATCGACCAAGGCTGCTGCTTCAAGCACTGCATCATTCACCGAAATAAACGCATTCAATGTCTCGGAACGCACAGCCTCGAGACTTGCTTTTGCCACATCCACCGCTTGAACCGCACCTGATTGCACTTGTTTAGATAACGCCAAAGTCATGCGAGGATGCTACCAGAAAAGCAGAGGAAGGACGAAGGTAGAATGCTGACAAAAGCAAAAAGGATAAAGATGCGACTTGTTTTAGCGATAAAATTTACGGTTTTTGAAGCAAAACAACTCTCTGCACCGTTTTTAGCAAAGGGTAGCGTATAATACGTCTCGAGCGACTCGATCTTTGAAATTTATTTTTACATTTTGCTTTTTCCATCTCGAGCCGAGCATCCCAACTGACAGATGCCTCTCGAGGTCGTGATACCCTATACGCAATGAAGTTACTTGCTTTTGATTTAGACGGCACTATTGTCAACCACAAATATGAACTGACCGAACCGATCATCGCTGCCATTCAAGCAGCTCGAGAGGCAGGACATCTTGTTACAGTCATCACAGGTCGAGTTCATGCCAGTGCAAAACCATACTTAGACCAACTTAAACTCGAGACTCCGATTGGCACAGCTCAAGGTGGTTGTGTGACAGCACCAGATGGCAGTCTGATGCGAGATTTGCGCTTAACCCACGCTGATACTCGAGCCATGATTGAACGGTATGCGCCACTTGTGACCGAGTTTTTTGTGCCTCATGAAATGGATGTTTATGTGAAAAATCCGCATGGACTTCGCAACGATGGCAAACCGTATTGGGATTGGATTCGCAGCGAAGGCAGAAATGTACATGAGTTCTTTGCAACTTTTCCCAATGCCGAACCCGCTAAACTGACATTGCACTCGGATGAAGTTTACAAATTCATTCCAGAAATTCGTCAGCAATACCCAACATTTACCTTGTACCCTTGGGGTGATTACTATCTTGAAATTGCTCCTGAAGGTGCCCATAAAGGTGCAGCGCTCGAGTTGATTGCAAATCACCTTGGTATTGCCCAAAAAGACACCATTGCTTTTGGTGATGGTAACAATGACCTGACCATGCTCGAGTGGGCAGGTCATGGTGTGGCTGTCGGAGAAGTCGAAGCACACCACAGCGGAGTCGCCCAAGAAACCATTCCCGCGCCTGAAGAATTCGGGGTAGCCACATGGCTCGAGCAGTTCTTAGCCAAAAACTAAGGACTTCCCCGAAATGTTTTAGGAAAAACACCTAAAACATTTTGCGATTAGCAGGAGTCAGGACAGCGTATCCACTGCTGAAATGAACACGAGTAGTGCTATTTCCACAAGCAAGGACAGATTTGCCGCTATTTGAAAAATCTAAAATCTACTTAGGAGCCACTGTATGGCAAAACTGATTGACATCGAAGGCATTGGTAAAACATACGCAGCTAAACTCGAGGCATTGGGGTTAAAAACCACGGCTGGGTTGTTAAAAAAAGCGGCGCATCTGCGTGGACGTAAAGACTTAGCCGCCGACCTTGGCATCACTGAGAAACGCATTTTAGCTTGGGTTAACCGAGCCGATTTAATGCGTGTACCAAGAATCGGTACGCAGTTCTCAGATTTACTCGAGGCAGCTGGGGTGGATACTGTCAAAGAATTACGCAACCGTATTCCAGAGAATTTACACAGCAAATTACTCGAGGTGAATGCCGCTAAAAACCTTGCCCGCCGCGACCCAACACTCGAGGAAGTGACTGCTTGGGTAGCTGGTGCAAAAAAACTTATACCCGTTGTTACCCATAGTGCCAAAGGTGAACGATTACTGGCACATCAGGCAAAACGGCGCTCTGCAAAAACAGTTATGTCACCTGAGCAAACTCGAGTTTTAAAGCCCGAATAACAGTGGTTTGCACTCGAGCATCCAAGTCCGTTCTGGCTCGCTCGAGGAAATTCAAAGCCGTTGGTGTGGCAAAACAACCAAGTGCCCAAGCACAAGCTTCTCGCACCTCCCAGCCAATATCTGTTAAGCCTTGTCCAAGCAACCACAAATGATTTTCGTCTCGCAGATTCCCCAGCACAATCGCTGCATTTCGCGCCATACCTTTACGGCGTGCCCTCGAGAAAGCAGTGTTGGTGAAATGCTTTTCAAACCATGTTCCAGATTCTAAAAACCACGGCTCGAGATTTGGATAGACCAACTCTGGAATTGGCTCGAGCAGCTTTGAGAATTTGCCAGCATGCGTTGTCCAAGGGCAAATATCAAGGCAATCATCACAACCAAAAAGATGATCGCCAAATTTTGCGCGTAACTCGAGTGGCACAGCTCCGCGATGCTCGACAGTGTAATAAGCGATGCAGCGCCTAGAATCCACAATTCGATTCGGCAAAATCGCATCAGTTGGGCAAGCAGTTACACAAGCCACACACTTCCCACAACGATCTGCATGCGGCTCGAGGATTTCAGGTGGCTCAGCGTCTGTTAACAAAACTGCCAATGTTGTCAACGCCCCAAGTTTTGTATGAATTAACTGACTCGAGCGACCTTGCCAACCAATACCTGCTCGAGCCGCAAAACCACGTTCAAGAATCGGCGCATGATCTACACAAGCTTTGGCTTGGATGCCTAAATCAGCTGCCACAGCCTCGAGTTTTTGCAACACAGGTTTTAAAACCGTGTGATAATCAAAACTCCAAGCATACCGAGCCACACGCCCAACTCGAGTACCACCACTTGGTTTTTCAGGAGCAACATGATTATGCGAAACGAGCAACACCAAAGCAGACTGTGCAAGTGCGAAAGTGGTTCTGACATCAGCCCGTCTTGAAACACTTTTTTCGAGATAATCCATACCAGCCTGATGACCAGCATCTAACCAACTCGAGAAACCTTGCACATCGGAAGTTGGTACAGCTGCACTGACCCATTCGGCAGCGTCGAAACCAAGCTCGAGCGCAGCATTTTTCAGGGCATCGGCTTTGTTGGGCGAGGCAAGCCCCGCCCCTACGGTTTGGATCATGACAGGATTGGACTTGTCAACGTTCATGACAGGATTGTACCGATTTTAATCTGGAAACCCTTGACCCACTCGAGCGCAGACATTTTCGCTTTGCCTTCGGGTTGTACCTCGAGTAATTCCAACGCACCATCAGCCGTCGCAACGACTACACCATCCTCGAGCCGCAGGATTTCGCCTGCTCTCCCCTGCCCAGTTGCGAGGCGCATTGCATGAACTTTAAGGAGTTTGTTATTCAGGAATGCAAATGAACCGGGCCAACCAGCCACCCCTCGGAACAGATTAAAACTCGAGATCGCACTTTTACTCCAATCAATCCGACCATCTTCTTTCTCGAGCATTCGGGCATGGGTTGCTGCCTCGTGGTTTTGCACTGTAAACACAAGCCGCTCGAGGTTTTCCAGTGCCTGCACAATTAAATCCGCGCCTAAAATCGAAAGTCTTGGGGCTAACTCGAGACTGGTTTCCGATGCGCCAATCTCGAGCTTACCTACCAAGGCAATATCGCCTGTGTCCATACCAACATCGGTTTTCATGATGGTGACACCTGTTTCGGTTTCACCTTCAATAATCGCCCATTGAATTGGGGCTGCACCACGGTACTTAGGTAATAAACTGGTATGCACATTGAGAAAACCAAACTTGGGAATCTCAAGAATATGTTGTGGCAAAATTTTGCCATATGCACAAGTCACACAAACATCTGCACCACTGGCACGTAAGCTTTCAGCAAAAACCTCATTTTTTCTTAGTTTAACGGGTTGCTCGAGTGGCAAACCCAATTGCACAGCTCGAATTGCAACCGCAGGCGGGGTTAATTTCAAACCACGTCCAGCGGGTTTATCGGGCTGGGCAACCACCAGCACAACATCAAACTTAGCTCGGATAGCCTCGAGTACAGGCAAAGCAAACGCAGGAGAACCAAAAAACGCAACTCGAGGAATCATAAACCCACCCCTAACTCTGCCAGCACCATACACTACTTTTGTTTTAATTCCTTTAAGAACGCCTTGGCATCACGTTGCATTTTGGCAAGCTCCGCCCGATGCTCGTCAAGCACACTACGTGGCAACAAATCCAAGAACAATTTACTCTCGAGATGATCAAATTCGTGCTGCACAACTCTGGCATTAAAATCCTCGAGTTCCATACTTTGCGGCTCGCCGCGTTCATTCTGATAATGAAGGCGCACCACTCGAGGACGCGGCACACCTTCGATATAAATACTGGGAATACTGAGGCAGCCTTCTGTACCTTCAACAATGGTTTTCTCGATGATCTCGAGGCAAGGATTAACCACAACGTACTCGTTAAGAATTTTTGCAGGTGAATCCTCGCCTTCTTCAACTTCATCATCATATTCTGCCCAAACAAAAACGCGTTGCGATAAACCAACTTGCGGAGCTGCAAGCCCAACGCCTTTGGCTTCATACATGGTCTCGAGCATATCGGCAGCCAGTTGAGGAATGGTACTAAAATCCTTTACTGGTCTGGCTTTGGTGCGAAGTACGGGGTCGCCATAGAGTCGAATCGGTAAAACCATAATTGTACTTTACCTAATTTTCGTTTTTCATGGTACATTCTTTGGTCATGTACGAATTATTACTACTCTTAAAATCGGGACGGGAAATCGTCATTGGGCGTGCCAACACAGAAGAAGAAGCCAAAGTACTCACAGAAGCTGTTAGCCGCATGTACGCTGGTATCAAAGTGGCAACCGAGCAACACCACGCCCTCATTATGAACTTTGAAGGTGCAGTCTACTGGGTTGTACCCTCAGAAATCGAAGGTTTTAGTTTATACCGCACCGATGAAAACGCCCCTGCTCTGGTCATTCAACAACAACCAGACGCTTAAAACAACCATTAAGCAGTAACACATGAACCCAATCTTCGACCCTGCCAGCATTGTCGCCGCGTACCGCGAAGGGTACTTTTTGATGGATAACGGCGACGGACTTAATTGGTACTCGAGTCGGGTTCATGCCTTGATTCCATTAGATTCACGCTTACATATTCCCTCGAGCTTAAAACGCAAACTCAACTCAAGCCTTTATGAATCCCGAATCAATGCCGACTTTGAAGCTGTTGTCGAAGGTTGTGCCGACCGAGAAGAAACTTGGATTACCCCAGAATTACACCAAATTTATCTCGAGTTAAACGCTGCTGGTATTGCTTATAGTTTTGAAACATGGCTGGATGACAAATTAGCTGGTGGCGTACTGGGTTTAGTGATTGGCGCAGCCTTCATTGGTGAAAGCATGTTTACCATTGTGCCAGAGTGCGGCAAAATTGCCTTGGTACGCTTAGCCCAGCACCTTGCAAACAACAGCTTTACTCTCTTCGATGCACAAATTCAGAACCCGCACCTCGAGCGATTCGGTGCGTACCAAGTACCAGAGCGTGAATTTAAGAAATTACTTGCCCAAGCTGTTAAACTCGAGCGGCAATTTAACCCAAACGCATATTAAGTTGCGTACCAACAACCTGGAAGCCAAGTTTTGTATATAACTGCTGAGCACCAACTGCTGCTGACAACCAACAAAGACTTTGCCCAGAAGCAAAATATCCCTCGAGCAAAGCATGACAGACTGCAAAAGCAAACCCTTTGCCTTGATGTTCAGGTGCAGTCCAAACCCCTGCTAATTCACCATCCTCTGCACCTTGAATAATTGCCCCAGAAACCATTTGATTATTAACCTCGAGCCACATTCCACGCGCAGCACCACTTTTAAGACCCACCAAGATACTCTCGAGCCAACCCAAACTGTCATCGCCACTAGTGCCACCAAAAGCCACACTTTGACCACGTAAAAAACGTTCAATCTCGAGTTTATCGGGTTGCAAAACACGCACCCAACCACCAGAAGCAACCACTAATTGTTGTGGTTCAATCACCATCACAGGTGCAGACATATCCAACATAAACTTTGCCTGCTCGAGAGCTGCCCGTAAATTCGGGTACAACTCATGAAAATACTCAAGCCGTACCCGTCGCTGATGACTGCCAAAAACACTTTGCAACTCGAGAATAGCTGCACCCCAATCCTCGAGATTTGTGTGCGGCATAGCGAAACTCATGTACTCGGTTGGGTCTGAGGATATAAAAACATCAAAACCCGTTGTAACAAAATGCTGGCGTTCCAGCAAACCAATACGTTTCAAACTGCCTTCAAGGCGTTGTAAAGTCATAAACGATTGTACTGTAGAAACCATTTATTTGAGATCATCAAAAGCGAATTTATATTGCGGATATGTCTCGAGGTGTGCTTTAGCGACTTGAGTTCATGTGTACAAAATTTCTTGTAACTCCTCGAGCCACATGGATTGCTTTGAAACACTTTGGGCAACTTGAAAAATAATCTTCTGAGTTCTACCATCATCGCCAAGATATTGAATATAAACGGTTTTGTTTCGATTCAATGCCCCTAAACCCCATCTTCCAAAAAACGTTAATTGAATGGCAGTTACATCCTTAAAAGCAATGGTGTGTTGCTTACCGAACCGACTGACCAGAAAACCGTCTTTGCCACGGCTGACATGGTACAAAATCAATGTTTGCCAGAAGGTAAACGCCATAAAAGCAAGCATAAATAACACTGCGAATAGCCGCTCTGTCGGACTGGCATTGTGTCTTGCATAACCACGTCCTATCATTAGAACAGGTGTAGTTGCAAAATAAATGGCAAATGCCAGAAAAATAGTGCCGATCAAGGGCATAAACGTCGTTAAGCGAGTTGAAAGTCGTTGCATAGTCATACCCATCTTAATACGTTGCTATACGCCAAATCGTTTCAACGCATTCTCGAACGGACATCCTCGAGCGCCGTTTCAAACGCATCTATGAAAACATCTTCTAAGGTTTGGTCATCCTCGAGTTTGGTTTGGAATTGCTCATCAGAAGCCCAGCGTAAACGCACATCGAAGGCTGTACCAATTTTGCCTTTAGCTGCGACCACATCACCAAGCCAAGCCACTGCTTCGACAGGATCGGTGTGCGGCACAAAAAAACGTTCGTTTCGTACTTCGTTTTCGCTCGAGACAAACCAAACATTGGCTTGGATGCGTCCTCCGTCGCGGCGTAAGAAGACTTGGTCTACTTGCCAACTACTAAAACGCCGTAAATCCCGATTAAATTGTGGTTTTGCACGGCGTGCCATACTTTGAGCTTACAGTTTTACATTTCGTCTTTCGTCCTTCATACTTTTCAGGCTTTTGCGTTACACTCTTGGCTAATGAGTTTTGATGCCCATTCCAAAATTGCCTTGCATGGCTTAACCTTCGACGATGTGTTGCTACTGCCTGCATACAGCGAAGTGACCCCTGACGCAGTCAGTACTCGCACCCGTTTAACCCGCAATATCTGGTTGAATCTGCCCCTTATCTCGAGTGCAATGGATACTGTTACCGAAACTGCGATGGCAATTGCGATGGCAAGGGCAGGTGGTATTGGGTTCTTGCACAAAAACATGCCACTCGAGCAACAAGCCGACATGGTACGTAAAGTCAAACGCTCTGAATCGGGCATGATTGTAGACCCAATCACCCTACCTCCCACAGCGTTACTCGAGGATGCCGAACGGTTAATGCAGGAATATCACATTTCTGGTGTGCCAATTGTGGACGAACAAAGCAAGCTGTTAGGCATTGTCACTAACCGCGACTTGCGCTTTGAAGACGACCTGAGCCAGCGCGTGGACAGCATCATGACTCGAGAAGAATTGATTACCGTGCCACAAGGCACAACCCTAGAAATTGCTCGAGACATGTTCCGCAAACACAAAGTCGAAAAATTATTGGTCGTGGACTCGAGTTACCGTTTAACTGGATTAATCACCATTAAAGATTTACAAAAGCGCATGGATTTCCCAACCGCTGCTAAAGACAACCTCGGCAGATTACTGGTTGGCGCAGCCGTTGGCATTTCCAAAGACTTTGAACCTCGAGCCAAAGCACTGGTGGACGCTGGAGTGGATGTATTGGTGCTCGATAGTGCACATGGGCACAGCAAAAACATTCTTGAAGGAGTCAAAATCTTAAAAGCCAGTTACCCAAAACTCGAGATAATAGCTGGTAATGTTGCCACTGCCGCAGGGGCAGCTGCATTGATTGAAGCTGGTGTAGACGCGGTAAAATGTGGCATCGGACCGGGTAGCATATGTACGACTCGAGTTGTCACTGGCGTGGGTGTTCCACAAATCAGTGCGATTATAGAGTGTGTCTCGAGTGCAGGCGATGTACCAATTATTGCTGATGGTGGTATTAAACAAACAGGTGATATTGCTAAAGCCATTGCAGCAGGTGCAAGCAGCGTCATGATTGGTGGCTTATTTGCAGGTACCGACGAAGCCCCTGGCGAAACCATATTGCGTGAAGGTCGGAAGTACAAAACCTACCGAGGTATGGGTAGCGCCGGTGCAATGAGTGCAGGCTCGAGCGACAGGTATTTTCAAAGTGGTAGCCGTAAATTTGTTCCAGAAGGCATCGAAGGCATTGTGCCGTACAAAGGAACCGTTGGCGATGTCATTTATCAAATGGTTGGTGGCTTAAAAGCCGCGATGGGTTATACAGGTTCTTCTAACCTCGAGCATTTACGTTTGCACGCGCAATTTACCAGAATTACGATGGCTGGTTTAATTGAATCACACCCACATGATGTGACAATAACCCAAGAAGCACCAAATTACTCGAGGTAAACGCGGTTCATGCTTGCTTCATAAAACACCGGTACGGTTGCGCCATGACTCGAGCTTTGGTTATGGTGCTGGCATTGACTAGCTTAGTTTTAGCGCAATCTGGAGCGGTTCTCGAGCCATTCAAACCAGCACCTTTGCCTGAAACAATCAAACCAAATCCAATTCCAAAAACCATGATGGATTTTCCTCGAGGCGTTTCGATGGGTGGGAGTTGTCTTCCATCACTCAAAGGGCTGATGATTCCAACCGATGTCTCCAATGCCAAAGCAAGCCTAACCGTGACAAAACAATTAGCCGCTTTAGTTGCAGCCGACCAAGCACCCCGCACAGGTAAACCTGATCCAGATGGTGCAAATGGTGACCAAATTCGTCGTGAAAAGGCATTAGTGCTGCTTGCGAAAGCAGTGACCATCGAAGATTTCATCAATATTGGTCTTATTTTTCAACATGGTAATTGTGTACCACATTTCAGATTAGCTAATGCACTTGCAGCTTTTGCCATGAGTCTCGAGAAACAAAAACAAATACCATCAAAAACTTCTAGGACAGCTAATTTGTTTGCTGTTACTCTTGACCGCTCTTTGATGTTCTCGGGTAAAGCCCAGAAATTTGGCACCCAAGCCTCGAGTTGGATGAATCAATGTAATCGAGTTTATGTGACCGACCCGCGCACCACCGATGCTGAACGCGCCGAGTTTGGCGTGCCACCATTGAAAAAATTGATTGCTGATGCCAAAGCCGCAGCCGAACCTAATTGCAAATAACGACCTAACCGTAGAGGCGAGGCATGCCTCGCCCCTACCAGACAACATTTTTGATTCTTTTGTTGTAAGCAATTACTCGAGCCACCATTCGAGTTGTTTAAGTTTCAAGCCACCTGTTTTGGTAAACGTAATCCCTTCAGCCTCGAGCAAGGTTTTTTGCAAATCTCCTGTACCTATTTTGTACGTAGATAACTTTCCGCTCGAGTTAACCACTCTTTGCCACGGAATAACATCGGCGGTAGCTTCAGATATCCCTCGTAGCAAATGCCCGACATGTCGTGCTCGGCGCGGATAACCAGACATTAAGGCAACGCTGCCATACGTGGCAACCCGACCATACGGAATTTGTGCCACAATTGCCAGAACTTTGTCTCGGAAATCCGCCTCGAGTTTCATACTGGTTATTCTCTCACAGAACAGCGTAGAATCTTGGGCGGCATGACCAGACCCATTGGTGTTTTTGATTCAGGAGTCGGTGGTTTAACAGTTCTACGCGCCATGCGAGAACTGTTACCTTGCGAGGATTTTGTTTACCTCGGCGATACTGCCCGCTTCCCATACGGACGTAAACCTCGAGAAATGATTCGAGGTTTTGCCAAGGAAAACGCAGTCTTCCTTGAATCCCAAGGGGCAAAAATGATCGTCATTGCCTGCAACACCGCCAGTACTTGTGCTGACTCGAGCACCGCGACTGTGCCAGTCATTGGTGTCATCGAACCCGGTGTCATGGCAGCCAGTGCAGCCAGCAGCGGTGGTGTAATAGGTGTAATCGCCACTCGAGGCACCATTGCCAGTGGGGCGTACCAAAGCCGTCTCGAGGCAGCAGGGCATGAAGTTTGGGCGCAAAGTTGCCCGATGCTGGCACCGCTGGTTGAAGAAGGCTTATCCGATTCGCTCGAGGCACAAATTTTAATCGAGCATTACTTAAAAACCCGTCCGAAAAACTTGGATGCCCTGATTCTTGGTTGTACCCATTACCCTGTCTTAAAAAACGCCATCGCAGCTCACCTTGGCGACACCATATCAGTAGTGGATAGCGCCTTTGCCACAGCCAATGTGGTCAAAAAATCCCTCGAGACAAAAGCACTACAAACCCATCAAACCACTCGAGGTAGCGTTACCCACTTTATAACTGGCGACCCACAAAGCTACCAACACACCGCCAATGTGATCGGAGGTGTGGACGGAGAAATGCACCACCTCGAGATCGAAGCATTACTGGCTGCTGGGCATAAAAGATTGCAACCAACCTAACCCGAGGCATGCCTCGCCCAAGCCCAAAATAAACCGTAGAGGCGGGGCTTGCCTCGCCTAACTAGCCAAAGCAAAATTCAAAAGCATTCTCGAGGAAATTTAAGAACGTTGGTTAACACTGGGCGACCACAAGGGTCGCGCCCTACAAAATGTGAATCGTTGGTTAATATTGGGCGAACACAAGGTTCGCACCCTACGAAACGCAAAAACGTTGGTGGTCACAGGACGAATACAAAAATTGTCTTTGACAAAAACAAAAACGCATTCTTGAGGTTACAATGTTCACCCAGCACCGCCTTTTATCCTGTTAAGTGGACACAGGCATACTACAAAAGCAAGAAGCTCATAGCTTGTCGCTAACAGCTTATTAAGGATTCCCATGGCTCAACGTCAAAATCGTACTAATCTCGAGTGTCGTCCGTTAGAAGTTCGTCGTAATGTGAATCGGTATGCCGAAGGCTCGAGTATTGTGAAACTTGGTCATACGCATGTGCTTTGTACGATTACATTGGAGCATCAAGTGCCTCGGCATTTGATGGATCGGCGCGATGCCAATGGTAAGAAGTTGCCGCCAACGGGTTGGTTGATGGCGGAGTACAATTTGTTGCCTCGAGCAACGCATGATCGGACGCAACGGGAACGTCAGAAGTTGGGTGGGCGGACTCAGGAAATTCAGCGTTTGTTGGGTCGGGCGTTTCGGGCGACTGTGGATTTGGATTTGTTTAAAAATAAAACCTTGGTGATTGATTGTGATGTGCTGCAAGCCGATGGTGGGACTCGAGTGACCAGTGTGCTGGCAGGTTATGCTGCATTGCACGACCTTTGTGATCGGATGACTCGAGCTGGTACACTGGATGATTGGGCTTTGCGTGGTGAAATAGGTGCGGTCAGTGTGGGCTTAGTGGATAACGAAATTCGTTTGGATTTGGATTACATCGAAGACTCAAGTGCACAAGCCGATATCAATATTATTGCCACCAACACAGGCAAAATCGTTGAAGTGCAAGGCGGCTCTGAGGGTGGCGAGAGTATCGAGCATCCACAATTTCTCGAGATGCTGACCGTGGGTATAGATGGCGTGAGGGGTTTGCTCGAGCAAATGAAGCCACAGTTGCGCTAGTTGATTCTCGGGCGGTAAAAGCGTATTCTTAAATCCCGTGGGGCGAAAGCCTGCGGGTATTTTTTTGGATTGAGTTTCACTCCGAGCTAATAACCTTTGTTGTTGCAATTTCATTCGTCTGTCTCGAGTCATTGGCTTTTTAGGCTAGGAGTTTTTATGAAATATATTTTTGTTACTGGTGGCGTGGTCTCAAGTCTTGGTAAAGGAATTACGGCTAGTAGCTTAGGTGCGTTGCTGCGGGCGCGTGGGCATCGGGTGGCAGCTGTCAAGATAGATCCGTATATCAATTTGGATGCTGGTACGATGCGTCCTTACGAGCATGGCGAAGTTTTTGTGACGGGTGATGGTGCCGAAACCGATTTAGATTTGGGCAATTATGAGCGTTTTTTGAATATTGATACGTCTCGAGGCAGCAATATCACCACTGGGCAGGTGTATCGAACAGTCATCGAGCGGGAACGTAAAGGCGAGTATTTATCGCAGACAGTGCAAGTGATTCCGCATATTACCGATGAAATAAAAAATCGGATTCGAGCTGTGGCTCAGGCTGCCAATGCCGATATTACAGTGGTTGAAGTTGGTGGCACCGTTGGCGATATTGAATCGCTGCCGTTTCTCGAGGCGATTCGTACCATGCGTTTTGATGAGGCTTACGAAAACACAGCTTATTTGCATGTGACACTTGCACCCGAAGTCAGTACGGGTGAAATCAAAACCAAGCCAACACAACACAGCGTGGCACAACTGCGAAGCACAGGTATCAGTCCAGATTTTATTGTCGTGCGCTCGAGCACCCCAGTTTCCGACGAAATGCGCCGCAAAATTGCTTTGTTCACCAGTGTCGAACCTGAACGGGTTTACTCGAGTTTTAATGTTGAGTATTTGTACGAAGTACCATTGGCGTTTGAAGAACAAGGCTTGGGGCGCGAAGTCGAGAAGCGCTTGAAACTCGAGACGATCCCGCCAGCCTTATCGTTTTGGCACGATGCCGTGAAGAAACTCAAAAGCCCAACCTTTGAAGTCAACATTGGTTTTGTTGGTAAGTACGTGGCAATGGGTGATAGTTACTTATCCATTCTCGAGGGTTTGCGTCATGCAGGTATCGCAGCCGATGCGCGAGTCAATGTACATTGGGTCAATGCCGAAACACTGGATTCCGACGAGGATGCCAAAACCGCCCTCGAGCATTTAGACGGTGTGCTGGTCGGACCAGGCTTTGGGATGCGTGGTATCGAAGGCAAAATTCGGGCTGCAAAATTTGCTCGGACGCATAACAAACCCTATTTTGGGATTTGTCTTGGTTTACAAATTGCTGTCATTGAATTTGCGCGGCACATGGCAAATCTCGAGGGTGCTAACAGCACCGAATTTGATCAGTACGCTAAACATCCTGTGATTGGCATCATGCCAGAACAACTCGAGACTGAGGATTTAGGTGGCACGATGCGGCTTGGGGATTGGGAGATGAACATCAAGCCAAGCACGTTACTCGAGAAGGTTTATGGCACATCTGGCACAGTCCTCGAGCGGCATCGGCACAGATATGAGGTCAACCCAGATTATGTGCAGCGTTTAGAAGCAGCTGGGTTAATTGTTAGTGCGGTGACACCCGGTAAAGCGCAACGTGGCGCAGGTTTGGTCGAAGCCATCGAATTACCGAATCATCCATTTTTTGTGGCATTGCAAGCCCACCCAGAATTTAAGTCCCGCCCAATGCGGGTTTCACCGCCGTTCAAGGCATTTATTGTCGCTGCGCTCGAGCATCGAAAAGCCTGACTTGCAACCTTTGCCGCTGTCTGATACAATCCTGCGCCGATGGGTTGTTAGTTCAGTCGGTAGAGCGACGGTCTCCAAAACCGTAGGTCGGGAGTTCGAGCCTCTCACAACCCGCCAAGTAAATCCCCTACAAAAAGTAGGGGATTTTCATTTGCTTAACTCGAGCCAGATTGCCCATGCCAATAAAGCTGTTTTGGCACTCCAAGCGATAGTACGTATCCAGTTACTCGAGACCAATGACTGGTAGGCTTTTTCGTCAAAGCCACTCGAGAGAATATTGTGTTGTGGTACTTGTACAAAAAATGTGCTCAGCCAAATAATACCGACCAGTGCAGCACAAAGCAGTGGAATCCAATTGGGTGTAGTCTCAAGTTTTGAACCTAGGAATATCCCACTGAGCACAAGTTCGATCAGCATTGGCAGCAGCACAATACTCGAGATTCGTAAACCATGTTCGCTTTCAAAAGCTGTAAAGGTATTACGATCTGCCATGTTAAACAGTGGGTAGTGCACCATTTGAATCGTCCAGATTAACCCTGTTAGGTAAGCACCAACCACCAAGTTTGCGAGTAAAACCAGTTTTTCCATGTTGGTATTCTGCTGGTTTTTGCGATGCGAAACGTTGCTCGAGACTCAAATGACAGTGAGAACAAATCGTCGGGGCAAGGCATGCCTCGCCCCATGTTGGACAGTGCTCTGGATGAGCCACAAACAAAACAACCAATT
Source organism: Deinococcales bacterium (assembly GCA_013298595.1). Lineage (GTDB taxonomy): Bacteria > Deinococcota > Deinococci > Deinococcales > JAAFIG01 > JAAFIG01. The sequence continues at coordinate 22,605 of JAAFIG010000024.1, read as the reverse complement.
TTTAATCATCTGTCTGGAATTCTTGAGGCTAGACAATTGCCAGAATTTGTTTTAGCTTATTAGCATGGGGCAGAAAACGGTACCAGTCGAACAGACTTTTGAGTCGTATCTGGCAGCCTTACCAGATACCCAACGCCGCGATGCCGCGATTCTCGCAGTGATGATGCAACGTGTCAGTAAGTCCGAACCTAAAATTTGGACTGGTAATATGATTGGCTTTGGCACATGGCACTACAAATATAAATCGGGGCATTCTGGTTATACCTTCGAGCTTGGTTTTGCTGCGCGTAAAACTGGTTTGACGCTGTATTTAAGTTGTGGGTTCTCACCGCTCGAGGAATTTTCTCAATTGGGCAAATACACCATGAGCCAAGGGTCTTGTTTGTACATCAAAAAGCTCGCAGATGTCAATCTGGATGTGCTCGAAGCCATCATTGCAAAGTTGTACCAAAATTTTAAAGCAGGTAATGCTACCTCTTAAATCAGCGTTTTAAAGCTAAATATTCAGCGTTTGGATACAACTTGTGCATCAGATCTGCGTAACGATTAAGTAAAGCACCGTTAATTCCATCTGCTCGCATGTTAGGAATGGCTTCAAAACTCCAAGTGGCAAAGTTTTCTCGAGTTGGATTGGTGCCGCGCAGTGTGCCTGGTTGGTAATCTTTCCAGCAGAGGCGACGCTGACTCCAGCCACACCAATTATCGCCATCTGCACCGTCGATGCGTTGCCACTGGGTTTCTGGGTATTGTTCGCTTTGATCTAACCATGTCTCGAGGTAGGCGTTGACCACAGCAATTCTGGTGGCATCTGGCATGTTTTTCCATCTGCCTGTTTTGCCTTCTGTCCAGACATCCAGCGGTGTGGCATCGCGGAAATTCCAACCTCTTTCGACATCGTGAACACCTATACCATTTGCCATTTCTTGGCTGCCTTTGACAATGTAAATCAGTCCTCGAGCGGGTTCTAAACGCTGGCTGACATCTTCGAGATCGTTGAGTAAACCATACGCGTATTGCCAATCGGTGGGTAAATGAACGTTGTGTATTCCCGAACCAGGATTGATTAGCAGTTGCAGGTAGTACCACGCGTTGGCAAAGTAAGTTCGGGCTTTGTTGCTGCCAAAAATATTGTTGTTTTCTGGGATTTTCAGGATGTGTGGTGAAACATCAAAGATAAATCGCCAATGCCCACACCAACTGCGTGCCTCAACTTTACTGGCTTTTATGGCTGGGTTTTTTGCCACTCGAGCACGGTACAAGGCTGGGCAGTGCTCTTCAAGATTAAATTCTTGAGCGAGTTCCCAGTTTTTGACCAGTAACCATTGGGCTGTACTGTACAAAGCCGCTTGATGCTCGAGATTATTGCGGTCTATGGGTGTGCTTGGTTTCCAGCGTTCGCCCCATTCAACACCCCAATAATACGAATCCGTCCAGAAATCACCATTTTTACCAAGAATATAATCTTGACCTCTGGTTTTGAGCAGGTCACGCAACACGGTTTTGTCCGACCCTGTACCCTCTCCAGCGTAGCGTTTGTTGAGGCTACTGTTGGTAAATTCATCGCCCCACGCATCCATTGGATGAACTCGAGGCAACCAGCGTTTCCAATCTGGGAGTTGAAATGCCACAGGAATTTCTCGAGCATTCAGTAAACCTGTGGTGGCAATGGCTGCTTTGTTGTAGCCATTAGGAAAAACGGATTGTAAGCTGTCGGCATCGTTCTCGAGTACGGCATCTAAGCCAGCACCACATGTCCAATCTTTTTCGGCATCTAATCCAGCCCCCGGTTGGTACGGTGGGTTCCACGGGCGGCATCGCTCGCTGGGCGTGCCGAGGGTTTGTTGCAAACTGCGGATATAACTGGCAATTTGCTCACCTTCGATTTGGCTTAAACCATGAAATTTCGAGCGTTCAACAATCGAATAACTCGAGTAATTAAATTGGTGCAGGTCGCGCCCATCTTGAGTATGACAATCTGCACAGTTGGCTTTGATCGCTTTGGCATTGCTGAGATACGATGCTTTTAAGCCAGCTTCAGACCACAATGCTTTACCTTTGGCAATGTCTTGAGGTGTGTTGCGCGTCGGTATCCAATCGATGGGTTTGGTTTTGCTAAAAGCAGTGGATGGTATCAGTGGACTCGAGTTTTCGTCGTACAAATTCAGTGCCAGTACACGGTAGCCAATACTGACTCCATCGGATTGATTAAAGCGGAAACGAATGGTGTTCTCGCCATCCATCGCACCTACAATCGGGACTCGCAAACGCAAGGTACTGTACCCACCCCCAATACCGCCATACGCTTTGCCAGCCGCTTCGATATCGGTGTTGTCGTTGCGTAAACCAATCCATGCAGCATCGTTGATTTGCACGCTTGCCTTGTTATCGTAAGACAAATTATTGACTTGCAACCACAAAGTTCGAGCTGTTGAACCTCGAGCAATATTTATTTTCGCGGTGACTGTATAACCTTCCGCACCGAGCACCTCGAGTGGCAATGCAAGCGTGGATTGAGTGATTTCAATCGCTTTTGTCATTGGCGTATTGCAACTTATCAGCAACAAAGTAGCAACCAACAAGCCAGACAGACTTTGTTTCATTGGTGCAGTGTAGTCTGAATCGCTTGAATAGGCTGTGAAATATCTTAGAAGTATTATCAACAATAGTTCGGAAAGTTTTTGATTTTTCGCATCTGTGACGCGTTTGAGTTTCGTTGGGGCGAACCTTGTGTTCGCCCTCTAGGACAGCATAATTTGGATTTGTCCTTAAAAATGTTCTGAATCATTGATCAGTACGTTTGCAAAAATGCTTGTAAAACTTGTACGTGCTGCTCGAGTTCGGCAACAGCAATGCGTTCTTTAGTGGTGTGTGCCAAGTGCTCATCACCCGGTCCAAAGCCAACACAGGGAATACCAACTTTGTGTGCCCATCGTCCATCAGTAGCAAATTGCCAAATTCCAGTTTGACTCGAGCCAAGTAGGTGATCTCGAGTCTGATGTAATGCTGTGACCAATGGGTGATCTGGCGCAGTCACAAAGCCTGGGTTTTTGACACCATCTTTGCCTGCTTGCCAATCGTCGAACGAAACAAAAGTACATGGTAAACCAGTAGTTAATTGCTCGAGAATTCGCCTTACCTCAGCGCCATCTTCGGAAGTGGTACGCCAATCGATTGTTAGAGTAATGGTGTTTGGCGTGAGGTTATTGCTGCTGGTATCGGCATGAATCACGGTTGGTGAGATACTTGAGCGTCCAAGAATACTGTGTTCTGGTAACTCGAGTTTGCTGAGTCGCTCGAGAAAAACAGCGTAGGCAAAGTGCGGATTTTCCGCGTGGATGGCTAGGCTCGCATGGTGCGCCCGCCCATGAAAACGCACTGTGCAACGGCACACTCCCCGATGCCCTAACATGATGCGGTTGCTGCTGGGTTCGCCAACCAGACATGCTCCAATCTCGAGTGCGCCTAATGGGGTTGGTAGTGGTAATTGTGCCATCATTTCTGCCATGCCACGCCCGCCAACTTCTTCTTCGACAGGCATTGCTAGAATTACGTCATGCTTTGGTCGTAAACCTTGCTCGAGTAAACCCGCTAAGGCAAACAATTGCGCCGCTAACGGACCTTTGATATCCACTGCCCCACGCCCATGAAGTACACCTTCCTCGAGCACCCCAGCAAATGGCGGATGTTGCCACAGTGTAGTATCGCCAACATCAATATGGTCTAAATGCGTTAAAAGCATGGTGGCTACTCCAGACTCGAGTCCACGCACCAGCCCTAAGGCATTGCCAGCCGAATCAATCCAAGCTGCATCAAAACCTCGAGTTTGCATCTCTTGCAACACTCGAGTTGCTAAGTGTTGTTCGGCATAAGTACGACTTTCGATTCGCAGAATTTCTTGAAGAAAAGCAATCATAGCTCGAGCATAACCTGAGGGCGCAGAAAAGAGGAAAGACGCGCCTTTAGAGTACTTCCCTTGCTCGTTTGACAATCTCGAGGGCATCATCTCCGAGGGCTGTGAGATGTCCCATTTTTCGGGCAGCTCGAGGTTCTTTTTTGCCATAAAGATGCAGTTTAACTCCGCTCTCGAGGGCTTTTTTCCAGTTGGGTGTGCCTTTTTCCCAGTGGTCACCAAGGAGATTTGCCATAGCACCACTCGAGTACAGTTCTGTACTACCAAATGGTAAGTTGCAGACGGCTCGGATGGCTTGTTCAAATTGGCTGGTTTGGCATGCTTCGATGGTGATATGTCCACTGTTGTGTGGGCGTGGCGCAAGTTCGTTGACCACAATTTGTCCACCACTCATGACAAACATTTCAACACACAACAACCCGCGTAACTCGAGGGCTTTAGCGATTTTAACAGCAGCATCCTGCGCCTGTTTGGCAGTGGTTTCAGAGATTCTGGCTGGGACAATAGTTAAATCCAGAATGCCATCTTTGTGTTGATTTTCAAAAATAGGGAAACACTGCACCCCTAAACCCGAACGTGCCACAATCACACTGATTTCAAGAAAAAAATCCACGATACCCTCGAGTACACAAGGCACCGAACCAAACCGCAGAAAAGCTTTTTCAGCTTCGACTTTGGAATACACTTTGGCTTGACCTTTACCGTCATAACCAAGGGTCGCGGTTTTGAGAATACCTGGAAACCGAGCTGCTGCTAAATCCTCGAGTTTTTCAATGGCTTGGTATGGTGCGACTCGCACTCCCGTTTTATTAATAAAATCTTTTTCCAATAAACGATCTCGGGTTTTTGCTAAGATATGCTGACTGGGACGCAATGGTACACTTTTTGCTAATACCTCGAGATATTCAGTGGCAACGTTTTCAAATTCAAGTGTGACAACATCACAAACCTGAGCCAATTGTGCATATGCATTAGGGTCGTTAAATGCTCCAATGATCACTTCATCAACCACACTCGAGGCAGGACAATCTGGGTCTGGGTCTAACACAATCACGTTATAACCCATTGGTTTAGCAGCTAATGCCAGCATTCGTGCTAATTGCCCACCACCTAGAATACCAATGGTGCTCCCTGGCAAAATGGGTTTCATGCACGCTCCAATAGTGGTTGCTCAAGGACTTTTTGGGTTAATGCTTTGCGATACGCTTGATGGTTTTCTCGGATTTTTGGGTATTTATTACCAAGAATTGCAGCAGCAAGTAAGGCTGCATTGGTCGCCCCTGCTTTACCAATTGCCAGCGTGCCAACAGGAATACCGCCAGGCATTTGCACAATGCTCAGTAGACTATCCATGCCATTCAGAGCTTGGCTTTGCACAGGTACACCAAGCACGGGTACAGCCGTTTGACTCGCCACCATTCCGGGCAAATGTGCAGCTCCACCAGCACCAGCAATAATCACTTCTAAACCTCGAGTTTCGGCAGTTTTCGCGTATTCAAACATCAAATCTGGGGTGCGATGAGCACTCACCACCCGCATTTCAAATGGTATCTCGAGATCACGCAAGATATTTGCAGTGTGCTGCATCGTCTCGAGATCGGATTGACTGCCCATGATAATGCCAACTAGGATGCTCACGAGCGCGATAATACCATGTTACGTCTCGAGTCCAATAGCAAATATATTGCGCCCACTGGCAGCTAATTGCACCCTTGGTAACGGCTCGAGTGCAGGTCCAGACATACTTTTCCCCGCTTCTTCTGGGTCAAAAGCACTAAAGTGGCAAGCGCAACCCAGTACAGGATGAGCAAATTCTGGTCGGTATTTATATGCCATGGCGGCAATTTCAGGATTTTTGATGTACTCGCATAAGCATTGTAAATGGGTACATTTTCTCGAGAGTCCAATAAAATGCTGTCCTGCAATGGTAATGCCACCCGCTTGAGGGGCTTGAACTCGCACTAAAATAGCAGGAGTGGTACCAAATTGAAACGGTATTGCATCCCAAACTTTTGGCAAATCCGAAATTGCTGCAATTCTGACTCGGGCACCTGCTTTGAAACGTGGTAGTGGATTGGGTGCAGGTTTACCAAGCAGAATGCTCCATGAACGCACACCAAGCCACGCAAAAAAAGCTGCCACCCCCGCTAGTGGCAATAACCACCAATGCTCGAGGATTTTACGCCGTGTCTGATTCATGGTTTTAAGTTAGTAACGTACACAATCAGTTGCTCGAGGGCTTTACCTTGAATTTTCTTAAAAGCAGGCATTTGCTGATTTCTCGAGCCATTAGCAAGTTGCAATTTGACAAATTCGGCATCTTTGGCTTTACTGGAGGTTTTTAAATTAGGTCCAACCAAACCTTGGGCTTGGGCACCGTGGCAAGCCGCACAATTTTGTGCGAATAGCTCGGCAGCAGGATTAGCCGCCCGAATTCGGGTTTTAGCAGCTGCAATTAAATCAGGTACTCGAGCACCAAATTCTTTGTCGGTGTTCAGTTTTTGAAACGTTTCCCAGGCTTTGATTGCCCCTTGAGGGTTGTTTTTGACACTGAATAAAATATTACCAATTGTTAAATAGGCTTCAGCGTTTTTAAATTGGGCAGCGGTTTGTAGTAACTGTAAAGCTTCATCATTTTTACCATTAAAAAATAAAATTTGACCATATCTCGAGAGCGCATGAACCACTTTGGCATCTGGTTTCAGGGTTTTATCTTTTTGAGCTGCATCTGTAAATTGACGAATCACCGAACTGTAACCTTTTTCGGCATCGGTGTAATCCTCAAGTTTCCAAGCAACATCGGCGTAACGCATCAATAAATCCACAGGAAAAAGCACTTGGGGTTTATCTTTGTTGGCTTGGGCAAAAGTATTGAGTTCTGCCCCCAAAGCAATCAAAGATTTTTGATTAGCAAATAATTCTCGTTCGGCTGGGCGCAAAGCTAAAGACTCGAGACTCGGTACTGCCAAAGCACTCAGTCCGCCCAAAACCACAAAAATACCCACGAACCAAATGAATCCACTGCCTAAGGTTGCAGGCGGTTTTTGTAGTGCAACAATTTTAGGTGTTTTTTCGATACGCTCGAGTAACTTTGCTGCTCGGATTTCATCGCGTAAACGAAAACGCTCGTAATCGGCAGTGGTAACTTCGCTATTTGTATGCTGCTGCTCGAGTTGACGAATTTGGGTGTACAACAAATCTAATTCGTTTTGCAATTCGTCTTGAGGGGTTCTGACCCGAATTTCGGCTGTACGACCGCGCAATGGCAGTAAAACAAAAAAAGTCAATAAAACCGCGAGAACTGCCAATGCGATCAACCACGGAATCATGAGTGCACCTGATTTGAAGTTTCAAGTTGCGCTTTAACCCGCTCAAGCAAAACAGGGTCGGCAGTTTCGAGCGGTTGAGAACTCGAGCGGCGCAAGTAATTGATCAGCAAAAATGCGCCACCAATAAACACAAGCAATGGCAATAACCAGACCAGCAAACCAAGCCCCGAAAATGGCGGTTTTAATAATACCGAATCGCCATATCTACTCGTAAAAAAAGTCAGAATATCTGATTTGGATTTCCCTGCTTTTAACTGTGCAGTCACTTCTGCCAGCATACTACGGGCAAAATCTGATGGACTTTCGGTAATAGCTGCCCCGTCGCAAACAGGACAACGCAACTCGTTACCAATTAAACGCGCTTGGTTCTCAAGTGAAGACTGTGCCAAGCCAATCGAAGCAAAAAACAGCAACAACACACACACCAATTTCATCATTCAACCCCAATACGTTTCAAACCAGCCTCGAGCTTAGCTCGAGTAATTGGCTCGGGATGGTGCTTTTGTACAATGCCATCCTTATCAATAAAGAATGTTTCAGGCACACCAAAAAGCGCGTACTTCACACTTGTCCGACCCGCATCACTCGAGTCATCCATCAGAATTGGGAAACCGAGATCATAGGTATTAGCAAATTCTCGAGCTTTATCTTCTTTGTCGTTATAAGCAATCCCTAAAAAAACCACACCTTTTTTACTGTACTCCACGGCTGCTTGCGAAAGCATTGGCGCTTCGTCTTTACAAGGCACACACCATGAAGCAAAGAAATTCAGCACCACAGGTTTACCCTTAAATTGCTCGAGTTGAATCCGACCACCATTAATCATGGCAAGATCAAAAACTGGGGCTGCTTTACCCTCGAGTAAGGCTGTACTTTTATTGCCCTCCTGAGCTGGTTTTAACAACCCAGCAGCCAAGACACCAAGAATAGCAACAACACTACCAATCACAATAATATTACGCAAAGTGCTATTTGGTTTTAATTCTGATGGTTTCATATCTTTACATTACCCCTTAATCAGCTGCAACAAATTCGGTTTTGTTTCTCGAGCTTTGGATTTGAACCGCTGGAATCAGGGTTAAACCCGCACCAATAATGATGATTAAACCACCAAACCAAATCCAAGAAACCAGTGGACTATTAATAAATTTCAGTGAGACTTGTGTGCCCTTGGCATCAGACTCAAGAAAAATCACGTAAAAATCGCCAAGGAAGTTGTATTGCACAGCGGGTGTAGCGACATTCATCTGCTGCGTTTTATACTGATTTTGGGCAGGAAAGAAACTCTCGCCATCAAGAAGAATCTCGGCAGCTTGCACAATACGTTCTGGTTTTTCTTCACCAACCAAACGTAAATAGGTAATTTCATGCCCTTGCACCATATGGCTTTGTCCAATTTTAAAACTCAGTTCTTGTTCGGATTTATAAGCACCACTAAAAGCAATGCCTAAACTCACAACCAGCACCCCAAAATGTGCAATATATGCCCCATACCGACGTGGAAAAGCATTGACCAAATCGCCGATAGCTGCTAACCACGATTGCCCAACAGCTTTTTGCCGCGCAAGAATGGCTTTATCGGTCAAACGCACCATCACAAAAATATTAAAAAATGCAAACAACACTGTTAAAACCACAGACCACTCTCGAGCACCCAAGACAAAACCAACCACTGCCATGATGACTGCGAGTATGGCTGGCACTGTCAGACTTTGGCGCAAGCTATCTCCTGTGGCACGTCGCCACGACAAAGCTGGACCAATTGCTTGTAATGCCAAAATAGCTAAGCCCAACGGCACACCAACTGCATTAAAAAAAGGCGCTCCAACCGAGGATTTCGCCCCTGTAAAAGCTTCAACAAAAACTGGGAATAACGTACCAATCAGCACTGTTGCAGCAAAACTCGAGAATAATAAATTGCCCATTAAAAACGCACCTTCTCGAGATGCTGGGCTATCAAGTTGGTGTTCATCACGAATCAGATGCAGTTTTTGATAAGCGATACCAAGTACTAAAACGATGGTTACTACTAAAAATCCAAAGAACACAGGTCCTATTGCACCCGCCGCAAAAGCATGAACGCTTTGCACAATGCCACTGCGGGTTAAAAAAGTGCCCAATAAGGTGCTGGTAAAGGCTGCCACAATTAGCCCTAAATTCCAGCCAACCAGCATACGGCGACGTTCTTGGATTTGTAGACTATGTAAAAAAGCAGTTGCAAAAAACCAAGGTATAATACTGGCATTTTCAACTGGATCCCATGCCCAGTAACCGCCCCAACCAAGCACTTCATAACTCCACCAACCACCCGAAATAATAGCGGCGGATAAAAAAATCCAGGCTGTTACTGTCCAACGACGCGTCTGTTGTAACCAAGTCTCACCAACCTGACCTGTTAATAAGGCTGCCATTGCATACGCAAAAGGCACACTCAATCCAACCACACCAATGTACATCAGCATCGGATGCACCGCCATCATCCAATGGTTTTGCAGTAACGCATTTGGACCACGACCATCAGGAGGAGGAATTGGCACTTCGATAAATGGGCTACCCACACTGGCATTGACCCCGAGAAAAAAAGCCAAAACAAAAAACATCACTGCCAAGGCATAAGGACGCAAAATATCAGGTTTTGCAACCCAAGCCAGCAAGGCAACAAAACCAGCTAAAATCCAAGCCCAAAGCAAAATACTACCCTCGAGCGCACCCCATAAACTGACAATTTTGACCCATAAAGGGCTAGTACTGACACTATGGTTTGCTACATAACGCACCGAAGTATCGTTTTGCAGCAATGCCACCCATAACACCGCCATACCTAGGCTCGAGAACAACCAAGTGATACCTGCTGTGCGCCGTGCCACTAACTCGAGCCGTGCATCCAATGTTTGCCCAGCTCGCCACGCAGTTACAGCGCCAAACACACAAAAGATTAATGCAATTAAAACCGCAGATTCACCTAACCAACTCATATATACCTCGAGACTTTGTTCAACTTAAACCCACCACTGCACAAGTACATCTGGAAACTCGAGCGGTGCAACAACTTGCCCAATAGTAAATTTTTGTATGACATCATAGGTTTTGCCATTTGGTTGACGGTACACCTCAAGCCAATTAGCATTGAGGTTATAAATCCAGTATTCAGGTAAGTAATTACGGGCATATGCCTCGAGTTTCTCGTTTTGGTCACGTACCAAAGTGCTATCCGAAACTTCTATCACTAAGTAAGCATCGGTGTTCGTAACATCTCGTTGGGCGTATTGTTCTTTAGGTAAATGCAGTAAAGCCAAATCGGGTTCAACAAAATCTGGTGGTGGATTGATTAACACCATTGGACACTGACTCGAAGCATAGGCTTTACTTTGTAAAGCAATAACAAATTGCTGGTTTATTTCTCTAATGGCTTGAGCATGACGAAACCCTTGCTGACCTTTCACAAAAATTTCTCCATTTAGTAGTTCAACATGCCAATCGTTAAAGAAACCTTGCTCAGACAACCACTCAAAATCCGAAAGAGCAAATTTGAGTTTGCCTTCCTTGGGTGGCTCGAGCAGTTGAGTCATTGTGAATCCTTGATAGCAGCCACAATTCGACGATAATCGAGTTTTTCACCTGGCTTTGGGGCTTTGTACTCCTCAGAATGACGCACCAGTAACTCCTCGCCTTTAAAAACACCATTCTCGAGCCTACCTTGCACCGTCACACCCATACCTTCACGAAATAAATCTGGTGGCGTACCTTTATGACTAATGGGTAACACAGTTGTACCATCCGAAATTTTAAAACTCACTTCGATGGTGTCACGATTAAATTTTACACTGCCTGGCTCGACCACCCCACCCAGTCGAATTGTGCGGTTACCCAATTTTTCTTGATCACGAGCAAATTCCGATGGGGTAATAAAGAACACTAAATTGTTTTGTAAACTCGAAGTAAGAATGACAGCGATACCAATCAGCACCACCACAGCTCCGATGATGTACTTAGTATTGGCTTTCATGATCGCTCTCGAGATGGTTGTACGAGATTTTTTTCTTGCATTTTTAATCGTTGATTAAAACGAATCAAATATAAAGCGTAGCCGCCAAGAAGAAAAAAGGCTGCACCATACACCCAAAAAACAAAGACATCCCATTGATTTGGGCTACCTAAAACTTCAGTCATGAGCCAATACTCCTTTTAGTTCGAGTTCGAGTTCGTGTTCCTCGAGACGAGCTTGTTGTAAAGCCAGTTGTCCACGCAAACGCAATAAATACACATACAGAATTGTAAAGCCGAGCAAACCAACTAAAAAACCAATTAAAATACCAGAATTTTGTAAAGCACTTCGCCTCTCAACAATCGAAAGTGTTGGGCTTTGATGTAGGGTACTCCACCAGTAGACACTAAGATAATTGATTGGTACACCCACACTCGCCACAATGCCAATCACAGCACTGACTCGAGCACGCCGACCAGTATCTTCGATCATGCCACGCACCATGAGCATGCCAACGTAAACCATGAGCATTAAAGCAGTGGTGGTCAGACGAGCATCGCCCCAAGACCAGTATGCACCCCAAGCAGGACGACCCCATAAGGCACCACTAAACAGTGACAACACAATGAAAACCACACCGATTTCACTGCTGGCTGCCGATAGTCGATCCCAGTGGTAATTTCGCGTAATTAAGTAGGTTAAACCAAACACAGCTGTTAAACCAAAGGCTAAATAAGCTAACCACGAAGCTCCAACATGAATTGGCAGAATTCGTGTCAAATAGCCTTGCAATACATCAGGTTGAGCTGTGAATGTAAAAAACAAGGAAACTGATATCACAACAACACTGAGTAAACCTAATGCAGGTGTTAGCCACGGCGCATCAAATAGTTTTTTCTGGGTCAACATAAGACCTCCATGCCTTATTGTACGCAACAAAGGTGAAACTGGTTTGAACATAAGTCCTCCCCCGATTGAGGGAGTCCAGCACGATGAAGCAGTTAGAAAATTCTACTCGACTGCATACGGAAACGCTAGAGTACAAACCACCAAATACACTAAATTAAAGCCCAGCAACAACTGCAACCAACTTTGCACGTCAATACTGGGGTCTTTGGTAATAATGCCCACTGTAGCTTTGACACTGGCAATAATTACAGGAACTACCACAGGAAAGATTAAAACAGGCAGTAAACTCTCTCTCGAGCGCAGATTAATGGTTAAAGCACTTTGAAAACTCGAGACAATACTAAAACCTGTCACACCCAGCAAAACAGCTAGCCCAAAAGGTAATTCACGTCCTGAAATGTCCACTCCATAAATAATCAGGGTAAAAGGTGTAATCACAACAGCTATTAGCAACATCAAACCAAGATTGCCAAGAAGCTTACCCAAATAAATAAGTTCGTGTGGAACAGGGTACAATAACAATGCCTCGAGGGCACCATCTTCGGATTCGGCAGCAAAAGCTCGAGATGCCGCTAAAATACTAGCAAAAGCAATAGCTACCCAAAGAATTCCCGGGGCAGCTTCCCGTAATTTTGCACTTTCAGGACCAAAGGCAAATGCCAGAATGGTGACTACCAAAACCGCAAAAAACAAAGTAGCTGCCAACACATCTCGAGCACGACCCTCGACACGCCAATCTTTGACAGCGATTGCCCAAATGATATGCCACGGGTTCATCGAGACTCCGAAGAAAGAAGGTAAAAGGAAGGAAAAAAGACAATCGTTAGGAATTTGTTTTTGGCGTGGTTCATCAGGCAACCTCGGGGACAATAGGTTTAGAGATTTCACCATGCTCGAGATTGACTGTTAAAGTAGCAATTTTATTGGTTCGTTCAGGTTCATGAGAAGTAATAATGAGAGTAGCTCCACGTTTTTTCTGCTCGAGGATAATGTTTTCGACAAGGTTTTTACCTTCAGGGTCTAGGGCAGCAAAAGGTTCGTCTAATAAGATTAAGGTCGGCTCGAGTAAGACCATTTTAGCCAAAGCTAAACGTTTACGCATACCACTTGAAAAACCACGCACTCGGTTTTCGGTTGCTAAACCAACTTGCTCGAGCGCAGCAGCAATATTACCAGTTTTACCGTGCATTTTTAGAGCAAACTCGAGATTTTCTTTGCCTGTTAAATCGGGGTAAAATCCAAGGCTATGCGAAACAATCAGCACTCGTTTACGAATCTCGAGACGATTGGCTAAGTCAAAACCAAGTACCTCTCCCTTGCCTCGGGTTGGCACTAAACTTGAGGCAATGATTTTAAGCAACGTGGTTTTACCCGCGCCATTCGAGCCATACAATGCCAGAATCTCGTTGCTTGGTAATTCTAAACTTGTGCCTCGTAGCACATATGAACGCTGATACCGATGTACCAAACCTTGCAAAGACAACGCGTTCACAGTCGATAGTCTAACGTAAAGCACAAAGGTCAAAACAACCCAAACACCCAAAAAACCTTAGGCACCACAACCACTGATTAAGCGTTCAACAAATTTTTGTCCATTCCATTCAACTGCCGAAACAGCATAATCTTCGTAAATCGCATTAAAAAACAGAATCTCGAGTTTGCCATCGCCGTTCAGATCAAGCACATTCACCACATCCCAGACATCTGGATTGTTTTGTGTTCCAGCTGTGACATCAGCTTCTGTGGTGCCTTTTAAATGCACTTCTTGTCCAAGCACAAGGGTTTGTACTTTGCCTGCAATGACTTTCCTAACCAATAAAACACTGTAATCTCCTGCTCGAGCCGCACTATCTGGAAAATATGTCACACGATTAACATTCGTGGCGGCAACAATAATCTCATCTTGTTTATCGTTATCTAAATCGGTTTTGATAATCGTACTTATTTTAATTACAGGGTTTTTTAGTCCAGCTTGCTCGAGGAAATCCTTGACCACTTTTTGATAAGTGGCATTGGAGTTAGGTAAACGTGTCACTGCTCGAGGATGCAAATTCCACGAGGCATTTGTGGCAACCAGCCAACTTATGCGTTTTGGCAATGGCAATAATTTCACACTATACGTATCTGGGCAAGGTTCTTCATACGATTTTTTGGTTTCTCCCACAGCCGTTGCTTTGGTTTTACCCGCTAAACTCCATAAGGCATAAACATCTTTGTCTTTGACTTCGGCACTTTTACTACTCTGCCATTTTTGATTCTGAAAACCACCTAATACTTCAAAATCAGTACTATCCCCAGGCTCGTTAGAGGGAAAGCCAATCAAAAACACAGCTCCACTGGGCGCAGCCGCCACACCCATCCCCATAACCAGTAACAATGGCAGTAATTTTTTCATAACAAAATCATACACGACCTGCATTAATTCTCGAGAAGTTGCTTATCTTGCAGCAAAATGCGCCGAGTCGCCACAACCTCAAGTAAACGTCGGTCATGCGAAGCAAACAACACTGTTCCAGTATACCCAAGCAACAATTTCTCGAGCGCTACAATCGCATCGGTATCCAAATTATTGGTTGGTTCGTCCAGAATCAGCAACGAAGCTCGAGTGACAGATAACCGAGCCAGTGTCAAACGAGTCCGTTGACCACCAGATAACGTGGTAATTGCTCGAGAAGGTTCTTTGGGTAAGCCCAGACTGGCAAGTAAGGCATAAACTTCTTTGGTTTGCAAATTTGCATTTGCCGAGAGTAAAGCATCCTCGAGTGTGCCGTACTGATTGAGTTCCTCGGTGTTTTGAGCTGCCCAGTAAACAGACACATTTTGCCCCAGAATAACATTGCCTGAAGCTGGCTCGAGTTGCCCAAGGACCGTTTTGATTAAACTGCTTTTGCCACTACCATTAGTACCAATAAGTGCCACCCGTTCACCGCGCCGCACAAACAAATTAAGTTTCTCGAGAATCAGATTCTCGCCACGCTGCACAGTTAAATCCTCGAGTTTTAAGACTTCTGACGCGCCAACAGGCACTTGACCCAGTTGGATTTTTGTCAAAAACGAATCTTCAAAAGGTTTCTCAAGTTCACCCATGTGCTCAATACGTTTTTCTAAAGCCAAAGCACGCCGTCCTTGCTTATGCGAAGCCCGATTCATCAAATGGCTGGCAGTGGTTGCGTCTCGATTGCCCATACGATGCTTATTTTCGCTTCTCGAAGCTTGGGCAATAGCAGCTTGCTGCTCAAGATACAATTGTTTAACTTTGCGTTGATGCGCCACAAATGCCTCGAGTTGATTTTCCCGTAAGGCTTTTTTCAATGCCATTGCCTCCGTAAAATTACCAAAATACGCTGTCACCTTTTGCCGCTCGAGTTCGTAACAACGTTGCACTGTGACATCCAAAAAAGCTCTATCGTGCGAAACAATGATAAAACCAGCATCCTGAGCTAAAATCCAGTGCTCGAGCCAAGCTAAACTCTCTAAATCCAAGTGATTGGTCGGTTCATCCAGCAAGTAAAAATCGGCAGGTTGAATCAGTAACCGCGCCAGTAAAGCCCGCCGTTCTTGCCCACCCGACAAAGCCAGACTCGAGCGCGAACCATCTAAACCCAACCCAGCCAGAATTTCCTCAGCTCGAACCTCGAGATCGTATCCACCAGCTACCCGAAATTCCTCCTCGAGAAGTGCGTACCGCTCAAGATTTTCTGGTGTAGGCTGCTCAAGGGCAGCTTGTGCCAACTCGAGTTTAGCTCTGAGCACTTTTAAGGCATCAGGCAGTACCACATCGCGTAACAAACCAGCCTCGAGCGAATCGCGTTGAGCCAAATACGCGACACGACCAGTAACACTACACGAACCCGCATCTAAGAATTCCAAACCAGCCAGAACCTTCAATAATGTGGTTTTACCACTACCATTACGCCCCAACAAAGCCACACGATCACCCGCATGAACCTCGAGGGTAACATCATCAAAAATAAGAATATCTGCAAAGCGCTTACACGCTGCACGCAAAACTAAGCTCACGCGAACCTCCAAAGAAAAGGTGAAAAACGAATTACCCTTTGGTGATTAGCGCAAACGTGTCATGCAGTAAAATCCTTTACAAGAACAAAAAACCAAAACACCCAAGCCAATTCTTGAGCGTTACAAACAAATTACCCTAAAAACAGCTGAACCTGCAATGTCTGAATGGCGTAGCCAACAAATATTAAAGCAAAAGCTCGAGCCAGTAAACACTTATGCTTGTGCCATTGGTGGTTTAGGAGCTGCTTCTTCACGCATGGTCTGCCGAAATTCCCGCATTGCACTGGCAAGCAAATCAATTTGCCGCCCTAGCACAGGAAAAACATCCTCAATTTTACCATAGAAATTCTCTATTGCCACACAAACATCGTTCTGCATGATATAAAACTTAGCTGCTTTATAATCGGTATTGAGTTTCATGATAACCTGAGTAGCTTTCTGAGTTTCTTCTTCGGTCTCGAGTTCCCAGAAAAACGGCACCATCAAACGAAAAAAAGTTTCATCTTTCTCGTTTGCAAAAAGCACAAAGTTAATACGTTCATGCTTAAAAGCAATATCTTGATCGTTATCAAGTTCTGGGCGATACCCTTGTTCGGTGAGCCATGCCATATACGTTTCAGTCTTGGTCATACTTACAGTTTCGCGTGTTTTGCGGCTCGAGTCAACTAGCAAAATGGCAGATAGCTCGAGCTTCATCAAAACTTGAAGATTCCCACTAACTTTTTGACTTCCAATTAACCGAGTAACTGCGTAAAGCATACTCTGAAAAATAGCGTTTAAATTTCCAAATTTTCTCGTTTTGCTTTCTGATAGATACAACAGTATCAAAAACGGTAACCACAATTAGAAAAACAAAAAAGTAAAACTGAAAGGTATAAAAATCTTTAAAAATGAAAAGTCCTTGCACAGCAAAAATAATCGCTAACGGATAGCAGAAAAAATTAATCCTCTGAGTGAATTGCAACGCTCTAAGTGGCTGGTTATTTTTAAGAAAATATACCTTAACTTGCTTTGAAATCATTTCGATGAAAACTTTATAAAACACAAACAGTTGCCATTGAAAACCATAAAATATTGAGTACAAAACTATAAGTGAGCAAAATATCTCGAAGAAAAGATCCGCTTTTGAATCCTTTAAGTTTTCCAATTCATATACAGTGATATGGCTTTCGTAGAATTTTTGCTTTGCTTTATTGGAATCCCCTAAATCTAGTAATGCAATTCTTTCAGATTCCAACTGTGTTTTCCCATAACTCATTTGAAATTCGAGTTCGTCTTGGTAATGGCTTCTAATTTCTCTCGCAATTGCCTCAGCCTCGAGCGGCACAATTCCTTTTGTTGCAATCTCGAGCCATTCCTCGAGATTTTTTGGTTCAGATTTTTTCTGAAACCACATTATCTTGCTCCCTCGAGAATGGTGTTAATTGCTCCTGACATTTTCTGCCACGTATTTTTTTGCGAAGCCAATTCTTTTAAACCTTTTTCAGTTATTTTGTAATACCGCCGCACTCTGCCATTCTCGGTTATTTCATCGGAAGTTAGAAAACCGTCTCGCTCGAGCAAATGCAGGGTTGGGTAAAGGGTGCCATCCTTGAAATCGAGGACACCTTCGGATTGGCGTTTGATGCGCTGGGCAATGTCGTAGCCGTGACTCATGTCGTAACTGAGGATTTGCAAAATCAAGGTTGAAAGGCTACCTTTGAGGTTCATAGCTCGAGTATACCTCAGATTTCGAGGCATTGCAATCTGAGGTATAAGTTTATACTAAATTTTCCAGCGCTCGAGTGATGTTTTTCCTGAACACCGCATCTATTTTCATAGTCAAAGCCAGTTCAAAAACAGGTTTAGCTCGAGCATCAGTGCATGTTTTGGTCAGGGCATGAATCGCAGCAAAACGCACTTTGGTATTAGCATCCCCGAGTGCAATTTGTATTAAATCGGGGATTAAATCATCTCGGTTGAATAAGCTCGAGATTTTACAAGCATCACAAGAAATGGCATGAATAGCCGCTCGGCGGACTCGAGGAACGGGGTCTTGCATCAGTTTTTTTAGCATAGGGGTGCTGCGTTCATCTGCCATGTGGTCAAGTGCCATCGCACAATCAAAACGAACTCGAGGTTCGGGATGAATGCAGCCTCGTAATAATCCATCTACAAGATTAGAAAACGTGTTTGTCTCGAGGGTATGGGTGCGGACAGCCAGAATTTCACGAAGTGGCATTTGTGCAAATCTCTGACCTAATAACTGACCATCAAGAACTGCCTGCTCGAGTAATTCTTGAATCAGTTTTTCCATAACCTTATTGTGCATGGAGGCTTGAGTAATCTCAATACGCAAAGTGGCGTGTTATTTTCAGCACAACATCCGCACCCCAAGAACACCGATAATGCTTTGCATGAAAGCCATTCGTGTTTCTGCAATCAATCAAATGCAGCTCGAGGAAATTCCAATGCCCTCCCCTGCCGCTGGTGAAGTTCGGGTTAAACTCGAGTTCTCGGGTTTAAATTACATTGATATTTATCAACGCAGTGGTGTCTATAACGTACCAATGCCGTTTACCTTGGGTATGGAAGGTGCTGGTGTTGTGGATGCTGTTGGTGATGGCGTAACAGATTTCGAGCTTGGGCAACGCGTAGCATACACCATGACTCGAGGCAGTTATGCTGAATTTGCTGTTGTGCCAGCCAAAAACTTGGTTAAAATTCCTCGGCGTATCTCGAGCCAAACAGCCGCTGCTGTGATGCTGCAAGGTATGACAGCGCATTACTTGGCATTAAGTACCTATAAACTCGAGGCTGGTGATACAGCACTTATTCATGCGGCAGCGGGTGGCGTTGGGCAGTTATTGGTACAAATTGCCAAGCGTTTTGGGGCAAGGGTAATTGCCACTGTTGGTAACTCCGAAAAAGCTGAGATTGTCAAAGCACTCGGTGCAGACGAAGTGATTATTTATACTCAACAAGATTTTGCTGCCAAAACCAAGGAACTTGCGCCCGATGGTCTTGAGGTAATTTACGATTCAGTTGGTAAGGATACGTTTACCAAAGGTTTAGATTTACTCAAACCCAGAGGCATGATGGTTTTGTATGGTGGCTCGAGTGGTCAAGTAGACCCGCTAGATTTACAAGTGCTCAGTGCGAAAGGCAGTTTATTTGTGACCCGTCCAAGTTTAGGGCATTACATTGCTGAACGGGACGAACTCGAGTGGCGCACCACAGAGTTATTTGACTGGCTGGCTTCTGGGCAACTTAAACTCGAGATTGACAAGGTTTTCCCATTATCGGAAGTGGCAGCAGCACATGCGTATATCGAAGCCCGACAAACCAAAGGCAAAGTGCTGTTATCTATTGCCTTAAACTAAGCGTAATGAATCTTGTTCGCGTGCGAATCGAAAAAATGGTGGCAGGTGGTTTGGGCTTAGCTCGAACTGAAAGCGGTGTGGTACTGGTTGCAGGGGCATTACCCAGCGAGTTGGTCGAAGTGGAACTTCGCAAAAAACGAGGTGCACTCGAGGGAACACTGGTACGAGTCATTCAACCTGCCGAAACTCGAGTGCAACCCAAACGTGGCACGCCACCTACTGCCGATTTAGCCCATGCCAGTTACGCTGCCCAACTCGAATTTAAGCAAGGTTTTGTTTCAGAATCACTCGAGCGTATTGCCAAAGTCGAAGCTGAGGTATTACCCACCAAACCCAGTCCGCTCGAATGGCGTTACCGCAATGGTGCACAGTATATGGTCACACCTGGTGGTGTTGGGTATCGGCAACCCAACACACACCGGGCATGGTTACTGAGCAACGACCCATTGTTACTGGAAGCTGTATCCGAGGGCTTAGGCGATATCAACACAGCAAAACTCGAGCCTAGCCTTGAAATTGCGTTGCGCGGCAGTTTTGCCACTGGCGATGTTCTGGCATGTCTGATTGGTAAAAGCGAACCCGCTGCTTATAAAAAAGCGGTGTATCACCTCAAAGAACTTGGCGTAGCAGGTATTAGTTACGCCTTTGCTTCACTTGAAGGGCGCTTCCGAGCTGGTATCGAACAACTTTGGGGGCAAGAATCTATTCTCGAGCAATACGGTGATTATGCCATGTCTGTAACCGCCTCGAGTTTTGCTCAAGTCAATCCATTAGCAGCCTCAGAATTATACCAAGCTGTAGCTCAAGCTGCGGGCAGTGGCAAAAGTGCCATAGATTTATACGGTGGCAGCGGCACACTTGGGTTTCATTTAAGCAAACAATTCGAGCAAGTTACCGTTATCGAAATATCCCCAGAAGCTGTGACTCGAGGCGAATCAGATGCCAAACGCTTAGGGTTAGCCAATCTGCAATTTAAACGCGGTGATGCCTCGAGACTTGAAGGCATCTTTACTGATTGTATCGCCTTAGACCCACCTCGGGCAGGTTTATCCAAAGATGTACTTGAGGCTGTTGTAGTGGCTCGAGCGCCAAAAATTATTTATGTCTCTTGCGACCCAGCAACTTGGGCAAGGGATATAGGCAAACTGACTCGAGCGGGTTATAAACTGACAACTGTACAACCTTGGGATTTTTATCCACAAACCAGCCATGTCGAAGTGTTTAGTGTGCTCGAGCTTTCATAACCCGAGCACAGTATTACTGAGGCTGTACTTTACATTTGAGTTTAGCCAATGCCTCAGAGAATTTCTCGAGATTAAACTGGTACGTTTGTGCGTCTATTTCATCACCCGTAATCACCACAACTAAACGCTGAGAAACTTTGGCTTGTTCGATAAAACTGGCTCGAGCATCATCGGTTAAGTAAATCAGAGATTGATCTCGAGAAAAATACGATGTCCACTCTGCCGACGCAGTTTTACTATCAAAACGGTACTGCCAAAACACCCTGCCATAACTCGAGTAATACGCTGGGAGTTTGAGGTTGTGTTTTAAGACAACATACAAATCTGTTTGTTTACTGCGATTATTTTCTTGACAACGAAATTGCAACTGTGCAGCCCGTTGTGCATTTCGGCTTTCTGTGGTCAGAATATAACTGCGTTCAGCATCGTTCAGTGGGTCGGTCTGTTTGACATATTGAAAACTGCCAAGACTACTTTGCGCTAACGCTGCACTCAGCAACAGCACCATCATCAAATACGCTCGAGATACGGCTTTCATTCTCACCTCTTTTAACAAAATCCTTTGAAAGAAAGTCAGTTACCCCAAAGTTTGATAATGCCGCCCTCGTCGCCACTAGCAAGGAATTTGCCATCCTTACTCCAAGCAAGTTGACGAATGTATTCTTTATGCCCCTCGAGCGTAATAATTTCTTCGCCCGTAGCAACATCCCAGAGTTTAACGGTTAAATCCGCAGATGCTGTAGCTAAAATTTTGCTGTTCGGACTAAATGCCACATCTGCCACACTATTATCATGCCCTTTTAAAACGCGGATTTCTTTACCTGTTGCAGCATTCCAAATACGAGCCGTATTATCAGATGCACCCGTTGCCACGAATTTACCATCAGCACTATACGAAACAGCAAAACCTTGTGAAGCATGACCTTTTAATTGTCTAAAGGAATCAAAACTCTTGGTATCCCACATGGTAAATTCTGGATAACCAACGCTGCCAAAAACAGTTTGCTGATCGGGCGAAAGTGCTAACTTATACACCAAAGGCGCATTCTTAAACGAACCCATAATTTTACCATTTTGCAAAGCCACCATTTTTAAACCAGCACAAGCCGCTACCACTCGGTTATCTTTTAAGGCAACAACATCACCGTGGCTACCGTTGCATTTCAGGTTATAACTCGAGTTTGCTTTACCCGAAACTGCATCCCACGTTTTTAAATATCCATCTGAACCCAAAGTAATTAACGTCTTGTTATCAGTGTTATAAGTCACACCTGAAATACCATTTTGATGTCCTGTGAGCTGCATAGACACACGCCCATTAGAAACATCCCAAACTCGTCCAACAGGGTCGTCGGCTGCCACGACTAAACGCTTACCATCGGCACTAAAAACCATATCGAGAATAGGTGAATCAGGACCAATCAACTCGAGAATTTCTGTGGCTTTCTTAGCATCAAAGCCTGTTCCTTGTCCAAAGGCAATGCCCAGTATTGCCAAACCACTTACTGCTACAACAATTCGTTTTGACATGATAATCTCCTATTTCGCATGTTCTCGAGGCACATTTTGCAATGTGGTCTGATGCGATGGCATAGGATAACGAACTCGAGGTTATGAAGTGGTTATAAAAATAGGAGTATTTGTTAGCTACTCAAATTACGACTATTCTTAACATATAGTTAATCCACTTTTGATCGAGAGGTCAAGTTAGATACTTCTTAGAGCGTGTTTATAAAGGGTCGAGTCTCCTCAAAATCAACTGAATATTTGCCAAATAAGCCCAAGATTCCGTGGTACTCGGCAAACCCTCAAAGTCCCTCGTTAAACGCCGACAACGAGTCAACCA
>JAAFIG010000023.1 GCA_013298595.1 Deinococcales bacterium | reverse complement strand
GGGTTAAGTCGTAACAAGGTAACTGTACCGGAAGGTGCGGTTGGATCACCTCCTTTCTAAGGAGTTCTCAATACTTTTTCAAGCAATTGAGACAGTAGCTTATTGCACTCAAACATCAAGGAAAAAATAACCTAGATTAAAACACCCTCGAGCATATACTCGAGGGTGATTTTTGTTGTCGCAAAATAATTCTTATAATGTTGTGCTATTCATGTAGCGAGTAAACTGCGACAATGGCTTCAGATACGGCACTCAAACCACAGCTCCATCATTGGCAAATTGATCCTCGAGAGTACGCTCGCCATGAATCTAGGCGAGGTCGGCGTTTCGCTTACGAGCAAATAAATCCTCAGCAGACAGCTTTAGTAGTGATTGATATGGTGGCATTTTTTGTTGCCGAAAATGCGTATTGCCAAGAAATTATTCCGCATATCAATTTGCTGGCAAATACAGTGCGTGAAAAAGGCGGTGTGGTTGCTTGGGTGTTGCCTGAAGTGAAGCCACCAACGCCTTGGATGTCAAAATTCTATGGTGCTCGAGTGGCAAGTAGTTATGCTGCCTCGGGCGGAGATGGGTTGCTAGTAGATCGTCTTTATGCTGAACTGAATGCGTTACCAGAAGATATTTGGGTAGAAAAATCTGCCTCGAGTGCTTTTTTCCTAATCGGTGTGGGTTATCTGATTTGTTGATGGCTCGAGATATTGAAACTGTTTTGATTGTGGGTACAGTCACCAGTGTTTGCTGCGAATCTTCTGCTCGAGATGCTAGTACGTTGGGCTATCAAGTGATTATGGTTGCAGATGCCAATGCTGGAACCAACGACCAAGCCCATAATGCCACATTGCAAGTATTTACCGCTCTTTTGGGGATGTGCGACCCACAGCCGAGGTTTTAGTGTTGTTGGGTTAGCGCCAGACCATCATCTCACCGATTCGTGCGACAATAGCATTTATGTCTCGAGTGCAACGTAAACCTGAACTGATGAGTCCTGCTGGTGGTATGCCACAATTACATGCGGCGATTGAAGCTGGGGCGGATGCTGTGTACTTTGGCTTGGAGGGCTTTAATGCTCGAGCTAAAGCCATGAGTTTTAATCATGAAAATTTGTCGGATACTGTGGCTGGCTTACACGAACGTGGTGTGATGGCGTTTGTTGCTGTTAATACGTTGGTGTTTGATTCTGAACTCGAGCGGTTCACTCGGGAAATCGAGGGCATTGCTGAGTCTGGTGCGGATGCGATTATTGTGCAGGATATTGGTGCGGTCAAATTGGCTCATGCGATTGCGCCTGAATTACCGATTCATGCCAGTACGCAAATGACCATTACCAGTGCTGAGGGAGCTGCCTTAGCCCGTAGCCTTGGTGTCTCGAGGGCGGTGCTGGCTCGAGAATTGTCGTTAAAAGATATTGAATTGATTGCCAATGCCACCGATCTTGAACTCGAGGTTTTTGTGCATGGTGCCTTGTGTGTTTCGTATAGCGGGCAGTGCTTTAGTTCCGAGGCGTGGGGTGGGCGTAGTGCCAATCGCGGTGCTTGCGCCCAAGCATGTCGGATGCCTTACGATCTCATTGTGGATGGTACGCAAAAAGACCTTGGTGAGTTTCGGTATTTGCTTTCACCACAAGATTTATTTGCCCTCGAGCAAATTCCTGAATTAGTGCGGATCGGTGTGGATTGCCTGAAAATCGAGGGGCGATACAAAGATGCCGAGTATGTGGCAGCTGCCACCAGAGCGTACCGACAAGCCATTGATGCGGCTTGGGCAGATGCAAACGGTGAAGGTCAAAAAGTAAAAGGTCAAAGTTTGCAAGCTCGAGAACAAAAATTTTTACTCGAGGGTGTCTACTCGAGAGGTTTGTTGCCTGCTTTTATGCAAGGTGTCAATCATCAAGCGGTGGTGCATGGTCGGGCACCTCGGCATCGGGGAACTCGAGTTGGTACAGTGGTGGATGTTTCGCGTACAGCAGTTTTAGTGCAACTCGAGGATGAATTTGCGCCTGGTGGTGTGGGTGTACTCAAACCGGGTGATGGTTTGGTTTTCGATGCCGCGCAACGCAGCAGCCCAGAGAATCGTGAAGAGGGCGGCGCAATTTTTGAGGTGTTTGAATACACCCGCCGTGGTTCGGTGCGACTCGAGGATTCACGTGGTTTGCACGAAGTCGAATTGCGTTTCGGTAATCGGGCAGTGCGTTTAGATCGGGTGGAACGCGGCGATTGGGTTTGGCGTTCGAGCGACCCAAGTATCGAACGCGACTTGCGCCCGCTCACCCAAGCCAGTAAAGCGGTTTCGAGAAAACCTGTGAACTGGGTGGTAATTGGTAAACTAGGTTCGCCACTCGAGTTACAAGTTACCGATGATGCTGGTCGAAGTGCAACTGCCTTCACCGAAGATGTTTTAACCGCTGCGGAGCGTCGCCCGCTTGATGCTCGAGCTTTAGAAGTCGAACTTGGTAAACTTGGCGAAACACCTTTTTATCTTGAAACATTAAGTGCCACACTCGATGACGGCTGTTTTATTCCGCTCTCGAGTCTTGGAAAAGCCCGCCGAGCAGCAGTGGAACAATTGCTCGAGTTACGCCGAGCTGTACCGAACCGAGTTGTGCATAAAAATGTGCTCGAGAAATCCAATAAGGTACGGCAGACTTCGCCCATAGCTGCTAATCCGTTTTTGTCGGTGTTGGTACGCAAATCCGATCAACTCGAAGCGGCTATTGAATCTCGACCCAACGAAATCGTGCTCGATTACCTCGAGCTATACGGTCTACGCCCCAGTGTTGAACGCATCCTCGAGTCTGGAATCCGAGCTGTGGTGGCAAGCCCGAGGGTGCTCAAACCCGCCGAGGAACGCATCAGTACCTTTTTACTGAGCTTACCCGTAGATGCCATTTTGGTACGCCCACTAGGATTACTGCACTCCTTACTCGAGACAAAAGAACGACCCGCACTGCTAGGGGATTTTAGTTTGAATGCTGCCAATGCCCTAACTGCTACGCACCTGCTCGAGATGGGATTAACTCGTCTAGCTCCAACCCACGACCTGAATGCTGCCCAAATTCTCGAGCTTGCCCG
This sequence comes from Deinococcales bacterium, assembly GCA_013298595.1. Taxonomy (GTDB): domain Bacteria; phylum Deinococcota; class Deinococci; order Deinococcales; family JAAFIG01; genus JAAFIG01. The sequence goes on along the minus strand of JAAFIG010000023.1, from coordinate 72,236 downwards.
CAATGTGGATGCCAGTAAACTCGAGGTGATACTGCATCATCACCTGCCTGTTTTTCATACCGAGCACTGCGTTTTTTGTCGCTTTATGAGCACTGGCACCGACCACACCAATTGCGGTCATCCCTGCGAAACACACAGCATCGCACTGCGTGACCACATGGGACTCGAGCATCCAGTCATGGCAGATGTGGGCTGTCGCAACACCGTCTTTGAAGCCCGAGCGCAATCAGGCGGCAGATTCCTCGAGACATGGCGCAACGCAGGCATCGGGCATTATCGCCTCGAGTTTGTCCAAGAAAGCCCAGAAGCAATTCAAGCCACCATACGAGCTTATCGTAAAGCGCTCGAGGGAAAACTGGATGCTAAAGCCTTACAAAAAGAACTCGAGAAATATGCACCACAAGGCACAACCCAAGGAAGTTTCATTGTTCCAGCAGATAGCCTCGAGATGTTACCAATGATGTAAGCTAGATTTTACGATTTTATGTCGCAATTCCTGATAGAAATAAATCAAATGATCACTGAACCTTGGACGAAAGTCGTTTCATTTCGTTTTCAGGGCAGGGCGACCACAAGGGTCGCCCCTACAATAACGATGTTTTTCGTAGGGGAGGGGCTTGTCCCCTCCCGTGCTGGAATTGAATTATTTTTAATGCAACGGCGATGTTTTTTGTTGCGTGTCTCGAGTGGTGTATGAATATTCTGCGCTCTAAGAATCTGTTCGCTCGAGCTAATCGCTTGTTGCGGGCGATGCGGCTCGAATTTGCTAAACCCGATGATGCGTGGGCGCAAAGCATTTTGCCGCCGCTAGAGTTTGCTGTGTATGCAAGTATGGATGCTCGAGATCGTGAACATGCGGTGCGTGTGACGCAGTATTTACAAAAAATTAAGCCTGATGCGAGTCCAATTTTGTTGCGGGCTGCGTTGTTGCACGATTGCGGTAAGCAGTTGCGTCCGTATAAGTGGCGTGAACGAGTCTGGGCGGGTTTGCAACCCATGCCTAAACTCGAGTTTGATTCGGCTTTGTTTGTTACGCAGAAACGTTCACCAACTGCGCTCGAGTTACGGGCGTTGCATCCGCAAATTGGGGCTTTGCTGATTCGTTCGGCGGGTGGTGATCCTCGAGTGGCGCAAATTGTTGAACGGCATCACCAACCATTTGATGATGCTGATGCGGCTTGGATTCATGCTGTGGATGAAATCGAGTAATCCTCGGGCGAAAACCTGTGTTTGTGGTTTACCGTGCTTGTAGGTGTGCCTCGCCCAACTTGCCCAATCTTTTTAGGTATGCTGAGCTTATGAAAACTGTTTACGATGCACTGATTGTTGGTGGTGGGCATAACGCACTGACTTCAGCGGGATATTTAGCCAAAGCTGGGTATAAGGTGGCGGTCTTTGAGCGTCGTCATGTGATTGGTGGGGCAGTCTGCACCGAGGATGATATTTTCACGGGCTACAAGGTGGATGTGGGTAGTGGTGTGCATATCATGATTCATCTGACACCAGTGGTCAAGGAACTTGATCTCGAGGCGCATGGTTTGACGTATCTCGAGATGGATCCGATTGCGTATGCGCCTTTGCCTGAGGGTGGGGGTTTTGGTTTGTATAAGGATCTTGAGCGGACGTGCGAGGAGATCGCGGTTTTTTCGCCTGAGGATGCGGCGGCGTATCGAAAATTTGTTAAGTCGTGGGATGAGTTTAGTGGCAAGTTGTTTAAAGCATTTCAGAAGCCGCCGACAGCGTGGAATTTAATCTCGAGTTTTGCGGGTCGTAAACCACCCGAGATGGATTTGTTGCTTGGGGTGATTCGTAGTTATGGGCATTATTTGCGTTCGCATTTTAAGCATCCTGGGGTGCGTTCGGCGTTGGCTTGGTTGGCAGCGCAGTCGGGTCCTGCGCCGCATGAAATTGGTGCGGGTGGTTTTTTAATGTGGCATGCGGTGCTGCATAAGTTTGGGGCGAAACGGGCTGTGGGTGGTAGTGGTGCCTTGACTAAGGCGTTGCAAAAAAGTATCGAACACATGGGTGGCGAGGTGTTTTTAAATGCGCCTGTGCAAAAAATTGAACTCGAGGGTGGTCGGGCAAAACGGGTGGTGCTCGAGGATGGACGGGTTTTTGAGGGTCGGGTGATTATTTCTGGGGCGCATGTGCAAACCACGTTGCTGGATTTGGTTGGCGAGGCGAACTTGCCAGGGAATTTGGCATGGAAAACTGAGAATTTACGGGTTGGGAATGGTTTTGGTTTGATTCATCGTTTTTCTTCGGATCGTTTGCCCGAGTACGCTGGTGCACCTGAACAAGCCACCAATGGCATGCAGTTGTTGTGTCCGAGTTTAGAGTATCTCGAGCAGGCTTTCCGTGATTACGATAATGGTTTACCAAGTAAAAATCCTGCGGCATTGGGCATGACGTTCACCAAGCTCGACCCAAGTTTGGCACCTGCGGGTAAGCATCTGATTTACTTATGGGGGCAGTATTATCCGTTTGATCGTTTGGATGGGCGGGTCTGGGATGCCGAAGCCGAACTCGAGGAAGGGCATAAACTCGAGGAGGTGTTGTTTAAGTACGCACCGAATATGCGTGGGCATGTGGAATCTCGGTTTACGCAGACACCTTTGGATATAGAAAGGCGGATTGGTTTGCGTAAAGGTAATGTCATGCACCTCGAGATGGGTTTAGATCAGATGTTTAGCTTGCGTCCATTACCAGAATTATCAGGGTATCGCACACCAATTCCGGGTTTGTACTTATGTGGTGCCAGTACGCATCCGGGTGGTGGTGTGTTTGCTGCTTCGGGACGAGCATCAGCATTGGTTGCCATGCACGATCTCGAGGGTGGGGCTTTTGGTCGGGCGAAATCGTGGCTCGAGGATGCGTTGCGAGCACGCTCTTAGTGGTTGTGTGAAATATGACCTAAGATTTTTACGAAAGCCATTTACACTTTTACCTTGTGAATAAGATTCTTTTAGGTCTGATGGTACTTGGTTTTGCAGCGTGTGCACCTGCAGCAGTTGATCCAATTTCGTTTTTTCCATATCGGGTGGGCGAAAGTTTCTTATTTGAAGCCAGTAATAAAGTCGAAAATGTTTCGGCTCAGTTGGGTATGACCAATGAAATCGAAAAGATAGCAGCGACCCAATGGGCAGTACAATTAGAAGCAATAAATAGTCAAGAACTTGCTGGAATTTTAGTTGATACGAAAGTGAATTTTCTTGGTGTTTTTGTAACCCTTAACTTTGCCCAAAGCACCGACACCACAAAAGTGCGAACAGCTTATTGTTTTATGCCTTATGTACCAGGAACACGTGCAGCACAATTATCAGGGAATTCTTTTGTTGGTCTACCTTCACAAATCAGTGCGGATGCGCTGGCTAATGGCTTACCGTGCCGTTTATCATTAAATGCTAAAGGCACACCAACATTGTTGGGTGGAACAACAAAATTAAATTTCGAGCAATTTAAATCAGTGCAAAGTTATGCTAAAAAAGCTGTGCAAGCAGCTTTTGAAAATCGCTAAAATTAAGTAATCCCAGTATTTGTAGAACACTCGACTCGAGGTTTGAGTGTTCTTTTTGTTTAAACCCAGAATTCTATTTGTGTGCTTATTTACAATGCACTCAGACTCCTCAGATTTTTGTTACGCTAACTGTAACGCCTTTAAGGTAACATAGGGCAACTCGAGCCAATAAATCCAAACTCGAGGCATGGAGGTTCTATGAAGAAAGCATTTTTGGGAGTTTTAGGTTTGGTGTTGGTTGGTACTTTGACAGCGTGTCCGCCACCACCGCCACCAGCTGCTTCTGCGACTCCTCGGTATGGTGTAGCTGATTTTCCCATGAAAAATGGTGAGACGTGGGGGGTTGTTTTCCAAGTTGGTGATCAAAAACCAGCGGTTTCGTTTCAATTGGCTTCTAATCCAGCCATTGATAAAGATGGTGATGTGGCTGCGACTCTGAAAGTAGCGGGTAGTGCTGCATCGGGTGGTCTGGCATTTATTGATAATACCGATGGAACTTTTAATGTTGGTGTAAAAATCAGTAGCTTTACTTTATTTTGCTACGCTGGTGTAAAAAATAATTGGAATAATACTGTCAAAGGTAGTGGCATTATTACAGATGGTAAGAACCCAGCCGAAATTAGTTGTGCCATGGGTAAATTATCCAATGCTGTAGCCAAAACACAAAAATGGACAACAGGTAAAGAAGCGGTTAGCAAAAAAGCTATTTTGCAATAGTCAATAAAAGCTTTGTGTCACAGTGTATTCTTTGATTCTGAAGGCACTGTGACAACTTTGGTGTAGACTTCTACTCTCGAGTCAACGAAATAAAAGCTCGAGTGTGGGGGTTGTCATGAAGAAAATAGTTTTGGGAGTTTTGGGTTTCGTGTTGCTTGGTACTTTGACGGCGTGTCCGCCAGCCCGTCCTACTCCAGTTGTTCGTGGGTATGGTGTGGCTGATTTTCCAATGAAAGTTGGTGAAAATTGGGGTGTTGTTTTCCAAGTTGGCGATCAGAAACCAGCGGTCACTTTTCAATTGGCAGCAGCTCCTGTGCAAAATAAAAATGGTGATGTCTCGGCAAGCTTAAAAGTTTCGGGGGCAAATGCGACAGGTGGTGTTGCCTATATCGCCAATGTTGATGATACGTTTAATGTTGGTATTAAAATTAGTAGTTTCACTTTTTCTTGTTATGCCACTGTGCGTAGCAATTGGAGTAGTACAGTTCGAGGGACTGGGTTTATGACTGATGGTCAGAATCCGAGTAAAATCTCGTGTGCCATGAGTAAATTAGCTAATTTAGCTGTTTTGCAATAATCTTGTTTGTAGAATCAACCAGTGTATCTCGGGATAGGGATTACACTGGTATTGTTTTTATTCAGGTTGGCATCAGGTGGCTCGGGTAGCCTTGTTTTGGAGGTTTCAATGAAACGTTGGCAAACAGCAGTCGTTACCGCAGTAACTTTGGTGAGTGGTTCGGCATTGGCTTTTTGTGGTTTTTATGTCGCAAAAGCTGATGGTGATTTATTCAATCAGGCTTCGCAAATTATTTATGCTCGAGATGGTAATCGTAGCAATATCACCATGGTTTCGGATTTCAAAGGTAGTGTTAAGGATTTTGCCATGGTTGTGCCTGTGCCTGTGGTGCTCAAAGAATCGGATATTCGTGTACTCGAGCCTGATGTTGTTAAGAAGCTCGATGCGTATAGTGCGCCAAGGTTAGTTGAGTACTTTGATGCTGATCCGTGTAGTCCAGTACCACCTCTTAGTGTTCAAAGTGCACCAAAACCAACAACAGCACCAGCACCAGCTCGAGCTGAAACCCCCAATGCTTTAGGTGTGACAGTCGAAGCAACGTACGAAATTGGTGAGTACACCATTCTGATTTTATCAGCTACCGAAAGTGCTGGTTTGGAAACATGGCTCAAACAAAATGGTTATAAGTTACCTAAAGGTGCGGCAGTGGCATTAGCACCGTATATCAAAATGAATATGAAGTTTTTTGTGGCAAAAGTGAATCTCGAGAAGTACGATACCACTGGTTTTACTTCGCTCAGACCAATTCAAATGAGTTTTGAAAGCAAAGATTTTATGTTGCCTCTGCGTTTGGGGATGCTGAACTCTAAAGGTGACCAAGATTTAATTGTTTATGCTTTGACCCGTAAAGGAAGAGTGGAAACAGCAAATTACCGCACCACAACGATTCCAACGAATTTAGAAATCCCTGAGTACGTTGAAAAAGAATTTGGGTCTTTTTACAAAAGTATGTTCACCACTGCCCATAGACGCGAAAATCGTAAGGCAGCTTTTCTTGAGTATGCGTGGAATCCAGCTTGGTGCGATCCTTGTGCTGCACCACCACCAAGTGTAGATGATCTCGAGCGAGCAGGTGCTGGTTGGATACGAAGCTCTAATCAGGTTTTTATGACGCGTTTGCATGTGCGGTACAATAAACTGACCCATAAAGAAGATTTGATGTTGCGTGAAAGTAGCAACCAAGCGACTTTTCAGGGGCGATATGTGTTGCAGCGTCCGTTCAAAGGCGATTTGAATTGTGAAGCTGGGCAGCGTTACAAAACCGAGTTAAATCAACGTCTCGAGCGTCAAGCACAAATGCTTGCCAATGTGACTGGTTGGAAGATTGCTGATATTCGTAAACGCATGGGTTTATAGAAAAAGGTCAATGTCACAGCCGTATTGATTTTTCTCAATACCACCACTGTTTTGTTTTTGAGCTGTGTTTCATACTAAAATAGGGCTGTGAAAATTCTTTTTGTCTGTCATGGCAATATTTGTCGTAGCCCAATGGCAGAAGGGATTCTTAGAAAATTGCTACTTGAACGTGGTTTAGAGTGGGTTGTGGATTCGGCGGGTATTTCACCAGAACATGAAGGGGAGGACATGCACCCCAATACCCGTAAAATCCTCGAGTTACACCAAGCTGTTTTTGATCATGCGGCTCGAGCGGTGGTGGCTTCAGATGCAGATTTTGATTTGATCTTAGCAGCCACAGCTTATCAAGTGCAGCAATTAAAAATTCGTTTTCCCAAAACCAAAGTACAAACGATGCTAGAACATGCAGATGTTCCAGACCCGTGGTACGGCACGTTTGCCGATTACCAAGCGGTCTACGCGATGCTCGAGCCAAGGTTACTGCGTTTAGTGGCGAACGTGTAAACTAGAGTTATGTTGAATTTAGTCACTCGGCAACAAGAATTACGTTTGCGTTTATTGGCAAAACTGTACCAAGGTTTTACTGAGGATGCTCATGCTTGGTTTGATTTAGAGCAACTTGATTTAACCACCGAACCAAATATTCCGCGAGCTGAACCTGATGATGATGACGCACCTGAACCACCTCGAGCTGATTTTTCGCATTTGCCAACCACGGATGAAATCAGGGCAGCAACATTGTATTTACTCGAGCGTGGTTTGATTTTGATGCTTAGCCCTGAAGCTCTCGAGCAACAAAAAATTGATCCTGCTAAATTGATGTTACGGATTACTGCCAACGGCGCAGATGCTTTAGAAAATTTTACGTTAGCCAATTTTCAACGAGCTGCTGAAAGACCACTTGGTTTTATTGCTAAGCCAGCTTCTCGAGTGGCTGGTATGCCTTTGTCGCAACAAGGTAAGAACCCATGAATTGGCTCGAGTGGGGGCAACGGCGTTGGGTGCAAGCTGTGATTGCGCTGATGTTGTTGGCACTTGGTTTGTTTTCTGTGCAATATATTTTTGGATCGTTTAAGGGGTTAATTGCCGAATTGTCTTCGGCGTTTGTACTGGGCGGCTTATCGTATTTGTTTGCCTATTTGTTTCATCCGTTGGTCTTGTGGTTACAAGCTCGAGGGGTGCGGCGTGGTCTTGGTTTATTTTTAGCCTTTTTAATTGTTTTATTATTTTTAGGAGTTTCTACATTACTGATTGGTAGCGTGGTACAAGAATTGGCTTTGTTTACGCAAAAATTGCCGTTACTGGTGACCAATGCCCAAACCCAAATTAATTTATGGCTTGACCAACTCGAGCAAGTGCGTGGGCAGAATCAACAAGTCCGAGATGTGATTGACCAAGTGACCAGTGCTGTCGAGAATGCTTTATCGACGGTGGTACAAAATTTACTGGGTTTATTACAAAATGCCAGTAGCGGTTTGGTGACGCGTACATTGGGTGTGCTGGGTGGGGTGGTACAGTTTTTCTTAGTGCTGATTATTGGTACGTATATGCTTGGTGCTTTTGAAGGCATTGGTAAAACCCTATTGTCTTTGGTGCCTGTGCGTTTTCAAGCGTCTACACTCGAGTTTTCTAAGGATGTTTCGATTGCAGTAGGTGGTTATATTCGTGGACAATTACTGATTGCTTTGGCAGTTGGCACAATGGTTGGTGTGGGCTTAGCAATTTTGGGTGTGCCCTTGGCATTGGCTCTGGGTTTCTTGAGCGCTATTTTTAATGTTGTGCCGTATTTGGGTGTGATTATTTCGATTGCACCAGCGTTATTGTTAGCCAGTCAATTTGGGCTTATCAAAGTGATTTTGGTGATTGTGGTTTTTTTAATTGCTAACCAAGTTGAAGCTTTGGTGTTAAGCCCTAATATTCTGGGTAAAACCACCGAGTTACACCCAATTACTATTATTCTGACCATCATTGCTGGGGCAAGTGTGTTAGGTGTTTTTGGTGGTTTGCTGGCTGTCCCATTGATGGCATTGGCAAAATTGATGGTTTATAAACATTGGATTGGCTCAAAATGGCATGGAGGTGCGCCACCAGAACCAATACCCCCGCCACCTACCGAAGATGTCACAGCTACATAAGTTATCCACAATTGTCTAGGTGCTTGTGGATAACTTGTATGGTCTGGTAAAAACAGCGTAATAAGCCATGATTATGCTGTCAGGCGGCAGTTTATAGTGGACTTATCATTGTTGTCAGGGCATTGTCAATCCCCAGCCTTATCCACAGGGCTGTGGATAACTTATGCTAAATTGTTTTTGGTGGCTCTGACCAAAGCGGGGGTATCACTGTTGCTCGAGAAGGCGTTAGACTCGAGGGGTCATGCCGTTACCAACCGAACAATTTCACTTACATTTAGTAGGGGCTTGTGTACTCGAGCGCGATGGTGTGCCTGTTGCCCTTGGTAAACGTTCAAGTGCTTTATTGGCGCATTTGGCATTAGAAGGTATTACTGCGCGCAGTACAATTGCGACATTGTTATGGAACGAAAACGATGAAGAGCGTGCTCGAGCCAGTTTGCGTCAAGAGGTGTACCGTATCAACCAAGTTGGCGATATTATCGAAAATGATCGCCATAATATTTGGTTAGCTGGTCATATCACCCATGATCTCGAGCAATTTAATGCCTTAGAAGGCGAGTTTGCTGCTGGTTTGACTGTAGATGAACTCGAGTTTGAAGCGTGGCTTGAGGGTGCGCGGGCTTTACTACGTGACCGCCGAGCGGCTTTTTTGGAATCCGAGGTGCGGCGTTTAACAACTGCTCGAGCTTGGCGTGATGCGATGCTGATGGCACGTCGGGCATTGTCTTTGGATCGGTTATCTGAAGCGGCGCACCGTGAATACTTGCGTTTAGCTTATTTAGCCGATGATCGTGGGGCTGTGCGCCAAGCCATTCTCGATGTGCGTAAAGTGCTGCGTGAAGAACTGGGTGTCATGCCTGACCCAGAAACGGTGCAATTAATCGAAGCCATCGAGCAGGGGCGCTTACCAAAACCCGATGCTGGTACGCAACGCAGTATTCCGATGAATGTTTTACGTCCACCAAAATTAGCAGGTTCTCGAGCTTGGCAGGCATTGGTTGGTGGTGTGACTCGCGGTAAAGCCATGTTGATTGTGGGTGATATGGGCAGTGGGAAAACACGGTTGCTATCTGAATTAGCAGCTTCGCGCAGTGCTTTAGGAGCAAGAGTACTCGAGTTGCGTTGTCGTGAAACCGAAAGTACCATTCCGTTTGCGGCGCTGATTCAAGCTGTTCGAGATCAGATTTTGCTCGAGAAACAACTTGGGCAACGCTCGAATCTGCCCGAAGTTTGGCGTGGCGAATTAGCACGATTAATTCCCGAATTACGTGACCCTAACCAAGTGTATCGTTCGCTCGAGCAAAGCAGCGAATTTGGTGATGCTCGAGCGCGGGTGTTGGAATCTTTTACACAATATGCCTTGTCTGTGACTGCACCGAACGGCATGTTGATACTTGATGATTTGCATTGGGCAGACCGTGCCACACTCGAGTGGTTAAGCTATGCTGCGCCGCGTTTATTACCGTTTGGTGTGGTTTTGCTTGGGGCGTACCAGAATATTGAAGCTAATCAAAACCTGAAAAATATGGTTTCGCAACTTGAAGTTGCAGGTATTGCCAATAAATTAGACCTCGAGCCGTTTGCTTTGCCAGAAGTCGAAGAATTACTGGGAGGTATTGATCGGCGGGCAACACCTTTGGCTTCAGAATTACTGCGGGTAACAGGTGGGAATCCATTATTTATTGTTGAAACCTTAAAGCATTTACTCGAGACTGGACAATTAAATACCGAATGGCAATTAACAGGGCATCTTGAGCCACCAGAACGCATTGGTGTGTTGTTGCGCCGTCGTTTGGAACGAACAACACCTATGACTCGCCGTGTGCTGGGTGTGATGGCATTGCTCGACTCGAGTGACATCACCATTATTGCTAGTACGTTACGCGCCGATGAACTTGAAGTTGCCCAAGCCATTGCTGAAGCCCAAAGCCAGCATATGTTGCGCCCAGATGGTGGTTTTTTACACGATGCGTTACGCCGCGCCGCTCTTGAGTTTTTACCCGAAGCCGTGCAACGGGCTTTGCATCGCCGAGCTGCCCAAGCTCTCGAACAACACCATGCCGATGCGAACCGAATCGCCACCCATTACAGCCAAGCCAAAGATGCTCGAGCGGCAGCACCGCATCTGATTCAAGCTGCCGAACAAGCCCTCGAGCAACTCGAAGCAACGCGGGCTTTAGCTTTACTTGAAGGTGTGACGTTAACTTCACTCGAGCATAAATTGGAATTACGTGGGCGCACAATACGGGCTGAAGCTTATTTACTAGCAGAACGTTACACCGATGCCGAACGAGATGCTGCTCATGCCGTAATGAGCGCCAAACGCCAAGCCGATGTGTTACTCGAGCATCGTGCCAGTGTGGTACTTGCCGAAAGCAAATTTTTACTTGGCAAAAATTTAGAAGCCAGAGCTATCCTCGAGCCTTTGGTAGGGAAACTTGGTTTTGATCATGAATTAAAAGCCCAAGCCGTGATTGGTTGGACAGAAATGATTCTTGGTGAAACAGGTCATGCCATCGCTGCTTTTGAACGCACCTTGCCGTGGGGATCAGAAGCCCAACTTGGCAGAGCCTTAACCGCTTGGTACACAGGTAAAACTCGAGATGCTCTAAGTGCTGCTCAGGTGGCTGTTGAAACCAGCCCTAGTGGTTTTAAAAAAGCTCAAATGCAAATCGTGCTTGGGATTGCTCTCTGGACTCGAGGGCAGTACAGCGATAATCTCGAAGTTGTGGCTCAGGCGCTGAATACACCGCAATTACAACCGCAGCAGCGCAGTCAGGCTTTGCTGGCGCGCTCGCCAACCTATGTTTCTCGAGGTGAGTACGATCATGCTTTTGCCGATATTCAACAAGCATTAACCACTGCAACCACCACTGCCCAAATTGCTGATGGTGAAAATCAACTTGGTTTAATTTATGCAGCTTGCGGCGATCTCGAAACAGGTTTACAATACTTTGCCCAAAGCATTCAGCGCTGCGAAACGTCTCATGATGTGGGTGTGCTCATTCCTCGGGGTTTACGGGCTGTGCTGTTAGCGCTTCACAACGACCCACGCCATGTGATTGCTGCCCAAGAAGCCTTGCTACTGCTCGAGACCAGCCCTCATGCCCTTGGGCGCTGCTATGCTTTGCTAGGGGCTGCCGAAAGTGCTTATGCTCGTAGGCATCCCAGTGCTTTTGAATATGCTGAACGTTTATTGCATATGTCACTCGAGTACGAAATGCCTGAAATGCGTGCCTTTGCCCAATTGCTGATCGGGCTAAGTAAACCAGATGATAATGCGCTCGAGAGTGCTTTGATGTTAGGGCAGAGTATTGGTTTAACCATTGTTATTGCTCGAGCTGCCCAAGCCCTAAAACGCCAGAGTGTTGCCGAAGTTGCCCTCGAGTTATTGCTTGAACGTATTCCTGCGGCATTGCGTAGCTTTGCCAGCCAAAGTTTGGCTGCCAAGTACTTAGCGAGTGCATCATGAACTCGGATGTTGTGCGTTGTGAAATCACCAGCCTTGAAATTGGCACAACCCTCGAGGATGCCAGCCGTTATGCCGAAACCATTGCTGGGCGTTTAGAAATTGTTTGTGAAGCCCTCGAAGCCATTGGTTTACATCGTCGTGCCCAATTAATGCGAGGTTGGCTTGACCAGTGGTTAGCCATTGTGGATGTGTTATTTGAAGAACGACTCAGCCAAAAAGATGCTTTGAACAGCACCACCATTACAGCTTTACCCGTTGCGGAATCGGAAACACCAAATTAAATGGTTCGGCGAGTACCGCAGCAACTGGTTTAATAAGCTCGAGATTTGGAAAATGCAGCCCATCTCCCCGAGCCAAATGCAACTTGGCTAAACGCATCTTGCCAGTACCAGCAAGGGTGGTGAGCAGTATATCCCCCAAAGCTTTTGGCACAAGATTGATACCCTCGAGTTCAGGGTGCATCAGTGTGCGCCAGGTTGCTGGTACAACACCGAGCGAGATTAGCAAAGCTGTGTTTCCACTCGAGAAAACAAATTCAGCCACACTGATATTATTTTGCAAAACTTCAACCCGCTCTGTTACACCATCTCGAGACCAAATAAAATTGGCAAATGATTTTGGAATTCCCCAATTACGAATCCCCCACTGCACACTGGATGCCGAAGACACCATAATCTGACTAATACTCAAAAAACGTTGACCACTCGAAACTTGAAACATCCCGGGCACAAACAATAATTCTTGGTATCCTCCACAATTGCTACTCGAGTAATCCACCAGCATCAAAGCACTAAAACCACCAACAAAGGCATTTTGTAGATGCGCTGGAATTCCACCATGCTCGAGTAACCACGACTTTGGCAAGCGATACACCACAATCAAACCACGACCCGAAAGTTGCCACGGTGCAGGAAACATACTCGAGTTTACCGCATTGGGTTTTATTGCACATCAATACATGGGTTTTATTGCACATCTAAAACATGAATACCAGCAGCTTGTAAGCGCTGAGCTAAGACCTCAGCTTGTTCGCCTGTGGCACGAATCACAAATTTTCTCAAGCCATTCTGATGCCCTGCTGTGGCAACACTGACAATATTAGCGGGTTTAATCGCTTCGGCAGCTTGAATTAGGCTACCAGGAAGATCTGTCATTTCGATGGTTAAACGCACCCCGCCTTCTTTTAAGCCCAGCACTTGCGTAAATGCACCAAGCACATCGGTGATAGTTAACATACCAACCAACGCACCAGCCTTATCAAGCACAGGTAAACCTGCCACTTTATTAGCTTGCATAATCAGCGCGGCTTGCTCGAGGGTATCGGATGCCACACAAGTTTTTACGGGGTGCGCCATTACTTCTTGCACTGTTAATTTTGCCAATAAGTAATTGAGTTCCCAAACCGATAAGGTTGTTGCTTTACTCGGCATGGCATCTTTGAGGTCTTTATCCGTGACAATGCCAACCAATGTTGCGCCATCCACAACTGGCAAGCGCCTAAAGCCACGTTCTTTGAGCAATTTTAATGCCTCGAGCACAGCCGTATTTGGCGAAATTGTCAATGGAGCGGGAGTCATCCAATCCTTAACCAGCATGGTTAGTATCCTACCCGTTTTCGGTGCGTGGTTGTGTTAAACTCCCGCATCCCACCCTGTACCTCTGTTCTCGAGCCAAGCGGGGGGCGATTCTCGAGGCGAACCGTGAAAGAGTCTGTTGGTGAAAAATTCGTTGAACACACCAAGTTAAAACGTGGTGATACCTTCCCTGTGGGCAAACGTGTCCCTGCGTTTAAAGTCTATGCCAGTCCATTAGAAACAGTGCGTTTACCTTCGCCTAAACAAAAAGGCGGTGCAGGTTTGTGGAGTGTGATTACTGCTCGGCGTTCACAAGCTCCAGAAGTTGGCTCGAACATCACCATTTCCGAAGTTGCCCAGTTGCTCTGGGCAGCCCAAGGTATCACAGGACAGCGTCCTGGTGGTAGTAATTTACCGTACCGAACAGTGCCTAGCCCATCTGGAGCATATCCCCTCGAGGTTTACTTGGTGATCCGAGGTGTTTCTGATACTTTTGCTGGTGTTTACCATTATGTAGTTCGAGAACATCAACTCGAGCAAGTGCGTATCGGCGATGTCACCAAGGATTTAGTTGGTGCATTACTCGGTGATTCTGGTGTTGAAACCAGTGCAGTTGCCATGATTTTTACTGGTGTGGTCGAACGCACTGTGACAGCCCACAGCGAACGCGGGTATCGGCATTTGTATCTCGAGGCGGGGTACGCAGCCCAAAATGTGCTTTTAGCAGGTACAGCACTGGGTTTATCGGCTCGAGCCATCAGCACTTTTTTTGATGATGAACTGAGTTTTTTATTGGGTTTACAAGGCAATCGTGAATTACCATTAACCGTTATTTTGATCGGGCGTTAAAATGAAAATGCCACCACTGACTGCAATTCGTTTTGCAATGCTGACAGTACTCGCAGGTTTGCTGGTCGCACTTTTGCTAGGCGTTCAAGTGCCGCGTTTAGCTATGGCAGGATTAATTGTTATTCAAGCTGGATTACGCGTTTGGGAAAACAAAGACAATGTTACGCTGCGTAACTCGAGTTTATTTCAGATGCTGATATCAGTGACGTTGGGATATTTTATTCTCAATAGTTAATCGCTGCTCCGAAAAAACTCATTGGCTCTGCGTTACAATGCTTTTATGCCAGATACCGAAGATTGGTTACATCAGTTATCTCGAGCTTCTAACGCAGTATTTAGTCAACTTGGTGCAGTGGTTGGGCGTGCACCTATCGAAATTATCAATGCTGCGATTAATAAAAAATTATTTGAATTGCACACCGATTTAGCTTACGGTTTACTCGAGCGACAAAAACTCGATTTGTATGTTGTACCAAATGCCATTGGTACTGTTGTTTTTGTTCATGGTGGGTATTGGGATACAGGTAGCAAAGCCGAGTATCCGTTTCTTGCCGAGAGTTTATGTGCAGCGGGGTTTCATGTGGCTTTGGTCAATTATCGTTTAGCTCCTGATGGTGTGTTTCCCCATTTTGTGACAGATGTTGCCTTGGCTGTGCAATGGTTGTTGCGCGAATTACCAATTTATGGTGTAACTTCTCGAGCCATTGGTTTACTTGGACATTCGGCAGGAGCACATATTGTTTCTTTGATGGCGGTTGCACCTGAACATCTCGAACGAGTTGGTTTAAACCGTGCTCAAATTGCGGCTGTGGTTGGTATTGCAGGTCCTTACGATTTTCTCGAGTGGTTAGAAACCGATGCTCGAGCACAAAAAGCCATGGGGACGCGTGAGCATTGGCAACGCACGCAACCAGCGCTCATTGCTGATGGTTTAAACCCACCAATGCTACTTTTGCATGGCGCTCGAGATACATTGTGTAGCCCAGCTCATGCGCCGCGTTTAGCCCATGAAATTCGTCAACGTGGTGGGCAAGTGGATTGGATTGCTTACGAAAGCCTCGATCATTTTCGCATTATTGGTGCGTTTTCTAAGTTGCTGCGTTGGCTTGAACCCAAAGTGTTAGATGATACTGTGGCATTTTTTAAGCAACATTTTTCCTAATGTTCATCTCGAGTTCTAAAAAATTGTTAGGCTGTCATCAATGCCGTCCGCGTCTTCTTTGACTACTTTTGCTCCGCTGGCTTCTTTTACACCCAAAATAGGTGAACGTCGGCTTGTTAGCCGCGATAGTTTAGACAGACTGATTGCTTTAGATGTGCCATTGCTCGAGGTACAAAATGTGGATTGGTCTATGGTGCAACGCACTATTTTTTTTGCTTATCAACAATTTCAATATGTTTACCCAAGTATTGTCAGGGATTTAGCGCAGCGCTTAATTGTGCAACCAAAAAAACACTATGCAGGGCAGCGGTTACTGGATTTTAAATTAGCAGTTGAACCAATTGCTTTACAAACTACATGGTCTACAGATCAATTTGATAATCAAATCATTGAACTCGAGGTGGCTCGTATTAACCACTGGACAACCTTTGAAGTAATGTTTACCGTCGAGCATACCAAGGCTGAATTGCCGCTTGTCTCAAAGGTAGAAGCAGCCATGTACATAGCAGCGACACCATTAACTATAGTCAATGCCCGTATGCTCGAGGTGGTACAAAAATTGCAACGCCAAGCAACTTCAGCACTTGATTTAGCGCAGCGAATCAGTGCTTGGGTGAGTGAAACCATGCAGTACAAAAATGGCACGACGACAATTCAAACCTCAGCGATTCAAGCCCTCGAGATAGGGTCTGGACTCTGCCAAGATTATGCACATATCATGTTGGCATTGGCTCGAGCGGCTGGTTTACCAGCGCGGTATGTTTCGGGACATATGCTTGGCGAAGGTGGTTCGCATGCTTGGGTTGAAGTCTTACTCGAGCTTGCTACAGGTCAGTTTGCTGCCATTGGTTTTGATCCGACCAATGCACGCCAGCCCAATTTAGGGTACACCGTTGTTGCCATTGGCAGAGATTATAACGATGTTCCACCAACAGCTGGTTCGTTTACAGGTGACGCGGCTGGCGAATTGGTTTACGAAAAAGTAGCAGGCTTACTCGAGTTACATTGTTAGCTTGTCTGTTCTTTTTCCACACAGCGCTGCCGTAAAGTAAGGTAAACTTTTTTTGTGACTCAGCCAAGCAGTGCCATTCCAGGATTTAGAACTCGTTTATTGCTTGGTACAGGACAAACCAGCATCGTCTACCTTGCCGAGGACGCTGCTGGGCGTGAAATTGCTTTAAAAGTACCTCGTCCCGAGATTCGCAATGACCCTGTGCTTGGCAAAGTTTTTTATAACGAAGTGGTGATGCTCAAAACCTTAGATCATCCTAATGTGGTGCGCTACTTTGCAGGTGTACCAACGGGTGTTCATGCGTACTTGGCTGTGCAGTATTTTCCCGAAGGCGAATTAAACCCAACCAAATTTGATATGCAGGGTTTAATGGCAATTCTACTGGATATCGCTGGAGCACTCGAGTATTGCCATAGTAAAAAAGTGATTCATCAAGATGTCAAACCCAGCAATATTTACACGGCTAATGGGCGTGGGTACTTAGCGGATTTTGGGGCAGCCTCGAGTGATCAAAACCCTACTCCACCTGCGGGTAGTCCGTTTTATATGTCGCCTGAAGTGTTTCGTGGTGAGCGTGGCACACCTAAGTCGGATGTGTATAGTTTTTCAGTCATGGCGTATGAACTTTTTGCGGGTCGCCGTCCGATTCTGGGTGATAGTGTTGAAGAATTACAAGTTGCCCATATGACCAAAGTGCCTGTGATTTTGAAAAACATGAACCCTGATGTCTCGAGGACATTGGCTAAACTTATTGATCGTGGTTTGGCAAAAGAATTATCGTTTCGTCCAACCATGCGCGATTTTCGGGTATTGCTGTCAGATATTCTCAGTGGTAATTCCAAAGAAGAAACGGATACCAGTAGTCATATGGATTTACGTGATACTGCACCAATTTCTAAGCCTAGCTCGAGCGAGCCAAATGCACCTGCACTTGCTTTGGGGCGTGATCCTGTGGCGGCAGCTAAATTGATTGAAAATAAAGCAGCCGCTAAAGCAGATGCGGCAAAAATACCCGAGAAGAAAAGCTTTATTGGTAAATTATTCGGGCGTAAATAAAGTTGCTTAACTCAAGATTATTGAGCAGTTGTAGCCCTCACTTGAGTCTAAAAAACTAACGAACGTTTGTAAATAAACTCGAGTTCATTATTCAGGGTCTTTGCAAAAACATGCACGCCCCGTATAGTGTGCACCGATTGCATCTAAACGAATACACACGAATTACGTATCTCGAGACGAGCATCATTTTATTTTTTCGGAGGTAAGGGATGAAGCACAAAAAAGTAGTACTCGGAGCATTAGCAATTGCCAGCGTTATCGGTGGTATCGCAACCCTCGGTTTTGGTGTCGCCCAAGGTAACACCAGCCGCTTAGATACCGTTAAAAAACGCGGTAAACTGATTTGTGGTGTGAACGCCACCGTACCAGGATTTGGTTTCTTAGATTCCAATGGCAAATACAGTGGTTTTGATGTGGATTTCTGCAAAGGTGTAGCCGCAGCTGTTTTTGGTGATGCCAGCAAAGTAGATTACGTTTCTTTGACAGCCGCCGCACGTTTTACTGCCATTCAAAGCGGCGAAGTTGACGTGGTTTTCCGTAACACCACCCAAACCTCGAGCCGTGATGGTGATGTTGGCGTGGATTTTGGACCAGTCAATTTCTACGATGGTCAAGCTGTGATGGTCAAAGCCAACAGCCCAGCTAAACGCATTACCGATCTTGCCGAAGCCACCATTTGTACCAACCAAGGTACAACCACCGAACAAAACATCAACGATTACTTCCGTCAACGCAAACTCAAAATCAAAGTGGTCACCTACCAAGATTTTAATCTGGTCATGGCAGCTTTTGACCAAGGTCGTTGCGATGGTGTCACCACCGATGCCTCTGGTTTAGCCAGCCGTAAAGCCACTTCTGCTGACCCAGACAGTTACCGCATCCTTGGCGAAATTATCTCCAAAGAACCACTTTCTCCGTTTGTTGCTCAAAACGACAGCAAATGGCGCGATATCATTACTTGGACAGTTTACGCCACCATTTACGCCGAAGAAATCGATGTCAACAGCCGTAACATCGCTGATGCCCGTAAAAACACCATTGACCCAGTGGTACGCCGCTTTGTTGGACTCGAGGGAACCAGCGGTAAAGGCTTTGGTTTATCCCCAGATTTTGCTGCCGATGTGATCCAATCCATTGGTAATTACAAAGAAATTTATGACCGCAACCTCGGACCAAAAACCAAACTCAATATCCCACGCCGCTTAAATGCTAACTACGAACAAGGTGGCTTACTCTACTCCCCACCTTTCCGCTAAAAAACCGCACTCGAGCGCCGACCATAGATATGTCGGCGCTTGTGTTTTAGAGAAGACAAAAGGTAAAAAGTGGTGTCTGAACTTACACTTTTTACCTTTTAACGCTTTACCTTCCACAGGAGGTTTCTTTTGTCCGAAATCACCATTGCATCCGAACAAGCACCAGTACCCTTTTACCGCGATATTAAAAAGCTTGCCATTATCGCTCAAATTGTATTTTTAATTCTGGTGGTTAGTGCCATTCTGATTCTGGTCAACAATGTCAATGTGGGATTAAAAAAACAAGATCTGAGTTTTGGTTTTGATTTCCTACAACAAACAGCTGGTTTTCAAGTCGCTGAAGGTACAGCTTTTGGTGTGCCTTACGACTCGAGTACCGACAATTTTATTAAAGTGATTTTCGTTGGTTTGTACAACACGTTACGTATTGCACTTTTAGGTATGGCATTAGCCACATTGCTTGGTGTCACAATTGGTATTGCTCGCCTCTCGAGTAACTGGTTGGTTAGCCGCTTGGCTTTGGTTTACGTCGAAATTCTTCGTAATACTCCGTTACTCGTGCAATTGGTTGTTTGGTATTTTATTGTGATTTTGCAATTACCACCAATCAAAGAAGTGCAACCTGTGGCTGGTGTGTTCTTATCCAATTCTGGGCTTGCTATGCCGTGGATGGTACAAAAACCAGACGCTTTTAATTTCTTCCCCATTATTGTTTTAGCAGCCATTATTGGCATTGCCACTTACGCATTTTTTGTACAGCAACGCAACAAAAGCGGCAAAGCCATTCTGGCAGGGCAATTTGGTTTACTGGCATGGCTTGGCACATTGGTACTTGGATACTTTGTTTTTGGACAACCGCTCGAGTACCAAGTCCCAGTCAAAGGTAATTTCGGTGTTAATGGCGGCTTAACCATCTCGCCAGAATTTACCGCACTGCTGGTAGGTTTAGTGATTTACACCAGTGCTTTTATTGCCGAAATCACCAGAGCTGGTATTCAAGCTGTCAACAAAGGACAATGGGAAGCCGCTCGAGCCTTGGGTTTAGGCTACGGCGAAACTTTGCAACTGATTGTGCTGCCTCAAGCGCTACGCGTCATGATTCCACCACTAGGTAATCAGTATTTAAACTTAACCAAAAACTCGAGCTTAGCTGTCGCAATTGGGTACTCCGATGTGCTGAATGTGCTTAACACCAGTGGTAATCAGAGTGGACAGAACCTGCAAACAATGGTTATTGCAGGTGGTATGTACCTGATGTTATCCCTGATTATTGCCACAACCGTCAATACCTTCAACCGTGCTACCAAACTCAGGACGAGGTAAATCATGCAAGCCACACACGCAAAAACTGAAACTCGAAGCGTTGCATGGCAGGCTTGGGCAAAAGAAAACCTTTTCTCGAGTCCTTTCAATAGCGTCCTGACCGTTCTCTCGAGCCTACTGATAGTTTGGGTTGTTGCTAACCTTAGTATTTGGGCTTTTACCCAAGCCAAATGGAATGTCATTCCCGTTAATTTTCGTTTACTGATGGTTGGACCTTTCCCCATCGAACAAATGTGGCGCACATGGGTCATGCTGGTACTGGTTTGTCTTGTTGCAGGATTACAATGGGGCACACTCGGTAAAGGCTCGAGAATCCCAATTTGGACAATTGCCACAGCCGCCATCATTGCGTTATTTGCCGCTATCACTCAACTTGGACACCCAAGCGGCATTCTTGTACCAGCCGCAGTGCTCGCTGTATTTGCAGGTTACTTTATCGGACAAGCCGCTATTCCTGCTCGAGTCATGAACTTTGTTTGGGTTGGTATTTTTATTCTCGCTGTGATCATGTTCACCCTAGATTTTGGCAGTGGCGCAATTTCCACCCGAGAATGGGGCGGATTACTGCTGACCATTATGCTGAGTATCGTTGGTATTGTTGCCAGTTTCCCACTTGGCGTTGCCCTTGCTATCGGACGCACCAGCCAATACCCAATCATCAGCGGCATCTGTACGGTCTTTATCGAAGTTGTACGCGGTACACCTTTGGTTGTTGTTTTCTTCATCGCCCAATTATTTGTACCCCTATTACTTGGTGGAGCCAACATTGACCCTGTGGTTCGCGCTATGGTTGGCATTAGTATTTTCAGTGCCGCTTACCTCGCCGAAAATGTGCGTGGCGGATTACAAAGCATCCCCAACGGACAAATCGAAGCGGCTCGAGCTGTTGGTTTAACAGGCACGCAAACCCTGTTACTGATTGTCTTACCACAAGCCCTAAAAGCTGTTTTGCCCGCTCTTGCAGGGCAATTCATTGGCTTATTTAAAGACACCAGCCTTGTCTATATCATCGGCTTAAAAGACTTAACTGGTATTGCCGATAGCATTCGTAATAACCCAGAATTTATTGGTACTGCCAAAGAACTGTACTTTGCTATCAGTGTTATTTACTTTATTTTTAGTTATGCCATGAGCAGCGCTGCTAGAAACCTCGAGAAGAAATTAAATACAAGTCGGTAGGACAGGGTGGGTAAAAGAGGAAAGAAAAAGGCAAAACTGTAACATCCTAATCTGCCTCGAGCAAAAGCAATCCCCAAGGAAATGTAAGAATTATTGGTGGTTACAGGGTAATCCGCGCCCTACGAAAAACAAAACGTATCGCGTTCAAAAGGAGTTTTATGACTCAAGCAAGTAAAGACCTCAGCAATGCTCCTGTGGTGATTTCGGCTAGTAATGTCAACAAGTATTACGGTAAATTTCATGCACTCACCAATGTTAATCTCGAGGTTAAACGCGGTGAAGTCGTGGTGGTGATTGGACCTTCAGGCAGTGGTAAAAGCACATTTATTCGTTGTATTAATCGGCTCGAGGAACATCAAAGCGGACGGATTACTGTTGAAGGTATTGAAATTACCAATGATGTTCGTAACATAGATGCCATTCGCCGTGATGTTGGTATGGTCTTTCAGAGTTTTAATTTATTTCCGCATTTAACAGTGTTACAAAACATTATTCTTGCGCCAATGCGGGTTAAAAAAATTGAGAAATCCGAAGCAGAAAAAATTGGTTTAAACTTACTCGAGCGAGTAGGTATTCCCGAACAAGCTGATAAATTTCCAGGACAACTCAGTGGTGGTCAACAACAACGTGTGGCAATTGCCAGAGCGCTGGCAATGCAACCAAAAATCATGTTGTTTGATGAACCAACCAGTGCATTAGACCCTGAAATGATTTCCGAGGTGCTCGAGGTGATGAAGGAATTAGCCATGAGCGGTATGACCATGGTCTGTGTGACTCACGAAATGGGTTTTGCTCGAGAGGTTGCAGATCGAATTGTCTTTTTTGATAAAGGGCAAGTGGTTGAGGAAGCCACCCCAGATGAGTTTTATCATCATCCAAAGACAGATCGGGCAAAATTGTTTTTATCACAGATTCTGGGGCATTGAGTTTTCAAGCAGAACAGATTTTGTTACTTAAAGGGCAGACCTTTGTGTTCGCCCTTTAACTTTATCTTGTTGATTTCTCGAGCATGGCTGCATTAAATGCGCTCGAGCCGCCTTTTGGAATACTTAAACTTTGCCAGTGCTCGCCGCGTTGCATTTTGGCAATAAACACAATTTGTCCAACATGATGGGCATAATGTGCGATTTGGCGTTGCACTGCTTCAATAGCTGTGATCTCTTCGCCACGAATAGTGGTGGTCTCGAGTAAACTGATTTGCTCGAGGCGTTTGAGGGCTGCAAAAACTTCTCTCCAACCGTGTTCCCAATGTTGCATGATTTCGGCTCGAGTGCGGAGTTGTAAACTAAATTCTTCATCTCGGTTACGATTTGGGTTTTCACCATCGTTGCTGGGAAAGTTTTGCCAACGTGAAATCATATTGCCAACCATGTGTTGAACAATAATAGCAACGCTGTTTGCGCCATGTAAATCCAGTAGCAGTTCGTGCTCCTCGAGTTGTAACATGGCTTTTTCGGCAAGGGTTTTGTAGTACAAGAAAAATTTATGACTACTTTGTAAGAACTCGGTTTGCATTTCTACAACTTAGCTTAGCTTTGCAGAATTGTCTGCAACAAGCGTTCGCTCTCGAGCCAAAGGTGCTTTTGCGAAGTTTGATCCATAGCTGCTGAACTGGCAGTTGCAGGGCGTTCATTTTGCCAGTACATGCCTGTGGTGATCTCGAGGTCAGGGCTGGTAGCAAGGTGCAGCATGGTTCTAGCACCTTTTTCTGGAGTAATCATAAAGGGTTTAGCAAGTTTAAAAACCCAAGACCATA
Source organism: Deinococcales bacterium (assembly GCA_013298595.1). GTDB lineage: Bacteria > Deinococcota > Deinococci > Deinococcales > JAAFIG01 > JAAFIG01. The sequence goes on along the minus strand of JAAFIG010000023.1, from coordinate 49,295 downwards.
TTCCTTTGGTATCAGCCGCAAAACCCGTATTGACCACACCAGGGTGCAAAGCATTACTGGTGATCCCTGTTCCCTCGAGCCGCCGAGCCAGTTCGTTGCTGAAGAGGACGTTCATCAGTTTTGAGCGTCCATATTGGCTCATCGCATCGTATTTGCGTGAGGCTTGTAAGTCATCCCATAAAATCCGTCCAACCTTGTGAGCATCCGAGGAAACACTGATGACCCGAGCTTTACCAGCAGCTTTTAATGGCTCGAGCAAGGCATTGGTTAAAACAAAGTACGCCATGTGATTAAGTGCAAAAGTCATCTCGAGTCCTTCTTTGGTCTCGAGCCGTTCGGTAAACATCCCACCAGCATTATTGACCAGCACATCTATTTTTTGGGCAACACCAGCAATTTCTTTGCCAACACGGTCAGCATCTTTAACCAAGGATAAATCGCCCAGAAACAACTCGGCTGTTTGCCCCGTCTGGTTTTTAATTTGCTCGAGTACAGCTTGCCCTTTAGATTCGTTACGAGCCACAATCAAAACCCGTGCACCTGCTTTGGCTAATTCAAGCGCCGTGACTAAACCAATTCCATTTGTTGCACCTGTAACAACAGCTGTTTTATTCTTCATCTCTCGAGTATGGCGGAACAGATGCTTAGAAGTGTCCCAGTTGCTTTGATCTTGATAAGTGCTTGCCGTTCTCTTTCTTCTTGCCTCGTTCCTCGATTACACTGTTGTTATGATTCTAGGCTTAGATTTTGGTATGACAAACCTCGACGGAGTTTTACTCGAGGCAAATGTGTTGCAACGTGGTTGGCGAATGGATTGCCCTGGTGCCAGTTTAGATTCAGCTCGAGCTGCCATTGCAACAGGCGGTGTGACTTTTGATCATTTACAAGCCATTGGTACAACAGGTGGAAAACACCGTGATTTACCTGAATTATTGAAAAACGTGCCAATTATCAAAGTTGCCGAAGCCGATGCTGTCGGACGTGGTGGTTTATTCATGGCGGCTCTCGAGTCGGCATTGGTGGTTTCGGCGGGTACAGGCACAGCCATGATAGCGGCTCGAGGCAAAACCTGTTCGCATGTGACAGGAAGCGCTGTTGGTGGTGGCACATTGCTTGGTTTAGGTAAATTATGCCTTGGTACATCCGACCCACTCGAGATTGCAGCACTAGCCGCTCAAGGTAACCCTGCACATGTGGACGGCACGCTCGAGGATGTGATTGGTGGTGGTATTGGTAGCTTACCTGCCGATGCTACTGCTGTGAATTTAGGACGCATTGTGAAACTGGCAGCCGCACCGCGCAGAGAAGATTTAGCAGCGGGTTTAATCACTTTGGTTTCCCAAGTGATCGCAGTTATTGCCCTGAATGCTGCTAAAGCCAACGATTTAGAAAACATTATTATTGTTGGGCATTTACCTGACCTCGAGCCAATCCGCACAGCCATACAACGCGTTTGGGGCTTTTATGGTGTGAAAAACCCACCAATTATTCCCACAGACCGAGGATTTGCCACAGCCCTTGGTGCGGCACTTGTGGCTCGAGACGCGGTACAATAAGCCAGATGAAACCACTTCTTGCCCTCAATTGGAAATTACAAAAAGGTCCAGCCGAAGCGTTCTCATGGTGCAGAACGCTGCTCGAGCAACTCCCAGACGAACTGCCCGCCGATGTTGCTGTCATGGCAGCCGCTGTTAGCCTAGACCGTGTTGGCAATGCCTTGCGTGGCAGTGGTGTGCAGTGGGGCGCTCAGGATGTTTCAAAACACGCGAAAGGCGCTTTCACAGGCGAAACGGCTGCTGGATGGCTGAACGAACTCGACTGTACCTATGTGGTGATTGGTCACTCCGAACGCCGCGAATACCACTTTGAAACGGATGCCATCGCAGGCGAAAAAACAGCGGTGGCAATTCGAGCAGGGGTCAAACCCATTCTCTGTGTTGGCGAAAAACTCGATGTCCGTGAAGCAGGTAATGCCGAAAGTTACACCTTAACCCAACTCGAGACCGCCTTGAGTTGGCTCACCCCAGAAGTCCTAAACACCGAATTCAAAGGTAGCCTCGAGTGGTTAACCATTGCTTATGAACCCATTTGGGCAATTGGCACAGGTAAAACCGCAACCCCAGATGATGCCGAAAACATGGGTAATGCCATGCGCTACTGGTTTGTGCAACGCTACGGCGAAACAGCTAATAACCTACGTTTGCTTTATGGCGGCAGTGTCAAACCAGACAACATCAAAGCCCTGTGCTCGAGAAGCAACGTTGATGGAGCACTGGTTGGTGGCGCGAGCCTCGAGTTAGACAGTGTTGTGAAAATGCTCGAAGCATTGAAGTAACACCTAGGGTTTTACCCTATAAAGAATAAATTCCGTCACCACTGGTGACGGAATTATTGTATGCACTGTAAGACAACTAAAACCGTAAAATAGGGATAAGCCTTCCTCTACGAAAAATATAAAAAACCATGTCTCTTAGGGGAGATCTTTGTATTTTACCTTTTTCAAGTTGAAATCTAAACTCGAGGAATTCTACGAATTAATCCAACAAGCAAATACCCTTGTCTAACTCTTTGGCTGCCAATCTATGGCTTCTCGAGTTAAACTACAATTATGACTTTGCTTGCCACCCGTCCAACCTTCAAAGCCCGTGGTCTGATTGAGCGTTGGCGCTCGAGACTTCCTGTTTCTGCTGATACCCCTGTTATTTCACTTGGTGAAGGTGATACACCACTGGTTGAATTGCGTGGTCCACTCGAGGCAAGAGAACGTGGTATTCGGGTGTTTGCGAAGTTCGATGGGGCAAACCCGACAGGGAGTTTCAAAGATCGTGGTATGACCATGGCGGTCTCGAAGGCACTCGAGGATGGAGCAAAAGCCATTGCTTGTGCCAGTACGGGTAACACCAGCGCGGCGGCGGCGGCGTATGCCTCGAGAGCAGGTGTGGATTGCGTTATTGTGCTGCCAGCCGGGTACGTGGCGGCTGGTAAAATTGCTCAGACGATTTTGATGGGTGCAAAAATTGTGCAAATCGAAGGAAACTTCGATGATGCTTTGCGCCTTGTGCGCGAACTCTGCGATGTCACACCAATTGCTTTGGTCAATAGTGTCAATCCATACCGTATTGAAGGTCAAAAAAGTATTGCTTTTGAAGTCGCAGAGAGTTTTGATTGGGATGCCCCTGAGTATCACGCGATGCCTGTGGGTAATGCTGGTAATATCACAGCTCACTGGAAGGGCTACACCGAATTATTCGAGGATAAAACCATCTCGAGAAAACCAATCATGTTGGGTTTTCAAGCGGCTGGTGCAGCACCAATTGTGCTTGGTCATACGATAGAAAAACCTGAAACCATTGCCACAGCTATTCGGATTGGTAATCCTGCCAGTTGGTGTTACGCCTTGGGTGCCAGGGATGAATCGGGTGGGGTTATAGAAGCTGTGACCGATGATGAAATTTTAACGGCGTATCAGTTTTTAGCTAAGGAAGGAATGTTCTGCGAACCTGCCAGTGCTGCCAGTTTTTCTGGGGCTTGGCGCATGATCCGCGAGGGGCGTATTCCTGATGGCTCGAGAATTGTTTGTACTTTAACTGGGCATGGCTTAAAAGACCCAACCACTGCCAGTAAACTGGCAAGTCTCGAGACTCCTGTACCTGCAACACTCGAAGCGTTGCAACGGGCTATTGGAGTTTGATGTCGTACTTTATACTTGAGGCAGTATCAGATGGTGTTTGGGCTGCGATTTGCCAAGACCCTGTTTTTGCCATGTCGAATGCGGCAATTGTAGATTTGGGCGATACCACATTGGTTTTTGATTCGAGTATGTCGGTAAATGCAGCGCTCGAGTTAAAAAGTTTAGCTGAACAAGTAACCCATAAACCTGTTTCGTATTTGGTTAATTCGCATCATCATCTCGATCATTGTTTGGGTAATCAAGTTTTTGTGGGTACCACGATTATCTCGAGCCAAATAACACGGGATTTGATGCAGGCTCGGTTTGCACGGTTGGCATCTGAAGCGGGTGGTTTTGCTATGGCTATTGAACAAACAAAGCAGCAATTACTCAGTGCCAGTACAGTGTGGGAACAGAATTTATTCACGCTAGAACTGGCTGAACTCGAGATGCTGCAAGCCTTTTTGCCGCAATTCAAAGCCACATTACCAAGTCTCACTTTTACCAATGTTCTCGAGATTCATGGCTTGAATCGGGTTGCTAAAATCCTGACATTTGGTTCTGGGCACACGGCTTTGGATGCTGTGTTGCTTGTGGATGATGTGCTGATTGCTGGGGATTTGGTGGTTCATCAGCACCTTGGATTTATAGCCCACGGTAACCCAGAAAGTTGGTTGGAACGCCTTACCGACCTCGAGCAAATAAAAAATATTCAACAGATTATTCCAGGGCATGGCGCAGTTGGGCAAACCAATTTGCTAACAGCCATGAAAACCCAATTACTCGAGATGATAGCCCTTGGTCAGACTGTGCCAAGTGTTGCTACAGCCCAACCACCAACCCATTGGCTCGAGTGGGGTTTACCTGCCAGTTACCGAGCTAATCTCGAGTTTTTACAGCAACGTAAGGGGGTTTAACATGGACTTAGCAACTATTACACTCGAGGATTTTCAACCGTTAATCACGCAAAACTTTACCCTCGAGAACTCGGATGTGATTTTTACATTACTTGAAGTCAAAGCACAAAATACTCGAGCAGGTGCAACTCGAACTGCTTTTTCATTGATTTTCCACAGCCCAGTTCCTGCGCCTCAAGGTACGTATGCACTGCATCACGAAACGCTGGGCAAACTCGAGATTTTTCTTGTACCAATTGCTGCGGCAGGTGCTGGTGTGCAACTCGAGGCTGTTTTTAGTTAAATACTCAACACGAAAAATCGGGTTAGCTAAAATAGGCTCAGACTTTTAGCAGTGGTGTACATCAAAAAAAGCTACTTATTTTTGCGCTCAGTTGCGTTTAAAGAATCGGTCAAGCCACGATTTACTGGCTGTGATTTTGGCAGATTGAACAGGCACTGGCATAGCCTGTACTGGAGTTCGTCCTAGTGGGCGCTCTGCATTGCTGAATTGCAAGACAGGTGCGGGTTCTGCTCCGATGATTATTCGTTGCTCGAGTCTTAATTGGTTCCCACTGACTAACTCGAGAAAAGGGTTCATATCGTTTTCGCGCCCAGTGTAATACAACGCATGGTTTTGAATCAAAACCCATTTTCGCCATTCAATTGGAACAATCGGTAATTCGGCAACTCGAGCATGAGCACGAATGGCGAAAATATCGTTAGTGCTGCGGTATTCAAATAAGGCTTTGGCAGTGTAACGTGCTTCTACAGAGTGATCGTGCATTGCTATGGTCAGTAATTCGCCGACGAATTCTCCGTTACGGAAATGACCAAAAGTACTGGCTTCAAATAAGGTGCTCACGCCATTGCGGTGATTGGCTTCTGAACGAAAACCTGGTACACCTGTTGCTTGGTACCAAGTTGGGGTGTTTTCTTCACGATATATAGCAAAATATTGTTTAGCGTTTGCGGTCATGTTTTGATACTATGGTTTGAGCGTCACATGAGCGTCACATGCTTTTCCTGACGATATTTTTTTAACCACTCGAGGTTTGGGTTTTAATCCCAATCATCTAAGGATTCAGTCCATTCTTTGATGAATTTAGTGTACACAAAACACGCCCAAAGACTGATGGCAATACCAACAACAACCAAAGTAAGTTGCACATATTCTGGATTCCATTTGAACACTTTTTGACAGTACGCTAAGCCCAAGCCTACACTAACACCAAGTCCAAGAATAATCAGTACCTCTCGCAAAGCACCAAGGTATTTCATAGTCTCGAGTTTACTGCTTTTGCGTGTGGTATATCTCATCAAGTGCCATGCTAATGATTCAAGACTTTTGCACTACAATTCGTATTGATGAAACGAATCAACCGACGTGAAGTTAACAAAACCTTAGCACTCACACTGTTTGGTTCAGAGGTTGCATTACAGACTGCATTAGCTGCCCCTACTCAAGCCATGAAAATACTCGAGTTGAGTCAAGTAGATGCAAATTTTAAGCACTTTAATTTTACGTTTGAAAACACCAGTTGTGTTTTGCAACGCGTTGCTGTGCCAAAAGAAAATTCACCTCGAGTTTTGCTTGTAGAGCAGCAGGCTTTTGTGGCTTTATCAAGGCGCTGTACTCATGCGGGTTGTGCTACCGCAACGGAGGAGGATGGAACACATTTTTGCGATTGTCATGGCAGTATTTTTAATGCCATTGGTGGTGTGATTAGTGGTCCAGCTCGAGTGCCTTTGCTGGCAGTTAAACTCGAGGTGCGAGAAAAAAATATTTGGGCAATAGATTTTTTGCGTTAAGCCTTAGTATGGTGAATCATTTTGGCGTAAACACCTGTTGCTTCGGTCTCGAGTTCGGTAAAGCCCATGCGCTTGTACCAATCCCTTGCATGGTTGTTCATTTCGACATGCAGGGTAATGTCCATACCAGTTGCTTGAGCCTCGAGGAATAATTGTTCAAAGCACCATTTGGCAATGCCACGTTGTTGGTAAGCTGATGCGACAATAATATCCATTAAGCGAATTTCGCTGCTGCGATGCACGTATAACCGCCCAACTGGTGTTCCCTCAAGCAGAATTAAATCAAAAGCCGCACCTTGGTAGTGCTGGTAATAATGGCTGCGCTGGGCAAGAAATTGCTGCTCGAGAAAGGCTTGTTTTTGCTCTGCTGTCCAAGGCACAACAGCTAGTTCTTCGGCTCGAGAAGCGGCGTACAAAGAAAGCAGAAACGGAATGTCCGCTTCTGCTTCTGTGCGTAAAGTTAAATTCATGCTTGCCACTAAACCATATATGTATTGGTGAACCCAGAACGCAATCCAGAACGCAAATCGTTCAAGCGTGGGTGCATTTCCGAAACCGATTCGAGAACCCGCCGAACCCCATTTTTCTCGAGGTACAGCGCATTTTGGTTTTGGTTGCGTTTGAATTCCAGCACGCCCCGAGCGGTTTGTATTTTGGCATTCCGAAGTGCTTTTAAGAAATTCAGGCTGTCGCTACTGGCAGCTTGCTCGAGCAGTGCTGCGCTTTCTTGACCGAGTTGCAGCACAGCATCTTCCCCGAAACTCGAGAAAGCAGTTGTGGCGCTGAGTTTGGTCAAGGCACTGGCACTGATTGGCACTTGAGCCGAGCGCAGCATCTCGAGGTTTGCCCCGTCCGAAGCGATGATGTGCAAATGGGCTGGTTTAAGGGTCTTGATTTGCTCGAGAACGGCTGCCCAGTCTTCGGAAACAATGGTCTCGAGGATTGTGCCACCAGCGCTTTCAAAGCCGCTTCTAAAGGCATATGGCAGGTCATAACCCGCTTCGCGGAAAGTACAAACAATTACAGCAGTGTTGCCACGCCCAATGTTGGTTTTGCGCTGACTGGCAACAAAACCACCCAATGCCCATTCGGATTGCCAGAGTTTGAGGCTGTTAGAAATAATAAATGGACTGGTCTCGAGGTGCTGTGGAATGTTCGCACCAAATTCGTTGCAGATGGCTGGTAAGGCGTGCTGCTCGAGGATCGGGCGCAGGACATCGGCAAAACCATCGCCAAGCGAAACCAGCACATCAAAGGTTTTGCTCTCGAGAGTGTCTGCTAAAGCTCGAGCCGCGCTGGTGGTGGTGCTACCAGCATCAACAAATTGCACCTCGAGATTCTGATTTTGGGTTATGCCACGTAAAAATTGGCTCGAGAATTTTTTTGGAGACAGTGCCAGCACCCGCAGTTTTTGTGGGGCGGCTTGGGCAGCAACGCCAATGGCGGGAATGGCTGCGCCAACACCAAGGGCTTGTAAGAAATCGCGTCTTTTCATGGTTGGACTCCTTATTGTCTTGGTGGGAAAACACCTTGTGTGGCAATGCAAAAATTCAGTACCAACGATGGCATGTAGTTGTTGTGTGGTTGCGAACCACCAACAATGTTGGTTGAGGCACTCGAGAGATTGATGTTAGGCGCGGTGCTGACATAGGTGAAGTTTCCTGTGGTCAGGGCAGGTGCTGCCCCACTAGGATTATTGGAAATCGCAGCTCGAGCATTGGCTTTCATGTCAGTGTGGTTGTGGGCTGGAACTTCGTTTGCCAATAAGGTCACGCTACTCGAGCCACCTATTTCCCCAAGGTCATAAAGACTTAAACCTGGTCCTTGACCCTGACTAAGCGCAGCATTACCTTGGAGGTTGGGTAAGCCGAAGGTTGACCTACCATCACCGCCATAATTTGTACCCAGCAGACTGAACAAAGCTGTATTTTGCGAAATGGGCAGGAGTTGTCCATTGCAAAACGCCCAGCCTCTGGGAGCAAAGTTAAAACCAAAAATACGAATTTCTGCAACAAATGGGTCTGCCATAAGACTCCTTTAGTTTGGGGATGGGAAAATGCCAAACAGTGAAATGATGTAATTAAGCGCCAAGTAGGGCTGCATATTGCTGTGTGGTTGACCTCCACCACTATTGGATAGAGGGGCATTCAGTGCCGCACTAGGCACACCAGCACGGTAAGCGTTGTAACTGGGTGTAGCAAGTACCACATTGGCACTGGGGACATTGGTGCTGGCGGCATCACTCGAGGCAAACACAGTATGGGTGTGATTTGGAATCTGATTGCTGGTCAGGGTGACGGTTTCAACACCGCCTGATTGCCCAATGACTGTTGTCACACCCGCCCCAGTTCCCACATGCACAGGGACTCTGCCGCGCAAATCAGGCAAGGCAAAGGTTGTTTGCCCATCGCCACCATATGTTGTGCCAATCAGTTGAAAGAGGGTTTCATTTTCAGAAATAGCTTGTAACGAGCCATCGCAAAACAGCCAGCCAGCAGGAGCAAAATTACCCGCGAATAAACGAACTTCACCAACATAAGGTTGTGCCATAAGACTCCTTTAGGTTTGGGATGGAAAATTGCCTTGTAAGGCAATGCAAATGTTCAAACCCAGAAATGGTTGTTGGTTGGTGTGGGGTTGACTGCCGCCTACATTGCTTAACACTTGGCTCGTGGACACCAGACTGGTTGGCGCACCATACAGATTGCTGGCGGGTTGTGCCAAGGCGTTACCATTGGGTGCATTCACTGGAGTCTCGAGAGTAGCGGTGGTGTTGCTGACCGCAATGCTGTGTGAGTGAGCTGGAAGTTCACTCTGAATGAGGGTGTGAGTCCCTGCTCCTATCTGTTGCCCTTGGGTAAGTCCTGCACCAAAATGCAAAGGTGTGCGGCTTTGTAAATTGGGTAGGGCAAAGTTGACTCGTCCATCCCCACCATAGGTTGTACCCAACAATGAAAACAAGGCTTGATTCTGATTGATTGGCAGCAGTTGCCCATTGCATTGCGCCCAGCCTTTGGGTATGGTACCAAAACTCATGATTCTAAGTTCGCCAATAAATGGTTCAGCCATAAAGCTCCTTAAACGCCACTTGGTGTGGTACAAGCACCACCTGAGGCTGTGGTAAAGGTTGTGGATGTGTCGTAGAAAATGGTTGCTGCGCCGCCACTTTGGTTTTGGTTGGTGTTGGTGGTCAGCAGCAAGGTATTGACGGCTGCAAATGTCGTGGTGCTATTTGCTCCTAACCCCTGAACTTGGAACACACCATTTTGCTGCCACATATAGTAGTTGTCTGGAAAACCTGCGCTAACATCGCCAACTTGGGTTCTGTTGCCGCTCATGTTCAAACACAGTGTTGGTTGTGGGGCTGGTGCAACACTGGCTCCAGAAACCAGTTGCATCCCTTCAAATCGATTCGCTGCACTGCTCGAGAGGGTGTTATTGGTCAGTTTCAAGCTCATCTTGCTGGCTGTACCTGTGGTGCTGTCAGTGATGACATTGATGCCTGTAGCGCGATAATTGCTGACTGTGTTGTTATTTACCTCGAGGCGCATATCGGCACTGCGTTTGGTTTCGACATCAATCCCAGTTACAGTTGTGGATGCCGTTGTGGTTAGGTTGATGGTGTTGCCATTTACACGCCCATTGTTTTGAATAGCACTGCTCTGCTCTGCCCAGATACGAACACCACCGCCACTGGCTGCTAGATTGTTGGTAACAGTGTTGGTGTTGACTAAAAATTTATTGGTGCCAGTTGAAACCAACGAGACCCAAACAGCATAGTCGGTATTGTTGGTAAAGGTGTTGTTCTGTACATCAAGGCTTAGGCTGCCTGTACCACCACTGGCAATTTTCACCCCAAATAGCTTGCTGGTGCCAAAGCTCGAAGTGCCAACTGTGAGGCTGCTGGCGCTGCTGCCACTCGAGTCAAAGCGCAAGCCGTTTTTGGTTTCTTGGTCTGTGCCTGTTGCTCCAGCCCCAGAGACCGCTACCTTTGCCAAAGTCAAACTGTTTGTACCTGTGCTGGGTGTGGCATTGATACCGTTTAAGCCTGCGTTGTTGATGTTGATGTTGCTTAAAGAAGTTGTACCAAATTGAGTTGCTAAGACAATGCTATTGCCTGTTGCACCAGAAAGCGTACCGCCTGAACCTACGGTTGTGCCTGAACCGTTAATCGCAAAACTACCTGCCGTATTGGTTAAAGCAATGTTGTTTGTACCGCCGCTCGAGTCTACTTTGGTTAAGCTGACTGCTAACGTACCACCGCTCAGGTTAATGGCTTGGGCTGCGCCTGCGGCGATGCTGGCACTCGAGACGGTCAGCGTTCCGCCAACTGTGCCACTTAAACCACCGAAGGTTAAACCAGAAATAGTATTGCCAGTTGCCACCGTAATTGGGCTGGTGATGGTTGGGGCTGTAGCCGCTGGCAAACCAGCAACCGTTAAAGCCACGCCTGAGCCGATCAGCTGCTGGCTGGTTTTCAGGGTAAAACCAGCGTTGCCTGTGCTGCCTTTGACATAAATAAAATCGCCGTTTGACCCAGTTGTGGCACTGGTATTGACACTCGAGAGGCTTTGGAATGGTGTGTGGCTGCGTCCGTCACCACCAGCCGATGCACCAGAGTCAACGTACCAAACCGTGTTGGTTGGTGCGGAAATGGTGGCAGCAATGTTAGGGCTGGTACAAGTGCCATCTGTTATTTGGTAATTAAAGCCATCAGCAATTCTCGAGTTGACTTTCGGGCGAATGGTGGTGTCGCCGTTGGTAGCAATGCCAAGGTTGCCACCATTGGTGGTAGTGGCGCTGCCGATGGATTGAACTGTGGCATTCAAAGTTGTTGCGCTACCCAAAGCAACAAAGCGTCCATTCAAAACACCATTTGTACCTGTGTATGTTTTTTCGGTGTTACCAACAATGCCAGTTAGATTCAGGGTGGTTTCGGTGCTGTCAAAGAAATTCCCACCCATCCAAGCGGTGTCTGTGCCAACACCAACAGTACGAACACCAGGTATAAAGGTGCTACCCGTTAAGGTTGTGCCGCACATCGTGGCAATTTGTGGGCTACTGCCAAAGCTGGTGGCTCGAGCGCTTGCACCACTGTTTGTGCCTTGCTCGGAGGTGCTTTCGGTGACTCGAGCAACATTGTCGGTAAAGACCAAGAAAGTCATGCTGTAGCGGTAAGCGCTGTTGCCATTGCCTGCATCGCCTGCCTGTGGTACTTGCAATGCCAAGGTAATTGTGCCTGTGCCGCCATTTGCAGCTATTAGGCGGCTGTTGGTACCGTTGCGGGCAACATAGGCGTATTGCAAAATGCCTTCGCCTATGGTTGGGGTAACATTGATAACACTGCCTTCGGAGGCTGTAGTTAAGGTGTTAATTTCGCTGCGTGTATAGATTTGTAAATCTGCATTGGCATTATCTACGCAGACAATGGCAGGTGCAGTGCAACCTGTGGTTTTCATGGCATTGACTGGAATTAAGTTATTGACATTGACTGAACCACCTGCAAAGTTCTGAATATTCGTAAAAGCACTGCCGCCAGTGTTTCCGCTTCTGTGATACGCCACTAAAGTCAGGTTCTGACGAGCTACATTGCTATTATTAGTTACTGTAAATTGTGCTCGTAAATAGCGATCTGTGGTACTTGGTACATCAATTGTCTGCAAGACTTGGTTACTAAAAGCCATAATGTTATCTGGAACAGGGGTCAGGCTTTGGTTTTGCAAACCGTTTGGCTTAAATTGCGCGGTTGTACCTTTGCCATCCACTCCTAATTCGATGGTTAAACTACCCAATAATGTTGGTTTAAATGGCTGTACAACAACGGGTGTGGGTTTTACTACAGGAACTGGTGCTTGTGGACAAGCTACCAATAATGCTCCCAAAACCAATAAAGCAGCGGAACGGTATTTCATTGGGTTTCCTCCAAGCCCAGTTCCTCGAGTGGATTATCTGGAAAGATGTTTGTTCCAATTGGCAAGGTGGTGCCACCTGTAACAAATTTCCATTGGTGTGCCTCGAGTTGTGGTGGTGTGTAGAACTGTTTTTGCAGATCTTCTGGGGGCATACATTTCTCCTTTGTGACATATCGTATAAAGCAAGCGTCACACGAGCGTCACACGAGCGTCAGAAACGCTATCTCTAACGTAAGAATAGACATTGATAATGCTCGAGTTATAGCAGGATACGCTGTTGCTTAGGTCTTGGCTGGATTCTCCATTTCTCCTTTCTAATACTTTTGCATTCAAAGCGTCGCACTACCGTCGCACGACCTCGAGAAAGCTTTTCTCGAGGTCATACAAGGCATCAAATCAAAACCGAAAATGTATGAAAAATACTCAAGCGTCATAAGAGGTAGAATCATTTGGTGAAACAAGAGAAACCCTTTTATGGCTGGGTAATTGTTGCAATTACAGCAGTGGTATTGCTGGTCACAGCGGGTGCTCGCAGCGCTCCTGGTGCTTGGCTAATCGAAATGGAACGCGATACTGGTTGGTCTCGAGCCAGTTTATCTTTTGCCACCAGTTTAGGTTTAATTCTGTTTGGGCTGGGTGGTCCAATTTCTGGTGCACTCATGGCAGCTTTTGGTGTTCGTAGTGTCACAGTTGCCAGTGTGGTTATTACAGCAGCTGCGATGTTTCTCTCCAGCCGAGTGCAGAACCAACTCGAGTTAAATATTTTCTTTGGTTTGCTTTCGGGCATTGGGACTGGTTTAGTGGCTAGTGTGCTTGGTGCAACCATTGCCAATCGTTGGTTTCTCGAGAAACGCGGGCTGGTGATGGGTATTTTTGGAGCCAGTACAAGCGCTGGTCAACTCATTTTCTATCCGTTACTGACGACTTTAGCAGTCACTATCGGTTGGCGCTCGAGTGCTTTGGTGTTAGCAGCTATTGCGATTGCTTTAATTGTTCCGGTTTTAATTTGGATGCGTTCCGACCCGTCGGAAGTCAAGCAACGCCCTTACGGTGCTACGGATGCACCACTCGAGTCTGTTAAACCCGATTTGGGTATTATGGCAAAGGCTTTGGTACACCCAGATTTTTGGTTACTGGCAATCACTTTTTATATTTGCGGAGCAACCAGCAATGGTTTGATTGGGCAGCATTTAATTCCGCATGCAGTGGATCATGGTTTATCGCAACCTGTGGCTGCCAGTATGGTGGCTTTAATGGGTGCGTTTAATTTTGTTGGCACAATCGCTTCGGGTTGGCTGACAGACCGTTACGATCCGCGTCGGTTGCTTTTGGTGTACTACTTTTTTCGCGGGGTTAGTTTACTGATTTTGCCCTTCATGCACGATATTGGTGGATTAAGTATTTTTGCAGTGTTGTTTGGCTTAGATTACATTGCTACTGTGCCTCCAACGGTCATGCTGGTGGCAAAAACATTTGGTAGGCAAAACGTTGGTATTGTTTACGGTTGGGTTTTTGCGGCTCATCAATTGGGTGCAGCAATGGCAGCTTGGATTGGTGGTGTAGCAAGAGATAATTACGGCGATTACAGTTTGGCATTTACGGTAGCAGGTGTTATCGCTATGCTTGGTGGTTTATTGGCATTGGGTATTCGTCGTGAAGCACGAGTACAGCCTGTTTAACTAAAATCCAACTCGAGTCACGTTGTATCAAGCAGCGTGACAAAATCGTATATTGTTTTAACAGATCCATATTTGGAGGTTCTATGGCAAGAAGCGTGACGTTATTCACAGGTCAATGGGCAGATTTACCCCTATCAGAATTGGCACCACTGGCTCGTAGCATGGGGTACGATGGTCTCGAGTTAGCATGCTGGGGCGATCATTTTGATGTACAAGCGGCTTTACAATCAAAAAATTATCTTAAAGAAAAACGGGCTTTGTTAAAAAAACATGGTCTGGCGTGTCATGCCATTTCGGCGCATTTGGTTGGACAAGCCGTGTGCGATTTAATAGATGAACGCCATAAATCTATTTTGCCTGCTCATGTTTGGGGCGATGGTAATCCCGAGGGTGTGCGTAGACGAGCTGCCCAAGAAATCATGGATACGGCTCGAGCTGCCGCCGCTTTTGGGGTCAAAGTGGTCAATGGTTTTACAGGCTCGAGTATTTGGCATAGTTTGTATGCTTTTCCACCAACCAGCCAAGCGTATTGGGAGGCTGGTTTTAAGGATTTTGCTAAACGCTGGAAACCAATTTTGGATGTTTTTGAAGCCCACGATATTAATTTTGCTCTCGAGGTACATCCAACCGAAATTGCTTTTGATATTGCCACTGCCGAACGTGCGATTGCAGCCCTCAAAAAACATAAGCGTTTTGGTTTTAATTACGACCCCAGCCACCTTGGGTATCAGGGTGTGGATTACGTCAAATTTATTCGGGTTTTTGCCGATAGAATTTTCCATGTGCACATGAAAGATGTTTGGTGGGGACATGGTAATGGCGACGCTGGTGTGTTTGGTGGCAATACCAACTTTGGCGACTCGAGACGCTTCTGGGATTTTCGTAGTGTAGGACGTGGCGATATTCGCTTTGAAGATATTATTGTTGCTTTAAACGATATTGGTTACACTGGACCGCTTTCGGTGGAATGGGAAGACTCGAGAATGGATCGGGTACATGGGGCTACGGAAAGTGCAGCGTTTACCAAAAAACTTGATTTCAAACCCAGCACCCGAGCTTTTGATAGTGCTTTTGAAAAGGAAAAATAAATATGGTAAATATTCATTTATTTGATGCGTCAGGGAGATTGAATCATTACAAAGATGACATTCTCGCACTGAGTCATCAGACAGTGACTAAAGTACAAACTTTAATGCCTGTTAAAAACGTAGACATTATGCTTTGTATCAATCAAACAGGGGCAACAAATCATTCGATTAGTGGTTTTGCACCTTCTAATGATGTTGTTATCATTTACTTAAATCAATTGCAAAGACCTGATTTTGAAAATAATGTTAAGTTGCAGTTACCGAGTATTATCGCTCATGAGTTGCATCACACGATGCGTTGGGTTAAACCTGGTTATGGTCAAACCTTAGTTGAAACATTCATCACCGAAGGGTTAGCACAAGCTTTTGAACTCGATTTCTTAGAAAATTCATTGCCAGTCTTTGCAAAACTGACTGAACCCGAGCGGCTTTCTGAACTGATGGACTTAGCTCGTTCCGAATTTCATCATAATCTCTCAGTGTACGTTGATTGGTTTGCAGGAAACCAAAAACGCCATATTCCTCAGTCAGCGGGGTACGCCTTGGGCTTTGATCTTGTGCAACGTTACCTTGAAAAAGCCAATATAACCGCTGGATTGGCGTATGCTGTTGATGCAAAAACTGTTTTAGAGACACTAGGAGAAACACATGCGTAAACTGCGTTACGGCATGGTCGGAGGTGGACGCGATGCCTTTATTGGCGTGGTGCATCGCAAAGCCATGGCACTTGATGGTGGTTATGAACTTGTGGCTGGTGCGCTCTCGAGTAACCCCGAAAAAGCTAAGTTATCAGGTGAGGATTTAGGGCTTAGTCCAAATCGTAATTATGGTTCGTGGCAACAAATGCTCGAGTCCGAATTGGCATTACCAATAGATCAACGCATCGATGTGGTTAGTATTGTCACGCCAAATCATGTGCATTTTCCTGTAGCAAAAGCCTTTGCTGAAGCTGGTTTTCATGTGGTTTGCGATAAGCCGTTGGTGCACACCAGTAGCGAAGCTGAGGAACTCATTCGTATTGTAGAAAAAACAGGTGCGGTTTTTGCTGTAACTTATAACTACACGGGTTATCCAATGGTTAAACACGCTCGGCATATGGTGCGAAGCGGACAACTTGGCGATATTCGTAAAATCATCGTCGAATACAACCAAGGTTGGCTTGCCACTAAACTCGAGGAATCAGGGCAAAAACAAGCCGATTGGCGCACAGACCCTGCTCGTAGTGGCGCAGCTGGTTGTATTGGCGATATTGGTTCTCATGCCGAGAACTTGGTTGCAACAGTTACAGGTCTCGAGTTAGACAGTATTTGTGCTGATTTAACAACCTTTGTTGAAGGCAGACAACTCGATGATGATGGCAATTTGCTTATGCGTTTTGTTGGCGGAGCCAAAGGTGTAATGATTGCTTCACAAATTCAAATTGGTGGTGAGAACGACATTCGCTTGCGCGTTTTTGGTACTAAAGGTGGTATCGAATGGCATCAAGAAAACCCAAATTATATTGTGCATAACTCCTTAGATGCGCCTCGGCAAATTCTTACTCGAGGTTC
The DNA here is from genome assembly GCA_013298595.1 of Deinococcales bacterium. Taxonomy (GTDB): domain Bacteria; phylum Deinococcota; class Deinococci; order Deinococcales; family JAAFIG01; genus JAAFIG01. Next base: position 32,688 of record JAAFIG010000023.1, on the reverse strand, counting down.
GGATTATCTGTGTGCGGCTGCTAAAAAAGCCACACGGATTCCTGCTGGACACCCAGAAGCGTTCCTCGAAGCTTTTGCAAATGTTTACATTGGTGCAGCCGAAGCGATTCATGCCAAACTCGAGCAACGAGTACTAACCGAATTAGAAGGCGATTACCCAACTGTTATCGATGGTGCTCGAGGTATCAAATTTATTGAAACCACAGTTAAAAGTGCAGCCTCGAGCCAGAAATGGACTGCTTTTTAATTTCAATGATTCAGAAGGTTTTTGATTTTTCGTGTCTGTGACACATTGAGGTCTCGTAGGGGCGAACCTCTGTGTTCGCCCTGTAGGACAACACAATCTAGATTTATACTGAGAAAAGTTCCGAACCATTTCATTTTTAGCAGTAGAATACCCATTATGCAATTACTCGGACATCGCGGTGCAAAACACATTCATCTCGAGAACACCATGCCAGCCTTCCAAGCGGCTCTGGATGCTGGTTTAGATGGTATCGAACTTGATGTGCAACGTTGCCGCGATGGTACTTTGGTGGTACATCACGATTTTCATTTACCTGACGGGCGTTTAATCGCCGCCCTCGAGTTTTCCGAATTGCGTTTAGATGGTTACATTGTACCCACACTCGAAGAAGTGCTGGTTTGGGCAAAAAAAACAGGTGCCTTTATCAATGTCGAAATTAAACTCGAGACAATAGCAACTGACGGACGCGAACATGGTGTGGCAACCTTCCTTGAACGCATGAGTTTAGCCTCTCAGACGATTGTCTCGAGTTTTAATCCGCTTTCGCTATGGCGCATCAAACGCCTCGCACCTAATCTAGATACAGCTTTGCTTTTTGATAATCAAAGTGCCCCACATTGGTTACTCGATCATGGGCGTTTAGCCGATGTGCTTGGTGTTAGCGCTTTGCATCCACACCATAGTTTAGTGACGCCTGCACTGATGGCTCGAGCTAAAAATAAGCATTGGGCTGTCAATGTTTGGACAGTCAACGACGCAAGCACTGCCCAACGCTTACAGCAAATGGGAGTGAATAGTTTAATTGGTGATTACCCAGAAGTGCTGCTTGCCACTCGAGCTTTGCAAAACCAGAATGTTAAAACAGTGCATAGCTAATCAACAGGTCGTAGAGGCGTGGCATGCGACCATGCCCGTCATATGGTCAAGAAGCCTCGCCTCTACGGGTTGCGTCTCAGACGATTAAAACAATCTCGAGTCAAGAGGGCGAACACAAGGTTCGCCCCTATTGATTAAATTTTGTCTTTTTCACCTTTGATAACGGCTGGGTAACCTGTCATGGCTCTCGAGGTTTGCATGCCTGCCATCACAGCCGCTTCGACACAGCCCGCGTTGATACCTGTTTTAATCCAATCTCCTGTTAAGTAGAGGTTGTTAAAGCCGCTTTGGTCTGTCTCGAGGCGAGTGGCGGTGCTGCCGACAACACTGATAACGTATTGTTCGGATGGGTCTATGTTGGCTCGCCAGTATTGGCTGTTGAAACGGCTTTCGCCTGTGGCTGAGCTGGTGTCGGTTAGCCAGTCCCATTGGAATTGGTTGTTGTTGCTGGCGTTTGGCATCAGGGGCTGCATCTCTTGGGAGAGTTGTTGGATGGCATTTTGTTTGACCTGGGCGCTGATTTTAGCGGGGAAGCTGTGGTCTGTGAATGGTGGATAGCTCGAGATGGGTAGGGCGCTGCAAAAGTACGCTACGTTCTTGGGGTCTTGGTTGCCTGCGTGCCAATCTTCACGGATCAGTAATTGATCCATGGCTGCCCAGGTGTCAAATGGTTCGGTGTAGCCACTGAGCACAGGCTGTTGTCCATTGGGTTGGTATGTCCAACCGAGTTCGGTTAAGTCTTTGTTAAACCAGACTTGGTAGGCTTGGGTGGCAACGGTTTGCACAGCATTATTCATGGTGGCAAGTTGTGGGTTTTGCTCGAGTAATTGTGGGCAGAGGCTGGTCAGTGCGCCTTTGGATATACCAAAAATAATTTCGTCGTAATCTTTGCCTTGCTCGAGGGTAATACTGGGCAATGGTTGCTTAAAGGCTGCTTGGTAGATGTCTGCCCAGTTGTTCCAGTTGCTCTCGAGGTTGATATTGTTGGCTTGTAACAGGGCTGCTTCGGCGGGTAATAGTTGATCGTAGTTGGGTTGGTTGCCCCAGCAAGCTAAACCTTTAACGTACACCAGTGGTTGGTATTGATCGATGCCACTTGCCACATGGACTTGTTGGGTTAATCGAATACTCGAGATGGTGTTACCTGTGGGTATCAGTTCTTCGACTTTATGGAAGAACTTAAATTTGACACCTCGAGCTTGTAGCACTTGGTACAAGGGCGTGAAAATGGTGTCGCCCATGCCTGCTTGCATTTTGTACATGATGCTACCTTGGTATGCCATACCAACCAACATCATGGATCTGAGGATTGTGCCTGCTTCGACATTGGGTTTACTAAAATCACCATTTTCATAAGCAAAAACCAAATCGTAGAAACCACGTACAGGAGCGGAATCCACGGTAAAAGTTTGATTGGCTCCGTATTTGGTTAGCCAATCACGGAAATCAATGTTGTTGATAATGTCAAAACCATTTTCCAGCACGCCATCTTCGATGATACCGATTAAGGCGGTTAGGGCTAAATCAAGGCAGATAAAAATGCGGCGCAGATCATCGTTCTCTTCGAGTTTTTGTTCGAGTAAATGCTCAGCCCATTTTTTAATTCCGCGTAAAGAGGCACTGATCCAAGATTTATCGCTGTGACTTTTGAGGTTTGTAAAAACTTGCTCGAGGGCAGTGGTAGCAACTCGAATATCACCTGCAAGGTTTTCTACGTCTTGTACAACGGTGGCAGCCAGTGTGTGCAACCAATCTGGATGGTTGTTGCTCGAGAGTGCTGGTTTGGTGCTGCTAGCAGTGTGGGCTTCGTGAACCCAACGGCTAATCCATGCCCAGAGGCTTTGGGCGGCTTGCCATAAGCCAAGGGTTTCTGCGCCGTTGCCGGGTGTGCCTGGAATATGGGGGAACTCGAGATTCCAGATTTTCCATTGATCAGCAATATTTTCGGTCAGAACAATGTAATCGTGGGGTTTAAAAGCATCTTGCCAAGTGGCGAGGGGTGCGCCTGTGGGTCTGTTCAGGGTGGTGTAGGCTTCTCGGATCATGGCAAAAGCATTTTCGTAAAAGCCAAACCAAATGTGTAAACCATGTTCTTCGATGCGTTGTCCAAAACTGGCGTTGCGTCCACTTGCGCCTTTGCCACCTAAACGCCAACCCATTTGGTACAGGGTAATTTCGTAATTGTCTTGCCAATTGGCTTGGTTAGTCAGGTAATAAGCGGCTGTCATGGAGCTAACACCGCCACCAAGAATGGCGATTTTCTTAGGTGGTTTTTGAGTGTTATCAACCAGCACATTGCCTGGTGGGACAGAAAAATCAAAATTGAGATTAAACGGTAGTAGCGCTGCTTGTGTACCTAATGGTACACCTAAAGAATTGGCTAAGGGGAAACTATCAACTTGGTGCAAATTGACTTGGTATTCGTAACCAAGTAAATGCACATAATGCACTGCATCAACATTGGAAGGTGCGGTTAGAATCGCTTGATAAACAGCTTTTTCGCCAGCCGAATCGGGAAATTGTTTTAGGAAAATCTGGTCAACTCGAGGGACAAGCAGTAACGACAGCACATCTTCCCAACCTGCTATGTCCATATTCAGAAAATCAGGCATGGTTTTGAGGATTTCAATGGCTTCTTTAATTAGCTCGAGGAAATTTGCAATTGGGCGGTGTGGTTTGTTGGTACTGGTGGTACTGACTTCGAGCAATGGATGCCAAGCAATTTGTGTGTCGCTCGAGAATGGTTGAAAGGCTTTGACCTGCAAACTGCAACCAAGAGGGTCGGCTTCTGGTTCGGGCATGGTGTATTGGCAATCGTATTTGGGGTAACCAAATAACTCGCGTCCATTAATTAATGCCATGGTGTCGTCCACCCAAATATGAAAAGGATAGAAGTAAATATGCTCGAGTTTATTGTTGGCATCCATTTGCCCGACCATAATCCAAGTGATGATGTCGGTTTCTTTGATCCAACCTTTCGCTGCATCTATTGGATTTTCTGAATTTGCATGTTGCACTCGAGTAAAAGTCAGTAGAACATAGGGTGATAAAACTTGGAAATTAAGTTTCTTAGCAGCAGCGATATTCAGGGTGCTGTCTAAACTGGCTTGTAGGTTCTCGAGTTTGCCACGAACAAAATAGCCGTACATATCGGCGTTTTTTAAGGCTAAAGGCGAGTGCATAACCACCGAACCAGCAGGATATAAATATTCTGAATTTGCCATGTCTATTGTTGTACCAGATTATGGTATCTCTTGACCTGCGAGAGAGTTTGTGAAAAAAGACCTCGAACCACCACCAAATCAAGGTATAATGTTTATCCATGAACACCTCAGCTCGAGTGCTCACATTGCTATGTGTGGGTGTTTTATTGTGTTTCAATGTGACATTTGCACAAGTGAAACTCGAGAAACAAACTCGAGTGGATATGACCACAACTGGGGCGCTGTATATGGCAACCAGTACCGATTTTCCAAAGAGTATCGCCGATATTGACGCGTGGCGCGGTGCGTTAACACCTGTGAATAAAGTTAATTTATTTGGTGGCATGTACTGGTTTGTGGTTGATGTCAACAATTTTTCAACGCATTCAGACTGGGTTTTTGATCCGTATGGCACAATCATGGATGTGATAGATGCGCGTTTGTATGGCGCAGATGGTAGTTCGCAAATCCTCGAGACAGGGTATCAACGCAAACTACCGTACTCTTTGCATTATGGTCAAAACATTCGACTCGAGCCAAACATGCAGTATCGCTTGTTAGTGCGTATTGGTAGCCCATATTTTGCTTCACAACCTGGTTTTCGGGTGATGCCTCAAGAAGAGTATCAGCAACATGTTTTATGGGAGAACTTTTTAACCATTGGTGCGTTGGGTGCAATCTTATGTTTAGCTTTTTATAATTTATTTATTTTTGCCAGCACTCGAGACCCAAGTTTGTTGTTTTATGCGTTGTATTTAGCTGTGACATTTATGGGTTGGGCTTGGACGTTTCATATCCCGACGGCGTTATTTAATGTGCACGAATTACGCTTTCATTACATGTGGTTTTTTCTAATTCCAATTACCAGTACATTATTTTATTTACAATTTTTACAAGTGGCTAAATGGTCGCCGTTACTGGCTAAACTCAGTTGGGGTAACATTATTTTATCGGCAATTTTGTTGCCAAGTAGTTTTTTTGCTTTGCCTTACACACATACCTTAGCGACTTTATGTATCAGTATTCAATTAACCCTTGCCATTGTTTGTGGTGTGATTTCATGGCGACGCGGTTTTAAAGCAGCGCGATACTTTATTTTCGCATTTATTTTCTTGCTTATTCCGGGTTTATTTATTTTACCAGCCAATGTTGGATTAATCCCAGATTTACTCGAGAATGCCGAATTAATTACCCTGCTGGGTACAACCTTAGATGGTTTATTTTTAGCTTTTGCCTTAGCCGAACGGATTCGTAGTTTACAAGCCGAACGCGATAGTTCTTTGCAGCGTTTTACCCAAGCCCTCGAGCTTGCCAATACCGATAGTATGACCAAAATTGGTAATCGCCATGCTTTTGATGAGGCTTTAAAAACAGCCTTGGCAACCTCGGCAAAAATTATGTTGATGCTGATCGATTTAGATGGTTTAAAACGTATTAATGATCAGTATGGACATGCCAAAGGCGATGAACTACTGCAGCGGTTTGCAGCAGCGTTGCAAAAACTGAGTATCCCAACAGTCTCGAGTTATCGCCTCGGTGGTGATGAATTTACATTGATTGCCGAACAACAATACGAAGCTCGTTTACGTACAGCCATTAACACCATCGAACTGGAATTGCGGCAAAATGGTTTTCCAGAATTTGGTGCCAGTGTTGGTGTAGCGTATGGTTCAGAGCATCAACAAGTTTCTGAAGTTTTTTCTCGAGCTGATGCCCGTATGTATCAAGACAAAGCCAATCGTAAAACAGGACGGACTTCTGCCACTGCCTAAGCAGTGCTTAGGTAACAGCTGACAAAACCATGACGTTTGCCGCAGAATGTATAAACAATGGCTGTTACTGTATTGCTAGTAGAGGATGAAACTTCGGTGCGTGAAGCAGTACGTTTTCATCTCGAGCGTTCTGGGTATGTGGTTCGGGCTTTTGCGTCTGCACTCGAGGCATGGCAGGCTTTAGCTGGTGTGGATGTGATTGTTTTAGATTGGATGCTGCCTGACGAACCTGGTATTGCTTGGTTGCGGCGTTTACGAGAAAGTGCTTTTTCGGCGTTACCTGTGCTGATGTTGACCGCTCGAGCTTCGGAAATGGATCGGGTTGAGGGTTTAGATGCAGGTGCAGATGATTACTTAACTAAACCCTTTAGTGCAGCTGAACTTGCCGCTCGAGTGCGGGCGTTGTTGCGTCGCTCGGCAGGGGATCGGGTGCGTGGGGCATTGCGAGTGGGTTTACTAGAACTCAATTTAGATGCTGGCACAGCCAGTTTTGCCGCAAAAGAATTGCATTTGACACGGCGTGAATTTGATTTATTGGCATTTTTAGCAGCCCACCCTGGACGGGTTTATACTCGTCAGGAATTACTTGATAAAGTCTGGGGTGTCGATTTTATTGGTGGTGAACGCACCGTAGATCAGCATATTACCCAACTCAGAGCGCACCTTGGCGACGACCCAACCGATTCGGTGTACCTCGAGACTGTGCGCGGTAAAGGCTACAGAATGCGAGCTGAACCATGAATGCGAATACTGCTTTAAATTCACTCGAGACAGCAGTGGTGTTATTTAAGGCGGGTGTTGTGACTGGCTTAAATACAGCTGCCGAAAAAGTTTTTGCCATGCCTGCCGAACGCGCTCAGAATCGCAGTTTAATCGAAGTGCTCCGCAATCATCGTTTAGAGCGTTTAGCCATCGAAGGTGGACGGGTTGAACTCGAGTTGTCTGGTAAAATTTTTCTGGTCAAAGCTTTTGCAGGTGTTTTATTACTCGAGGATATATCAGCAGTCCGTCAACGCGAAGCCGAATTACGCGATGTGATGGCAGTGTTATCGCACGAATTTCGCACACCTGTCGCAGCTATAAAAAGTTTACTCGAGGCATTAGCCCTTGAACCACCAGCCGAAACCCGCAGTTCCTTTGTGCAGATGAGTTTACTTGAAGTTGAGCGTTTGGTGCGTTTGGTCGAGGATTTAACTGTGGGGTTTCGCCCTCATGCCGAACGAACTTTTAGGCTGCTCGAGAGTATCGAACGGGTGCAGCGTTTAACAGCTGAGGAATTGCAACGCCGAGAAGTTCAACTCGAGCTAAATGTGGATACCAATGTTTTGGTGCGTTGCGACCCAGATAAACTGTTGCAAGTGTTGCTGAATTTAATTGAAAATGCTGCTCGACACGCACCAAACCCTGGTTTGATTCGGGTTGATGTGCTGCAACAAGACACTTTCTGGCGAGTCGGAGTTCGTGACCAAGGTACAGAATTAGCAGATTATAGTGGTATTTTTGAAGCCCATCGCCGTAGTATGCAATCTCGAGGTAGCGGTATGGGTTTGTACATTGTGCGCTCAATTGTCCGTGCTTGGGGTGGCGAAGTTGGGGCGGCGTACCAAGCTCATTATGCTGGTAATGAATTCTGGTTCACTGTGCCAATGGCTTAGGTGGCTGTTTACCTGCTGAACAGCGTAAAATGCGTGACAAGAAAGAGGTACTCAATGCGTGAAGCTTTAGAACGAGATCTACGAACCTTACGAGCCGATTTTATTCGCATGATTTCGCAAGTTGGTGAACAATTAAACTTAGCTGGCAGTGTTTTGCTCGAGGGCAAAATCGAAGCAGTGCAACAAGTGCACGATATGGATAAAAGTGTAGACGAACTCGAGGTTAAACTAGAAACCGAAACCTTACGAGTGATTGCTTTGCATCAACCTGTAGCAAAGGATTTACGATTTATTGCGGCTGTGCTTAAAAGCTTATCTGATCTCGAGCGCATCGGCGATTACGCAGTCCATGTTGCCGATGATGGGCGTTTATTAGCAGCCGAACCACCTTTAAAACGCTATGTCAATTTTGGGTTGATGCTGAGTAAATTAAAAACCATGCTCGAGCTTGCTTCCCGAGCTTTTACTGAACAAGATGTTGCTGTGGCACGCACCGCTGCCGAAATGGATAGCGAAATAGATGATTTGTACGAACAAACCCAACGAGAATTGGTTACGTATATGCTCGAAGACCCACGCACCATTACCAAAGCACTGGCATTACTGCGCGTCGGACGGTCTTTGCAGCGCATTGGCGATCATATCGAGAATCTGGCAGATCGGCTTGGGTATTGGCTCACAGGTGCTCGAGTGGCAAATGATCCTCCTACTGAAGGCTAAACGGATTTGGTAGTAGCAGATTCAATATTCATTAAGTGACTCGAGAAAAAACCGAGTACGCAAACAAGGGCGGATAATGTTCCGCCTACAATAAATACGCCACGCACACCAATCGCATCGCCAAGTGGTCCTGCGATGGCTAAACCAATCGGTCCGGCTAATCCCATCACTGTATTCATTAAAGATAAGACGCGTCCTTGTATTTGATTGGGTACAGTGGTTTGTAAAATCGCGGTCATTGGGGCATTGCCTGTCGAAAAGGTTATGCCACTGAGTGTCCACCAAATAACAGCTAACCATAAAGCATTGCTTGGTGCTAAGGCAGTGAGTGCAACAGTGCCACAGGAAATCGCAAATGAAACCAGTAAAGTAATAATGCGTTTTTTGAATAATGGATTGATTGTAATCAGCACTCCGCCAGCAATCATGCCAATACCAGCCAGTCCTTCCATTAAGGCAACTTCGTTGACACCACCACGAAAATACTGTGTGACCAGCAAGGGTGTTAACGAAAAAGTGGGCATGATTGTCAGTACCACTAAACCAAGTAAGCCGTACAACATCAGTAAACCACGTCTTTGTGTGACATATGCAACACCTTCACGAAAATCTGTCCACATACTGGTGGTTGCTTCAAGCCGTGGTATTTGTGGCACGGCATAAAAAAGTAAGGGCACAATGCCAAGTATGGCTGTGACTACATCAATCATCAGTGCACCTTGAAATGGTAAAAATGCCAATGCCAAAGCACCAAGTGGTGCGGCTGCAATGGTCATAATGCCTTGCATGGCTTGATTCATACCTGCTACTCGAGGTAACCAATCGGCGGGTACGAGCAGACTGGTACTGGCAGCAGCGGCTGGACTCTGAAATGCCTGCATACTCGAGCGTAAGAACATCAGGCTGTAAATGTGCCAGAGTTGAATTTGGTTACTCGAGAATAAGTAAACCAGCACAATCATGGCGATAGCACTGATGCTGTCAGCAGCAATCATAATGACGCGTCGGTTGAGCCGATCGGCAAGGGTGCCTCCAAGTGGTCCAAGAATGGCTTGTGGGAGTAAACCCATGACTCCTGCGATGGCTAAGGCACTCGAGGAATTGGTAGTTTTAGTAATCCACCAAAGCAGTACAAATTGGGTTAAAGCACTACCAACTAAGGACAAGGCTTGTCCAATCCAGATACTAAAAAAACGTGGTTTCCAATTGCTTAGGGTATTTATCTCGAGTGGTGTTGAAGTGTTTTGTTTCATAGGTATCCTTTAGGTAAAATTTTGGCTGCTTTGTTTGAGTAAGTGCGGTATAAAAAACAATGGGTAAAGCATTAAATACAAATTAGGTAGCCACCATGTTAGATCAAAATCATGGCGAATAATCCAGAAAGCAATGGCATTTAAGCCAGATGTAAAGGTCAAAACCAAAGAAATAATGGCGAGTGAATGCCAAATCTCGAGCCGACGCTGGTATGCCCAAAGTGCAGCAAATCCTGTGGCACTAATCAATAAATCCAATGGCAAAAAAGACCAATTCCAAGCCAGTAAAATCGGGTTGTTGTAATCCGAGTATAAAAATTGGGGTGGAATCAACTGCAAAGCACTGATTGTCCAGTAAACAATAAAAGCAATATCGGTGACAAGAAAAAATGGTTTTAAGGTTTTCATACACTCCTTTAAGCGTTTTTTGTCCAAGCAATCAGTTCCTCGAGTAATTCGCTTCGTAGTGGTTCTGGCAGGGTAATCATGCCTGTTAGTTCGCTAAACCACAGTCCATCGCAAGCTAACCGAATAGCAGTAGCTCGAGCGGGTTTTAAGCCATCAGCCAGAATGTTTTTTTCGGCAAAAGCAAAACTGGTTTCTAAAGCATCAAGTAGTACTGGGTAGGCGCTAATGATGCTGGCTAAGGCGGTGGTTAAATGTTTTTCATCAGGACTTGGGTTGAATGTGGCACGGATGTAGGCTCGAGTCCAGCGCCCAGATTTTTTTGGTTCGGATGCCAGTTCTTTTTCGATACAGTACACAAAAACACCTATCAGTTGTTGGACTAAACCCGTTAGTAAAACTTCTTTGGTAGGGAAGTGATGTAACAAACCGCCTTTGCTTATTTTGGCGGTACTGGCAACTGCTTCTAAGGTCAGATTGTTTGCACCACGCTCGAGAATTACCTTGGCAGCAGCTTGTAATAGCAGTTCTTTGGTGGCTTGAGGATTATTTTTTCGCATAATTACCGTCTACTCGGACGGTATATTACCGTCTGAGTAGACGGTTTTCTGTCTGATAAATTACAAACCAAAAAAACATAAAAAAAGTAGCTAAAACCCATGCCATCAAGTTTGACATGATCCAAACTTGGCACAAATACATCTTGCCCAAATTTTGATTACATCGGCAGATGTGACCTCAAGCTTATGAAACAGAGCGGTGAGACACGGAACTTGCTATACTAATCGGCATGGGAAACAATTTCGTAATCGCTCTGAGCAAATCTAAGGGGGCAGTATCATGATTGATGAACACTTACAAAACGCTGGAATTGCCGCCGATGACATCGAAACTCGATTAGATGGACAAAATGGCAAAACCTTACTAATTACAAAACGAGAACTTTTGTATTTTGATCAAGCAGGTTTACAAAAAGCCAAATTACGCGAAATTGTCAATGTCAAAACCGCTAAAACAGGTGAACTTAATGTACGTTCACCCAACGAAGCCCTCATCGAAGGCAGCATTAAAGGCTTTGATTTAAGCGAATTAAAATTCTTTTTTGAAGCTGTTAAAGGGGCTATCGCTCGAGCCAAAACCAGTGTTACAGGATCAGAAATGCCACCTGCTCGAGCTGCTGAACCAGCGCCACCACCTGAACCAATTGCTACGCCACCAATTGCCGATGCACCACTGGCTGCAACCGATTGGGATGATGTACCAACTGTAACAACATCTTCGGATGCTTGGGCTGCGCCACAAGCGGCTGCAGCTGACTGGGATTCACCCGCATCTGGTGCTTGGACGCCTGAAAAACAAACATTTGAAATCCCACCTGATTTGCCTAACAGAAACCGTGTCAGCGATTCTTGGGCAGATTTAGAAGCCGAACTCAACCCAACCAAATCAGGCAGTATGCCAGGCTTACTCAACCCCTCGGCAATGATTCCTGCCCCCGCGCCTGTGTTTCCACCAGCCAAAGATGCGATAGACCCCTTTGCCGATTTAGCCCGTAATGCCGCACAAAAAGTCAGTGGAGATAATTGGGGAGCACCACCAGCTCCAATCAATGTCAAAGCCAGCGACTCTGGGGTATCTGCTACAGGTATTATGGTGCCCTCGAGTGCCAGTGGTGAGTGGAGTGGCGAAATCATGGATGCCAGCACCGCCTTAGATACCAAAGCACCTAAGGAAGCCAAAAATAACAATAATGTACGCCAAGTACGTTTAGGCGACCAAAGTGGCAGCATGGAGATAGTTGCCCGTTGGTTGCGGATATTATCACTCATTTTTGCTGCCAGTTGCGCGTTTTTATCAGCAGCTTTGTTAGTGGCTGCAAAATTTGAACCAAGCCTAACTGAATGGGCAATGATTTTTGCCGCATTCTTCCTTGGTCTGTTATTGCCTATGATTGGTTGGGGTATTGCTGCTTTACTCAGTAACTGGGTCAGTGCCAGCAAGGACTTGCGTTCGATTCGTAAAGCAACTCTCGGACACTAAAAGCGACCCTTGGACACGAGTGGTATCAAAAAGCTGGGGCATCAAGCCCCAGCTTTTTCTTTTTTGGCTTTTGTTTTCGTTAAACTCCAAGCACTTTTCAGTGGCGTAGGAGTCACCAGCACCTCGAGTCCACGCTCGAGATGACGCGAGACAGTGGTTTCAGTCACGATACGTTGAGTAGGTAGTAAGTAATTCATGGTGTCTGGGACGCTCAGGGGCGCGGAGCGTGACGCGGATGAGAACAAAGTTGTTTGTCGCGGTTGGGTTCTGTGAACCTCGAGCGGTTTCTCTTACAAATATGTTGTTCATGGAATGCTCCTTTCAAAGCAAAAAACCTCGGCTGGTATTTGCCGAGGTCATTAGGTACAAATAAAACCTAGATGGGGACGGCAATAAAAATTGGATCGGCAAGGACACGAATAAGCAATGCAGTTAAGTCTCTACGATTTTGTTTGAGGTTGTTCATCTGCACCACTCCTTTTGCTGAATGTGTACGCCAAGTGTACTAAGCCAAACACAATTGTGCAACCTACGCCAAACGGCGTAGCAACAATAGACCTCATGTCTAAATAATTTTCGTTGCCTAAAACAGGGTGATGCTTGTCATCACCCCTACGTTAAGTGCATGGGGTTTTGTAGGGCGCGAACTTTGTGTTCGCGCTATTTTTGATAACATCGTACTGATACAGGAAGTCTAATTTAATAGCCCTTACTACGACTGATCATATTCTCGAGTGTTGTGCCTGCAACAAATTTTTCGGCATTGCGGCGCAGTAAACTTTCAGCTTTCTGATAAAAATTTGGTCCGCCACCTGCAATATGCGGTGTGAGAATCAGATTCTCGAGTTGCCAAAGGGGTGAAGTTTCTGGCAGCGGTTCGGTTTGGGTGACATCGAGGGCCGCACCGCCCAGCTGCCCTGACTCGAGTGCGGCAATTAAATCGGTTTCGATAATCGCACTGCCACGTCCAACATTGACCAACCACGCACCACGTTTCATTGTGGTTAAGCGCTGGCTCGAAATAAAACCGTGGGTTTCTGGGGTGTCTGGCAGTACTAAAATAATGGCATCAAAATTGGCAAGCACAGCATCCATTTGCTCAAGGGCATGCACCTTATAGCCTTCTCGAGTACCACTTTTTCGGGCAATGCCTTCGATATGACAACCAAATGGCGCTAAGCGCTTTGCAATTTCGCTGCCGATGCTGCCCATACCAACAATCAGTACCTTTGCTCCCTCGAGGGTCAGCATGGTTTGGCTTGTCAGCGCTTGGTTATACGCAGTTTTATCCCAAAGGTTTTTGCGTTGGGCATCACGGAAATGATGTAAGCGCCGTGTAGCTGATAACAATAAACTCACCGCTAGTTCCGCTGTCGGTGCATCGTGTAAACCTCGTCCGTTACAAATGGTAATTTCAGCTCGAGGTTGCAACCGCAAAACATGATCCACACCCGCCGTTAAAGTTTGTAACCACTGCAATTTAGGCATTTGTAATAACGTCTCGAGGATACGCGGGGGAATGCCCCACCAAACCAAAGCTTCGCTGTTAAATGCACTCAAATCATCGGCTCGAGGGTCGAATTTCACAACTTCAAGTGGTAAACCTTCAAGGCTAAAAGGTACCGAGTTTGGTACAAGGATTTGCATAACGCATTCTACCCAAAAGAAAAATCGGGATTGCAATCCCGATTTTGTGTTTAGTTATTTTCTCGAGCTGGCTTGACGTAACAGATTTATCTCGAGCTGGCTTGACGTAAACGGCTGCTTGGCAAAATACCAAATGGGTTAATGATGCGGTTGCCACTGTGCACTTCAAAATGCAAATGTGGACCGCTGCTGTTGCCTGTACTGCCAACCCTCGAGATCATTTGACCTTGGCGAACACGTTGTCCAACCCGTACCAATCTTCTCGAGTTATGTCCGTAATAGTATTCGCGTCCGTCTATGCCACGAATTTTGACCAATTGACCAAAGCCAAATGGGTTCCAACCCGAAAATGTGACTGTGCCAGAAAGTGCTGCATACACGGGTGTACCTGTCGGGGCAGCCAAGTCTATACCTGCATGACCGCGTTTCGGTCCTCGGTACGAGTACCGTTGGGTTATTGTGCCCATGAGTGGCCACAAAGGGCGTTCGTAACGGCTCGAGACGCTACTACTGTTGTTGCTGCGTCCGCTGGTTTGTAAAGTTTGTCCAATGCGAATTTTATCGCCTGAGATATTATTGAGGTCGCGTAAGGTGGAAACACTGACACCAGCGCGATTTGCGATGCTCGAGAGGGTATCTCCAGAACGTACAGTGATGCTACCCGCAAAAGCAACAGCGGTAAGGCTGGTTGCTGCGAGGGAAAGCATAAGTGTGCGGAACCGTTTCATCATTCGTATCACCGAGCGGGAGGTTAGCACAGGTTTGCACAGGTTGAAAGTGAAAAACCTGCTTTATGAGAAATAGATGTTGGCTCGAGGAGGAGTTTGAGATGTGTGCCACTGGCTTTTGGAGTATTTCTTAAAAAAACTAAACTCGAGTCTAAATAGTGAGGTTTTTATACTGAAAACAGAAAATAGAAATTATTTATGTAAAAAATCTGAAATTCCAGATACTAAAGTTGAGCAAAACAGATCGGTGAATAGAGTAACAAATTCAAAAAAGGCTTAACCAGCCGACAAAGGCTAGATTTAACCCGCAAAAAAGCAATCTCTGTACTATGCTACCAAGGTGCAAGATATTTACCTCTCGAGATGGGCGCGACTCCTCACCGATTACTGCCTAGAAGTTTCGCCTGGCGAAACCATCATGATTCAAACCAATACCCTCGCCCTACCTTTGGTGCAAGAGTTACACAATGCCATTCTTGATTGCGAAGCATTTCCTGTTTTTCGACTGGGTTACCCCGGACAAATGATGGATTTTCATCGCCATGCTAAAGAAAAACAACTCGATCAAATACCAACAGCCGATATCGAACAAATGCGGCACATAGACGCGTTTTTACGTATCGAAGCCGAATCTGATTTACGTGGCTTAGAGCGAATTAAATCCGAGAACCTGATGCGGCACCGTAAAACCCTCGGAAAACTCGGTGCAGCCAGAGCAGGTAAACGCTGGTGCGTTACATTATTTCCCACCGAAGGCTACGCCAAAGATGCAGACATGCCACTCGAGGAATTTGAACGATTTGTGGTCAATGCCATGTTCTTGCACCTCGACGAGCCGTGGCGTGGTTGGCTCGAGATTCGCACCATGCAAGAACAATTGATTGAACGGATTGGGCAAGCCAAAACCATTCGTTTAGAAGCCCCAGGCACAGATATTACTTTGTCCGTAGCAGGGCGCACATGGCGTAATTCTGATGGGAAACGTAACATGCCAAGTGGTGAAATTTTCACCAGCCCCATCGAAGATAGCGCCAATGGTGTGGTTAAATTTACAGTGCCATCAAACCTTTCTGGTTTTACTGTCAGTGGAGTCGAACTGTGGTTTAAGGATGGCAAAGTTATCAAAGCCAGTGCCGACCAAGGCAATGATTACTTACAAAACGCCCTCGAGATAGACGA
Organism: Deinococcales bacterium; assembly: GCA_013298595.1. Lineage (GTDB taxonomy): Bacteria > Deinococcota > Deinococci > Deinococcales > JAAFIG01 > JAAFIG01. The sequence goes on along the minus strand of JAAFIG010000023.1, from coordinate 16,963 downwards.
AGGTGCCCGTTTCCTAGGTGAAATCGGCATTGGTACAAATTATGGCATTACCAAAGCCACAAAAAACATTTTATTTGACGAAAAAATTGGTGGTACAGCCCATCTTGCTATCGGCTCGAGTTATGGCGAATGTGGTGGCTTAAACAAAAGTGCGCTGCACTGGGATTTAATCCTTGATATGCAGCGCGATGGTCGAATTACCATAGACGGTGAAGTCTTTCAGGAAAATGGTAAATTTGTTTAAAAGGCTTTAGCAGAAACTTCGTCTTCTGCTTCCATTTTGGCTTTTAGCTCAGCCCGTTTGACCAGCATCTCTTGAATAGTCGAACGCAAATTCTTACCCGACAATGGTTTATTGACAAACGCATCTGCGCCAGCCAACTTAGCCCGTTGCCGCGACTCATCATCGGTATGGGCTGTTAAAATAATAATTGGTGTAGCCCGCAATCTCGAGACACGTTTGGCTCTTGAACAGACCTCAATACCATCTAAAAAAGGCATGGTGACATCAAGAATCATCAAATCTGGTGTGTTGTCCTTGAGCCAGCCCAAAGCTGCTCGACCATCATTGGTTTGCACCACAGTATGACCATCGGCAGATAAAATCATCTCGAGTAAACTACGAATTTGTTCTGAATCATCGGCAGTGAGAATAACAGCAGAGTCTGGCATCGCTCTATTCTAACGCAATTTTTTATGGGTGTGCTTACTTGGCAAAACCTAAACGCCCAAGCCGAATCAAACGATCCAATGGCATTCGCCGCAACATGGTATTGGCTGTTTTATACCCATGAATGGTTTTTTCGACATTACTAACTAAACGCTCAAAAATATCTTCAGGCATATTCAGTGCAGGAGTAAACCGAGCCACACGCTTACTGGACAGGGCAAAATTGGCGACTACCCCACCTTCATAAATCATTCGCACCCCCAGTGCTCCACTGAGTTCACCAACCAATTCCTCGAGACCAGGGATCATTTTGGGTGGTAAAACCGTGCGAAATTGTAAAGCAATCAGTAAACCTGCCCCACGAACATCCTCGAGTAGTGTGGGATATTTTTCTTTTAAGACCTTAAACCGCTCGAGTGCCATAGCACCCAGCCGAGCTGAACGTTCGGGCAAGTCGTTATCAATAATCAGTTCTAAGCACTTCATACCGAGCGCCATTGAAATACTATTACCACCGAAGGTATTGCTGTGGCGTTTACTTGAAAAGCCCGCCAATGTTTTATTAAAAATAGTTTTTCTGGCAATGGTTGCCCCAATTGCCAAAATGCCACCACCAAGCGGTTTAGCCAGCGTAATAATGTCTGGTTCTAAACCAGCGGCGATGCTGGCAAAATAATGCCCTGTACGCCCCAGCCCAGTTTGAATTTCATCGGCAATAATTAGAATGCCATGCTTACGGCAAAGCCTACCAATTTCTGCCAGAAAACCATCGGGTGGAGCAATCACCCCAGCTTCGCCTTGAACAGGCTCGAGCATGACAGCACAGATTTTATCGGCTCCCAATTGTTTAATGGTGCTCTCGAGCGCAGCTGCATCGCCATAAGGCAATGTGGTGACATTGGGCATGAGTGGACGAAACAATTCTTGGTACTCGTTATTTGGCGTGACAGCTAAAGCACCAAAGGTTTTACCATGATACGCACCCTTAAAATTAATAATTTCTTTGGCTTTAGGACGAGCTGCTTTGACAAACTTCAGTGCAGTCTCGATGGCTTCTGTACCAGAATTAGAAAAAAATACTCTCGAGTCCGCATGGCTCGGCGCAAACTGCGTCAGTAACGCCACTAAATTTGTCTCGAGAGCCGCCCGCCAATGACTAGCACTTTGTTGTGGCAAACCAATACTGCGATCCTGCGCTAAAAAGCTTTGTAAAAACTCGATTAATGGCGGGAACTGATCGCCAAATGGAATAGCCGCGTAGCCACCCGCATTGATTTTTCGTTGCCCACGCAAATCCTCGAGTTCCCAAGGTGAAACCGTTTTATATGGACCAGCAATCCCCAAAGACTCGAGTGAACGAATGAGATCGCCATTACCAAACGCTATTTCATCACGTAAACCATTTGTATACGCGCCACTGAGCACATCTGCTGCACGCACAGGAAGTTGTAAAGCCATGACAAGCAGTTTAGCTTTTTTATAAGCCTCGAGTCTATAAAAACACGCTTGAAGCTAACGCACCCCGCATATTGGGGTTAACGCACCCCACGTACCTTTGAAATAAATGCGCCACCCAGTACAAAGAACACCACGGCAACACCAAACAAAATAGGATAACCACCATTGGGACTGGCTTTGTTACCAGCATCTAAAACCTGACCAAAAAAACCTTGGAATAACTGAGGAAAAACCATGGCAATATGCCAAACACCCATATCTCTGGCATTATGTTCAGGATGTGGTAACACACTTGTACCCAATGCCCAATCTACCGAAACAAACGCACCATAGCCAAAACCAAACGCTAAACCAAAAACCACTGCAATCGGGTAATTGCTCGAGAAAGCAAAACCACCCGCAGCTAATGCCATGGCAAAACTGGCAATCATGACAATTGGGCGCTTACCAACCTTATCGGAAATCCCGCCTGAGAAGATTGCGGTGACCGCAGCCGTCAAAGACAAACAAATTAATAACAAAGTTAAAGCTAAACCAGCATCAGGCACTCCCTCTTTTGTGGCAATCACAAAACTGCCCAAGGCAAAAACCCGAATCACATCCTGCAAGTAAAATTGTAAAAAAGGCTGCACTGCAAAACGCCCAGTTTCGGATAAGGCTCGAGTTAAAAACACCCAACGAAAATCTTTGTAGGCATCTGTGAAATATATTTTGAAATCAGGAAACCCTTCCGAAAGTGTTTTTCTTGTTGGTTCTCGAGTTGTGGCATACGTTATAAATGTGGTTAAACCCAGCACGGCAATAATAATCAGGTATTGCCCTTCTCTCGAGCCACCTAATGCAAAGGCAGCAACACCACCTGCAATTTGGCTAAACAATTGAAAGAACCCCATGATGCCACTGGCTCGTCCGCGATCTTCAACAGGTACAGTATCGGGAATAATTGCAGTGTAGGGCGTGCTGGCAACACTATTACCCAGTTGAACCAACAAGTACGCAAGTGCATAAACCCAAAAACTTGGAGCAATTAACATGATGCCAAGCCCAAGGATATTAACGACTGTTCCCCACAGCAAAAACACTAAGCGTTTACCAAGTCTATCTGACCAAATACCAAGAAATGGCGGTAACACCAAAGGAATAATTGCGGCTAAACCTGCTAACCAACCCAGATAAGCACCTTTGTTTGCCTCTCCAACCAGCCGTGTCACATCGGCAGGCATGAGAATCGGCAATAAGAAAAACCAGTGAAACGAAAAACCAAACCAATAAGCACAAAGTGCCAAGTACCGCGAAATCGGTGCTCGAGTTGTGGCTGTTATCATGGGCTAGTATACGACAGATTGTTTACACTCAAACACATGCAATGCTCAATAAAGCCTTCAAGCCAACGAAAATGCCAGAAGTAGACAACAAACACATTGGTATTATTTCAATGGTACAACCGCAAAGAACGCATCGGTATCAAATTTACTCAGGTCGCTCGAGGGGTTGGCTTGAATCGCATTGGTGGTAACAAATTGCCCAGCCGCAGCAATCGCGGCATAAACAACTTTGCCGTTGCTGGCAGCCACTGCTGTTGCTTCGCTGCTACCACCGTTAAAAGCTTCAGTGATGCCGTTGTTGTTTGTATCGGTGCCGCTGTCTTTGTTAAATGGATGCCAAGCAACGCGGCTGCGTAGGTCGCTCGAGATAACAACAATGGTTAGGTCAGCTCCGCCATATTCGCCAAGGTTTTGTCCTGCCACACGTTTGCCACTGCGGTTTTCGATGCCATAAGCACTTAGTCCACCAATGATAATTTGTCCGTTTTCGTCGGCACTGATGGCACGTACCCGAAAGGTATTACTTTGTGTGTTGGGCAATCGTGGTACTAAGAATTGTCCTTTGAGAATAGTACCTGTGCTTGGCTCGAGTCGAGCGTAGTAGGCAAAATGTGGTGATGCTGAATTATAGGGTTGGTTGTATTGGTCAAAATTTATCCAGCAGTTGCAACTGGTTTCGATTAAACCACGTCTGCCATTGCTAACAATCCCAATTGGGCTGCGTGGATCCCAGCGGAAAATACTATTACCACCTGCGTTTTCGCCAAGGAAATACAGTTTGTTATCGCGTCCCATGCTGACTCGGTAGCCTCTGGTATCGGCTTCTTGTCCGTTGAGGTCTAAACCACTGTAATTCCAGTTAGTCCATTTGCGGTTTGTTAAATCGTAGGGGTAAGAAAATAAGTATGCCACTTGCACTGGTGCATTTGGTAATGTGTTATCGGACGGTAAGGTTTTATTGTCCATACCTGTCACAAAAACACTTTGGCTATTTGCGTCTATGGCAATATCCAAGACGAAACTATTATTTAGTTGTCTCGAGCCGATTTCTGTACCTGTGGCATTAAAAACCTGTATTTTCTTGGTGGTTAAAGCCACCACAGTGCCGTCCGAACCAATGGCAATGCGTCTGCCACTGTCAGTGCTCGGGTCGGCAATACTCCAAATAATATTTTTAGCATCAGCGGAAAGCACAGCAATACCAAGATTGGTGGCAATGGCAATCTGACCATTGCTGCGGTTAACTTCAAGATCAAGGATTTGATCGCCAATGCGTGTGATACTCAGCACTTTTTTGCCATCAAAACTCAGTCGAATAATTGCACCAGCGCCACCGCCCAATAAATGCGTTGGGGTTTGCCCAAGATTGGTACGCTCGAGTCTGCCTGCCAGCACAAGGCTGCCATCGGGTTGAATATCGGCACCCATCGCATTATCACCACCACTCGAGCCAAGATAAGAGGCGCTGGTCAGTGGTAAATCGTTGTTGATACCAGCGGCTCGAGGGTCGGGTTGCACTTTGTAAATGTTGTTCATGCCGACATCAGGAAAGCTCAGACCAGCGTAGACCGTGTTGCTCGAGGCATCTAAAACCACGCTTTTAATGTTTTTATTCAGGAACGGATCGGTGCTGCCTAAGCGTACCAGCATCAGACTTGGTAAACGTAACTCGAGGGCATCGCCGCTGGCTCCAATCAGAATTGAAGTGCCTGTGTAACTCAGTCGGTCGGCAGTGCTGATGCTATGAATGGTGCGCCAAGTGCTGCTCCCTGCTGCTAAAATCTGTAATCCATTACCTGTCACAAAAAGATTGCCTGTATCGTCAGCAACAATGTCGCGTAAACGCACGCCGTTACCTTGATTATCCACAATTTGATTAGCCACGGTTTGCCAAATACCCGCCTCGAGTTTATAAACAAAACCGTTGCTCATGACAGTATAAATTTGATTTTGCGATACAGCCAATCCGCCCAAAGCGCCAATGCTGTTGTTATTACCAATACCTAAGCCAGTGCCTGTGCTGACCCAACTTGTACCATCAAAACGCATCACCTTGGCTGGGTTTGTGCCATCACTCGAGATACCTGCATACCAAGTGCTACCAACAATCAGTACTTGGGTCACAGGTTCTGTACCGCCAACACTGCTTTCGCGCCAACTACCACTCTCGAGAATCAGCACCTTGCCATTGGCGGCAGCGGCAATTAGTACATTACTGCCTGATGCAAAATCTTTGACATCGGGCAGGTTGCTACCGCTGGGTAGGGTTTCTCGAGTCCAAGTGTTACCCGTTAATGCCTTAGACCAAGTGCCATTGCCTTGCACACTGGCATATAAACGAGTGCCATGAACCGCTAAAATCCGAAACTCGAGGCTTGCCAAATTATTCGGGGTAATGTTCAGTGGTAACAACGCTTCGAGTTGCCATTCGCCGTTGCCTGCTAGTACAGTGCTGGGTTTGATTTGCAAAACAATTTCGCCACGTAAATTTGGTTTCGCCACACTCGAGGCACGGATTGTTACGCTACCAACGGCGATACCTGTGACTAAACCACTCAAGGAAACAGTCGCAAGGTTTGTGTCGCTACTTGTCCAAATTAGGCGTGCATCGGGTTCTGTAGTGGCTTGAGTTGTTAAGTAATTTGTCTCGAGTTGCGCTTGTAATTGAGTGCTACTTGCCACTTCAAGTTCGTTTGCACCATGCAAAGTAATCCCACTCAGAACAGCATCGGGACTCGAGACAGTTACAGTAATTGTGCTACGAAAACTTGGGTTATCACGAGCAATCGCTAATACCGTGGTTGTGCCATTGCCAATCCCTTCGAGCACACCATCTTCAGAGACTCGAGCGATGGCTTCGTTACTCGAAAGCCAGATAACACCTGTACCACCAACAACTGTGGCACCAAGTGGTTGGAATGTACCAACACGCATGGCAACACTGCTGGGGTTTACGGTAATTCCTGTCACATTAACGGCAGGTGCATCGGTTGACACAGCCGCTTTTGGTGAACGCCAGACTTGCCAAACTTGCGCGGCATCGAGAAAAGACACATATACCCGTCCATCTCGAGCCACTGCAATATGCCGCGCATTAAAAGGCAACGTTGCGTTGCTGCCCAACCCAGCCCAATTTTGCCCATTGTTCCGCACCAAATTACTATCTGCCCAGAGTAAACCAGACCCATTTTTCAGCAATTGCCCAAACGGAAAACCGCCTTTCTCGAGACTCCATGTGCCAGCCTCGAGCTTAAACACGCCGTTATCTCCAGAAATGGCTCGAGTTCCATAAATGGTGCTACCAATGGTTTGTAAAGAACCTATATTCGGTTTGGTGCTCGAGAGCAAATTCCAAGTTCCACTTGTGAACTGATACATTGCGCCATTGCTCAAACTAACCACAATATCCGAACCAAGTGTGGTTAATGACACAGCATTTCTTGTTTCAGGCAGTGGTGGCAAAGCACTCCAGACATCATTCTCGAGCTTAAATACTTGGTAAGCACTGCCATTATTTGTCCATGCCTCGAGTGCTGCGTACATGGTATTACCCACTTTTAACAAATCAAAAACAGTTTGATTGACTGGTAAACCTGTGGTGTATGGCGTAGTGGCATTAAACGAAGCAGTACGAACAAAACTGCTACTGCCAAAAGCTTGCTTATAGACACCATTATCCGTACCAACCAGTAGCGTGCCATCAGCCATAAACTCGAGCGAACTGATACTGGTGTTCTCGAGTCCACCTCTGGTGCCACGCAGTGCAATCCAAGTTTCACTATTAGCATCAAAACGCAGCACACCATCGTTTGTACCAGCATAAATTTCACCAGTTGGACTACTATGCAATGCTTGGATTTGCAGACCCGTTGGCAATGAATTGCTTGGCGACCAAAACGCAATCTCGAGGGGTAAAACTACAGTGCGTTTCACACTGCCAGTGGTAGCTTCGACTGTAACAGTACTTGTACCAGCTGCACTTGGCGCAGTAAACAACCCTTCGCTTGAGATACTCCCAGCACTAGCAACAAAACTCAGATTGGCACACGCCATATTCTCGAGCTTGGCAGCAATTGGCTCGAGATCATTAACTGAAACTCGAGGGTTGCTAATGGTGGCAGTCAGTTTAGCCATATTTTCCGCAACTGTATCCACAGTTAAAACCGCTTGACTACTAGGATTACCCAATGCCACTGCACTAATTTGCGCTTGCCCAGCACTGACGGCTGTGACCAAACCAGCACTCGAGACCGTGGCAACAGCTTCGTTACTCGAACGCCAAGTCACACCTTCAGTTGAACTTTGTACTGTTGCTGTGACACCGCACGCACCACCAACAGGCAAACCCACAATACTATTTTTATCCAGTAGCACAGTAAAAGCAGGTGGTGGCTCGAGCGTAACAATTTCTGTACCACAAATGCTACCAACACAAGCTTTAACCGTGATGTTCTGTGCCGCAGAAATGATATTCGGTGCGGTGTAAATCGCCTCGAGATTATTAGGGCTTAAAGAACCCACATTCGGCTCGAGTGACCAGACAGGTGAACCCGCTGTATTCTCGAGCAAAGCCACAAATTTTTTGGTCTGATTGCGTTGCACAACTACCAGACCATCTCGAGTGACCGTAATTTTAGGAGTTGGTGCAGGTGCACAAGCAACAATTGCCAGCGTCAGTGCGAGTAAAGTGAAGACATGTTTCATTATCAGCAGCAGACCATACTTTGTGTACGAAAGTTGTGAAAAACTTGCGACATAAACTGGTTGTAAATCACAGTTCAAAGCGTTTTAACTTACAGTTCTCGAGATACAAAAACCTCCCATTGCTGGGAGGCTCGAGCGCATTAAAACTTATTTGAAGTAAAACAATGGCAGTGGGTTGTAACCCGGAATGACTCCAAGGCTGAACACAAAGTTAGACAGTGTGTCACGAACAACTGTGATATTGGCTGGTTTCGCAATCATAATCACTGGCATGTACTGCGCCAGAATAACTTGACCTTCGCGGTACAGCGCAAGGCGTTCGTTTTGATTACTGGACTTCGTGCCTTTATCAAAGATTTCGTAAAGGCGTTTTTCCCAACTGGTCATGGCTGCAAAGTTAGCTGGTCCACCAGCAGCTTTTGGTTTGGTGGCTTGGTTCCAGTAGTACAAGCTGCCACCCGGTTGCCAGATTGGTTTGCGGAGTTCTGGGTCTGGTTGATCGCCAAGGGCAACCATAATGGCTTCCCAATCCGAACCTAAACCAGTGCCCAATAAGGTGCTCGAGAGCACACCTTTAAGGTTGACTTTCACACCAATGGCTTTGAAATCGTTCTGGAAGATATTTGCCAAGGGTACCCAAATGGTGCTGTCTGTGCCGTAAGTCAGGCTAAACTCGAGTTGCTTACCTGCGCGGATGTTACGCACACCATCGCCATCGGTATCTTTTAAGCCCATAGCATCGAGTGCAGCGGCTGCGTCTTTGAGATCAAAATCGCCAAGGTAGCTTTTGGTATCGGCATAGAAACGACCTGCTGGTGGTACGCCCATATGTCCAGGCAGTTGTGCTTGACCGTTGTAGACATCTTCGATGATGCGTTTACGATTCACTGCCGATTGCATGGCTTTACGGAATTTGACATTCGAGAAAACCTTGGCTAAATCAGCATCTTTTGCCACAAAATTAAAAGCAAGATGCGGCGGGCTGCCATAAATCGCATCTCTTAATTGCGAAACAACTTTCCATTTTGCACCATTGCGTTCCTGAGCTTTGTAATCTGGAAATTGAGCGCCCGAAATATCAAGTGCGTCCAAAGTACCATTTTTAAAAGCTGCTTCTTGGGCAGCAGGACCAACTAAAACCAAGTACTCGAGTTTATCAACATAGGGCAATGGATTATTTTTCGCATCCACTTTCCAGTAATTTTTGTTTTTCTCGAGCACCACTTTTTGATTAGCTGTGTACGTAGAAAGTTGGTACGGACCTGTGCCAACAATATCACCGAGGTCGCTGTTGGTGCCCCAAGCGCCGTTGATATCGGCTGCTTTACCGCCACCTTCGACAGTGTATTTGACCAATTTGTGCTTAGGCACGATAAAGGTACGCATTTGCACTAAGAATGCACCGCTCGAGAACGGCAAGGTGAAACGCACGGTGTACTTATCAACTTTCTCGAATTTGTATTTTACACCACCACTCGAGAAATTATTGAAATCGCCACCTTTGGCTTCTGGGTTAGCAATCACTTGGTCGAATGTAAAAACCACATCGTCGGCAGTGAATTCTACGCCATCGTGCCATTTCACACCTTGACGAAGTTTAAAGGTGTAAATGCGTCCATCTTGGGATACATTCCAGGATTCTGCCAAGGCGGGTTCGATTTTACCTGTGGCAATATTACTTTCGATCAGACCATCGAACATATGTTGGGCGACACGCTGAGCCGCTCCGTCAATTGCTCCGTAGTACATGAACGTGGTTGGTGCGCTACCAATTGCCAATGTGAGTGTGCCACCTGGTTTACCAATTGTTAAACCAATGTTGTCGTATGACGGCATTTTTTTAGCGCTTTGTGGCGGGGCAGCCAACACAGCGGCTGCGGCAAGAACACCAACAGCACCAAATGCCATCGCCAGTTTAGACCAGCGTTTTTGCATAAAGACCTCCTCCAAGGTTTGAAAAACGCCAGTATCATACTGCTTTTGCTCGAGTGGATGCAAAGTAGGGGGTACTTTGATGCTTCATCGGCGTTGGCGAGTTGTTAAAAATCCCTTGGGACGTTGCTCATCGGTACTCACAAGAAAAAGCTTTAATCTAAACCCATGAAAAGATTTGTTTTATTTTTCGGAATTGCAGCCCTTAGCCTGAGCGCCCTAGCTCAGAGTATACCAACCATAGACGACTTAACAAAACGGCTCGAGAGTACCCAAAAAAGCACTAAGGACTTTCGTGCCAAATTAATTGGTAGTGCCGAGCAAGACAACCAAAAAGTGAAATTTGAAGCCAATATTGGTGGTATTGTGGATAAAAAACTAACCCGCATAGATTTCCTTGCACCAGATACCTTGGCAGATAATATTCTGATTGTAGATAACCAAATTGTCTTTAACTACTTATTCCTGACCAACCAAGTCACGGTTTCCAAAGCAGCTAACGGCACCGAAGTGGGTGGTTTTAACTTTAATCCCAGTCAACTTAACGATTTTAACAGCAGTTTCCCTAAAGAAGATTTGGCTTTTGAAGCAGTCAAAGCCGACACCACGCCAGCGGGTAAAGCTTGGGTGATCGAGGCTACTCCAAGAAAAAAAGGGACGTTCGATTATGCCCGTATTAAAATCTGGATTTTAGACAGCCCAACCAGGGTTTACCGTTTCCAGAGTTTCGATGAGAAAAACGTTATGCAGTTTGATATTTCGATACCCGAATGGAAAACCAATCAAAATATTAAAATTGCAGACCTGTGCAAATTACCTCGAGATGCCGAGTATATTAAAAAAGGCAGTGGTATCAAGAAAAATAATTGCGAAATCAAATAAACTATTTTTGTACCAAGCCGCTTTTTTGGCGGCTTGGTTTTATTTACCAAGCTGGCGGTAACTCGGATTGATCTGGCATTGGTGCAAGTGCCATCCGAATGATGTAACGTTGTGCGCCATTACGCCCTAAGTAACGCAAATACAAACTGACTAACTCATGCTGAAATGCTTTAGCATCGGTTTGATCTAAATGCAAATCGGTCAACCAACCCTCGAGTAACACAGGCACATCAGGAGCTAATAAATCAAGAGCTGCCACTGCATTATTTGCAGCTGCAATTGATAATAGCCCATTGTTTTCTCGAGCAATACGAACTCCCCAATGTTCACCTGTGGATTCAAGCCCATGAATAAAACTTTTTAAGAACACAGGTTGTAAACTCTGACTCCACGCGTCTACCATACTTTCTAAACTCTCGAGGTTGGTGGCTGTAAAAGGTACAAAGAAGCTATCAGCCACAGCGCGGTAATACTTGACAGGACTGCCTTTGCGGGTTTTGGTTTGGGTGTGTCGTAACAAACCAAGTTGCTGCATTCGTTCAATTTGGTACAAATACGCTTTGAGGTTTGCTTTGTACTCTTGAGCGACTTCACTGGCACTGCGTTCACGTCCAATAAATGGGTATAAGAACACCGATCTTTGCGGATTACATAAGTAGGCTGCGGCTTTGGTATTTGTAATCTCGAGCGGAGGATAGCTGGTCGAGTTTTGCTGTTTCATATTGACCAGTGTACCAAGCAATATGTTAATAAGCATGTGCTTGTATTTCAGCACCTGCTCGAGTTCAAAGGAGTGAATATGAAATTTTACACATTTCTGGTACCACTTGGTCTGGCGTTCTTGGTCGCTTGCCCACAACCACCACAAACACCACAACCACTGACAACCGCTGATGCAAAAGCCCTCAAAGCTGTTGTACCTCTTGCTTTAAACGGTTTTGCGAATAGCATTCGCTCAGGAGGCTCGAGTGCATCTGGTACAGTCTCGAGTCCGCTGATGCCACTGGGTTTACGTCCGCAAAGTGTTACAGGTACGTGTGGCTCGAGCACAGCTATAATAGATGTCGACAAAGATAAAATCCCTGCCAGTTTTTCATACGATTACGATTGTACAGTCATGGTTGGTGCAAGTTTTACGTTCAAAGCCAAAGGTTTTGTGCGAAGTGCCGATACCAGCGATAACGATGCCACTAGTGGATTTACCACTGAAGGCAATCTGCGTTACGACTTTATTTTTACGAATACCAATACCAATGAAGTATCTGGTTTTGCGTTTATTCTGCAATGGACAAGTACGGCAACCCTTGCACAAAATGGTGCTTACACCATTAGCACCGATCAACGCATTACTTTCCAACCCGAGACTGATAAAAGCCAATTTGGGTATCAACTTAGTGTTACTTATACCCCAGATGACGACGGCAACGCCCTAAAATTTGATGCAGGCAAAATGAACCTGACAGGTTCAGCCAATTTCCGCAATGCCAACGGCAAATTCTCGGTATTAAACATCAGTATTACTAATTTACACTTTGGTAATACTTGCCCTCGAGCTGTAGACCAAGGTACAATCCGCATTGAAGATACAGCCAATTTAGCTGGTAGTAAAAACAATGTACTTGAGCTAACTGCGACAGGTTGTGACGTATGGAACACCGCTTTTAATGGCAGTATTGTGTTGTAGGCAAAAGGTAAAAAGGTGCACTTGAGATTTTTTGCTCGAGTGCACAAAGTACCCTAACGTCATGTTCTGGTTAGTAGTTTTGTGTGTCGCTAAACTCTGCTATAACGTATTGTTGATGGTCAATTTCCCTGTGACTTCCGAGTGTAATACGTTACAATTTAAAGTGTGTTCAGGCTTCGCCTACTCGGAACTCCCGAGCTTCAAACTTCCCAAGGTAGCTTAAAACTCCCCTTAGAACGGATTGCATGGTTACTCACTATTCTGGCAGCTCGAGCTGATTGGGTGCGCCGCGAAGAACTTATGACACTGCTTTGGACAGAAGAAGTGGATACTATTTCTTTACAACAGCGTTTACGTCAACTTTTGTACCGCACTAAACAATTCGGTGTTGAAGGTATCGAAACCAAAGCTGGACGTTTACGTTGGACTGGACAAAGCGACCTGATTGAATTCAAAGCAGCCCTGCAAGCTGGGAATGAACTCGAGGCATTACAACTTTGCCAAGGCGAATTACTCGAGGGCGTACTACCAAACGATACTGAATTTGCGGCTTGGCTGATTTTAGAACGCGAATTTATGAATAATAAACGCCAAGAGATAGCTCTGCGTTTAGCTCAGCAAAGCTCACCACTTGAGGGTTTAGCCTTACTTGAAGGCTTACCGTTGAATGAAGAAATTGTCTTTGCCGCCCTGCGATTAGCCAGTACAGCCAATGCTATAACCCAAGCTGAAACAATTTTTGCCCAGTATGAACGGGTTCTACTGGATTTAGACGAAGCACCATCTATTGAAATCAAAGCTGCTCTCGAGCAAGTACGCAACACAGCAACTACCCTGCCAACTGCCACGGTTGTTACCATTCCTAGTGCATTGCCACATGCCCCGAACCCACTGTTGGGACGCGAAAAAGAACTGTTGTGGTTGCAACAACAACTCACAGAGTATTCAGTCATTACCGTACTGGGTATTGGTGGAATTGGCAAAACCAGTCTAGCCCTTGAAGCCGCTCGAGCTTTCCAAGGCGAAGCTGTTTTTGTTTCCTTAGTTGGTTTAGAAAATAAATCCAGTTTTGCCCCAAGTATCATGGCAGCCTTAGGACTGAGTTTTATCTCGAGCCAAAGCTTAGACGATAACTTATTCGCCACGCTTTCACGTCGCACCACGCCATTACTGCTGGTACTCGATAACGTTGAACAATGCATCGAAACTGCTCGAGATTTTGCCACCCGATTCTCGGCTATTGCCCATATCAAATTACTATTCACCTCGAGGGTTCGTTTAGCCGTTAGAGTTGAACATGTCCTAGAATTACACGGATTATCCTTACCAAAAACGGCTACTGACCTCGAGCAATCAGGTGCAGGACAAGCCTTTTTAGCGGCTGCCCGCAGACAAAAACGTTGGCATCCTGACCCAGCCGAACGCGAAGCAATTATGCGATTATGCCGCGCATTAACAGGCGCCCCACTCGCCTTAGAATTAGCTGCTGCTTGGCTTCGAGCCATGAGCATTTTTGATATTGAAACAGAAATCTTACAAAGCCTCGATTTTCTCGAGGGTAGTTTAGTGGATTTACCACCACGGCAAGCAGGTTTACGTGCCACATTTTTATACTCATGGCGTTTACTGTCTGCCCAAGAGCAACGTAGCTTACGGCGCTTATCTATTTTCCGTAATGGCTTTAGTAAAGAAGCTGCTATTGCTGTAGCAGGTATTACGCACCGTGATATTCTCAGTTTATCGGAAAAAAGTTTATTACGCATTTCAGGGCAACGTTTTAGTTTGCATCCGCTGATTCGTGAATACACAAACCAAGAACTGCGCCAAGTCGAAACCGATTGGCACGAAGTTGCTGTGGCACACGCTGCCTACTACCTGAACTTTATCAAACACAACCAAGATAAATTACGCACCTACGAACAAAGTACCTTCCTACCAATACTCGAGCAAGAACTGGATAACTACCGCGCTGCCATGACTTGGGCGTTATCAGGTAACGATCAACAACTCGCCATGTCCTTAGCGATGGCACTAACCAATTTTTGGTTCGCTCGAGGTTTACTCAGTGAAGGTATTCATTGGCTCGAAGCCAGTTTAAGCAATCATCAATTACCACCCAGCGAATTACTGATTTGCACTTGGACTTCCTTAGCTCAATTACAACAAATGCGTGGAGACTTACACACCTCTATCCTCAGTGTGCAACAAGCCATTAGCTTAGCCAGTACCCTGGGGTATACCCAGTTACTGGTAGACGCACGCTCGGTATGGGCACGATCACTTAACAGATTAGGACACTACGAAGAAATGTACCAAGTCTGCCAAGAAACCCTACAAATATCACAAGAACCACTTTTTCGAGCCATCACACTTTCGTGGTTAGGACAAGCCGAAATGATGGCACGAGGCAACTTAATCAAAGCCACAAAATATCTTGAGGAAGCCTTAGAAACCATTCGAGTTCGTGGCTCAGTGAGTGGTGTTGCACTGG
This sequence comes from Deinococcales bacterium, assembly GCA_013298595.1. Taxonomy (GTDB): domain Bacteria; phylum Deinococcota; class Deinococci; order Deinococcales; family JAAFIG01; genus JAAFIG01. The sequence continues at coordinate 1,817 of JAAFIG010000023.1, read as the reverse complement.
TTGTCAGTGCCTTAGGGTTGGTTGCTGCGCAGCGTCAAGACTTTGCTGCTGCCAGAGCGTGCCTTGAAGAAGCCTTAACCATCACCAAAAAAATAGGTAATCGCTTTGGACATAGTTTACACAGCATTAATTTAGGACGAATCGAAATGATGGCAGGTAATTTACTAAAAGCCCAAGAAATTTTGCAACAAAGCCTGAGCCAAAGCCAAGACTTAGCAGCTAACCGCGATGTCAGTTACATCCTCATTCAACTCGGGCATATCGCCCAACGCCTAGGCAAACCTATAGAAGCCAAACAACACCAACACCAAGCACTGGTCATTGCCCGAGAATTAAGCGACCACCGTTTACAACTCGAGGCACTGATTGGTTTAGCCAACATTTACTTTGATCAACAACAAATAACCACTGCTACCGAATACTTAGGACTTGCCTTGTATCACCCAAAAAGCAACCGCGAAATATCAATCCATGGCAAAAACACATTAACTGCCCTCGAGAAACAACTCGAGCCAAAGAAACTCAAAGCGACCATGCAAAAAGGGATTGAACGCGGCTTAGAAACAACTGTTACCTTACTGCTTAACCTCGAGAAAGAATCAGTAATTGCGTAAATCTATTGTCCTTTGAAGATAGCTTGGCGATCTCGAGTTCCCCAAACATCAATATGATTCCCAGATTTCACCAGAATATACTTACCATCTTTACTAAATTTCATAATTGGTAACTGACCATATACACCGCACCCGTAGGCTTTTTCATAACCCATTGCCAATGCTTTTGGAATTTTGAATTCAGTTTTTGTTAGTAAGTCAACAAAAATTAATTTACTGAACCATAAATTACAACTATCTCCACCCATAACAGAAATAAGTAATACGCGATTATTCATAGCGATTTCCTGTAATTGATAAGTTTCACGTGTCCAACCAATAGGAACTTTAAACCAACCGCGTCCTTCACCAGTAACAGAATTAATACTTGAGAGACCAATTGTCAGATTTGCGTTTCCATCAAAGAAAGATTCGAGTTTACGTGCAAACACTTGACCATCTGGACTAAAAATCCAATCAGACTGTCCATCACGCCAATCTCCAGTCCAAATAGCATTCCCATCCGAAATACGAATCATGGATAAACGATGTTGCTGATCCACTTTCTCGAGTTGCAAAAGTGTTGTGGAACTATTCGCACAATGCAAACTCGAGTTTTGATTGATGGCAGGCACGGGTAGATTTTCACCTGTTTTTGCGCTATATAAGCGCAGCGCATAACGCGTGTATGGTTTGTTTTTATCAATACCAGTAAATTCAAGACATACCAATTTATTGTCTGCACTGAATACCATATTGGTTATTTCTGGTGCATATGCTTCATTCCAACCGAGTTGATTTGGACTTGGTATTTCAAGTGAACGAATTGATTTGGTATTTGCATCAAGCAATTCGACAATTCCATTGTTTTCAACAAGCATAGTTTGTGTATTCGGTGCGACAATAAACTTTCTGATGGTTTTATCTAAACCCTCGAGTTTAGCTTTTTCCTGCCCAGTCAAGCTATTCCAAACCCGTATCTTTCCAGCAGTTGAAGCTGTCATGATCTCACCATTCGGGGCGGAATCAAAATCTGCAATTGAGTGCCCAAAACGGCGTGACAGTGCTTGGTTTTTTGTCAAATATAGTTCTGGATACGAAGAGTGCCGAATCAAAAGAAAATTTTGCCCTTGATTGCTGAATAATGGGCATTGTGTTTTATTATTAAAATCAACGGTTTGCAATTTTCTATCGTTAAGATTTGTGAAATACAGCTTCACCTCT
>JAAFIG010000022.1 GCA_013298595.1 Deinococcales bacterium | reverse complement strand
GACTGTGAAAACAGCGATGAAGATGTCAGAGATGATATACTTGCCGAGGAGGGTGCGGGTTCTCATAGATTTGCATCCTCCGCTTTTGAGACAATTTTGGCAAGTCATCCACTAGCACCCGACGTATCTTTGTTTTTAACACTGATGGCATTGTTATTACTTGGTATTTTTAGTGGTCTAGCTTTGCAACGAAATTTAGAACAAGATTTAGATGCTGAATTAAAAATTCAATTTCGCGTGGTACAAACTTCGCTCGAGATCAGTCAAACTTTGAACCGATATGTGCAAGATGCCTTAGATACTCCTGATGGTAACAGTGTTGTTTGGGTTTACGAAAATAAGCAATTATTGATAGGTGCAGGGTTTTTTAAAGCAATAGAACCACTCGATGCCAGTTTTTTTACAACCACAGAAAATACGCGTATTGGTAGTGTCGGTGCGTGGCGGGTGCTCAGTTGGCGAAAAGGCTCGAGGATTATTCAAATGGGGCGTTCCTTAAAAAATATGCAGCGCGTACTGGCAATTTATCAGCAAAATGCCAGCATTATTGGGGTTGTATTGGCATTGTTGACGGGTGGTATCACATTGATTTTGGCGCGTCGGCGTACAGGTCAACTCGAGCAATTGGCTCTTTGGGCAGACGGTAAAACCATGTTGCAAAAACCAGTGCCGTGGCAAAATAAGCAAAATGAAATTGGGGTTTTGGCTCGAGCACTGGAAACGTGCCGAGTTCTCATGCTTGAGGTACGACAAAAAGAAAACCGTTTTCTTGCCGATGCTGCCCATGAACTTCGCACACCGATTACAGCCATTCAGACTATGCTCGAGCTACGACGCAAAGAACCCAGAACAGCAGTAAGCGATCAAGAAACCATGCAAAAAACCGAACAGCAAATGCAGCATTTACAAGCCTTAGCCCAGAATTTATTAACCTTAACCAACACCGAACGAACCATTTGTGCCACCCCAATCGATTTACTCGAAATTGCAGGCAATGCCACCGATTTACTCGCACCACTTGCTGTACAAAAAAATCTCGAGATTCGCTGCTATGGTCAGGCAGGATTACTGATGGGAGACGCTATTTTAATGGCTCGAGCCATCGAAAACCTGATTGCCAATGGTATTAAATTTACCGACACAGGCAGCATCGAAATCCAAGTGCAAAGCACCACAAATACAGTCTGGCTTGAAGTGAGCGATACAGGCATTGGTATTGCTGCAACAGTGCAATCAGATATTCTCGAGCCATTTCATCGAATTGGTACTCGAGAAGGCAGCGGACTGGGTTTAGCTGTGGTGCAAGCCGTGGTTAGAGCACATAAAGGTCAACTCGAGATTGATAGTAGCCAAAGTCGTGGTACACGAATCCGTATGACATTTCATCTGGATTTAATAACCTAACCACAAACTATGTCTGAAGTCGCGCACTGACCTCCCGCTTTGCAGCGGCTTCGCTTTTACAAATCAAAACGCCCAAGCACAGGCAACTCGAGGTCAGCCTGTAATGCCTTAGCTAACTGCATGGTTTTAGGGTAATCCATATTGGCAAACCATGCCTGCTCGAGATGATTATTGCGCTTAAAATAACAAGCCACAGTTGGACCAAAATTGCATGCCCCAAGACAACCGCTTTCGGATAAACGCAAATTGCCACCTGTTTTATAATAAGCTAATTTTTCGGTTTCTAAGCCTTGCCACACAGCTTGAAATAACACACTCGAGCCGCTTTCAGCACAACGTGGATCGGTACAAATCAGCATATGGGCTTTGGTATCAAAGAAAAAAGGTTTTGCCACCACATTATTGTCTCGTAAAACATGAAACAAGACAAGAGCAAAACACTAATTCTCTTCTGGGTAGGCAAGGCTTTGCAGATACGCCAATAAAGCTGTTTTTTCGGTACTCTCTTCGCTAATCACAATGCCATCAGCATCGGCATCATCAAACTCGAGTTCTAAATCTAAATCATCGGTACTCATTGGCGGTGGTGGTGCAAACATTGCTGCACTTCCCACAGGTTCTTGAGGTGTGATCAGCGGCGCAGACAATGGCGTGATATTGGGTGGTTTCATCACCGCAGGGGCAGGTTTTGCTTCTACAGCAGGTTGTGGTTGAACTGCTGGGGCAGGAGGGGGTTGCCGATGAAAAGGTGGAAAAGCCACCCGTTCCTCGAGTGTGCTTGTACCAGGACGAGTTAATTCTTCTACAGGTAAACGCCCCAATTGCACATCTGTGGGAACAAATAAAGCCCTAAATGCCCAACGCATCGAACCTTTACCGGCTAACTCGAGTGGGGTTAAAGACACCACATACATCAGTAAATCACCAATCACTAAACGCATCGTCACACCTTTAGCATGACGTTTAGCATCGGATTCAAGGATTTCAAACTCACCTCGAGCCACCCACAACCGACCCGTACCAACCAAATCCGCAATCTCTTGAGGCGGTTTACGGCGACGAGCCGAGTCGCCAACCCGTACTTCACCTTTGGATTTACGGCGATCACGATGCACGCCAATGATCCAACCAGCTGTGACAGCAATGCGGTTATCCGCAGAGACAATAGCAGCTCCGTCTAAACGCATGGGGATTGTTCTCCTTGGTGCATACTTTTAGTTTACCGCGAATTGAGCTGAAATGCACTCAGTGCAAAACAGCCTTATAATTCCGCCCCAATGTACTTAAACCGAGGCACAAGCACACCATTTTTTTCAACCGATTCCATAAACATAGCAACAGGGCGGACTTGTAAACGTAAACCTGTGTGTTCGGGAATAACATACAACGGAATGTAAACGACCAAAACCTCATCAGTTTCGGTATGCTTAGCACAACCAAGCACCTGATAATACTTACGAGCTTCTGGCGTACTTTTATGGTGTTCGTAAACACCAGATACTGGGTAATTCATACCAAGATTCTACGTTATTCAAATCTATATTTGTTTCTCGAGTCTGAAACAACAATGCAACACTTGAAACCACAAAAGTAACACATGACTGTGAAAAACTGAATGAAACCTGACACAAATTTTGTATACCCTAACAAGCGGGAAAAACCACAAGGAGAAAAATGCAAAATATAACCAGCACAGTCAACCCTGTGCCACAAGAAACTGCAAGTAAACCCCCTTACACCACACCCAAACTGGAGCAACATCAGCACTGGGTACAAAGTACAGGGATCAGTTTACCGATTGGCACATTGGGCAATCCATTGGAGGAAAACCAATGAACTTCACTCGAGTGATAACAGCTGTGCTTGGCACAGCCGTTTTAGCCGCTTGTACCCAACAAGCTCCACAACAAAAACCGACTATCAAAGCGATAGGCACAGTCGAACTGGCATTTGAAGTTGGAATTAACGGACAAAGCCTGAACATTCGCCCACAAACAGTACTAGCCGATAATGTTATTAGTGGCTTAACAAAAGTTGCGGGACAAGCCACCGACGACGGCACAAACCGTTATGTGTACGCCACCTACGAATTTACCAATGCAAGCGGTTCGACCTTTGATAACTTAACTTTTTATGCTTATAACCAAGCAACTAACAACGCAGGTGGAACAGCCATTAAAAACTTGGTTAACTTCGGTGGCAGCAGTATAGCCACCAGTGCCCAAAGCTTACTACCAACCCACGGCACAACAGGCAGTGCGGGTTCAAGCACCATCCTTGCCACCCGAGAAGATTTACAAGTTTTTAGTACAACCGAAGCAAGCACTGCCGAAACTGCTTCTACGCCAAGTATTCTCGCAACCCCCGACACAGTCCTCGAGTATGGTTTTGTCGCCAGAGCCATCGATAATCTGGGTAATCCCACAGGTGGACGCACCATTGCTTCGGGAGCAAAAGGGCGTGTGACTGCTGCTTATAAATTCCCGATTGGTGGACTTAGCAACAGCAGCAATCCATACAGCTTTGTGGCAACATTCTTACTGGCAAATGAAACAACACCTCGAGTCACCCGTAGCCCAGAAGAAACAGATAGCGATGCCAATGCTCGAGCCAGTGCATTAACCGCTAATCAAGTGGTACTGGGTGGTGTAACATCCACATATGGTGGTACACAAATTCCATTGGCAAACGCAGCGATTAGTACCAATCCAACTTATTTACTCAAACCATTTAATAATGCTTGTGGTGCCCCACCCTCAAATTACTTAACCATTGCAGAGATTCAAGGTGCAAACGTACAAAGTAGCCAAACAGGAGCAGTTGTTACTACCGAAGGCGTGGTTGTAGCTGATTTTCAAGGAGTAGCACCAGCTTTAGGTGGTTACTACATACAAAGCAGCAACCCTGATGGCAACTCAAATACCTCAGAAGGTTTGTATATTTTTAACTCAATCAACACTGCTGACGTTGGAGACTACGTGCGAGTCACAGGTACAGTTGCAGAATTTAAACGCACCAATGCAGCCGACCCAACAAATATTACCCAAACCCAACTCAGTACCATAACCAGTTTCACAGAATGCCAAACAGGTGTGGCTGTAACACCAACCACCCTCAATTTTCCACTGCCAAACGGACAAAACGACCTCGAGAAATTCGAGAATATGCTCGTCACAATTCCTCAAACCATGACAGTTTCCGAACACTTCTTACTCGGACGTTTCGGACAAATCACTGTTTCCTCGAGTGGCAATGGCGAAATTACTGGTACAGACAATCGCTTAGATCAATTCACTCAAAACAATGCTCCAAGTGTTTCTGGGTATGCAGCTCACTTAGCCGAACTTGGTAAACGCCGCTTAGTCATTGATGACGCACAAACAAATCAAAATGCCGACCCAATCGTTTTAGCTCGAGGTGGAAACCCACTCAGCGCAGCAAACACCTTACGCGGCGGAGATACTGCGATTAATCTCACAGGGATTCTCGAGCAACGCCTCAATTCCAGTAGTGCAGATTCAGCAAATAACACATACCGTTTGCAACCAACAATTGTCGCAAATTTTTCTGCGACCAACATCCAACCAAGTTTGCCATTAGCAGATCTAACAGGTTTGAGAATCGCTAGTTTTAATGTGCTCAACTTCTTTGTGGACTTAAACACCCTACCTAATGACTCACCAGATAATCCAGCTGATAATTTTACAAATTCTTGTGGTAACTCCCAAGACCCACGCGGAGCAAACACAGCTGCCGAATTCACCCGTCAAAAAGATAAAATTGTGCAAGCCATACTTGGTATCAACCCAGATGTCCTTGGTGTTATCGAAATGCAAAACAATGGTACTACAGCCATTAACGATTTAATCAGCGGATTAAACAGCATCGCAGGTGCTGGCACATTCGCAGCTGCCACCGCCCCAAGCAATGGCTACGGGTGCGATGCCATCAAAGTAGATTTTATTTACAAACCAGCTCGAGTGAATTTACTTAGTATTGCCAGCCCAGACACAACCGTCTACACCTCATTTACCCAAGCTCGAAGCCCTGTCGCTGCAACATTCCAACAAATCAGTAACGGTGCAACATTTACTGCCGTAATGAATCACTTCAAATCCAAAAGCTCGAGTGCTGGCGGCATCGGCGACGCTGATAGTAGTGATGGACAAGGATTATCAAACGGAACTCGAGTTCGTAACGCCAACGACCTCAAAAATTGGTTAGCCACTAACCCAACAGCAACCACAGACCCAGACTTCATCCTGATGGGAGATTTCAACGCTTACGCCGAAGAAGACCCAATGACCACACTCGAAACAGCTGGGTACTCTAATGTCAGCGCCAACAGCAGTTACTCCTATGTCTTTGATGGAACTTGGGGTTCATTAGATCATGCTTTAACCAACACCACTTTGAACACACAAGTTACTAGCGCAAGCAAATTACACATCAACAGCGACGAACCAAACATTCTTGATTACAATGTGGAATTCAAATCCGCTGGTCAAGTAACAGGTTTATACGCCGCTAACCCATTCCGCTCGAGTGACCACGACCCTGTTGTGGTTGAAATGAACTTAACCGCCCCAGTAACACCCACATTTTCAATTAACGCAGCAGCACTGAGCAACAGCAACTACGTCAGCGGAACAGCTGGTACAGCTACAAGTACCATCACCATCAACCGAACCAGCTTCCCAGACCCGATTACACTTAGTCTCGAGGTTAGCCCAACCAACGCAGGAATTACAGCCACTTCATTTACCAATAATCCAAACTCGACTGGTACAAGTACATTGAATTTGAATGTGGACACCACCGTCGCCGCAGGCAATTACACTTTAACTGTTAAAGGTACAAGCAATGCAACCGTTATCTCGAGTAACACATTAAACATTGTCGTGGCACAACCTTGCACAGGCATTAGTGTGACCCCGACATCTGCCAGTATTGCTGTGGCTGGAACACAAAACCTAACTGCTACTCTCACACCAAGTGGTTGCGTACCAAGCGCCGCTGTTTCTTGGAGTAGTGCCGATACAAACATTGCTTCGGTTAATACTCTGAGTGGTGTTGTGACAGGAGTAGCAGCTGGCGGACCAATTAACATCACAGCAACTTCAGGTGCATTAAGTGCCTCGAGTGCAATTACGGTTACTGCAAGTGTCGCAGCGAGTGGCTTAGTTATTAACGAAGTTGATTATGACCAAAGTGTTAATCCAGATTCGACTGAATACGTTGAGATTTTTAATCCTACAAGTTCTGCTATTTCAACTGCAAATTTGGCACTTGTTTTTATTAATGGTAACGGCAATGCGGAATACTTGAGAGTCAGCTTAGGAAGTGTTTCAAGCATTCCAGCAGGTGGTTATCTCGTCGTAGCTTCTACTAATGTAACTGTTCCCGTTTCGGCTGGGGTTATCCGATTTGCAGGAGCCGTGCAAACCGACCGAATTCAAAACGGTGCTCCAGATGGAATTGCCCTGATTGATACAGTTGCACTTACAGTATTAGATGCGCTCAGTTATGAAGGTAGTGTGACAGCCGCAGTAATCACAGGTTTTTTGGGCACTGTAAACTTGGTTGAGGGTACAGCTCTAGTAGCTTTAGATTCAGGAGTAGGAAATAGTGCATTAGCTCGTTCATCTGTCGGTTTGGATACCAATAATGCAAATACTGATTGGACATTAGTAACAACATTAACTCCAGGAACGATCAATCCATAAACTTTTACCAGCAAAGAAGTGCTCGAGGGAATACCTCGAGCACTTCTTATTTTTTATCCTGTTGTTCTACTCGAGTTTACGCTTCAATACGCTTTTTACGAGGTTGAGTCTCGAGCACTTGCGCTTGAGCCACAGCTTGCTGCCCTGCTTGTGCTCCAAAAACCCATGCAAGTTTAAGCATAAATGTTACTGTTTCCACATCCTGCTCGAGGATTTTGGCTTTGAGGAAGTCTTCTACTCCGGGTGGCAATGGCATTTGTTGCAGGTTTTCGGCATGTTGGGCTTTGAGTTGTTTCATAATCTCCGAGAAGTTCTGTTCCATGTTGCATAATCTAACACAAGTAGACTCAAGTTTATTGTGATTTCTGATACAAGAAGAAGGTAGATTCTTAGACTAAGTTTGTAAAACAGCACAAGCGAATATCCAATCCACCTTGGGTTAAATGCGTGGTTTGTACCCGCATTCCCTCGAGAGTATTCTTGAATGCTCGCCATGCTGCTTCGCTAGGGCACAAACAAAAACCAATGATGTTTGACTCGAGTTGCCATGCTTGAACACTTTTTCCAAGCCGAGCAAATAAGGTTTCGGGGTTTTCTTCTTGGGTATCTAAACGCAACCCATACGGCGGGTGTAATGGCAGCAAAACAATGCCATCTCGAGCCAGAAAATTGGTACTAAACGCATCGGCATGAATCACCGAAATCTGAGCCGACTCGAGGATACTCCGAACTTTTTTTGTGTTGCGCTCGAGTTCTTTAATTTGCTCGGCATTATTTTCCAGAAAAACAATTTCGGGCAAGTTAGTAGCATCGGCAGCTTTACGACTGCGTTTCTGCCACCACTCGAGGGTTGCAGCGCTCGGCATGCTCAGACGATGCCACGGGCGTTCAGCTGCCCAAATACTTGGTGGTAATCCAAATAAACTATGCCACGCTTCGATACCCAAAGTGCCACTGCCTGCGAAAGGCACAGCAATTTGCGTTGTTTCACGGACTCGAGGTTCAAACGCGGCTAAGCGTTGCAATGCCGCACTAGCAATATCTTCACGCAGCGTTGCCAGCGTGCCAGTGCTGGCACGCCAACCGCGTTTATGCAAAGCATCGTTGCCAAGACTCACCGCGACTCGTAAGTAATCGCCACTCGAGGTTAGATAAATTTTGGTATGCGGTTCATCGGCAGACAGCACAAAACCATTTTCAACAAATAATTCCTCGGCAATTTTAGTCATTCGAGCCGCGTGTGGCATCACACCTGCAAACGCCTCACAACGAAACTCGAGCGGTTCAAATTCGGGCAGCAACACCCCCCACGGTAAGCGCTGCAAAACCCGAGGTAAATCATTCCAACCATGTACTCGAGCCGCAGGAAACATCAAGCGCACATCGTGCAACGTGCTGCACCTCGCCGCCAGCTCACAAGCAAAATCCCATGAGGCATTTTTCACCCGCACAAAACCTTTTTGTAATTCAACACGCGGGGCAAATTTTAAAGGCTTCCACGGATTGGCAACAATGGCTTCAACTTCGAGCGAAGCTTCCTCGAGACAACCCGGCGCAGCGAATAACTCGAGGGTTTGGGGTTTAGAAAGAATCGGATTCATGCGAGTACCGCGTGGGCAAGGGTAGACCATTGCATTGGATGTAAAAGCAGGGCGATGACAAGCATCGCCCCTACATGTAAAAATTCTTTTTTGGATTGTGTTTTCGTAGGGGCAAACCTCGTGTTTGCCCTTTCTATCAATAATTTTTTGTTCACGTTTTTTCCAATAATCTGTTTTCGCGTAGCTTGAGCAATTTCTATAATCACGGGTACAGCTACCGAATTCCCAATCTGTCGGTACATTTGGGTTCTCGAGACTGGGAATACAAAATGCTTTGGGAATCCCATGATGGCTTTGCATTCGTTTTCGGTTAGTAATCGTAAACCTGTTTTGCTATCGCGTACAAAAGTGCCAGTTAAGCGTTGAATTTTATGATACGAAGCCACTTGGGTTTTGATTTGGATGCTCGAGTCTGGTGAAACAATGGCGGGTTTGCCATCGTCTTTTTTGAAGATATAGGTTTTTTGTAAATGCTCGGAAATTTCGTAACCTGTCACATTGGATTCAATAAATTGCCCAATGTAGACATCGGTTTTTGTGGCTTTGGGAAAGCTAAATTGTGGTTTCTCGAGGAAAGCTGTTGTTCTATAGCCGACAATGTAAATGCGTTCGCGTTTTTGGGGTACGCCAAATTCCGAGGCATCCAGCACTTGGTGTTGCACGGTGTAACCCAATTCGCTGAGTGTCTCGAGAATAATTTGCATGGTTTCGCCGTTATTGTGGCTGAGTAAACCTTTGACATTCTCGAGCAAGAATGCAAGTGGTTTTTTATCTTTGAGAATACGGGCAATTTCGTAAAACAATGTGCCTTGGGTTTGGTGTAAAAAGCCTTGGCGTAAACCAATGCTGCTAAATGGTTGGCATGGAAAACCTGCCAGTAACACATCAAAATCTGGGATTTCACTCGAGGGAATTTGGGTGATGTCGCCTTTGGGGTAATCACTATGATTGGCAAAATAGGTTTTTTGGGAATATACATCCCATTCTGATGAAAAAACGCATTGCCCACCAGTCGCTTCAAAACCCAAGCGCATTCCGCCAATGCCAGCGAAAATATCAGCAAATCGGAAATGCGTGGCATTTGAAAGCTGAAAATCTGGGAATAAAGGCAATACAACTTCGGGCATAACAGAATGTTACCATTATTACTTCATAAAGCATTGGAAAGCCAAATAGGTTTTTGCCAACGTTGTGCCTTTGATTCATCAAAACCCAACCGAAAAAAGTCTTGAAGCCATCCGAAACCTGATTCTCAATGCACCCGTTTGGATTGCCATTGGATTTACCCCGCGCCAAGAAAAACCCATGCCCGAGTGGGAAGAACTCGCAGCCGTCAGCATGGCAGCCCAGAACATTCACCTGATGGCACAAGCCCAAGGTTTAGGAGCGCTCTGGAAAAGTGGGGCAGTTTGGACACACCCAGAACTCGCCAAGCATTTTGGTTGGGCAGCACCGAATAAATTGCTTGGTTTTTACTTTATGGGCTACCCAAAAGCCAATCCGCAACCGCGCACGCATATTGCACTCGAGGAAATCGTTGTATGGCAGGAAGTTTAATCAATTCGCTAATGGCGTTTATGGTTTTGTGTAGTCAACAAACCTTAATAACCATGCAATGATGTACCGAGGGATTATTTGTGTTGATTGCCAGACCAAAAAAACCATTGGCTCGAGCCACAATCATAGGGTTGCTGCTGCTGATAACAGTGATTTGTAGCATTGTTTCGATTGGTATTGGAGCAATTCGGATTGCCCCACTCGAGGTCATCACAGCGTTGTTTGATTCGTCTGGTAGCTTGAATGCCCGAATTATTCAAGAATTACGATTGCCACGAATTCTGGTTGCCCTGATTTGTGGTGCATTATTTGCAGTATCAGGAGCAGTTTTACAAGGTGTGGTGCGTAATCCACTGGCAAGCCCTGACCTTGTGGGGGTCGGAGCGGGCGCAGGGGTTTTTGCGGTCATCACCCTGATTTTACTGCCAAGCGCTCCAAGTTGGTTCTTGCCCGTTGGGGCATTTATTGGCGCGTGGCTTGGTTTTGCACTGGTGCTGTTGCTTGCCCAAAAAAACAATGAAATTGCACCTGTGCGCGTTGCCTTGATTGGCATTGCTGTTGGAGCAGCTTTGGGTGCAGTGCAACAACTGATTTTGGTTCGCGCTCCGGACGACATTGGACGGGCATTAACTTTTTTGGCTGGCACGGTTTACGGCGCGGATTGGTCTCGAGTTGAGCGTTTGTTGCCGTGGTTGGCGTTGCTGCCTGTGGCATGGTTTTTAGCTTATAAACTCGATGTCTTGGCATTCTCCGATGATGTCGCTAGTGGCTTGGGAATGCGTTTAATGCTGGCTCGAGTGGTGTGTATGAGCGTGGCAGTGGCACTGGCGGCGGCGGCTGTAACTGGGGTTGGGGTGTTGGGATTTGTGGGTTTGCTCGCACCACACGCGGCTCGGCTTTTGGTCGGCTCGAGTCACGTGTTTTTAATTCCAACCAGTGGTTTACTTGGGGCAATTCTGGTGGTCTGTGCCGATGCGCTTGGACGCGGGTTGATTCCGCCGATAGAAGTGCCTGCTGGTATCCTCACCACTTTAATCGGAGCGCCATATTTTCTTTTTTTAATGCGCCAACAAGGTAGAATTTCATGAAATACGGTCACTGGAGTATCCGATGAAACTCGAGACGCAGCATTTAAGCCTAGGTTATGACGACAAAATCATTGTCGAGGACTTAAACCTAACCCTCGAGATGGGAAAAATCACCACGATTATCGGTTCAAATGGGTGTGGTAAAAGCACGATATTGCGTTCAATTGCACGGCTCTTAAAACCCAAAATGGGCACGGTGCTGCTAGATGGCAAAGCGATTCACACTCTGCCCAGCAAAATAGTGGCACAACAACTGGCGATTTTGCCACAAACGCCAACTGCCCCCGAAGGCATTACGGTTGAAGCCTTGGTGCGTTTCGGACGTTATCCGCACCAAAAATTTTTACAACAACCCAATGTCGAAGACAACACCGCCATCGAACAAGCCCTCGAGCAAACCAAAATGACCGAATTCAGAACCCGTTCGCTCGAGACACTATCGGGTGGGCAACGGCAACGGGCTTGGATTGCCATGAGTTTAGCTCAGGACACACCAATACTTTTGCTAGACGAACCAACCACGTACTTGGATATGAAGCATCAACTCGAGGTGTTGCACCTGCTCGAAGAACTGAACACCAAAACCGGTAAAACTGTGGTGATGGTGCTGCACGACCTTAACCAAGCTGCTCGGTATAGCCATCAATTAATTGCAGTGCAGAACGGTCAGATCATGGCACAGAACACACCCGAGTTGGTGCTGACCAATCAGGTCATGCGAGATGTTTTTGGTATCGAAGCACATTTGATTCTTGACCCGAGCAATGGCAAACCCCATGTGATTCCTTTTGCATTGGCAGTTAAAAAATGACCAAATCCCAAGTCTCGAGAACACGCTGGACATGGTTGATTTTTCCGCTTCTACTGGGTGTTTTGCTTTTTGCTTTTTTGCTTTCAATTTCTGTGGGTGCAGCCAGTATTCCTCTGCTCGAGGTTTGGCATTTGGTGTTTAATCCTGATAACAGCACCAATAGTTTAATTGTGCAAACCCTGCGTTTACCAAGGGCTGTGATTGCGCTGATGGTTGGCTCGAGCTTGGCAATCAGTGCTGCACTACTGCAAGGTGTGACGCGTAATCCGCTGGCAGGACCAGGGATTCTTGGGGTCAATGCTGGAGCGGCACTGGGCATTCTGGTTGGCATTGTTTTTTTTCCTGGTTTGCCATCTGAGTTGTCCATCCTGATGGCGTTTCTCGGTGGGGTGGGCGCTGCTGCCCTGACCTTTGGGGTGACGGCGGCGGTCGGGATCACCCCTGTGCGTTTGGCATTGGCGGGTATTGCTGTGGGAGCAATGTTGGCTGCCCTAACCAATGGGATTCAAATTCTGTTTGAAGAACGCGCCCGAGCCGCCATTTTTAGTTTAGCAGGCAGTTTGGCTGGACGCACATGGGATCATGTTTTGAGCATCGTGCCGTGGTTTATGATTGGTGTGTTGCTGGCATTACTCTCGAGCCAATTGCTCAATCTGGTTTCGCTCGGTGAGGATGTTGCCAGAGGACTCGGAGTCAATGTCAATCTGGCTCGCTTTGGTTTGGCTGGAATTGCGGTGTTGCTTGCCAGTGCCGCCACCAGTGTGGCAGGTCCGATTGGTTTCTTGGGTTTGATGTCGCCGCATTTGGCTCGGGGCTTGGTCGGGGTAGATAACCGCTTGGTGATACCAATGTCGGCGCTAATTGGCTCGAGTATTTTGTTACTCGCGGACGTTGGTGCGAGGGTTGTGGATATGCCACTCGAGACTCCTGTGGGAATTTTAATTACCGCGATTGGCGCACCGTTTTTTGTCTATTTAGCACGGCGGATTCGTTAAATATGCTTTTGTGATACGCTTCAAAACCCTGATTTCAAAAACTGGATAAAAATAAGAATTTTGTCACATGTTGAACGGAAAATCATTGATATCCAAAATCTAAAATTTAAGGGCAATATACTTTTGAACAAAAAGGTGCCACGTACAGCACCTTGACTTTTGGTATACCAAGTGGCACACTAAAACCAACCCATTTTGGGGAACGCATTCAGAGCAATGCAAGCGTTCTGGTGCATTGACCGTTGCAGCAACCAATCCCGAGATGAATTATTTTTTGACCATGCGAATGTTTTGCCCCGCGTTTTGAACGCGGGTTTTCGTCTGGCTCGAGATTTTTGGTGGTTGAACGCGTCAATATTATATCGGAGTTTTTTGCCGAGTTTTCTAAGGGGTCGAACTTATGGAATTTGATACCAATGCGGTGCATGTTGGTTTGTCTCGAGTTGAGGGGCAAGGTGTGGGTTTGGCAATTCAGCAAACAGCTACCTTTGAATTTGATTCACTCGAGAATGCTGCCGATGTTTTTCAGGGGCGCGTAGAGGGTTTGCAATACTCCCGAGTGCAGAATCCAACCACAGAGGCACTCGAGGTGCGTTTAACAGCGCTCGAGAACGCTGCGGGCTGTGTTGTCACGGCAACTGGGCAAGCAGCGACTTTGCTGGCTTTGATTAATTTGTGTAAAGCTGGCGATCATATTGTGGCAACCAGTAGTTTGTTTGGTGGTAGCCTTGGTTTGTTACGAAATGTGCTACCCAATTTTGGTATCACCTCGAGTGTGGTACCGAACGATGCCACGCAAATTCAAACCGCGATTCAAACCAATACCCGTCTTGTTTTACTCGAGACAATTGGTAATCCAGCTGGGGATATTCCGGATTTTGCTGCCATCAGTGCGGTTTGTAAAACCGCTGGTATTGCGTTGGTAGTCGATAACACTTGGGGTGCAGTTGGGTATTTGTGTCGTCCGCTCGAGCTTGGTGCCGATGTGGTGGTGCATAGCCTGACCAAATGGGCAGCTGGGCATGGTTCGGTGCTGGGTGGTGCGGTATTGGCTCGTAAAGGATTTATCTCGAGCAGTGCAACACTTTCCGAACCTGATGCCAGTGGTACAAGTTGGAATGCTCGGCTTGGCGAAATGGCATTTATCACTCGAGCACGGTTCATTGGTTTGCACCAAATGGGTATGACACTGGCACCTGCCAGTGCTTGGCAAATCAATCTTGGTTTAGAAACCGTGGCGGTGCGTTTACAAAAAGAATGCAGCAATGCTGCCGATTTAGCTGCGTGGCTCGAGACGCATCCTGGGGTGGTTTGGGTCAATCACTCGAGCCGAGCCAGTCACGAGCATCATGATTTAGCCAAAAAATATTTGCGCCATCATCCAGCCGTTTTAACCTTTGGTGTCAAAGGTGGACAAGCTGGTGCTAGCGCTTTTATCAGCAGTTTACGATTGGTGCGTCATGCAGCTAACCTCGGCGATACGCGTACAATGGTGGTGCATCCGTGGACGACCACACATGGGCGTTTGCCCGAAGCGGGTAAACGCGCCGCAGGGGTTGCTCCTGAAACCATTCGGGTTTCGGTAGGACTCGAGGATGTACAAGATTTACAAACCGATTTTGGTCAAGCCCTCGAGGCTGCACTGCAAAGTGCGTTGGTGAGCCAATGAAACTAATCGATAAACTTGGTAAGGTGTTTGTGGTCACAGCCGAACTCGACCCACCTCGAGGCAGCGACCCCACCAAAACCCTCGAGGAAGCCTTAGCGGTGCGTGGGTATGTGGATGCAGTCAATATTTCCGATAGTCCACAAGCCAATTTGCGAATGAGTCCGTTGGTCGCAGCCAAACTTGTGCAAGAACGCACAGGACTCGAGGTGATTGCCCATTTTACTTGCCGTGACCGTAACATTCTGGGTTTGCAATCCGAATTATTAGGCGCTGCCGCGCTTGGGGTGCAAAACATTTTGTGTTTGCGTGGCGACCCACCCGAACGAGGCGACCACCCTGATACCAAAGGCGTTTTTGAAGTGGATGCGGTTGGACTTGCCAGCATTGTTCGCAGCTTAAATAATGGTCAATCCAAAGCAGGGCGTGACCTCGAGCCAACCAATTTTAGTATTGCCGTGGCTGCCAATCCAGGCGCAGCCGATTTGATACTCGAGCGCGAAAGATTCGCAGCAAAAGTTGCTGCTGGAGCGCATTTTGCCCAAACCCAACCAGTCTTTGACATCGACACAGTGCACCGATTCCTCGACATTGTGCAACCCAGTATTCCTGTATTATTCGGAGTTCTACCGATTCGTAATCTCGAGATGGCAGTGCGTGTTGCCAAATGGACAACCGTACCATCCGCACTACTACAAGACCTCGAGCAGAACGGCAAAAAAGCTGGTCTCGAGTGGGCAAAACAAATCGTCCAAGATTTACGCCAAGCCAGCGTATCTGGTGTGCACCTTTACCCATTAGGCAGACCAAAAGTTGTCATGGATGTCCTCGGAGCATTAACCGACCCCATCTCGAGATTGAAATAGCTAGAAGCTTGTTGCTAACCGTAGCGGCGAGGCATGCCTCGCTTTGCTGTGCTAATCATGGTTTCTCGAAGAACTGTCACAGCATTTTTGTAACAAGGGAGATGTACGGTTTTGCCAATACTGTTTTTGGTGCGACACGGTGTCGCCTCTTGACTCAAAACATGCAAGCTCTTTCACATCCTCTTCATCCTTCCTTTGCTTTTCCCCTAAACTGTTGTATGCCTTCCGATACCCATTCCGCTTTGTCGGCGTTGCTCGAGTCTTTGTTCCCAAATAGCAAAGTCTTGGATTTGCATTTGTTGGCGGGTGGTGCCAGTAAAGAAGCTTGGTTTTTGAATCTCGAGCAAGCTGGGGTGCTGCGTGAGTTGATTGTGCGTCGGGCGGGTGGTGGGGCGATGAATCTCGAGCAACTCAGTCTTGAGCAGGAATTTCGGGTTCTCGAGTCGGTGTTTGCAGCGGGGGTGTTGGTGCCTGAGCCTGTGTTGTATGTGGCGGATTCGTTGGGGCGTGAGGCGTTTGTGTCGGCTCGAGTTCGTGGTGAGGCGGTGGGGCGGCGGGTGGTATCTAAGCCTGAGTTTGCGGTGGCTCGAGAAGTCTTGCCGTTGCGAATGGCAGAGCAATTGGCACGGATTCATGCGGTGGATTTGGGAATACTTGGTTTTTTGCCGCGCAGTGATTTGTCTGGAGCGGAGCATAGTATTTTGCGTTTGTACGCGGAATTAGATTCTGTTGTTGAGCCGCATCCAACCATTGAATTGGCGTTGCATTGGTTGAAAACGCATTTGCCACCGTCGCATGGCAAGGTCTTGGTGCATGGGGATTTTCGCATTGGCAATCTGATGATTTCTGAAACCGATTTGGTGGCGGTGCTGGATTGGGAGTTCGCCCATATTGGCGATCCTGCCGAGGATTTAGCCTGGACGTTAATTCGGGCGTGGCGTTTTGGTAACGATCATTTGCATCTTGGTGGTGTTGCTAACCTCGAGCCGTACTTAGCGCATTACAATTTGTTAACAAAACAAAATATCACCCTCGAGACCCTGCATTTTTGGGAGGTACTAGGCAATGTTAAATGGGCTGTGGCGGCGTTAACCCAAGCTAAACGCCACCTCGATAAGCTCGAGCGTAGTGTGGAATTGGCTGTGCTGGGGCGTTTAAGTGCCGAGATGGAATTCGAGTTACTGCATTTATTGCAAAAAGAATTCTAATCTCGAGCTACTTTGTTTTTCCTTTTTCCTCTGCCTTTACGTTAAACTACTTCCATGCAGCCTCGTCCTGATAATGCCGAACTCGCTGTTGCGGTGCGAGAATTTCTCGAGTCTGAAATCATGCCTGTGGTGGCAGATGCTCGGTTGAAATTTCGTTTGTTGGTGGCAATGAATGCTCTTTCGATGCTGGGGCGAGCACCACTCGAGGAGGGTTTGTTACAACTCGAGGCTGAACATTTAGCGGTTTTGCTTGGGGTGGCTGTGCCAAATTGGGATTCTCGAGCCAGTTTGGATGCTGTGGTGTTGGATTTGAATTCGCAATTAGCCAGTCAGATTCGTTTGGGAATTGTACCAGTGGGTACACTCACTGTCTTGTCTGAGGTGGCTGTTGCAAAATTACAAGTGGCTAGTCCTGCTTATTTGAAGCGTTATTGATGGTTTTTTGGATGTGTGCGTTTTTTTGCTTAGAACAGGTCAGAGTTTGATAACATGATAACTGTTCATGTCTGTGTCGTCTTCGGTGGTGCGGTGGCAAAATAACTCGAGCCTCGAGGCGCTTGAGTTGCTGCATCAATTGACATTGACACTTGGTGCTCAGGAAAATGATGCAGAGCTATTTGTGCGGTTGCTTGAGGGGGTGCTGCGTTTTTGTGGTGGCACTTCGGCGGCCGTGTATGTTGGTTTGCCCGACGGTAGCCTCGAGATGCGTCATGGCGTTGGGCAGTTAATTACTCGAGTGGGACAGCGATTTGCGCCTGATGAAGGGGTCTGCGGTTGGGTTTTTGGGCATGGCGAGTCGGTATTGATTGATGATTATCAAGCGTCGGCGTTGCGGAGTGCTCGGTATGCTGGTTTGCAACGTTCGATGATTGCGACCCCCTTGCGTCGTGGCGGACGTGTTTTTGGGGTTTTGATGGCGATTTGGGATGAACAAGTTGCGGCGTACCAATCAGAGCAGTTGTTGTTGCTCGAGCGGTTTGCAGCGTTTTCAAGTGTAGCCCTAGAAAATGCGAGTTTACGCGCAGCTCAGGAGCAACAACAGCGTATATCAGAATCTCGTTTAGTGCGCCGTGAGCAATTGCAAAAGCATTTTTCTGAGATTATTGCTTCGCTCGAGCCGTTTGCAGCTTTGCATGAGTTAATTCGGCGTTCTGGGGTGATGCTTGAAGCTGTTGGTGGTTTGGTTTTGTTGCGTGACGGTTCTAAGCGACTCGAGTTGGTTGTGGATGCTGATGATGTAACTGTGGGTTTGCTGCATTCTGGTCATGAGGTGTTATTGCAAGCAACTTTGCATAGCACCCCATTGTTACTCAATTACTATCCTGAACATCCTTTGGCTATCTCTGGATATGTGGATGCTGGTTTGCAGGGTTTGATTGCTGTGCCTTTGTTACATGGCGATATCCGAATTGGTGTGGTGTTTTTTGAGCGTCATCATGGCTTAGAGTTTGATAACGAAGATGTTGATTTTGTTTTACAAATAGCTCCGATTGTTGCGGGTTTACTCGAGAATGCTCGGTTGTATGTTGAAGCTCGAGCGGCACGTTCTGAAGCCGAGCATCGGGCTGGTTTGCTCGAGGCTTTGTATAAAACCCAAGTCGAAGTGGGTAATACACAAGATGTGCAGGCTGTAGCGCACGATTTATTGCAACGGGTGGTGGCTTTGTTTAGCGCGAACGTTGGTGGTATTTACTTGCGTGAAGCTGATGAAATTCGCTTACTTGCCGATTATGGCGATGAACTTGTACCTCGAGCACCATTGGGGTACGGGGTTTCGGGTCGGGTGGCGCAAAATGGCGAGCCAATTTTACTTGGCAACCATGAATTCTCTGATTTTTATAATGGCAACGACCCAGGTGTGGATTGGCGAGCAGTAATAAGTGTGCCACTTCGTTGGCAACAGCATGTACTAGGTGCTTTAACCATTGTTGATACGCGTTTCCCAGAGCGTTTTACAGTTGCAGATGTCGCTGTGCTCGAGCGGTTTGCGGCTATTGCTAGTTTATCTTTAGAAAATGTTTTGTTACTCGATGCGGCACGCCAAGCTGAACAACGTGCTCGAGTGCAAGCCAATCAATTGCAGGCACTACATCAGGCAAGTTTAGCTGTGACTCGGCATGTTCCTAGTCAGCAGTTGTTGCGTTCTTTGTTGGAACGAGCAGCGAATTTACTTGGAGCCAATGCTGGTTCGGTGTATATGTTGCAAGCTGATGGAACAATTCGAGCTTCGACCGATTTGACTGACCCCAATGTTCAACAAATCATTACTTTAGATCATGGTTTATCGGGGCGGGTTATTGCTGCGGGTTTACCGTTATTAATGAATCAGTATCAAGCGTGGGATGGAAAACCCGCTAACGAAATTTCACCACTTTGGCAAGCTGCCTTATCTGTGCCATTGCATTTGGACGGCAAAGTGATTGGTGCTTTAACATTGGCACACACCACAAATCCAATGTGTTTTCAACCCGAAGATTTAGTGGGTCTCGAGCGTTTTGCAGCAGTTGCCAATGTGACCCTCGAGAATGCTGCCTTACTGGAAAAAGCCGAGCAGACCAGTTTGCATAATCAGCGTCAGACACGTTTGCTCGAGGCGTTGTACCAGACCAGTTTGGCATTGGCTGGGCAGTTTGAACCAAGTGCAATGTTGCAACAAGTGGTTGATCGAGTCACAGCCTTGTTTTCTGCCGATGCTGGCGCGGTCTATCTGGTCAGTGGCAATTTGTTTGAACGGGTTGCAGTGCATGGGGAAAGTCCGAGTGTTTCTGGTACTTTAGGTGAAGGTTTATCGGGCAAAGTGATTGTGCAACAACAAGCTCGAGTGGTGCAGGATTACAAAAACTGGGATGGGCAAGATATTCGTGATAACGAAATTGTCTCATGGCAAGCTGCTATGAGCGCACCGTTATGGCGTGGAGATCAAGTGATTGGTGCTTTAACCATTGCTGATACTCGAGCCACCAATCGGTTTGATGCTAATGATCTTGAAGCTTTAGAACGTTTTGCCGCAGCAACCAGTGCTGCTCTCGAGACCACGCGGTTGTTTGATTCCTTGCGAGTTGCCGAGCAGAGTGCTCAGGAACGCACTGCACTGATGGAAGCTTTACATGAAATTAATTTAGAACTTGGGCATTACATCGAATTAGATATGCTTTTAGAGAGTATTCTCGAGCGAGCAGTGATGCTTTTTGGAGCACATGCTGGGCGGTTGTATTTGTTGCAATCTGAACTCGAGGAATTGCATTTAGCTGCCACAATTGGGGCTAGTGCCAGTCCTATTATGCCTTTAGGATATGGTGCCAGTGGTGTCACAGCTTTGACAGGTCAGGCATTACGAATTGATGATTATCAAAATTGGACTCAAGCGGGTCGTCGTGGTGCAAGTGTTTGGCAATCTGTGTTATCGGTACCGTTAAAGCGTGGCAAAGAAATCACAGGGGCTTTAGTGATTGCCGATACCCAAAATACATACCGTTTTGCGGATAGCGATTTAGATACCCTCGAGCGATTTGCTGCCAGTGCCAGTATTGCTTTGGAACGCGCTCAGTTGCTCGACGATGCTCGTCACGCAGAAGGTAAAGCGTTAGCTCGAGCCAGGCAACTCGAGGCGTTATACCAAGTGTCTTTAGAGGTTAGTAAGAATTTAGAACCCGAAGCTTTACTCTCGAGTATTTTGGAACGCGCCTCGGCGTTGCTGGGTGCTAATGCTGGTGGTGTGTTTTTAATCGAGCATCAAGAAATTGTTTTAGCTGCGGGTATCGGAGACTTTCCTGAAACGCGTTTTGCTTTGGGTACAGGTGTGTCTGGACAGGTGGCAGAACTTGGTGAACTGCTTCTGATCGAAGATTATCAGATTTGGGAATTGCGAGCAGCCGATATTGTTTCGCCGTGGCGCAGTGTCGCCAGTGTGCCTTTACGCCAAGGTAAAAATGTGATTGGTGCTTTAACCCTCGCCGACACCGCTATTGTTGCACGGTTTGATTCTTACGATTTAGAAACTTTAGAACGCTTTGCTGCCCTTGCCAGTATCGCCCTCGAGAATGCACGATTATATGTCCGAGAACGGGCTAGTTTGCGTGATGAACGGGTGCGAACGCGTATCAGTCAAGAAGTTGCGCGTTTGCGGAGCTTACCAGACTTAGTGCGAGCAGTGCTTCATGTTTTAGAAGATGCCCTTGGTTTTCAGCATAGTAGTTTGTATTTACTTGAGGGGCAAACCTTGCGTTTACAAGGGCAACTTGGTATTCCCACACCGTATTTTGAAGTGCCATTAGCCAATGGTGTGATTGGTCGAGTTGCCCGTTCAGGTACACCCGAACTGATTACTGATGGCAGAAAAGATCCCGATTTTATTGTGGCTTCGCCCGACTTGGTTTCGTTGATTGCTGTGCCGTTAAAAGGTTCAGTTGGGGTTTTAGGTACATTAAATATTGAATCTACACTCGAGCAACCATTAACCAAATCAGATTTAGCCATGATTGTCAGCCTGAGTAATCCAATCAGCACAGCTTTAGAAAATGTTTTACTACACGAACAACTCGAGCGTAAAGCCAGCGAGATGGAATTCTTACGATTCCAAGCCGAACGAGCTGCGCGGTTTGACCCACTAACCAATTTACGTAACCGTCGAGCTTTTGATGAAGATTTGCAACGCAGCCTTGAGCAATATCAAAACTTTGGTTTAGCAGCCATAGATTTAACAGGTTTTAAGTTAGTCAACGATCAATTCGGACATGCGGCTGGCGATGTTGTTCTGGCTCGAGTGGCAAAAGTGCTTGCCAGTGGACCCAATCAACTTGGTCGTGCCAGTCATAAAGCTTACCGAACAGGTGGTGATGAATTTGCTTTGATTATCCCGCCCGAACAAGCAGCCCTTGAGTTGCTGATGTACATTGTGGGTGCTATTGAACAAATGGAATTTGATGGTGATATCAAAATTTTGTTAAATATTGGTTTGGCTTCATACCCAAACGAAGCCAGCAACTTAGATCAGTTGCAATCTCTTGCCGATAATCGTATGTATAACGCTAAAGCAGCGGGTAAACCCTATTTACTTGGCGAAGAACTCGAGTTACCGCCACCACCTAAGCGCCGTTCTTCGGATCGGTCATAAAAAACCCGCTAAACTTGGAATCTCTTACTATGCACGTATCAGGGTATTGTCAGCTTTAACAGGTGCAGTTGCACCAATTCGCATTTTGACACTTGAAACATAAGAACTCAGTTCCTCGAGTCCGCGTTCCAAATTCATTTTTAAGTGGTACTCACCCATGCCAAGTGGGGTAACCATCATAAAAGGGGCTTTGGATAATGTCTCGAGTACTTGTAAAACATTGCTGGTACCAATGCCACTGCCTGGGAGTTTTGCCACAATATCTTCTGGGGTAATTAGACAAGGGGCACTAAAGTGACGCAATGCCAACATCACAAAACTAAATTCACCACGGGTCTCGAGGCGTTGATTGATGCTGTGTTGAATACTCTCGAGCGATTCTTGACGAATCCCACCAGCGTTCCAGTAGCCTTCTAATTCCAGTGGCGTTAATGCAAAGTGTTCTTGTAGTTTCTCGAGGGTGGATAAAGCTTCAAGTTCGACACGGGCAATGTTACCAAAGGCAGTGGCGGTGTCCACAAAATTCATTCGGTCGGCGCTGGCTGCTACAGCTAAGTACTTGGCACCCTGTAAACGCCCTGCTTTAAGCACTGCGCTGATATCGCTAAAACCTTCTAGTGCCACAGCTATTTTATGAGTGCCACGCGGTAAACGCACCTCGAGTTGCAAACCCGTTTCGAGTGGCGAAACCAAATAGCCAAGGTTACTAAATGAACGCAGCAAAGGCTCGAGTGGTGAAATGGTTTTTGGACTGCTGATTTTACTTAATGCTGTTGGCTGTGGAGCTGGTTCAGGTTTGCTGATTTGCGTGGGCGCTTCGATTTTATTTTCGGTTTTTTCGCTTCCAGGGTACAAAATACCATTGGGGTATGGCGATACTGTAGCGGGCTGCTTGCGAACCACGCGGATATGGGTGCTTTCATCTTCGATGATACTTTCCATTGCTGCCGCCGCTACAACAGGTAGAGTTGCCGCTGGGATAGCCCGAGCTTTTTGGGCAATTTCGAGTTGCCAACGATTTGACTCGAGTGGTGTAATCATCAGGGCATCGTTAACGGAAACTTTTTGTTGAGCAAAGAAATCTGTAAAACCATAGACACGCCCATTGCGAATATCTAAATTGAGTTCACGTCCGCCATCAAGAGCAGCACTTAACGTGCTTTCTGTGGGGATAAATGGCTCGAGGTATTTGAGAATTGCAATGCTGCCAGTATCTAAGCAAAGACGAGTTAAGGTGTACCGCATTTGTTTAGCGCTCACGACGAGACCTCCGACGGCGCTGCTGCCGCCCATGTTGGGCTGAGGAAGGGGGTTTGGGGTGACTTTGGGAGAGAGTAATTTGGGTAAGGTCATCGTGGAGTTCTTTCAAAGTTAACTCGCGGGAACCCGCAAGTGAAAAGTATAAATGTTTTGCGACTGCTAGTGTAACCCGAGCATCATCCAATGCGCGATGGTGAGATTGTTGTGGTTCGTCGTATAACCTCGATAAGGTCTCGAGTCCGCGCTTACGCCTTCCCGGAAGTACCGCTTGGGCGAGATTCACCGTATCAACAATCGGATTGACCAACGTGCGCCCTAGCTTACCAAATTCTCGAGACAACAATGCAGCATCAAACCCAGCATTGTGCACCACCAAAGTTGCTCCTTCAAGAAAAGCCTCGAGTTTGGTTAAGGTCTCAGCAATAGGGGGTGCGCCTTCGATCATAGCAGCGTTAATACCTGTCATACGTTGCACAAATGGATTGATTGGACGGTTTGAAGGCACAAAGGATTGAAATTCTTGAATGCCGTTGGCATCTAAACGCACTGCGCCAATTTCGATAATATCTTCGCGTATAGGGTCGCCGTTGGTGGCTTCTAAGTCTAAAGCCACAATAATTTCCCCCTGAGGTGGAAAGCTCCGCTGCCAAGCTCGCAAGCCAACCATGCCATCAGTCACAGCAAAACGACCATCTAGTCGAGGCTCGAGCCAAGCGGCAGCTAATGGAGATTCCAAACCAATATGATTGGTTAAGGTCTCGAGGGGTAATGAATTACCGTGCCTGCTCAGCACTAAAAATGCACTGCGGTTTAATTCGGTGAACACTAAGGCACGTCGCACAATTGCGCTTAGTCTACTCCAGATTCAGCAAATCCACCAGAAATAGGGTTTATCAAGGTTTTCATACAAGATATAGAGGCATAACCTAGGGACGCAAAGCGGTTGGACAACAAAAATATCAAATGTTTCTAAGCTTTGACCTTGCTGTTTAGTGTTTCAACGCTGGTAACTCTTCGGTATTTTGTAAAATGTCGTGCCAGACAAAACCGGCTGCCCCTATAGCACTGGCATTGGTGCCAAAAACACAGGTCTCGAGGGCAATACTACGGAATTCATCACCAAAGAGGCGTTTATGAATTTCTTTTTCGGCTGGCTCGAGGATGTTGTTACCTAATTGCGCGAAAGAACCACCAATAATCATCAGTTTTGGATCAAAGACGTTGGCTAAGCTGCCAAGAAAAATACCAAGGTACATACCTGCTTTATGCACAATGCGTTTCACAACTGGGTCTTGGGCACGTAGTTTCTCGAGGAATGTTTCGATATTGATGGTTTGATTGGTTTCTTTTTGGTAACTCTCGAGTAATGCCCAAGTGCTGAACAGTGTCTCGGCGCAACCTTGGTTGCCACAAGAGCAACGTGAACCATTGGGTAAAATCGTCATATGTCCGATTTCACCTGCAAAACCACGTCTGCCTCGGTGTAATTGATGCCCAAGGATCAAACCACCACCAATACCTGTTTCGATATACAAGTACATTAAATCGGCGCTTTGTTTGTACTGTCCAAACATGTATTCGGCAAACACAGCAAAATTAGCATCGTTATCCACATGTAAATTTGGTAAATCAGGTAATCGCTCGAGAATCATGGTGTGCAGCGCAATTCGTTTCCAACCTAAATTTGGAGCGTGTAGCACTAAGCCTTGAGCAGTATCCACAGGTCCTGGAGCGCCAATACCAACGCCAAGCACTCGGCGTTGCTCGAGATGAGGGTGTACAAGAATACTGCGAATACTTTGCTCGAGATGATCCAAAGCCTGTGAGACATTGCGGTAATCGCCATGCTGTTGCACTTGGGCTAAGACTGTGCCATATGCGTCTACTGCAACAACGTTGATATCTTTCACGCGGATTTCTGCACCTATTAAAGCAAAGTTTTGATGGTTGAGTTTTAAAGGAATGGAAGGTCTGCCGGGGGCGGTGCTGAGGTCGTTGTTACCACTCTCGAGCCAACCTTCGGCTTCGAGTTCAGCAACGCTTTGCGAAACAGTACTTTTTGTAATACCTATGCGTTCAGCGAGGGCGCTGCGGGAAATTCCTGGTTCTTGCCAGACTAAACGCAGTGTGGCTGCGCGGTTGAGACGTTTCAGTAATGTTTTTTCGCCAGCGATACCACGCATGATGCTCCTGTTTTCACCCTCGAGCTACTGAGGAATCGGTGATTATTTGATTCGTTGATTGAATTAAATATACCTGATGATGAAGTTTTGAGCAAGCCCTAAAGAGCGGTCACAGATTTTCTGGTAGTACACTGCGGGGTGGGTACGCCACCAATACTATAAAAAAATGAAAAATTCGTACAGAAAATAATTTATTGCAACTTGAAATCTAATATCCCAATAAAAGTTTAGCTTTTTAGACTCGAGTTATATGCTGTAACCGCTTTTATTTTTTAACTGACTTGACAAGGCTTTAATCCTTGAGTTACCTTTGTTTTGTTCGACAAACGAATGAATTCAAAACACCAAGCTGCAACGGAACTAATCCAAAGGCTACCCTAAATCGGGTATACTCTCAGGGCTTCCTGCAACAGCTTCTGTGTTTTCCTCGAGTTTCGAGGTCACGGCTTTATCGTTATCGAAGGAAGTGTTTTTCAACCTGAGGAGGTTGTATGAAAAAATGGCAACTAGGAGCAATCGGCGCACTGTCACTCGGTTTACTTGGTGGTGTGTACCTCGGCGCAACAGCTCAAACAATGGATAAAGTTGTGGTTGGCGTAAGCTGGTCAAACTTTCAAGAAGAACGCTGGAAGACAGACGAAGCTGCCATTAAAGGCGCTCTCGAAGCTGCTGGCGCAGAATATGCCAGCACCGACGCTCAATCCAGCGCTGAAAAGCAAATTAACGATGTCAACACTCTGATTTCCAAAGGTGCAAAAGCCATTATTTTGCTTGCCCAAGACAAAGACGCAATCGGACCAGCTATCGCTGCTGCCAAAGCCGCAAAAATCCCAGTCCTTGCTTACGACCGTTTGGTTGAAGATAACTACGCTTACTACTTGACATTCGATAACGTCGAAGTTGGACGTATTATGGCTCGAGAAGTACTCAAGGTCAAACCAAAAGGCGATTTCGTATTCATTCGTGGTGACCCAGGCGATGCCAATGCAGGCTTTGTTTACGGTGGTCAACGCGAAATCCTCGAGCCAAGCATCAAGAGTGGCAAAATCAAAGTTGTTGGCGAACAAGCTACCGAAGGCTGGAAGCCAGAAAATGCACAACGCAACATGGAACAAATTCTGACCCGTATCAACAACAAAGTTGATGCAGTCATGAGCAGCAACGATGGTATGGCAGGTGGCGCGATTGCTGCATTAGCTGCTGTTAAATTGGCTGGTAAAGTTGCTGTTTCAGGTCAAGATGGCGACCTTGGCGCACTTAACCGTGTTGCCCTTGGAACCCAAACCGTTTCGGTCTGGAAAGATTCACGCGCTTTAGGTAAAGCCGCAGGCGATATTGCATTGCAACTGGCTAAAGGTACAGCCCTCAGCGCCATCAAAGGCACCAAAATCTTTAAAGATGGTCCAAAGAAAGTCGCTATGAACTCGACACTTCTTGCACCAGTCGGCATTACCCGTAAGAACCTCAATTTGGTTCTTGACGCTGGTTGGATCAAAAAAGACGTTTTGTGCAAAGGCGTTAATAAAGTCCTCGTACCAGTTTGCAAGTAAGCTAAAAGCTGCGGGCGGATACGCTGAGAGTAGCGTATCCGCCTGTTTTAATTGAAACAACTCATAGCAAGTTTCCCTCGAGGTTTTTATGCAGAACGCAGAAAAAAATCGCCCACCCGAGCGACGCTCGTTACTGGCAGCCTTAGGAGTAGATAATCAACTCTTAACGTTGCTGTTGGCTTTGGTGGTCGTTTGGATTGGTTTTCAAATTTGGAGTGGTGGCATTTTTTTATCACCACGTAACCTTTGGACTTTAACCGCACAAACCGCAGTGGTTGGCATCATGGTTGGTGGTATGGTGCTGGTGATTGTTGCCAGACAAATAGACCTTGGTGTTGGTAGTGTGCTGGGTTTTACTGCCATGATTATGGCGTTGTTACAAGCCCCACCACCAATAGGTGCAGGCTTAAACTGGATTCTAGCAGTGCTGATTGGTATTGCTGTTGGCGTACTGATTGGTGCTTTTAACGGGTACTTATCTGCGTTTTGGGGCGTACCCGCCTTTGTGGTCACATTGGCAGGAATGCTGGTATTTCGCAACGGCACATTTAGTGTCTCGAGTTTTACCATTGGACCACTCGACGAAACCTTTCAAATTCTGGGTGGTGGTATTAACGGTTCAATTGGTGCCACTTGGACATGGATTATTGGGCTGGCAATTATTGCTTTTGTTGTTTGGCAAACCCTCACTGGACGGGTCAGACGGCAACGAAACGAATTTTCAGTTCGACCCGTTTGGGCAGAAGCTTTAGTACTTGGTGTGACCACAGTGCTGATTCTGGCATTTGTGATCGTCATGAACAGTTACAACGTCCCTGGAACAGGTGTGGACAACATTCCAGCTGTTGCCAGTGGTATGCCCGTACCAACCTTAATTGCACTGGCTGTACTTGGTTACTTAAATTGGATGACTCGAGCCACACGCTTTGGGCGTTACATTTTTGCTATTGGTGGTAACCCAGAAGCGGCAAACCTCGCTGGTATTAACGTTAAACGCATGATGGTTTACATTTTCATGCTGATGGGGTTTTTAACTGCTATTGCAGGCGCAGTGCAAGCCGCACGTTTAAACAGCGCCACACCAACCTTAGGACGTGATCTCGAGCTGACAGTTATTGCAGGAGCAGTAATTGGTGGGACAGTTCTATCGGGCGGTAGTGGCACAATTCTTGGCGCTGCCCTTGGAGCACTACTGATGAGTAGCCTCGAGAACGGACTTGGTTTGGTGGGTGTACGAACCGAGCAACAAAAAATTTATTTAGGCATTGTGTTGCTGCTGGCTGTGCTGTGGAATTCGATTAGTAATCGTCGTAAAGGAGGTCGTTAATGACTACTCCAATTATCGAAATGAACAATATTTCCTTGCGTTTCGGTGGTAACCAAGCACTGGATGATGTTTCGGTGAATCTACGACCAGGCGAAGTGGTGGGTTTACTTGGGCATAATGGTGCTGGCAAAAGCACACTGATCAAAGTGCTTTCTGGAGCGTACCAAGCCGATTCTGGCAGCATTAAAATTGCTGGACAAGAAGTCGAAATTCGTAGCCCTCAGGATTCTCAGCGCCACGGTGTCGAAACCATTTATCAAACACTGGCTTTAGCAGATAATTTGGATGCTGTGGCAAATGTTTTTCTTGGGCGCGAAAAAGTCAATGGCATTGTTTTATCCGAAGACGAAATGGAAATCGAAGCTCGTAAAGTACTAGACAGATTACGAGTCAAAATCCCGAGTTTACGCGTACCTGTGCAAAATATGAGCGGTGGTCAACGACAAACCGTGGCAATTGCAAGGGCAGTGTATTTCAAAGCCAAAGTGCTGATTATGGATGAACCTACAGCCGCCTTAGGACCAGAAGAAACTGCTAAAGTATCTGAATTAATAGCTGCCCTCAAAGCTGAAGGTGTAGGCATTTTTTTAATTAGTCACGATTTACACGATGTTTTTGACTTAGCTGACCGTTGTACCGTCATGAAGAACGGCAAAGTGGTTGGTACAGTCAACACCAAAGATGTCAACCATGACCAAGTGCTTGGCATGATTATCGGTGGTGTCATGCCTAATGTCCCCAATGCAACATAAAAGTATAACTATTGTCAGTGCAATGGTAAATGTCTGATTTTTACACTGCATTGACAATTTTTTTGCCATACTTGGGTTATCGAAATTATCGCAAGTTTTTTATGGCGATATGTATCAGCACACAAAGTTCTGATGTATTGGCAGATGTCAAAAGGAGTGAAATGATGAAGTACTGGAAAACGATTCTTGGCATCACAGTACTTGCGACCTGCTCGAGCTTAGTCATTGGGCAAGCACAACAAAGTAAAATAATTATTGGGGTCAGTTGGAGTAATTTCCAAGAAGAACGTTGGCGTACCGATGAATCTGCAATGGGACAAGTGTTTGCTTTTGGTAATGCTGACATGACAAGCACTGATGCACAAGCCTCGAGTGAAAAACAATTAAATGATATTGATAATTTAATTTCTCGAGGGGTAAAAGCCATAATTATTTTAGCAATGGATAAAGATGCCATTTTACCAGCTATTGCTAAAGCTAAAAAAGCCAAAATACCTGTGATTGCGTATGATCGTTTAATCGAAGAACCCAGTGTTTTTTATATGACTTTTGATAATGTCGAAGTTGGTAGGATGCAAGCTCGAGAAGTTTTCAAGGTAAAACCTAAGGGCAATTATGTGTTCATTAAAGGTGATCCAGGCGATCCCAATAGTGTGTTTTTACATAATGGTCAACTCGAGGTGTTAAATCCTGCTATTAAACGTGGTGATATCAAAGTTGTAGGTGAGCAATTTACTGAAAGTTGGAAACCCGAAAATGCTCAACGCATCATGGAGCAATTTCTGACTCGTAATGCAAACAAAGTAGATGCTGTCGTTGCCAGCAACGATGGTATGGCAGGTGGTGCTGTTGCTGCATTAGCTGCTGTGAAATTAGCTGGTAGAGTTGCAGTTTCAGGACAAGATGGTGACTTAGCTGCGCTGAACCGAGTGGCTCGAGGGACGCAAACTGTTTCAGTTTGGAAAGATGCGCGTACCCTTGGTACAAAAGCAGCTCAGGTGGCATTGCAATTGGCTAAAGGTGTGACAATGGATAAAATTGCAGGTCGTGCTATTTTTAGTAAAGGACCCAAAAAAGTGCGAATGAATTCTATTTTTATTAAACCAGTACCGATCACACGTAGCAATTTAAAAGTGGTAATAGATGCCAAATGGATTTCTAAAGAAGTTTTATGCGAAGGTGTGGATCGTAAAATTGTTCCAATTTGCCAATAAGGAAACCAAATGAAACGTTATGGCGTGTTACTGATTATTTTCGTCTCGAGTGCTGCGCTATTCAGTGTGGGTGGCGCACAAACCACAAGATCACTCGAGATGCAAGTTGCAACTCAGTGGTACAACTTAATGCTGAATTTAACGCGGCACACAGCCACGTACTCGCCGCCAGTGGCAGCTCGAACCTTTGCTTATATTGGTTTGATTGCCCAAGAAACGGTTGCTTCACAACGTAAAACACTGCGTTCAATGGCAGGGCAACTCAATGGTTTTCAAGCTGTCAGCCAAGTAGATGCAAAACTGCAATATAGCACTGCTGCTGTGTTACATGGCGCTTTCTCGAGTGCTATCGAAAAGCTGTATGGCAACACAGGACCAACAGGTCAACGGGTTTTTATTAGTCTCAACAACAAATTAAGTACTGAACTCTCGAGTCAGATTAAAGCCGATATACTCGAACGAAGTCTTATGTATGGGCGCAAAGTGGCAACCGAAATACTGGCGTTTGCCGCAACTGATGGCGGAGCCAGCATCTCGAATTTGGGCTTTCCACTCACCTACCCTAAAGCCAGCAACCCACAAGATTGGATTCCTACTGCTGCCCTAGGCATGCAACAAACACCATTGCTGCCAAATTGGGGGCAGAATCGTCCGTTGGTCATGAAAACCAGTAACGGATGCGCTTTACCTGCTCCATTGGTCTACTCGAGCGACAAAGCATCCGCTTTTTACAAAGAAGCACTCGAGGTTTACGAAACCGTTAAAAATATCAGTCCAGAACAAAAACAAATTGCTCGTTTCTGGTCGGACGACCCAATGCTGACAGTCACCCCACCCGGACATTGGATTAACATTGTGCTCAATTTAGCTTTAGAAAAAAATTGGCAACTCGAGCAATTTGTCGAAAGCCAAACCCGAGTTGGCTTAGCCGTCAACGATGCGTTTATTGGTTGCTGGCAAACCAAATACCAATACAATTTGTTACGCCCAATCACTTATATCAGGCGGCACATAGACCCAGCATGGGAAGCCATTTTGCCCGTGCCACCATTCCCAGAATACCCAAGTGGACACAGCACCCAAAGCGGAGCTGCAGCAGGTGTTCTTACCGCCATGCTAGGCGAAAATTATGCCTTTACCGACACCACAGGCAGCAATAACGGACTGGCAGCTCGCAAATTTGTATCGTTCAACGCGGCTGCTGAAGAAGCCGGTATCTCGAGACTTTACGGCGGTATTCATTACCGAACTGCAGTCACTCGAGGACTCGAGCAGGGACGTTGTATCGCAGCGAAAATTAATGCGTTAAAGTTTAGATAATTACTTTCTCGAGAAAATCCTAAAACGTTTTTTGTCAAGAGGGCGAACACAAGGTTCGCCCTTACGATTGCTTTCTGCCACCCCTTTGCCGTAGTGCGTCAAAACTTGGTATGTTCTTGCATGGCACTTCAAACATCATCTCTGTTGGTATCTGTTCAAGATGTCAGCATGATCTACAAAACCAAGGATTCACGCGGACAAGCCCTCGAGACCATCGCTTTAAAAGACGCTAATCTCGAAATTGGCACAGGCGAATTTATCAGTCTGATCGGACCTTCGGGTTGTGGCAAAACCACGCTGTTACGCTTACTTGCCGATTTAATCCAACCAAGCAAAGGGTCTTTGCTGATTGGTGGGAAAACCCCGCAACAAGCCAGAGAATCTCGAGCTTACGGCTATGTTTTCCAAGCCCCAGCGCTATTCGACTGGCGTACCGTACAACAAAACGTCATGCTGCCCCTCGAGATCATGGGATTTAGCAAAGAAGAACGCATCACTCGAGCCGAAAAAATGTTAAAACTCGTTGGACTCGAAAAATTTGCTCGTAATTACCCGTGGCAATTATCAGGTGGTATGCAACAACGCGCCAGTATTGCTCGAGCCTTGGCGTTTGACCCACAACTGATTTTCATGGACGAACCATTTGGTGCTCTCGACGAAATCACTCGAGAAAACCTCAACCTCGAGTTATTACGCTTATGGCGCGAAACAGGCAAAACCATTATCTTTGTTACGCACAGCATCCCCGAAGCTGTGTTTTTATCCACTCGCATTGTAGTGATGACACCACGCCCTGGAAAAATCGAAAAAATCATCAACGTAGACTTACCACAACCACGCAACTTCGACACCAGAGAAACCCCAAGATTCTTTGAAATCGCTACCGAAGTCCGCGAAAGCCTCCGCCACGGACATGGCTACGAGGAAGAAGTATGAACAACCCCAGCAATCACCCCGAGCACAGAAGCCAAATCCTCGAGTACAACCTGATTACCAAAACGCAGCACACGATACCCAGCCGCCTCGAGAAAACTGGTTCGCACAGCATCATAAGCTCGAGCATCCGTGGAATCGTGCACACTGCCATCCAATTCAATAATCAATTTTGCACTAGGCGCACAAAAATCTGCGATGTAACGCCCAATGGGTTTCTGACGTTTGAACTTGATAGCAGCAAAATTTTTGCGCCGCAAAGCTTCCCACAAAATCGCCTCAGCAGGCGTTTGTGCTCGCCGATTCTCTCGAGCCAATCTTGTCAGATACGCCTTAGGCACGAATTCAGTATACGTGACGGGCAACCCTCTCCCCGGTTCGCGCTTCGCTTGAACGCCCCTCCCCCGCGCTGCGCGGGGGAGGGGTTGGGGGAGAGGGTTTGCAGCGACATCTTTTCCACATTTCCCTCGAAGGTACACGCATGAATAAATCGTTTATTCCTATGTTAACAGTGGCTCTTGTTGTTGTTGTTCTTTCGTTTCCGCTGATGGTGTTTTTGAATGCGCAGTCGGCGCAGCGTTTGTTGGATCGCGGGGCGGAGTTGCCGTGTGGTTCGGCGTTGTCTTGTGCCTTTAATTTGCGTTCTCCTGTGATTCCTGCGCCGAATCAGTTGCTCGAGGATTTTCCTAAGGCTTTTTTTCCGTTAACTGATCCGAATTCGATTCCGTTTCATGGTTTTTTTACGGCGTTAGCAACGGTGTTGGGTTTGTTGTTAGCGGGTGTGGTTGGGCTTGGTTTGGCGGTGTTGTTGACTGTCTCGAGGGCGTTTGAGCGGGCGGTGTTGCCTTGGTTGGTGGCTTCACAGACGGTGCCTGTGATTGCGATTGCGCCGATGTTGGCGGTGGTGCTTGGTTCTAATGGTGTGCAGGGGTTGTTGCCGAAGGTGTTGATTAGTGCCTATATTGCGTTTTTTCCGATTGCGGTTGGGGTGGCGAAGGGTTTGAAAAGTCCGGATTTGTTGCAGGTGGATTTGATGCGGACGTATAACGCCAGTTCGGTGCAGATGTTTGCCAAGTTGCGGTTTCCTGCCAGTGTGCCGTTTTTGTTTACGGCGTTTAAAATTGCGATGACAGCGGCGCTGATTGGGGCGATTGTTTCGGAGTCGAGTACGATTACCGATGCTGGTTTGGGGCGGTTATTGTCGGAGAACTCGAGGGCTTCGGATTCGCGGAGTTTATGGTTGGTGATGTTTGGTAGTGCGGCGTTGGGGATTGCGTTGGTGGCGTTGGTTGGTGTGGTGGAAAGGTTGGTGACTCCGTGGCGACGCGTGCGTTAAAACCCAGTTTCCTCGAGACGAATTTAATTGTTTTAGCAGTGGTTTGTGTGCTTGGCTCTGCGTTTTTTTCGTTGAAATTAATTGCTGATCGGTTCGCTTTGACCGAGGCGTGGCAGTCATCGGATTTAATTTGGTTGTATGCGTGGTTGTTGCTGGGTTTACTGGGTGTGGCTTTGGCTTCAAGTGCTGTGGTGCGGTTTTTAGCTCGTCCGAAAGCCAAGGATAATGCCGATTGGTTACAACGGCAATTGGTGGCGTTGCTGCCTGCAGGTTTGTTAGCCGTGGTGGTGCTGATTGCTGTTGAAGGGTTGGTGCGTGGCTACGCAGTGCCACTGGCGCAAATTCCGCCACCAAGTCTGGTGGTGCAACGCCTCTGGGAAGCTCGAGATGTGCTTTGGCGTGACACCAGCACAACGTTACTCGAGACGATTGTTGGGTTTGTGGCTGGCGGTTCACTTGGTGTGCTGATGGCAATTGCCACGCAGCGATACCCGTTTCTCGAGCGAGGCTTAATGCCGTATGCGACTTTGTTCTCGAGTGTGCCGATTGTGGCGCTGGCACCTGTGGTGATTCGGGCGATGGGGGTGGATTGGCAATCCAAAGCGGTGATTGTAGCGATTACCGTGTTTTTCCCAATGCTGCTAAATACGGCTCGAGGGTTAACCGAGGTCAATCCGCTGCAAGTGGATTTAATGCGTTCTTACGCAGCCGATTCGCGTCGGACTTTTCAGAGTTTACGTTTACCAAATGCCATGCCGTTTATTTTTACGGGCTTAAAAACAGGAGCGGTGCTGGGGTTAATTTCGGCAATTGTTGCCGAGTTTTTTGGTGCCAATGGTTCGGGTTTAGGTTTTCGGATTGTGGTCGAAATTGGCACGGTTAGCTTGGATGCTGTTTGGGCTGCGATTGTGGTTGCTAGTTTTTTAGGAATTACCGTTTATAATCTACTGGCATTACTTGAGCGTCGAGTCACCGGTTGGCACAGTTCGTTCCGCGCCGAGGATTAACGCTTAATAGGAGGATGTATGAAGAAAGCCGTGTTAGCAAGTGCCGCTCTTCTCACCGCTGGTCTGGCAGGCGCTGCCATGATTGGCAATGCCCAAGCGCAGATGAAAAAACCTGTGCAAGTGAAACTGCAATTAAAATGGTTTCCACAAGCACAATTCGCTGGGTATTTCGCTGCCCAAGCTCGAGGGTACTATAAAGACGAAGGTCTGGAAGTCACCTTGATTCCTGCTGGTGATGCCCCACCTGTCAATGCTGTGTTGTCTGGTGCAGCCGATTTTGGTACCACTTGGATTACCGATTTTTTAATCAATCGTGAAAAAGGGCAGAAAGTGGTGCACATTGGTCAGATGTTCCAAAAATCTGGTTTTACCCTAGTAACGCTTGCCAGTAGCGGCATTAAAACCGTTGCCGACTTAAAAGGTAAAAAAGTTGGCGTATGGCCTTTTGGTAACGAATTACCAATTATTGCCCTTGCTAAAAAAGCGGGTATGACCACCAGCTTAGACTCGAGTGTTGCCAGCCCTGATATCACTGCAATTTCGTTTAATTTCGATCCCGCACTGGTTTTCCCGGACAAAGTGGACGCTGTTTCTGCCATGACCTACAACGAAGTCAATCAAATTGTTGGGCTTGGTTTCCCACTCAATAAACTCAATGTCATGCCACTGCCAGATATGGGTGTGAACTTACTCGAGGATTTGATGTTTGCTCCCGAAAAAGTGCTTGCCGATAAGAACTTCAAAGGTTCTGGCATGAGCGGCAAAGATGTGGCTGCGCGTTTGCTCAGAGCCAGCATCAAAGGCTGGAATTGGTCGGTGCAAAACCAAGGTGGTGCAGTTGATATTGTCTTGCCAAAATGCGGTAAGACCTGCAATGGCAGCGGCTCAATAGATGCTCGAGATCACCAAACATGGCAAATGAAAGAAATTGCTAAGTTGTATTACAGCGGTCCAACCCTGAAAGGCTTTGCTGGTTTCCTAGATCCAGCTGTGTATAAAGCCAACACTGATATGCTGGTAGACCTTGGTGTGTTGAAGAAAGCTCCAGATAAAGGTGCTGTGGATTATAGCGTTTGGGAATTGGCAACCAAGAAAAAAGCCAGTATGTACAAATAATCTTTTCAGTAAAAAACGAACCCCAGCGGGGTTCGTTTTTTTTGTAAATATTTTAGCGGTTCAGTGGTTTTGGAGCAGGCGCGGCGGTTGGTTTCGCAGCAGGAGCTGTTATTGCGGGTCTGACTGTGCTTCGGTTGCTGTTGGTACGGAGTCTCGAGGCGGCTGGGCGAACTCTTGGGCGGAAACTTGGTCCGACTTCGTAGACGGCTTGCCACGGACGATAAGCTGTATAAAGGCTTTCGGCTTGTCCGTTGATGCTACGTACCACATTGACATTGTAACCATCTACAGCATAATCCACTTGTTTACTGACACCTGGTGGTAAGCTCGAGTTAAAAATAGTTCTGGTCGGTGGGTGTGGGGTGCGGCGCAAGATTCTGGCTCGAGAAACACCCACTTTGCGTCCATCAGAAACGC
This sequence comes from Deinococcales bacterium, assembly GCA_013298595.1. Taxonomy (GTDB): domain Bacteria; phylum Deinococcota; class Deinococci; order Deinococcales; family JAAFIG01; genus JAAFIG01. Next base: position 41,314 of record JAAFIG010000022.1, on the reverse strand, counting down.
CGTACAGTTGGATTGTCATACTTGCGCCACTGGTACTGGCACGCACAACGAGTGGTCCTGGGGTGTTGTTCTGCATTTTTAAATCGAGGCTTGGGTAGTATACAGCGGCATCTAATCCCATGACATCGTCATACCAACGCACTTTATAACTGTGTTGGTTGCGTTCTACAATTGGTAAACCAGCGCGGTACAGTGCCGAAAAAGCTGTGGTACTGGCTTGGCAAACACCACCGCCGACACCTTTGGCTGTTCGACCACCAGAAATAATCAGACCTTCAACGAAACCTGTGGCTCGAGAAATTTCGCCAACGGCTTCGTTAAAACTAAAAGTATCACCAGCAGGTACAACGTAGCCATCTAATTTGTTAGCAGCAATCGCAGCATTCAGTACTCGTTCACGGCTTGAGCCGTAATACCGTGTGGTGCTCGAGGAAAGCAAAGCTAAGGTTTTTGGATCAGGTAAGGATTTTGTAGTGACTGCTGGTGTGGTCACAACCACAGGTAATTGTACTTCTGGGGTGTTTGGCTCGAGAATGGCTGTGGCTAATAATTTCTTAGCTTCGCCTAAATTTAAAGCATAGCCGTCTTTGGAAGGACGGCGTAACAACTGACCACCCTGACGGTAATAACGCGCATCAGCAGCTTCTTGATCAAAGGCACTCGAGACACCTCGCAAGGTATCAGCAATGGCTTTTTCGTCTATGCGTAAACCTTGGCGTTCAACAAAGAATAAATTGGCGACTTGGGCACTACTGAGTGTTTTTGCTAGTGCCTGAGCAGCGCTAGGTGTTGGGTAAGTCAATTTTAATGGACGCAAAATACTGTTGGCTTGATTTGCCAATGTTTGCAAGGATTCAGCTTGAATTTGGGCTGGAATATCAGAAATGTTCAACTCGAGGTTGGTCAGTAATGGATTGGCACTAAAAGCTTTGACGGCATTTTCAAAATCCACACCTTGTCCATCTTTGTCCTGACGAATCACATATTTATTGTCGGTAAACACCAAAGCCGCATCTTTTGGGGCAATGGCAAATGGTTCAGCTAAACTCGAGAGGCGGTTACGAAAGGTTTTTGGATCCACTTTAGCGGCTAAGACAACGTTTTTATCGCCACTAAAGCGTTTAGCAATGTTGCCCAAGGCATCGCTGCTGCGTCCAATTTGCATTGCACCGGCAACCATACCGTCATAATCAACACGCCAACCAAGTTCTGGACCCTGAACACGTAAGGTCTGGTCGCCTGCTTGAACAGCAATCACAGGGGCTGCTAGTTTAGCGGCTTGCAGGGTTGCTTTGGCTTCACTGCTGGTTTGCCCACCAATGTTAATACCAGCGGCACTGACTCCTGGCAAAATACGATCAGCGTGATACAACTCAAAACCACCCCAAGCGGTACCAAGAGCAGCAATGCCAACCAATGGCATCCAGACACGAGTATTCTTATTGGTGGTTTTGATTACAGGCTTTGGTTGAATGGTCTGATTCACGTTTTTTCTCCCGATAGGACTCGAGTACAACTTTGTCACACCAGCATACAAAATAATGTTCTGCAAAACACCCAACCCAAGTATGGTCAGGTTATGCAGACTTTCCAGTACAGCTTAGCAAGTGTTTACGGGACAATCATGACAATTCAGTGAAATTTGTGTCTGCCTTGCGGTATTTGGCAAAACAAATTCAATGCAAATGTGTCGTGCGTCGTAACTCGAGGAAAACCCCTGGAATCATGGCAAGTTTTTTCTGCCCCGAAATACTGGCGCGTTTATTAAAATTATCAAAACCATTGAGTTCTAATGCACCCAAAATGGCTTCGTAAGCCCGAGCTGCCACAGCCACAGCAATACGCGCTGTGCCGTGTAAATGTGGTAAACCTTTCCAGCCTTCGCGGTATAAATCTCGGGCAATACGATCTAATTCGCGCATCAATGCAATGTAGGCTGGGGTGACGCGGCGCTCGAGTAAATCACGTTCTGTAACACCATATTTCTGCATTAAATCGGCAGGTAAATAAATTCTGCCACGATCTAAATCTTCGCCAACATCGCGCAGAATATTGGTGATCTGCATTGCCATACCCAGTTTTAAGGCACGCTCGAGGGTTGCTTCGCCACCATCAAACCCAGCAATTGGTGTAATCATCCAACCAACCACACCAGCCACTCGGCGGCAGTACAACAACAATTCCTCGAGCGTCTGATAACGATGCTGAACCAAATCCATTTCAAGACCAAGGTAGAGTTCGGCAAACGGGTCAAATTGAATTGGGTACTGTTTGGCAGCCCAAGCTAAGGCTTGCGCCATGGGGTCGGTGTCTGGCGAGCCAGCAATGGCATTTTGTACCCGTTCACGCCACAACTCGAGGGCATTTCTGGCAGCCTGCCCTTGTAATTCGTCTACGGTGTCATCACCGAGGCGGCAAGCTGCGTACACAGCCCAAACAGCTTGGCGTTGCTGCATCGGAAAGAAACAACTGCCAAAATAAAAGGTTTTACTATGATGTGAAGTGACATTGCGACAATAGCTAATAGCACCGCTGAGTGCGCCGCTGAGTTGTGCGGGTTTTTGAAAAAACATGCTCTTTCCTCGCTTGTTCTTATCGTAGGCGACAAGTCATTGCCTACACTTCGTACTGGCTTACCATCTGAAGTGCTTCCAAGGTTATTCAGCAATGGTGGTCAGCTTTAATAATTCGGTTAAAACCGAGAGAGCATCGGGGTAACGCTCAGCAGGATTTTTCCGCAATAACCGCAATGCTACGCGGTCAAGCACATGCGAAACATGTCCCTCGCGCACACTCGAGGGTTCAGGTGGCACAGTGTGCAAATGTGCTTGCAGCACTTCTTGGGGTTCGCCATCAAATGGATGCTGTCCAGTAATACCCCAGTACAACATAATACCAGCGCTATATAAATCGGCACTTTGGGTTAATGGCACACCCAGAATTGCCTCAGGCGAGATATAAGCAATTGTTCCAGCAGTGACTCGATCCTTAAATAATTCCTGAGTCGGACCCGATAAATCATAATCAATCAGTTTTACCTCGAGACCACCAGGGGCATCGCCGGGGGAAACCACCAGATTCTCTGGTTTAAAATCCCGATGCACCATGCCACGTTGGTGCATATGGGCTAAACCCTCGAGGGCTTGCACAAAGACATCCATAAATTGTTTTAAGCCGTGCTGTCCAACATATTCCGAGAAACGCAAACCAGGCGCAAATGGCATCAGCACCCCAGGCTGCCCTTCGACCACAATTCGTTCGAGTACAGGATTCGCATTTTTGTGTTGCAACCGACTACCCACTAAATACTCGCGGTCGGCTCGAGAAGCCATTTCGGGAGGGAATAATTTCACAGCAAAAGGTGCGCCAAACATATCAAAAGCCAAATAGACCACACTCGAAGTACCGCGTGCAATTGGTCGCACAATACGATACTTCTCGAGCAGAATCGTTCCTGGGATTGGCACAGCTGTAGAATACCAGATAGCCAAGGTTGAAAAGCAATCAACGCACAATAATTCGGTCGTTGCTGGTTTGTAATTCAAGGATAGCTTGTCCAAATCCCTCTTTTTTGGCTTCAAAACTCTGATCCTCGAGCCGCAATTCAAAACCGGGTAAGTTCACATCGACTCGCGCATTGTTGGTATTGCCACGAATCAGTAAACCACTGGGTGCTTGGATATTCTCGAGTTGGATGCTGCCATTGCTGGTTTGGACTTTAGAGGTTGTATTGTTTTCCAGATTCAGTTGTTCAAGTTGAATGCTGCCATTACTGGTCTCGAGGTTGAATTGCAGATTGCTGGCTTGTAACAAACGAATTTTAGCATTGCTAGTTTTGGCTTTGATTTCGCCTGAAACGCGTTGTAATTGAATTTCGCCATTGCTACTCTCGAGTTTCACTTGGCTTTTGCCAGAATCTTGAATTTCGATGCGTCCATTGCTGTTATTGATTGTTAAATCCCGAATCAACCCCGAACTGTGCACCATGCCATTACTATTTTGAATGCTCACCAATAAACTCTCGGGAATTGTTAAAACCATATTCACGCCACTCGAGAAACTAAAAAATGGTTTACGAGCGGTAATCCGTAGGGTTGTATCGGCACGTTCTAAACTGACACTGGCATCACCTTTACGGTCTAATCGCAAACCACCATTGCCTTGTTGTGCCAAAATTTTGATATCACCATTAAAATTCTTAATCTCGAGCCGCTGAATACCTGTCCAATCAATACTTTGTTGATCTTCGGGGTCGTCGCGCAGGGTTGGGCTAAGGGTGCGTCCATTCCAACCACCAGCAGTAAATAAACCACCAGCAATTGCCACAGCTGCCCATACTGCCGCTATTGGTAATGTCATGCGTCGCAGTAAAAATACTAAAGCAACAACCAGTAACCACAACCACCATAAACGCCCTAGCGGAGTGAATAATAAGACAATCAAAAAAGCCCCTAAAGGCAACCACGAAGCTTGTTGATTGATTTCATCTAACCAATTTGATACTCGAGTTTGTGGGGACTCATCTGGTTTCATACTTGTATTTTACGCGAAGAGATGAAGATTGGTTACTCGAGAGGATGAAGATTGATTACTCGAGAAGATGAAGATTAGTTACTCGAGAACTGGTAATTACGTTAAAAACCGAATAAAATAGGCTAACGTCGTATACTACCCACAACAAGTTACCAATCACTCACCCCTTTAGGAAACCCCATGACTCAACCAGCTGGTGCAAATCGCCCGAAACGCCTTGCCGATTATGTCGGACAGGACAAACTTAAACGCAAACTCGAGGTTTACATTCAAGCCGCTAAAGGACGCAACCAAGCACTTGATCATGTGCTGGTTTTTGGACCCCCTGGGCTTGGTAAAACCACTTTAGCCCATATTATTGCTTATGAAATGGGCGTAGGTATTCGTCCAACTTCCGGACCCGCCATCGAAAAACCAGGTGACTTAGCAGCGATTTTAACCAATTCACTCGAGGAAGGCGATGTGCTTTTCATAGACGAAATTCATCGTTTAGGCAGGGTTGCCGAAGAACACCTCTACCCAGCTATGGAAGATTTTCGGTTAGATATTGTCATTGGGCAAGGACCCGCTGCCCGCAGCATTCAATTACCGATTCCACGGTTTACCTTAATTGGTGCCACCACTCGCCCAGGCTTAATAACCCAACCAATGCGAAGCCGTTTTGGCATCATCGAGCATTTGGAATACTACAGCCCAACCGAACTAGCCCAGAATCTCGAGAAAGAAGCTGTACTGCAAGGCTTAGAAATATCCCCTGAAGCTGCTCTGGAAATCGGAGCACGTTCTCGAGGCACAATGCGAATTGCCAAGAACCTACTCAACCGCATTCGAGATTACGCCCAAGTTGCAGGAGAATTCCGCATAGATTCTGCCAGAACCCACGCTGCCCTTGACCAACTTGGTTTAGACACTGTTGGTTTAACCGATCGTGACAAAAACCTGCTCGAGACCATGATTACCAAATTTGCAGGTGGACCTGTTGGCTTGGACACCCTCGCCACGGCTATTTCCGAAGATGCCCTGACCATCGAAGATTTATACGAACCGTATTTAATCCAACTCGGATTTATGAAACGAACCTCGAGGGGCAGAATGCTCACCCCACTGGCATACGACCACCTTGGTTACGCCATTCCACAAGATATGTTGCTTGAGTAGCACCCTTATGATTGAAACCATCCGCAACCACCTCGAGCCTTTACGCAACGCCGAAAAAGCTGTTGCAATGCGTGCTTATATGCGAAACCAATTTCCTTTTCTGGGCGTGCCAAGCCCAACTCGAGTCAAAGCTGTTAAAGCAGCTTTGCTTGAATTAGGTTTACTGAAGACCCCCCTTGAGACTGAATTGGTAAGGCAACTCTGGGCATTACCCGAACGCGAGTATCAGTACGCAGCGTGTGATTATATTTTGTGGCGCAGTAAAACCTTGGATGTTTCGCATCTGGATTTACTCGAGGCATGTGTGTTGCAAAAAAGTTGGTGGGATACCATAGATTCGCTTGACGGTGCGGCTGGCAGTATTGCTTTACGTGACCCAACAGCGGAGGCTCGGCTCGAGCTTTGGTCGGTGCATCCTAATTTTTGGTTGCGCCGCATGGCAATTCAGCATCAATTAGCCTACAAAGAAAAAACCAATCAGCCACGTTTATTTCGGTTCATTCTAGCCAATGCACTCGAGCCAGAATTTTTTATTCGTAAATCTATTGGCTGGGCATTACGCGAATATGCATACACCAACGCTGAAGCAGTGAAACAATTTATTCTCGAGCATCCTGAGTTATCAGCCTTAACCAAGCGAGAGGCTTTAAAACACGCCTAACCGAAGGTTTAGGGAGTATGCTATTCGCATGATGGTTTTTAGAACAACGCCTGATTCGTATTCTATACCCACGATTGCTGTTGGCAATCGCAAAAGTTGGGAGGTTCGTTGCTCTGTGTGGGAGACATGGGAGGGAGCGATGAACCCCCCTTTATTTATGTCTCGAGGCAGCGATGAATAACCCAATTCGTGTTTTAATTGTCGATGACCACCCGATGGTACGGGCAGGGCTAAGCACCATGTTACGCACCGCTAATGGTATCGAATGGGTTGGCGAAGCGATTAACGGACAACAGGCAATCGAACAAACCGAAACCCTCGAGCCTGATGTGATTTTAATGGATTTGAAAATGCCAACGATGGATGGTGCCACTGCCGCAGCTGCCATTCGTGCCAATAATCGGCATGTTCAAATTATTATGCTGACCAGTTTCTACGACCCTGATTTGGTACAAAATGCCATGCAAGCAGGAGCCATCGGTTACTTATTAAAAACCTCGGGGGCAAACGAAATTCTCGAGGCAATTCGCAACGCTGCCATGCGTCGCCGTACCCTTGCCCCAGAAGCTACTGAAGCCCTGATCCAAGCTGTGCAAAATGCCAATATTGGCGAGGACTTAACCGCTCGAGAACGCGAAGTGCTGCACCTGATGAGCGTTGGTAAAAGTAACCAAGACATCGCCGATGAAATTAAAGTGGCGTTGCCCACCGTGAAATTCCATGCCAACAATATTTTCTCGAAACTCGGTGCCAAAAGCCGAGCCGAAGCTATTCATCTAGCGTACAAACATAAATTACTCGAGAAGTTCTAAGCCAGTAGCTCATCTTGCTTACGCTATTACAAAGGCGCATTCAAAAAATCTTTATTGCACAATAGTGGCAAGAGGATTTTTTATGACCCCCGCAAAAAGCATTTACAAACAAATCAGTCATGATCCACGTTTTGAAATCTCGGATTTCAGCGTTGGTTTCGACTCAAGATTCGATGGTTTACAAGAAACCAGTCTTGAATCTTTTGGACAAAGCGAAATTCCGTGGCATCGAGTACAGTACATTCGTGATGATCGCGGTATACGTTGGGATAGACGCACAAAGTTTGATGACTTAACCCATTCAGGCGAAGCAGGAGCAACTCCAGGAGCAATTGCCGCTGAACCAATCCGAACACAACACAAGGAAAAACCAATCATGAAAGCAAAAGAATTATTAGCCCTTGGCATTCCACAAAGCGCCCTTGCTTTAACCGCGCAACTCTTAAAATCGCACCCTGATAAGCGCGAAATGCTGCGCGATCTAAAAGTGCTGATGGCTAATCCGCTCGATTACAGCGGGCATTTTGCAGATTTAATTCCAGAACTCACCAAACCAAAACCGATTGTGGCTCGAGATGAACCAGTGCCATACCAAGTTTGGGGCGAAGGAATCGAAAATGGGGCACTCGAGCAAATGCGTCATGCGGCGCGTTTACCTGTGGCTGTTCGTGGCGCACTGATGCCCGATGCTCACCTTGGTTATGGTTTACCAATTGGTGGGGTACTCGCCACCGAAGGTGCGATTATTCCGTATGCTGTTGGTGTGGATATTGCTTGCCGAATGAAATTATCCATTCTGGATATCCCTGTTTCTAAAGCCTTTACCCGTAACCTCGAGGAATTAAAACGAGCCATCGAATCCGAAACCAAATTCGGTGCAGGAGCAACTTGGCAACGCCCACTCGAGCATGCTGTACTCGATATGGACTGGAATGTCACCCGAGTCACTCGAGAAGTGTTCAGTAAAGCTCGAGAGCAACTTGGCACCTCAGGCAGTGGTAATCACTTTGTTGAATTTGGCGTTATCACCCTCGAGAAACCAGACCTTGGACTCGAAGCAGGCGAGTACCTAGCTTTGTTATCGCACAGTGGTTCACGAGGCGCTGGTGCGAAAGTGGCAAACCATTACTCGAACCTTGCCATGGGTTTACACCCAGAATTACCTAAGGAACTCAAGCACCTTTCTTGGCTCGATATGACCTCAGAAGCAGGACTCGAGTACTGGGCAGCCATGAACTTAATGGGCGAGTATGCCAGTGCTAACCATGCACTGATTCACAAAAAAGTGATCAAAGCCATTGGCGCCAGTGTGCTATTTGGTTTAGAAAACCATCATAACTTTGCATGGCTCGAGCAACACAACATAGACGGCACACCCAAGGATGTCTACGTGCACCGCAAAGGTGCAACGCCAGCTGGCAACGGAGTCCTTGGCATGATTCCGGGCAGCATGGCAACCCCAGGTTTTGTGGTTCGAGGACTGGGCAACGCCAACAGCTTACATAGTGCCAGCCACGGTGCGGGACGAGCCATGAGCCGCACCAAAGCCAAAGAGCAATTCAATTGGAAAATGATTAAACCGCAACTCGAGGCAGCAGGTGTAACCCTCTTATCGGCGGGTATTGACGAGAATCCACTGGCTTATAAAAACATTGATTCAGTCATGAACGCCCAAACCGATTTGGTCAAAGTGGTAGCACGATTTGACCCAAGAATTGTCAAAATGGCAGACGATGGAACGAGTGAAGACTGACGAGAACAAATTGAGGAACGTAAAAAGAGGAAGGAAGAAAGCAAAAAACCAAAAGCTTTATCCTTCCTCCGTAACTCCCTCCCACATTCAGGGGTTCGCCTCTCGAGTACAAAAAGCAGTATTCTGTATGTATGATCGAATACGCAGTGTTGTGCATCGAAAATCAAGCCGAAGGCTTAGCGGCAGTTCATGAATTGCTCCCCAGCAATGCGTACAAAGAAGCCATTCTCGAGAATGTAACCGACGATAATCCGAATATTCGTCGGGTGCTGCGAATGCTGGTAGAAACCAAGAATTTACCATTGGTGATTACGATTGGTGGTAGTTTTATTGGCATCAAAGAACGCGTCCCAGAAATCACTCGAGAAATTATTGAACGCGAATTGCCCGGACTTGCCGAGTTAATGCGTTTAGCGGGTGTACAAAAATCACGACGAGCTGCATTATGGCGAGGCATTGTGGGTTGGAAAGGCAAAACGCTGGTTATTAATTTGCCAGCCCAAGACACTCGAGTTGCGCTTGAAGCAATTGTGCCAGTTTTACCGCTGGCGATCTCGAGTATTGGATAAAAAAGACGCAGCCTAGGCTGCGTCTTTTACTCGGTACGACTTTATGGTGTGTTTAAGTACGCCACAGCGCTTTCCAAGACAGCATCTAAACCTGTGCTGTTGATTTGCTCGAGGTTATCAGCAACTATTTGGTCTGGGGTGACTTTCGAGGCGTACCGTTGATTATTTTTATCCACTCGAGTGTTCAAACTGACTTGTAAAACACTTTGTTCAGATAAGAAAATAAAGCCTGTGGATGTATTAGAAACACCTGCGCTCAGTTCGCCAAAGATTTTGGCACGTTTGGCTTCTTGTAAGTTGCTGGCAAGAAATTCGGAACACGACGCGCTGCCTGCGTTTTGTAACACCGCGACTTTACCAGTGTATTGGCTTGGTGTTGCCACATTAAAAACAGTACTTTCGACATTGCCACGACGCAAAAAAAGCTTGGCATCGCGGTACAAATACTCGGCATTCCCAAAAGCGGTGCGAGCCACAAAACGATTGCTGGCATTCTCGAGGAACGCCCCAGCAATACCTGTGCAATCGGAGACAAAACCACCTGGGTTATCGCGCAACTCGAGAATCAGACCTTTAGGGTTTTTGGCTTGTGCCAGCAAAGCATGGACTTGATTAGCAATGGTGCCTTGACCTCGACCAAAGAAATCTGGGATACGAATAATGGCAATGCCATCGGGTCGGATTTGCAAAGAAGGTAATTCGCCCTCGAGTTTACTGGGTTGCAATTGAACACGATAAACTTGTCCTTGACGTGTAAGCGTAATAAAACCACCTTGCTTATTGATAGCAGTCCAAGCCTGATTAAACGTTTTTTCGCGCACAACCGCAAAGTTTAGATGTGTTATCTGGTCGCCTCGTTTGATACCTACTTGCTCGGCAGCCGAATTATTTGCCACGGTTTTTACAAAAACCCGATTCTCGAGAATGGCTAAACCAATACCAACACTGGTTTGACTCGAGTTACCAGAAATTAATTGCTGAATTTGTGTGGCTAATTTAGGATAAAAACCTGTGTGTTCATCATTTAATTCTTGCAGCATGGCATAAATAACAGGGTAGGCTTTTTCGGCTGGGCAAGTATTTGCCATGCCAACACAAGTAGCCTCGAGTTGTGCTTGGTACTTATCAGGTAAGCCGCGTACATCAGCACTGGAAGCCCCACCGTAATTGATCACCAAGTAATAGGAAACTTCATCAAAAATATCTTGGGCAGGACTGGCTAAAACACTCGAGCCAAACAACAAAGTAAATGCGGTAATCAAGATTTTTTTCATAGATACTCACTTAGGACGTGCAAAATCGGTTTCGCTAAAAACCACATTGGGTTCTACAACTTCGGCTTTTGATTCGGCAGCGGCTTTACCAGCCACTTGTAAAGCCATTTTCCAAGGAAAACGCACACCTTTGACATCACGGAAATCCGCGTAGACATTGGTTGTTTCTGCATCACCTGATCCACTGATTGAAGCTAACAAAGTACCATCAGCTGCCACAACAGGATTATTGATCGCACCATTCAAGGAAAAACCGAGTTGTGTCCCTTCAACAGTTCCTATCTTGACAGTTTTCACCACTTTTAAGTCTTTGATATCAGCAGCTTTTGCCCGAAATCCATACAATTCTTGAAACAACGAATCGCGTAACACTTTTGATTGGGCTGGTGGTAAACGCACTACACCACTTTGTTGCGACCAAGACCATGCTTCGGTTGGTGTTGCTTGCTGAACTTGTAGCAAATTTTTATCTTGCAAAATTTCGATACGAATGCGTTGATTACTAAAATCCAGTAATTGCTTATAGCCAACAATCGCTACAACTTGTCCTTTTTCATCAAACAACGAAAGTGTGCCATTGTCACGGTAGGTTGTTAAACCCTCGAGTGCTGCGCCGCCATGCAATATTTTAACTTTATCAAATAAGGCTATTGCGCCGTCCTGAGCTACTGAACCAGTCAAACCGAGAGCGATTGCTGCAAAACCTGTTAATAAAACTTTTTTCATACAACTCCTTTGAAAAACACTTTGCCAATCTCGAGTACACCCCGAGGTTCTAGTACGATACAAACCAGTCATTGGTTGCAATGTGAAGTTTTAATCTTCCAGCTCGAGCAAAGTCATAATAGAGCTTGTTTCACCTAGAACCATAGTGAACTCCGAAAGTAATCAAACTCGCATTTCGAGCCGCACCATGCCTATGAAATATAAATCAGGTTCATTCGGGTTGGCTCGAGTAGCAGGTGAAAATCAAAGCTAAGAATGTGTCACGGATAATCTTACTTGAAAGCAATACGACCCTGACTAGCACAAGTCGAATCGGGTGTTGCATCAGGATTCGTGAAGAAAGCTAACATAATTTGTACACCACACAAATTTGCTAAAGAAGCAGCATGCGCTGAACCTTTCATTTCGATACTAACACTATTTTTTAAGCCAGCTTGTGCAACCGATAAGTAACGCACAGGTGTGACAGGATCAAATTCACCAGCTATCAGTAAAGTTCGTACATTGCTGGTTACAGCTGTATTCTCGAGTCCACTAGGAACAGTTAAACCCAAGTTCTGGCATAAACCAAAAATATTTTCACTTGCCATGCCAACGGCGTTTCTAAAGAAATTTGCCCATTGTGGCAAAGCCGCATACGTAATTCTGAGTTTTTCGATGCTCGAGAAAGCAATTTCGCCTCGGCATTCGTGCGTTATAAAAGCACCGAACGAGATACTTGAATTAACGCTGTCCACAAATTGTTCAATAAATGAACCTTGTAAAGCTGTACTTTTACCTGCTTTGAGGTTACTGATAATTTGTGGTAATTCAGCAATGCCATCTGCGCTGTATAAACTTGTAAAAATAAAGCCTTGCATGGCATCGCCATTTAATTGAAATTTTTGCTTACCCAACACCACTTCTAAAGGCTTAATATTCAAACTGTTGTATAAATCTTGGTACGTCACCTCGAGATTAGGGTATTTGGTGTTGCAGTTCGTTTGGGCTTTGCAGGTTGCAAATACTTTTTTGAGTGATTCATCAATGCTATACATTGTGTCGGCACTGCGATCAATTTGTGGTGGAATAACACTATCAATAACAACGCTTTTTAAAACTGGACTAAAGGTTCGCATCACTTCTTGGGCTAACCGAGTACCATAAGAAATGCCGTATAAACTGATTTTCTCATAACCCAGTGCCAGACGAATATCGTTGACATCGGCTGCGCTTTCAGTCGCGTTATAAGCAGTTAAATCAATGCCTTGGCTTTTCCAACGTTCACCACACGCAGTGTATAACTTCAAAGCGTCTGAAGTATCAAGGTCACTGCTGTTTGTTTCATCAACACAATTCAGTGCAGGTAATGATTGACCAATACCGCGTTGATCGAACGCAACCAGATCTCGAGAGGGGAAAATGGGTGCAAGAGCAGCGTACTGAGCGCCAAACTCACCAGGTCCACCAGATAAGAAAAATAGGGGTTCTTGCTTTTCAGATTTGGCTTTAGAGACGGTCACAAAAAGCTTAATTTTCTTTTCGGGTTTTGCTCGGTTTTCTGGCACACTGACAAAGCCGCACATGGTAGCCACTATTTCTGCTGGGCAAGCCACTTTTTCAAAAGCCGAATTCATTTGCCCCGCAGCATTTGGCATACATATTATCAAAGCCGCTCCAATAACCAACCCAATAACTTTTTTCATACAACTCCTTTGAAAACACTTAACCAATCTCGAGTACACCTCGAGGTTCTAGTACGTTTTAAATCAACAATTGGTCGCAATGTGAAGTTTTAGTCTTCTAACGCATCTGGCTCGAGCCAAGCAATAATCGTGGTTGGTAAGCCCAGAAAAATCGCAAAGAATGCCAGTAATATCACTTGTGTCTCGAGGCGCATCATGTCACGGACAAATAATATGGCTTCATCTGGGTTGCGTCTGGTGATGTAGGAAAATGCAAATCCAACGATAGCGCCAACGATTCCCGAGAAAGCCCAATAAGCAATGCGGTGTGCATGATCGCGTAGGTAACGTTCGCGTTCATCAGTGATGAGGTTCACGGAATTGGATAAGTTACGGGTAGCAAATTGAAGTACGATGCCAAGAATAGCACTGATGATAAAAGCAACCAATGCCCATAGACCTAAACTCGAGAATGCTAAGCCAATTGCAACAACCAGAAAGAAATTGCTCAGCACGACGAGAATACGTCGGTTTTGACGGCTACGAAGTGGACGGATTGGCGTTGGAAACGGATTTTTTACAGGCTGTGTCATGTTATTCCTCGAGTGGGTCGGGTTGCTTCCATGCCAGTACGCAGGTTGGTAAGAACATACTGATTGGAAAGAGCAAATAAAAAACTGTTTTAGCATCTATACGGGTATCTGGGAAGATCGTAAAGACAATAAAACCCAAAGCGATAATTGCACCGATAATCCGAAAAGAATCGAGATAAACCTCGTTACGAACAACGATTTCTCGTTCATCCAAGTATTCGTCTGGGCTGTCGGCTCGAGCGTAAGTTGCTCCGATTAACCACACAAAGCATAGGATTGGAATCAGTAACAATGGTGCAAAAAAGTAAACAAATGTTTGTGGTACGATGATTGGGAGAATGCCTAGTGCAATTGGTGAAGCTGCCAGTGTCAGCACTAAAATTCGTCGAGCTTGCTGCTTAAATGCCCATTTCGGTGTGACTCGAGTGAGCTTAAAATTGAGCGGTTCTTGTTTCATAGTTGTCATGGTCATCCTTTGTTATAGAGTGTTTCTGACAAGGGCTTAAACGGTGTTCTCGAGAAAATCGCTTCGATGGGTAAGCCAAAAAATTCTGATAACTTAAAAGCCAACTCTAAACTTGGGTTGTAATCTCCGCGCTCGAGATAGCCAATGGTTTGAAAGTTGATGCCGACAGCATCGGCGAGTTCTTGGCGTGACAGGTTGCGTTCGGCTCGTAGGACAGGTAAGCGATTATGAATGGCTATTGCAGAGGGACTATCTTTTGTTGCCTTCATAAAATTTATTGTTGCATATATACAACAATTTGTCAATACTTGTGACATTGGTTGCGAACAGAAAAACTCAACACCAGTCGGTTTTCTTGAGTAATAGAGCTGCTAAAGTAGATAAATGCGACAAATTGCCACAGTCAAAAACAATGCGAAAATCAAACGATTGATGGTCTACAAATCAGATGGTGGTTGCTACTTATTTTTCTATGATCGTCTCGAGGATAGTGCTTGTTATGCAGATCATTGGTACGAAAACCTCGAAGACTTACAAGACATCTGTCTGACAGAATACGCCGTTTTACCAACCGACTGGACAACCATTCCAGACCCATTACCAAACTGCCAACACGATTGGATCAATTACCCAGTAGCAAAACATTGATGTCAGAAAACTCGAGCCTATTTTTAAAAACTAAACAACAATCAAACCAATACTGATTAAACACAAAGCTGCGCCAAACAATTGCCACCCTTGCAAGCGTTCACGCAAAACAATCACTGCTAGAAAAAGTGTAAAAGCAGGGTATAACGAACTCGAGACTGCACTGACATCAAGCCTTCCTGCTTGCCCTGCCAATGCAAAGAAAACATTGCCTAGGCTATCGCAAATACCTGCCACAGCGACATACGGTAGCAAAGCTTTTGGTAAGGCTGGAACACCGCGCCGAAAAGCGATAATGGCAAAAATCAATATGACTGTGGTGAACCGCAGTGCCACAATACTCCAACTCACATCAGCTTTTGAAAATTGGGCTGTTACCGAAAAAATCCCACCAAAAGTTACACCAGCTATGAGCGATAAAACCAGTGCTGAACTCGAGAGTCGAACTGTACCTTCGGGGCGACTGAGTAACCAAACACCAAAAGCAGCCAAAATAAACCCAACCCATTTCAGCATTCCCGGTACGCCTTCGGTCAATGCACTGACGGTGACAGCCACAGTATTTGCCACCACGGCTGTGATCGGCGCAACCAGACTCATTTGCCCAGTGGCTAAAGCACGGTACAAAGTAATTAAACCAATCACCCCAAACGCTCCACCTGCAACCCCAAGCAAGGCATCACGCACGCTTGGTAAAGGCGAACCGCGTATCAATGCCAAAGCCACCAAGAAAACCAGTCCAATCACACTCGAGACCCGCATGACTGTTAATTCACCTGAACGCCGTGTGGCAAGCCCACCCGCAAAATCGCCCGAACCCCACGCAAAAGCTGCCGCTAAACCCCACAAAGCTGCTAGAACATCAGCACTCATGGCTCACCTCGAGTATTGGTGTTCAAGTGGTGGCTCCAAAAAACTCGGTTTCGATTTGACAATCTGGCGATACGCGTTGCAAATAACTGATCAATTCCTGACTGGCAATTTGCATTTGCTCGAGTGGATAAGGTGCTAAGCGATCCAAAATAAAATACGCATTTTGCGAAGTATCGGTTAAGCGCGTGCGGATACCTTGTCGCCAATTCCAAGCTCGGCATGTCACACTATTCGCCTGCGCCCAAATCACTTCACCAAGATTTGGCTGCTCAATCGTCGGTTCACCGTTTTTCATGATATCAAAACTTTCGGTACCATTAGAAAAACGCAACATCAAATCATGCTCGAGTTGATCCCAATCCTCACCACCAATCGGAATCACATGTTTGATACTGACAGCGTTATACAAATCAACTAAGGTGTTAATGATTGGTAATTCCTGATCTTTAACCACTCGAGACAGCAGTGCTTCGACTGAACAAGGAAATTTACTGGGTTTCAAACCAAAATCGGCATATGCTAAGCGCCACGCTGCAATGTGCGGATGCTCAGCAGGTTTTTCGACAAGGACTCGTTGTTGTTCCTCGGCTTGCCGCAAAATACTTGTACTCCACGGTTGACTTGCCAAGTTCTGCAAACCTCGAGCATAAATCACAATTAAAGAATACTGTGGAAAACGCTGCAAAATACTGGGGTCAACAAGAATTCGGAACACGCCCTTAGTCTAACAAGCTTGGAATACTTTGGTATTGGATAAACTTGCGCTAAACTGACCATCGATGCAAGCCGATAAAACCAAAGTTTGGCGAATCCAACAGCTAGGGGATTTTGATATTCTACGGGCTTCATTTACCAATCATGCTTTTGCACCACACAGCCATGAAGAATACATGCTAGGTTTAGTAGAGGCTGGTACTGAAGGTCTGACGTATCTGGGCAAGAAAGTGATTTCACCAACAGGCAACTTAATGATGGTCAACCCAGAAGATATTCACACTGGATATTCTGCTTCAACAATCCCATTGGTCTACCGTGCCATTTATCCAACCAGTGATTTTGTACAACGCATCTTAGCCAGCGCGGGATTTCGTGAATTACCCCGTTTTAATGCTGCTACCGCCGAAAATAAGGTTTTGGCACAACAATTTTTGCAAATGCACAAAGCCTTTGAGCAACCCAATTCATTGCTGACCCAACAAAGTCTTTTACTTGAAACACTGGTTGCTTTTTTTGTGCAACACACCAACACCAAACCAGTTCAAATCACCAAGCGCTTAGAACACCAAGCAGTCAAACGCAGCCAAGAAATAATTGAATCAAACCTAGCCAAAAACATTACCTTACAAGAAATAGCCCAAGAAGTCGGACTGACTCATTTTTACTTAACCAGAATTTTTAAGCAAGCCATAGGATTATCCTTGCATCAATACCAAACCCTGCGCCGTGTGCAATTGGCTCGAGCCAAAATTATTCGTGGTCAGCACCCTGCTCAGGTTGCCACCGAAACAGGTTTTTATGACCAAAGTCACCTGATTCGTCAGTACAAAGCGGTCTATGGTTTCACGCCCGGACAGCAATACCATGCCACCAAGAACTTATAAGCCCCTGATACCACCCTCGAGTATCAGCACTTCATTTGCGCCTAATGCGACAAGTAAGGCTCCAGCGTACTCGGATTGCCGTCCTGTGCTGCACACCACGACCAATGTGTTATCGGGCAGGACTGGGTTGCCATCCTCGAGTTCGATTAAGGCAATGGCGATTGATTGAAAGCTCGAGTTTATTGGCACTGCGCTGCGTTCGAGGTCATCGCGGATGTCCACAAGTATGGCATTGGCTGGGATTTCTTGGGAAGTGATTCGCCGCATTTTCAGCTCGAGTCTACGATATAATAGCGGTATGCACCCAACGAAGGAGACCGCATGAAATATCCGAACGCTCTTATTCAATTGATTCGTGAACTCTCGAGATTACCCGGTGTTGGTCCGAAAAGTGCTCAGCGATTGGCTTTTCATTTGTTTGCCAGCCCGAAGGAAGATGTCGAAGTGCTGGCACAAGCGCTACTCGAGGCGAAGGCGCAGTTAAAATTGTGTCCTGTGTGTTTTAACATTACCGATAAGGATTTGTGTGCGGTTTGCGAGGATAGCAAGCGTGACCAAACCACGATTTGTGTGGTTGAAGAACCTGGCGATGTGATTGCGATTGAGCGCAGTGGCGAATTCGATGGTTTGTACCATGTGTTACATGGTGTGCTCAGCCCAATGAATGGGGTTGGACCTGATCAATTAAAAATTAAATCCTTGGTCGAACGCACCAAGAAATTACTTGAAGCAGGTGCGCTCGAGATTATTTTAGCCACCAGTACCACTGTCGAAGGTGATGCCACCAGTTTGCATGTGCAGCGCAATCTCGAGCCGTTAGGGGCGAATGTGACGCGTATTGCCTATGGTTTACCTGTGGGCGGTTCGCTCGAGTATGCCGATGAGATCACACTTGGGCGAGCCATTGCTGGACGACAAAAAGTTCGTTAATCTCGAGGTTTACGTGATTTTGCTCTTAACGAATTTTACCAGTAACGAAGTACAAATGTGGTTGCCATTACTCGAGCAAGCTTTACCCGCCGAGCAGTTTTGTGTGTATCCTGATTTGCCAAATTTAGCTGATATTGATGTGGCATTGGTGGCAAACCCGCCTGCGGGTGTGCTGGCAACACTGCCAAATCTAAAATTGATTCAGTCCTTATGGGCAGGAGTGGATGCGTTACTGCGCGATGCGACGCTCCCTCGAGACATTCCTTTAGCACGATTGGTAGACCCTGCTCTCACCCAAGCCATGCTCGAGACGGTTTTAACCCATGTGCTAAGTTTGCATCGGCAAATTCCAGCTTATCAGGCGCAGCAACAAGCCAAGGTTTGGCAGCAATTACCGCAACCCAGCGCTGCTGAACGAAAAGTTGCTGTGCTGGGTTTAGGGCATCTCGGACGGGTTGCTGCTGTGCAACTCAAGCAATTGGGTTTTGTTGTACTCGGGTGGAGTTCACGCCCAACAAATCTCGAGGGTATACAGACTTTTTCTGGTCAGGATGGCTTACAAACCATGCTCGAGCAAAGCGAAATTCTGGTCAATTTATTACCACTTACCGACGAAACTCGAGGGATTCTCAATGCACAAACACTGAGTTACTTACCTGTTGGCTCGAGTATCATCAATCTGGCTCGAGGAGCACATATCATCGAAGCGGATTTGCTTGCAGCTCTTGATTCTGGGCATTTGCAACATGCGATTCTCGATGTCTTTACCACCGAACCATTACCAACAGATCATCTGTTCTGGCATCATCCTCAAATCACAGTCTTGCCGCATGTGGCAGCCGCCACCAATCCAATCACAGCAGCCAAAGTGGTGGCAACAAATGTTTTGCGTTTACGCTCAGGGCAACCACTCGAGCATGTGGTAGATCGAACTCGAGGGTATTAAATCACCAGATACTCGAGGCTCGAAGCAGGGTATCTCTGACAAAAATTACTCGAGCTTGCAATTTGTTGGAACGCCAACCTAAATACAATTGATTAGTCGGGGCTTGATTTGGTATCACTAACTCGACTAATGCACTGGTAGAAAGGTTTTTTTCAACCAAGTAACGTGGTAAAACGGTTATTCCATACCCTGCAACTACGGCATGCTCGAGGGCGTGTAAATCAGGTATCACAAGGGCGGCACTGACTTTCGGTGTAGTATTAAAAACTTTGCGCCAGTAACGCCGTAGCATTGGTAAATCCTCGGCGTATGCCAGCAATGGCACTTGCTCGAGCATGGCAGCATTGATCTGTTGTTTGGGTAAGCGTTCTGCCCAGAATCGGCTGCCGACCAAAACAAGTTCTTCTTGGTACAGGGCTGCACTCTCAAGTTTACTATCACTGC
The DNA here is from genome assembly GCA_013298595.1 of Deinococcales bacterium. Classification (GTDB taxonomy): domain Bacteria; phylum Deinococcota; class Deinococci; order Deinococcales; family JAAFIG01; genus JAAFIG01. The sequence continues at coordinate 21,663 of JAAFIG010000022.1, read as the reverse complement.
GCCGCACGGTAAAAACGGCTAAGTCTAAGGTACCAGCCAGTAACGCGCTTTTCAGATTTTCGGGTTGCTCGAGTTGTACCCGAATTTGAATTTGTTGCTCGGGTAAGGCTTTGAGACTCGGCAGGATTTTCTCACCAATGAACTCGGCGGGTCCACCAAGAAAAACAGTTCCAGTGAGGTTTTTCGTGCCTAATTTCATGGCATTGGTCACGTTATCTAGTGCCTCGAGATGCACACCAACTTGTCTGGCTAATTCATGGGCGGCTGGGGTTGGCAGCACGCCTCGAGCGACTCTGGCAAATAATTGCCGAGCTAAACGCGCCTCGAGTTGTTGTAATTGCTTAGTAGCCGCAGGTTGCGTGATGTGTAATTGTTCGGCAGCTTTGGAAATCGAATTGTTTTGGTACACAGCTAGAAATGTACGAAGTTGATTGAGATTATCCATAATAAAAATTATAGCTGATATGCAATTAAACTATTTGTTTTATGGCAAAAAACCACCTAATCTGATTGTGCCTCGAGATGAGTGCAAGGAGTTCTATGAAAAAGATTTTGATGGTGCTGACCAGTCATGATGACCTTGGTGGCTTACGAAAAACAGGGTATTACCTGCCCGAAGCGATACATCCATTTCAAGTATTTGCTGCTCAAGGGTACAAAATTGATTTTGCCAGCCCTAAAGGTGGCGTACCACCCGTGGATGGTTTCAAAGCCGATAACCCAGAGCATGTCGCATTTCTCGAGCAAAACAAAATTAAACTCGAAAATAGTCTACCTGCCGAGCAGATTAATCCTAAGGATTACGCTGCCATTTTTTATGTTGGTGGACACGGCACCATGTGGGATTTTCCTAATAACACAGCCCTTTCGAGTGTAGCAGCCAAGATTTACGATGCTGGTGGTGTGGTGGCTGCTGTCTGTCATGGACCAGCCGCGCTGATCAACATTCGGCTCGAGAATGGCGAGTACTTGGTGGCAAACAAGCAAGTGGCAGCTTTTACCAATGCCGAAGAAGCCTCGGTGGGTTTAACCAATACTGTGCCATTTTTACTCGAGTCAGCCTTGTTGGAGCGTGGTGCTAAACATGTGGCTACAGATAATTTCCAAGCCAATGTGCAAATTTCTGAGCGCTTAATTACTGGACAAAACCCAGCTTCGGCTCGAGGTGTCGCTGAGGCGGTTGTTGCCATGCTCGAGGCTTAATACTTGGGGTTGTTAGAAGAATTCTTTGGAGGTTTTATGAAAAAAATTGTTGCTCTGATGGTCATGCTTGCTTTAACGGTTGCCGCTTTTGCTCAAAGTACTGTATTTACATTGCAAAGTCCTGATATTGCGGCTGGTTCAACCATCAAACTCGAGCACGTTTTTAACAGTTTTGGTTGCACTGGCAAAAATATTTCACCTGCTTTAACTTGGCGCGGCACACCTGCTGGTACAAAAAGCTTTGCACTGATACTGCATGACTCGGATGCTCAAACCGGCGTTGGTGGCTTTACCCACTGGATTGTTTACAACATTCCAGCCAGCACCACGCAACTCGAGAAAAATGCGGGACTGGAGAACAGTAAAACCTTACCTGCTGGTGCGGTTCAAGCTACAACCAGTTTTGGCTCTGCCAGTTATGGTGGACCTTGTCCACCAAGCGGCGAAAAACCACATCGGTATACATTTACATTGTACGCTTTGGGTACGGAAAAACTCGAGTTGCCAAGCAATGCTTCGCAAGCTTTTGTGGGTTTTAATATCAATGGTAATGCAATTGCAAAAACCAGTTTCACTGCGTTTTTTGGTCGTTAATCAACAATCTTTTGCGTATCAAGTGAGTGGTTTTAGCTTGATACTTTTTTATTCTTGCTTGTCCTGCTCATCTCGAGTTAAACTCCGTGTATGAGTGCCACCCCGATTGATACCCGTGCCTTGGTGCAACAAGCACGTGGTGGTCGAGTGATTCGCACAGGTTTTCTTGAAGGTACAGATTTGGATCGTCGGGCGTTAGCAGCCGATGGTGTGCGTTTTGCGGCGCATGGTGGTTTTTCGGATGCAAATCGTGTGATTTATACCTTGTATCCAGAGCATATTCCCAATGTGGATGATCCTGTGCGGGTTTTGCGGCTCGAGGCGGATGTTTCTTTGGATGTGGATGCCGAGGATGTGCGGGTGGCATTGGCATTACCTGCAGAAGTGTTGGGTGATATCCGAGCTGATCGTAACGATTTTTTGCTGGCGACGACGCAAAAAATGGCTAAGCAACTCGAGGCGATGACCGAATTGGTTTTGCAAGGTCGAACGTTGCCTGTGCGTTTTGTGGCAGCCGAAGGCAAGTTGCTCGAGCGTGGTATAAAAACCCGTAGTGTGGTTGTGCCAAGTTTGCGTTTGGATGTGGTGGGGGCTAAAGGTTTTGGTGTTTCGCGGGCGTACTTCCAAGCGGGTATTGAAGGTAAAAAAGTGCGGGTTAATGGCAATATTGCTACCTCGAGTACGGGTGTGCGGGCTGGTGATACTTTGTCGGCTGAGGGTTTGGGTCGGATTGAGTTTAAGCGGATTGAAGGCGAAACCAGACGCGGCAATATCAAATTAGAACTCGAGATTCATAAGTAAAGTTGAGATTTTTTGGCTCTGGGACATCTTGCCTCGAGTCGCTTGCTATTATTTTCACATGCTTAGGTTGCTTTACTGCTTACCCGCATTACTCCTCCTCTCGAGTCCCGCCGAGGCTCATGTCAAATGGTTTTACACAGGTGAACGCCCGCCTTTCGATTGGAAGGCTGTATTTTCACCACTCACACTGGGTTTTGCGGGTGCCGTGGTATTGCTGGTTTTAGTGCTTGGCTTCTGGCAAAAACAACGCAACAAGCGTGGTTTTTTACCAACACTGGAATGGTTTGGTGCACAACCACAACGCCGTATGGCATTGTATGGTGTGGTGCCAATTATCTTAGCTGTGCATTTTGCTGTGCCGCTTTTTGTTGCCAGTGTACAAGGCAATATGTTCGCCCCCGAACTTAAACTACCAGGAGTATGGGCATACCTGATTGGATTATTACAAGCCGGTATTGCACTTGCACTTTTTTATGGTGGATTTGCTCGAGCCGCCGCAGTTGTACTGGCTTGGCTTTGGGTTGTCAGCATTGCTTTTATTGGTCTTGAAGCTGCGCTCGATAATGCCCATGTGCTTGGCTTTGCTGGGTTTTTCTACCTAGCAGGACGTGGACCAATTGCCATAGACCGCCTGATTTTTCCTAAACTCGAGCCAAGCGTTACCCTGATGCGCTATGCCGTCAGTGCTTTACGGATTGGGGTTGGATTGGGTTTAATGGCAGCGGCTTTTAGCGAAAAACTTGGGAATCCAAGCCTTGCCACAGCTTTCCTTGGGCAGCAACCATTAAATTTTACGGCTGGTCTTGGTTTCCCCATTCCAGATGAAATTTTTATTCGTCTGGCAGGTAGTGTCGAATTACTGGTTGGTTTAGCTTTGGTTGCCAATGTTTTTACTCGAGAAATTATCGTTATTGCTTGGTTTCCACTCAATTTAACATTGACCATTTTTGATTGGACAGAGTTGATTGGGCACCTACCTATTTATGGCACAATGGCGGTTTTACTGATCTGGGAAAACTCTACGCAAAATACCGAATTATGGTTACGAGGTATGCGCGAAGGTCCAATGCCTATTCAAGAAAAAACAGTTTAAATACATAACTCGAGAATCAAACGCTCCAAGGTTAAATTGGCTTCAAGTCCGCTTTTCATACCAGCATCTGCCTCGAGTAACAAACGCATTTCGCGGCGAATGGTGCTTTCTTTGTATCGTCTGGTGGCTTCGAGGGCTTTTTGAGCACGAAATTCGTGTACTGATAATATCTTAGCGGCTTCTTTGCTGTTCACTATTCCATCGCGTTGCGAAAGAGCAAAGGCTCGAGCCAGCAATTGATAATGCCCTTGCAATGCACCAAGTAACTTAAAAGGGTCTTCGTTGCTGTTGAGTAATCGCTCGAGGTGATCCCAAGCTTCACGTGGCTTTTTGGCGACCAGTGCATCTGTCACTGCAAACATGGTGGTGGGTTGAACTGCATTAACCACTTTTGCCACTGTTGCAGCATCAAGTTTGGTATCAAGTAAAGACAGTTTCTCGAGTTCGCTGGCAATACTGGCAAGATCATCTGGAAAAGTATCGGCTAATAATTTGGGTACATCGCGTTCTACGGCTAGTTTTAAGCGCTTAGCACGTTCAGCCACCCAAGCAATCAAAGCCCCTTTGGTTGGTGTGGCATGGTTTTGCACTGTAAACCCTAGTTTCTCGTATTGTTTCACTCGAGATTCTTGGGCTTTTTTCTTTCGCATCACTTCGCTACTCGCTTCGGTACTGTTCCAATTTTCTGCATCCAGTAAAACAGCAATGGCTTCAGGTGCAGACCCCAATGCCTCGGCAATGGCTTTGGCTTCCTTGGTGCTAGAAATGTCTACTACTAAAGATGCCGCGCCAAACAAACCACCTTGTAAATGCGGTTCGATACTTTGAACCGAAACTTCATCATCCAGCCAAGGCACATCTCGAGGATTTAATTGTTGTTGCACCAGATAGCTTCTGGCTACCTCGTGAATCAAAAAAGCATTGCCAACCAAAGCCAGTGTCACAGGCAAAGTATACGGCTTTGTTGCAAAGATACAAATGCTAGGCTATACCCATGACCGCTGGTGAATTACGCGAACAGATTTGGTCTGAACTTGTCCGACAAAATGCGGCGGCTTATCCATTGCCACCACATGGGCATAATCCTAATTTTAAGGGTGCTCGAGCTGCTGCTAAGCACTTAATCAAGCATCCCTTATTGCTTGGGCACACCACTATTTTAGTGGGTATGGAAGCTGTGTTACTGCCATTGCGGGGCATGTTACTCGAGGCTGGGTATGTACTCATTGTGCCGCATCGCACTAAAAAAAATACGTACTGGAAACTCGAGGGTGTGGATAAAGCCGCTGCCCGTATCGAAAATTTTCAGGTTTTTGGTATCAATACGTCACTCGAGGCTGTCGAAGTGGCAGTGATTGCCAGTGTTGTACTGGATGTATCTGGGGCAAGGCTTTCTAAAGGTTTTGGTTTTTCCGCCAAAGGTGCACCTGTGGATGTGCCAACACTGACTTTGGTGCATTCACAAATGATTGTGCCAGCCCTAGAAGTTGCAGCCGACTCGAGGGTGCAAGGTTACGCGACTCCTGAAAAATTAGTGTCAGAAATAACCAGCTAAAACCCGTTTTGAGGCGTACACTCGAGGCATGAAAATCTTACGAATGATTGCAGCCATATTGGTGTTCTCGAGTGCAGCAGTGGTAGCCCAAACAGCCGCTGAATTATTAACAGTTGCCAGTATCAGTGCCAGTTTAGATAGTTCGGTGCGCTTACCAACAGGTTCTTTTCAAGTGATTAATCCGCAATTAACCAATCAATTTGCTGATATTCTTGGTGCCGACAAAAATAAATACGAAGGGTTTACGCTTTATTTGGCACAAGGTATTGCGACAAAACTTGCCGATGCGTATATTGCTAACCTTGCCAATGGTTTTGCTGCTGCGGGTTACTTCGAGAATGGCAGAATCAATCTACCAGCACCAACAGGTGAAATTCGGACACGTTCGGAATACCAAAATTTTGATACCAATAAATTTTTGATGTTACTGGTGGTACGCCGTACCGATAAAGTCTTTTTTTTAGTAGCTAAAAAGAAAGCCTAATGCGTCCAGAATTACTCGAGGGAGCTAAACTTTTTAATGCAGGCGAATATTGGGAAGCCCATGAAGTCTGGGAAATTCCGTGGAATGCAGCTAAAGCCCAAGGGGACACAGCCAGTGCCAGATATATCCAAGGGCTGATTTTACTGGCGGCAGCTATTCATAAACGTCGTCATTACAACAACCTAAACGGTGGTCAACGCAATTACCAAAAAGCTCTGGGTAAACTCGAAGGCAACGATTTCTCGAGCTTAGATGGTTTTATGCTCGAGACCCTCAAGCAACAAGTGCTGGCGGCACTTGAGGATGATTTATTGCAACCGCAATTACCTGTTTAAGGCTTGCTCGAGCACAGTATCTTTACCTGTTTGACTTTGCAACTCGAGATTATCGGTTACCAGAATATCTGGGGTGACAGCCGCAGGTAAATAACCGCCAGTTAAACGCAAACTTTTCGAGATAGTAATAAAAATGGCGCTACCATCGAGTAATTCAAAGGGAATAGTGGCGGTGTTGCCCAGTCCTCCACTGGTTTCGCCAATAATGGTGGCTCGAGCTGCGTCTTGCAGCAGTTGTGCAAAGTACTCTGCGCCGCTATACGAATTCTGGTTAATCAGTACAATCACTTTGCCTTTATAGAGTATTGGTTGTGGCACAATATTGAGTTTAACGGATGAAATAGAAACAGTACCTTTTTCAACACTGGTTTGGCTGCTGCCATCTCTGGTCTCGAGGATAAAACCGCTTTTTTCAACAAAAGCACCAACTGCGCCAATCATTTCGGTGGCAAGCCCACCTGGGTTGTCTCGAACATCAATAATCAGGCGTTCAGGTAATGGTTTTTGTTGTCGTAACAAAGTATGGACTGTGCTGGCAACTTGCCCATTGGTATCAAAAATGGGTAAACGCAAATACCCTGTTTTTGCATTCAAACTTTTATAGGTTGGTAAAGGCGAACGCACACTGCTGCCACGCACCCGAATCTCGAGTGGCAAACCAGCGCGGCGAATATTCAAGAGCACATCTTTACCCGTTGCCACTTCTTTACCAATGGCAGTACGGAAATTCTCGGCAAAAATACTCGAGCTTTGATTATTGATGCCCGTAATGCGATCACCACGTTTTAAACCAACTTTATCGGCTGCTGAACCAGCCCAGACATCGGCAATTAACCGATCAAAACCATCTTTGACATCGGCAGTAATCACACCCAAACGCGGACTCGAGCTACCCAAGCCCCGAGCTTGTTGTAATTGATCGGCGTATTGGCTTGGTGTTAAGTAATACGAATGACCATCGCCAAGCTCGGTCAGCATTTTTTGTACAATTGGCACAGCCACACTAAACGGACAGGTCTCGAGTTGATCTTTACAAGCGATATCCAAATCGGGTTGGTATTTTTGTGCCAAATTACTGGTATCGGCACTGGAGAAACCATTATAACGAACTGCCACAAAATAAGCTGCCTGATTGAGTAAATCTTGGGCTGGGCTGGCAAAGGCACTCGAGCAAAAAACCAGTAATAAAACAACAATCATTTTCATAGCTCTATTGTGCACTTTAATTCTGACAAAATCTTGACGGAGCTATGAGCCGCTTTTACTGACCATACGCTCCTCGAGAAAAACCTCGAGTTCTTGAACGTTCTGAAATTCTTTGGTTTGTTGTAAAAGTACATTTTCAAGTGAGGCTCGGTAAGCAGTGCCATCCGACCAAACACGGAGGACATAGATGCTTTCATCTGTGGGTTTGCTGCGTGGTTCGGCTGCCATGGTTTATTGTGCACTAGGGTGCGTCAAAACAGCGTCAAAGGAGTGTCTGCCGTAGGATCTTTGGTAAACCTTCGGCTTGTAAGGTAAGAGCAGTACTGGCTCGAGCTGCAAAAGTATCAGATTTGGTTTTTGATAGTAATTGCCAAGCCCGAAGGCTATCTAAGCGTGGTTCATCCTCGAGTAAAACCAGTAATTGGCTGGTATCAAAACGGCGTTTTTGCAATTTGGCTAAACGCAACTCAAGTAACTGCATTTGCAATTGATACGAACGGTTTTGTCCTGCTTCGATACGGCATTGCTCGAGGGTGCTGATCTGTTTAGCGTACCGTGCCAATTCAAGCCGAGCTGCGATTTGCTGTATACCCGAAAGTTGCTCGAGGCAAGTTAATGCTGTGGTTTCGGCACTATCCTGACCGCTGGCTAGGGTCAGAATAGCTTTGGAAAACTCGAGGGCTTTTTGTTGTATGGGTGTGCTGGTCAGCGCAGTGGCTTGACTTAAATACTGTTCGGCAACCACATAATTTTTGCAATGCAAAGCAATATCTGCTAGTAAAGTCAGGGTTTGCTGCTGCGTCAGATCATCTTGGGCTAACTCGAGGCTTTCTTGGGTGGTATTCCAAGCTGCCCCTAAATATCCGCGTTGCAAAGCAATAAATCCCAGATTACGATACGCTGCCCGCTGCCCGTCAATATTTTGGATGCGCTGACTTACCTCGAGTGATTCACGAAAACCTTGTTCGGCACGTTCGAGTTTACCCAGTTGTGTTGCAGTGGCTGCAATATTTGTCAGCAATGACCCAATGACAGGTAATTGCCCTATGGCTCGAGCCACTCCAAGGGCTTTTTCGGAATACAATAAAGCTGCTTCGAGATGACCCTGCATTGCTTCGAGTGTGCCCAAGTTACCTATGGCACGCAATTGTACTGATAGGTCGGTGCTTTGAGCGGCTTTTTCAAAGTATTCTCGAGCAGTAACAAATTGCCTAAGTGATAAATTCACTGCACCAAGGCTGACTTCACTCTGAGTACGCAGTACAGGGTCTTGTAGACGTACACTTGCCAGTAAGGCATCCTCGAGTAAAGGAATGGCTTCTATGGGTTTCCCAGAACGCATGTATAACGAAGCACGACGAATCAAGTAATTGTAAATAATTTTATCCGATTGACTATGCCGCGCCAATGACTCTAACTGGTCGCAAACCGCAGCCAATAAAACCAAATCCGAACGCGCCTCACTGATCCGTCCAATCTGTGCTAATGCCAAACCACGAGTTTCATCATCATCAACCACCCATAAGGCTTGAAAACCAGCCTCGAGACTATCGGGGTTTTGTAAAAATAATTGAGCAGCGCGGTAAAATTGCTCGGTTTTTAACCAGTGCTTAGCAGCCATAACTGGTTCTTGAGGCTCGAGGTATTCGGCAAAACGCTGATGCAGTAACCGTGCCACACTGATAGGTGTTTCGGTTTGAATACGTTGCTGCAAAATTGCATCCGCAAACCATCCAGCCACCAAAATCCCTTGCTCCTCCAGCAAACCCACACGCTCGGTTAGTGCCAAAACAGGAGTCTCGAGAATGGCTGCAAAAATTTTGGCATGAAAAGCTTGACCATAAATCGCTAAAGCACGTAGCAACCGCAGATTCTCCACAGAAATTTGGGGTTTTGAGATACCACGAATTTGCTCGATCACCTCGAGCATAGCTGCACTTGGTGCCGTACCAAATTGCTGGTGCAGGGTTTTTCGCAAAGTCTCAAAGGCATTCAGTGCAGCCGTTTGATTGCCCTGATTGCTTGCTACCCGAATCAAATGCCGTGTTGTGGTTTCGTTACTTGGGTCAATACTTTGTAATTCCTGCAAGTATTTGAGGGCAGCACCAGCATCAGACCCCTCGAGTTCAGCAGCGACTTGCAACAACAAATCCATGCGTTGCTGAGCTAATTTTTCACGTTGAATTGTCAACCACTCCAAACCAATTTCACTAAAATGCGAATCTAAATCAGGCAACAAAGGCAAACGCAACAATGCCAAGGCTGCAATAGGCTCGAGGCTGGTTAATGTTTGAACATCGGTGCTACAGCGCAACACCACCAATTCTTGATCCTCGAGAAAATCAGATAACTCGGGGATATGCTTACAACGATACATCGCTTGACGCAAACTCTGCCCAGCATTATCAGACCATAAACGCTGCGCGATGATATGCCGAGCCACCCCGTTTTCCTCGAGGGCTAAGCAACCAATAAATGCCAGCATTTTGCCACGCAGCGCAATTTCTGCGGAATCAACATGGATTTTTGTTTGACCCAGTAATTGCAGTGCTAACACAGTACCAACCAGTATACGCGTCTTATCCCAATTATGTTTTCAGGTGAGATGTAAGCCTCACCTGAAAACATAATTGGTGTGTCTGAAAAAATAGATCTCATGTATAAATAATTTTCGGTGCCTAAAACAGGGTGATGACAAGCATCACCCCTACGTTCAATGCGTGGATTTTTGTAGGGTACGAACCTTGTGTTCGCACTATTTTCGATGATTTTGTACTTATGTAAGAAGTCTGATTAGCGTTGCCCGATTTGCAAAATCCCTAAGCACATCTCGTCCACAGTGCCTTCGCCCCAAACAGTGTAACGCGGTTTGACTTTAGCCCCAGCAATTTCGGGCTGTACTTCTGGTGTGTTATTAAATTGGCAAGTAATACGAACCTGATCACCATTCTCGAGGTTGATTGGTTTTTCAAGCCAGTAACTGCTCTGCCAGTGAAAATCCCATTTGGGAATTTCCAGAATAGTCTGATTTTGATTACCTCGGATTAACTCGAGTTTGACACTTTGCCCAAGTAAGTGCATATGTCCTAACATGCCATAAATGGATAATTTTGCTTCGGGTGCCATGCGTAATGGGAAAGCGCATTTATTAACCACAATGCCATCTGAACCACTGGTGAAATTATTTAAACTCGAGCCACAAAAATTCACAAAAACAGGGTTTTTGAATAAGGCATTTTCGCCATTGCCAAGTTGTGCAGCGCGACTATAAGCCGCATCACGATGACAAGGATCGGTGGGATCACTTGGGTACGCACCAGCACAAGGAATTTCCACAGGAGCAATCACGATACTCGAGTTCATCCGTTTGACAGGGGCGTTTTCAGGAGCAAAAAATAGTTCAGCTTTGCTTTGATCTTTGCCTTTACCACCCAATAAATTGTAATGCAGTTGCAAAACCAGTACATCACCAGGTTCGATTAATGTACCAGTGCCTGAAGGATAATTAACGGCACCCTGACCTGGTGCCCAAGCACCAATAATGTTTGGTCTGCCAAGATTTTCGCCAGGTCCACCAAAACATGGATAACCCAAACGTCCATCATTGTCTTTGGTCTCGAGTTTTGCTGCATTTTCGGCTTTGTCTTTACCAATTTGAAAAATCACCACATGATGCACCACTTTTTTATTGGTTGGCACAATATTATAAGCATCCATAAACCGAGCCTTACTGAGTTTAGGATCAAAAATAAAGCAACGATACTCATCGGTTAAACTCGCATCGGGCAAAAATTCGCTTTTCGGTGTTAAAACCAAATCAGGTTGCCGTTGCACTTGGCTCGAGACGGTATTTGTTGCTGCAACAACTTTACCCAGCGGTGCACCAGCCCAAGCCCAATTAGCAATAATCGCAATTTCATTGGCTGTTAAGCGTTTATCATGCAACAAAGCAGGTGTTGTCCCACCAGCTGTTACAGGAGGCATGTACTTATCCTGCACCGCTTTTTGCATTGTTCGTGCCAAAGGCAGCACTTGCTCAGCAGTCTCGAGCGCAAAAGGCGCAATATTACCAGCGCTATGACAACCAACACAACTACGCTCGAGAATTGGTTTGACATGCTCATAATAATTTGGAATATACGAAAGTAATGGTGGTAATTTTTGTTGCACCACACCTGTAAAACGGTGCGGATGGGCACTGCTACGGGTTTCTGAAGCCACACTCGAGAATTTTGTTGCACCCCAAACAGCACTACTTGCTAGGATAATACCGACAACTGCAAGGGTGAAGATTCTTTTCATACATTAGCCTAACGGAAAACTTTGAAAAAAACGTGAACTTAACCCACTTTTTCTGAGTAAAACCCACTCGAGTGAGTTTTATTGGTTCGAGTGAGTTGCGTTACAAGACCAATGGGTCAATTTATCACCCGAATTTTCGGGTATCCTCGAGTGCAATGAAATTTTCGCTCGAGGATACCGACAGAATTATTATGATGGCGTGGGAGGATCGCACGCCTTTTGAAGCGATTCAAGCCCAATTTGGTTTGTCCGAAGCGGAAGTCAAAACCCTGATGCGTCAAGTGCAGAATAAAAAAACGTATATTCGTTGGCGTGAACGGGTCGAAGGTCGAATCACTAAACTGGGGAAGTTGCGTGACCAAGCGGTGACTCGGCATAAGTCTAAAAACCAAAAATTCTAAAATCAGTTAAGCTCGAGCTGTGATAAAAATAGTTTTTCAGGCAATCTATTGCTCGAGGTATAGCAGACAGCGAAGCCAATAAAGGTAAAACAGCCGAAGAACTTCGTGAATATTTTGCCAAGAAGCTTGGTAATCGAAATTTTAACAGTGTTTCATGGTTCTCGAGCTTCACCATACTGAATAAGTCAATTTGGTAGATATACTGCACATATGAAACTCGAGTTCACTAATAAAATTTGGTACTGGCGTGGTCCTGCGCCGTGGTATTTTGTGACAGTTGCAGCCGAGCAATGCCACGAATTAAAAGCAGCCTCAAAATTTGTCACATACGGCTGGGGAATGATTCCAGTAACTGCACGAATTGGCAATACCGAGTGGAAAACTTCTTTGTTTCCGCAAAATGACAGTTATATCGTGCCGATTCGGGCAAATATCCGCAAGGCAGAAAAACTCGAGGAAGGCGACGAAGTGACTGTGCAACTCGAGTTGTGATCAAGCTTTTTGCAGCACCATCTTATTTTGATGACTAGGTGCACTCGAGCCACATTTCAAATTGTTCAATCGGATTTAAGGTAAAATCGTGTCGTTGCAAAAAACCATTCATTAAACCATCTGGGAAAATAGGCGAGAAATTCCAAGCGCGATTGGGATACTGGGTAAAGAGTGTTTGTAGCAACTTAGTACCCCAACCCAAACCTCGAAAATCCTTGCGGACAATCAAACCCCGAATTGTACTGGTGGTGTGATTATTTGAATGGCTGAGTAAAACAAATGCTTTGTTATCAAGACCAAGTGCATGGGTCGGAGCGACATAGGAACCAAGGGTTTCTGGTTGCAATTGCCACGGCAACAACACATCGCACTCGAGCCGCAAAATATGAGCGAATTCAAGGGTATCAATGGTTTGTAAAATATGGGCTGAGTGAAACGAATCTGGCTGAGAAGTACGTTGAAAACCAACCAGTTTTTGCTGTACCTGAAAACCACGAGCTGCGTACAAGTGCTGCGCTTGTGTATTGGCTGCGATCACTTCGAGTTTCAAGAATTTATCACCACGTTCTCGAGCACTGGCAATACACTGTTCAAGCAACAAACGTCCAACACCTTGTCCACGATACTCGGGAATCACACCCATTGCATGAATTCGACTCGTCCACCCGCGTCTGGCTAACATTAAAATACCTACTGGTTGATTGTGATGAATAGCCACCAACCCACTACTGAGGTCGCTGGATTCGGTTCGACAAATCAGCTCGAGCATCAAAGCTGTTAATTCAATTTTGACAAAATACCCCTGAAAACCAGCCGTAAAAATACTGGCTAACTTTGAAAAATCAAAATCAATGGCTGCTTGAAAAGTGATGCCATCCATGAATAACCTCTTTATGCGAGGAAAAATCTGCTTATAGAATTTACCCAACAGTGCTAGGGTCTATCCAACCGCGTTTAATACCAAACAATACCGCTTCGGTTCTCGAGCCTACACCAAGTTTAGAAAACACATTGGCAAGGTGCACTTGTACAGTGCGTGGTGAAATATCCAGAACCTTGGCAATTTCCTTGTTGGTACTGCCACTGGCAGCGGCACGCAAAACCTCGAGTTCTCGGGGCGATAAACCTTCACCATCAAAACTTTCGGTGGGTTGCGCTGAGAAGCGATTTAATACTTTTTTGGCAATGCTTGGGTGCAAGGCGCTTTCGCCTTGGTAAACAGCTCGGATGGCATTAATGAGTTCTTCTTCTCGAGCATTTTTGAGAATATACCCAGCTGCGCCAGCTTCGAGCAACGCAAAAACGTAGGCATCATCGTCAAAACTGGTTAAGACCAGAACTGCTACGCTTGGGTGGTGCTGTTTAATTTGCTTGGTGGCATCGATGCCGTTCATACCAGGCATGGATACATCCATCAGGATCACATCTGGACGGGTAGCATTGACAAAGGCTAGGGCTTCTCGACCATCAGCGGCTTCGCCGATAACAGTTAAATCTGCGTAAGGCTCGAGCATTTCTTTGGTGCCTTTACGCACGATTGGGTGGTCGTCCACCAAAAGTATCTGAATTGAGCGTTCTTCCATTTGTCTATTGTACCTTGAATCTGAGTCCGTTTGAACGCGTAGAATAGGAATTGATGAGCCGCACTCCTAAAGCTGAACTAAATGAATTGGCACAAGCCAAAAATATGGCATTAATTTTTGCCACCGAACTTCTCGATGCAAACCGTCCTAATCAAGGTTTTATTTGCCAAATTAATTGGAATGGCACAGAACTTGGCAAAGGGTACGGTATTAGCAAAAAAGAAGCTGAACATGATGCCTCAAGAAATGCTTTGCTGGCATTAAATGGCACTTCTGCTACCCCTGAAAGCAACCCAGAGGATGATGAACTCGAGGAAGTATTTGAACAATGGGAAATCCATCCTGAATTGCTAGCAGAGTGTTTACGGATTGCAGCCAAAACCGAAACCAATCTCGAGACCATCCGTGAACAAGCTGTGGCGTTGTACCAGGACTTACTGCTGGATTTGGGATACGAGCCAGAACCACTCGAGGAATAAAATAAGGCAGAGGTTGCCTCTGCCTTATCGGAATAGGTTAATCTTCGCCAAGGTACTTTTTACGAACGGCTTCGTTGTTTTTCAGGTCGTTTCCTGTGCCTTGCAGCACAATTTCACCTGTTTGTAACACATAGCCTCGGTGCGAAATACCAAGTGCCATTAAAGCATTTTGTTCGACTAATAAAATGGTTTTACCCGCTTTATTCAGCGCCACCACGCTATCAAAAATGGTTTCGACAAATAATGGGCTTAAACCCATGCTGGGTTCGTCTAGTAAAATCAACTCGGGGTCTATCATCAGCGCTCGAGCAAATGCCAGCATTTGTTGTTCACCACCCGATAAGGTGCCACCCAATTGGCTTTGGCGTTCACGTAAACGCGGAAAAATCTCGAAACCTTGTTCCATGCGTTGTTCAATAACTTTACGATCCTTGACAATAAACGCACCCAACTCGAGGTTTTCTTTAACACTTAAACGTGGAAAAATCCGCCGACCTTCTGGAACATGGGCTAAACCCATTTTGACAATTTCGTGTGGTGCAATGCTATTGAGGCTTTGCCCTTTGTACTTCACAAAACCTTGCTTAGGTGGTTTGAGCATACTAATGGTTCGTAGGGTTGTGGTTTTACCAGCACCATTACCACCAATCAAACAAACAATTTCACCTTTAGCAACGGTAAAAGACAACCCCTTGAGTGCATGAATTTGCCCATAATACGTGTGTAAATCCGAAATCTCGAGCATTAGTTCACTCATGCAGCTTCGCCTCCTTCAGCGGTTTTGCCGAATTCACCAGCGGCAGCGCCACGCCCAAGATACGCTTCGATGACTTGTGGGTTGTTACGCACTTCATGGGGTAAACCCTCGGCAATTTTAGTGCCATAATCAAGCACAGTCACATTATCTGAAATGGTCATGACCACGCGCATGTCGTGTTCGATTAAAACCACAGTAATTCCTTGGTCATCACGTAAACGTCGAATCAAATGCTTGGTTGCCTCAGTTTCTTGAGGGTTCATACCAGCCGTTGGTTCATCCAGCAAAATCAATTTTGGATTGGTGGCAAGTGCTCGAGCAATTTCAAGCCGACGCTGCTCACCATAAGGCAAATTAGCAGCCAGTTCATCGCGTTTATCGAGTAAGCCAACAAACTCGAGTAATTCTTTAGCCCGCAACAACCCAGCTCGTTCATCAGCTTTATAAGTGCTGTTATGCAAAATCGCATCTAAATAACTGGTTTTAGCTCGGCTATGCCGTCCAACCAGAACATTCTCGAGGGTGGTCATTG
Organism: Deinococcales bacterium; assembly: GCA_013298595.1. Classification (GTDB taxonomy): domain Bacteria; phylum Deinococcota; class Deinococci; order Deinococcales; family JAAFIG01; genus JAAFIG01. The sequence continues at coordinate 5,846 of JAAFIG010000022.1, read as the reverse complement.
CACCAAATAAGCGAATATTTTGAAATGTTCGAGCAATTCCTTTGGTTGTAACTTCGTCTGGTCGTAAACCAATCAGGCTTTTACCATCAAAATTAATAACCCCAGAAGTAGGTTGGTAAATTCCTGTGATCATGTTAAAAAATGTGGTTTTACCCGCGCCATTAGGACCAATCACACTGATAATGGTTTTTTCAGGTACCTGAAAAGTCACATCGTTGACTGCGACCAAACCACCGAAAACTTTACGAGCTTTTTCAACATTTAGCAGCATTATTTCACCCCTTTTGCTAACTCGCCATGCTCGAGATTCTCGAGTTTCGCAGGGTTGCGTTTCGCCGGTATCAGCCCTTTAGGGCGCACAATCATCATAGAAATGAGGATAACGCCATAAATAAGTTGTTGATATTGGGTTGGGTCAAAACGAGGCGGTAAGTTTAACAAGCCAATCACACGACTAATTTCGACTAACACTAATTGATTCAGGCTGACAACAATAGCAGCTCCAAAAATGACACCCGGAATACTGCCAAGCCCACCAAGGACAACCATGGCAAGAATTTGTGTACTACGTTCAAAGTTGAAATCGTTTGGGTTGATAAAACCAATCACAGCCGCATATAAAACACCCATGGCACCAGCAAAACTAGCACCAGTGGCAAAAGCAATAAGTTTAGTACGAACCAAAGGAATGCCCATAGCCTGAGCTGCGACTTCATCTTCACGCATAGCCACCCAAGCCCGTCCGATTCTCGAGTTATCTAAACGACTGGTGAAAATAACAACAGCCAGTACGACTAACAACACCAATACGTAATACATGGTTAATTGCATTTGAAAAAATGGGATGCCTGTAGCCTCAGAAAGCGGCACGGTAATAAATGCCAACGGACTTGTTTCTGGGTTTGGGGCGATACGAACACCTTGTGAACCGTTGGTGATGTTAATTGGTTTATTCAGGTTATTTGCTAGCACGCGAATCACTTCGCCAAGTCCTAGGGTAATAATAGCAAGGTAATCGCCTTTAACTTTGAGTACAGGTAAACCGAGCAATGCACCAACACCCGCAGCAACAAATAAGGCAATTGGAATAAAAATAAATACTAAATTACCATTAAGCGGAAAGAGGTTTCCTGCAATAAATTCGTTGGCTTGAGTACCACCAAAAATTGCCCAAAGGTACGCACCAACAGCAAAAAAAGCTGCGTAACCAAGGTCAAGCAGACCTGCAAAACCAACCACCACATTTAAACCAAGTGACATTGCTGCGAAAATACAAATGGTCACTGCAACTTGTAAGTACAAAGAATTAGTAAAACCAATCATTGGAATACCAATGAATAGCACACCAACAAAAGCCACAATTTTAGCTACTCGAGAAACATTCCAAGCACTTGCAAAATACAAGTTAAAGCAAAAGAACATAACAACGGGGGTGACAAAATAACTTTCGATATTATTCTTTTGTAAGATCATCACATAAGCAATAATGCCACTAATAATGGTTGAAGCGATCAGTAACATACTGCGATCAGGAAGGGAAGCTGTGTGTTTCATACTTTTTCTGCCACCGCCTTTCCTAACAAACCTGCTGGTTTAAAAATCAAAATAGCGATTAACAAACCAAATGCCACAATGTCTTTATATTCTGTACCAATTTGATCTTGTGTCATAAGTGGTAAGTATGTACCAGCTAATGTCTCGAGTAAACCTAGAATTAAACCTCCAACTACAGCACCTGGAATACTGCCAATACCACCAAGCACAGCTGCTGTGAAGGCTTTTAAGCCAGGAATAAAACCCATCACAGGTGATGCCACGCCGTATTTGAGAGCGTAAAGTACGCCTGCAACACCACCGAGTGCACCACCAATAAAGAATGTCAGCACAATGATATTTGATACGTTAATACCCATTAAACTCGAGGTACTTTGATCCTGGGCAACTGCACGAATAGCCCGTCCAAGATTGGTGTAATTCACTAAGTATACCAACCCTGCTAACATCAGCATCACAACTACAAAGACTGTGATGGTCTTAAAGTTAATAGCAACAAAACCAAGGTCGAGCTGTTGACTAAAAAAATCGTACGAGCCAGCGGTTGGAAATGGACGATTTGGATTGGCTGGATTGAGAATTAAACGCATGACATCTATCAGTAACAAACTCATCCCAATAGCAGAAATAAGTGGCACCAATTTAGGAGCATTACGGACTCGCAATGGACGATACGCCACGCGTTCTATAGCAACAGCCAGTGCGCCTGCAACAGCCGCCGCAACAACAATAGCAATCACTAATTGAAATAATGGATGTAGACCTGTCGGTACTAATAAATTGACGAGTAATTCAACACCAACTACAGCCCCAACCATAAAAATTTCTGAATGAGCGAAATTGATAAACTCGAGCACACCATAAACCATGGTGTATCCCAAGGCAATCATGGCGTACATCAAACCAATTGATAAACCGTCCACAACGGTAATTGGTAACAAACCAAAGAATAATTCTGCTGACATCATTAACCTCTTGGATTCTAAAACGACGAAAGGACGGGTTTCCCCGTCCTTTATTGTGAGTGACTTAGATTTACTTCAGGTCTGGTGTTGGTGCAGCAACAGTAACAATCTTATTGACTTTGTTATCGTTGTAATCTGCTTGAGCTGAAACAATGACGTATTTGGCAACTGGCAAATCGCCACGATTGTTGAACGAAATTGGACCAGTAATACCTTGGAATTTCACTTGACGAACAGCAGCAGCTACTGCTTCACGGCTTGGTTTGCCTTTACGGGCAGCACTCGAGATTGCACGGATGATAACACGAGCAGAATCGTAACCATAAGCTGCGTAACCTTCGGCTGTGACATCAAATTTCTTGTTGTAACGCTCTGCAAAGCTCTTTGCGGCTGGTAAGCTCGAGAGTGGTACTGCGGTGGTGGTGAAGTAAACATTTTTCATGTTTTCTGGTCCACCAAGGGCTTGTAAGTCGGAACCGTCTAAACCGTCGCCACCAACGAATGGTTGTTTCAGACCTTTAGCGCGCATTTGCTTGAGCAAAGGACCACCTTGGTCGTAGATACCTGCGTAGTAAACAACGTCTGGTTTTTCGGCAGCAGCACGGTTAAGAACACTGGCGAAGTCACGTTCAGAAGCTTCAATACCAATTGGTGTGGTGGTTGCTCCAAGGGCTTTGGCACGCGCATCAAACGCAGCAGCTAAACCTTCGCCGTAAGCTGTTTTGTCATTGATGACGTAAATCTTTTTGGCTTTGAGGGTTTGTACAATAAAATCAGCGCCTGCTGGTCCTTGTACGTCGTCACGTCCGCAAATACGGCTGGCAACATTGACAGTGGATTTACGATCTGTAACAAGTGGGTTGGTATTGGCTGGTGACACCATCGCTAAGCCAACACGAGCATACACTTCGCTGGAAGGAATTGCTACACCGCTGTTCAAGTGACCAACAACACCGAGAATATCGTTGTCGTTAATCATACGGTTTGCATTAGCGACACCTTGTTCGGATTTTGCTTGGTCGTCAAATGGAGCATATTCGAGTTTGTAGCCAAGGGAAGTGATGAGTTTTCCTTCATCATCAATTGCCTGACGTACACCATTGCTGATGGCAACGCCGAGTTTCGATTGACCACCGCTAAGTGGTGTTTGAGAGGCGATTTTAATAACGCCTTTGTTTTGCGCTTCTGCACCCATTGCGAGTGCTGCCAATACTGCTAAACCTAAGTAACGTTTCTTCATCCCATCCTCCTATAATAACGGTTATGGCTTGGTGTCATTTTTGCCAGACAAGCGTTTGTTCCGTTAAGTAATTCTTGGGGATTCTACGGAAGCAAGCGGCTGCTGTCAATCTCTTGTCCAGAAAAACTGTACTCAATTCGGTGCAACGCTACATTTGCTGGGTGCGGTAGACTCGAGATATGAAGCTTATTCGGGGAATGGTTCTCCATACACCACATCATGCTTTTCAAGTTGCAGAGGCACTCGAGGCATTTACTGATGGCGCACTGGTCTTTGATGACACTGGTATTTTAGCAGTTGGTTTGTACAGTCAACTGAGTCCACAATTCCCTAACGCAACCCGACTCGAGTACAAAAATGCCTTTATTTTGCCTGGGTTTATAGATTGCCATGTGCATTTCCCACAAGTTTCGGTGATTGGCGCAATGGGTTTACAACTGCTCGAGTGGTTAGAAACCCGAACGCTACCTTTTGAAGAATCACTCGAGGATGCGACATTAGCTCGGGAATTAGCCAAGGATTTTTTGCGCTTACTGGCACAAAATGGCACAACCACAGCTTTAGTCTTTGGGGCACATTTTGAAGCTGCTATGCACGCTTTTTTTGATGAAGCCCACCAAAGCGGTTTGCGAATCTCGAGCGGCATGGTGTTATCAGACCGTGAACTACGCCCTAAATTGCACCAAGAACCCCAAGCTGCCTTGACTGCGGGGCAGCGTTTACTCGAGTGTTGGCATGGTATAGGGCGTTTACGTTACGCTGTCATGCCACGTTTTGCTTTGTCTTGCTCGGATGACATGCTGGCAGTTTGCCAAACATTGCTCGAGATGAAAAAGGGTGTGTTATTCCACACCCACATCAACGAAAACCCCAGCGAAATAGACGTGGTTAAAAAACTTGCTGGTGCCACCGATTATCTCGAAGCATACGAACGCCATAACTTGGTGCGAAGACAAAGTATTTTTGCCCATAGTGTTCACCCTAGCATCTCCGAACTTAGGCGTATGGCAAAAGCTGGCTCGAGTGTGGCACATTGCGCCAGCAGTAACGCTTTTATTGGTAGTGGCTTATTTCCATTAAAAACCCATCTCGAGCACAATGTCCGAGTTGCCCTTGGGTCAGATGTTGGTGGTGGTACAGGTTTTAGTATCCTTAAAGAAGGACTCGAGGCGTACCAAATGCAAATGCTTCGCCAAGAAATGCGTTTAACACCTACGCAACTTTTGTACTTAGCCACCCAAGCAGGCGCAGATGCTCTCGAGTTAGGGGATGTTGTTGGCAGTTTTGCAACTGGTAAACAAGCCGATTTTGTTGTGTTAAAAGCTCTTCAAGGCAGTACGCTCGAGGCGACACTAGCTCGCAGCCCAAGCACAGAAGCCAGCCTAGCCGCCTTATTTACTTTGGCTCGAGAAGAAACCGTACTCGAGACATGGGTTGGTGGAGAACGTGTGTATCAAAGATAAGCAATGCTTCCTGAAGTGATCTTGAGTCAAACATCACACATTGTTTGGCAGTTGTAGCAGTATGCTAATTGACTATGAAGCGTCCAATCATCAATATCTGGATGGCAATGCTATTAGCAATTGCTTTAGTGCTGATTGTCAGCGTCAACTTGCGATCTGGAACAGCTTCAAATGAAAAAGCCTTATTTGAATTTGCCCAAGCGGTACGAGCAGGCAAAGTCACCAGTGTGACCATCGGACGACAAAGTGCTCAGGTTGTTGAACTCGAGTTTAGCCTCAAAGACACCAAACCAGTCGCAACCAAATACCGTACCACCACCACCACCGAGGATAATTGGGCAAAACCAAGTTACTTAGTCGCACAAGGTGTACCCGATGTCAGTGTGCGTGAAATGGGTGGTTTTAGTTGGTTTGCGATTCTCTCGAGCTTGATTCCCCTGCTGATTTTAGGGGTGTTCTTGTGGTTCACCATCCGAGGAATGCGTGGTGGTACAAGTGGCGCGATGAGTTTTGGGAAATCTCGAGCGAAACAAGTTGAGAAACCAAACACCACATTTAAAGAAGTAGCTGGTTGCGACGAAGCCAAAGAAGAATTAAACGAAGTCGTTGATTTCCTCAAAAACC
>JAAFIG010000021.1 GCA_013298595.1 Deinococcales bacterium | reverse complement strand
CGCCATTGGTGCAGTCATCGGCATTATTCATAAAGTTCGAGGTGGCGAAAGTGTTATGCCATTTGGACCGTCGCTTGCTATTGGTGCATTGATCGCCCTACTAACAGGCAGTGCCCCTTTTCTCGAGTACCTAAAAGCCATTGGGTTTTAATTTTTAACTCGAGTTTAAGTAAACTAACCAAAAATACCCTTGCCGAAAAGCAAACAAGGTGATACACTCCCACGGCTACCAAGTGGTAAGTCGTGTCAGCCGAAGTGGCGGAATTGGTAGACGCACCCGACTCAAAATCGGACGGGAAACCGTGGGGGTTCGAGTCCCCCCTTCGGCACCACAAGCACCTAAATGTTTTAGATAAGGAACTTATGGCAATTTTATTTACACTCCTACTGATTATCTTCTTGCTCGTTGCAGCAATCATGATTTACTTTGTCATTCTCCAAGAACCAAAACAAGGTGGTTTATCAGGTAGTCTTGGTGGTGGTGGTGCATCGGACTTTATGAGCGGACGCGGTACAGGTGGTGTGCTTGTAAACCTAACCATTTACTGTGGTGCGGCATTTATTGTTCTTGCAATTGCACTCAATTTAATTCGTCTGTAACTCCCATTATACTATTTTTAAAACCTCGAGTATAAAGGCTCGAGGTTTTTGTCTGCCCTTTTTGTGTCAAGGTTGTGTCAAGAAAAGACTATTTAAGCGTCGTATACGTTAAAATTCACTAAGCCAAATAGCTTGACGTTCAAACACCAGCCTGATATTCTCAACAACGTTAGCACAACTCTTGAACTCAGTTCAGAATCTCTGCACTCGAGCAAGACCGACCAAACCTTGGTCAGCTAAACTTTAGGAGGATGGCATGAAGAAAGCACTAGTAGCATTAGCTGCAATGGCGTTGGGCAGCAGCGCCGCAGCACAAGCGTTTGTTCACCCAGCAAAATGGAGCGTTACAGCTCCAGCCGAAGCAAAACGTGGGGGTACGTACCGCGATTTTTCGATTTCGGAGTTTAAGACCTATAACCCGTTTACAACAGCAGAAGCGACCAATCTTCCTGATGTGATGTCGGCTGGTGGATTTTTCCGCTTTGATCCAGCAGCAGGCGAATATATTCCTTATATGGCTTCAAGCTATACAGTCTCTAAGGATAAACTTGTTTGGACAGTTAACATCCGTAAAGGTATGAAGTGGTCAGATGGTAAACCTATCGTTGCAGACGATTGGGTTACAACTTTTAAAATCCACACAGATGAAGATGTTGGCAGTAACAGTTACGATAGCTTCTTTATCAATGAAAAACCAATTGTGATCTCTAAAGTCGATAACGATACAATTAAAATCGTCTTTCCAACGGTAGATGTTGATGCAATCGCTACAGCCGCGTATGATCCTTGGCCTTCCCACATTTTTGCTCCTGTTTATGCCAGTAAAGGCGCAGCAGGTATCAAAGCCATGTGGTCTTTGGCAACAAAACCAGAAGAATTGGTATTCTCTGGTCAGTGGAAACCAACAGGTTACCGTGCTGGTGAACGTGCTACATTTGAACGTAGTGCTACCTATGGTGAATGGAATAAAGACTCTGCTGGTGGTGCACTTCCATACTTAGATGGTTACAACTACACTATTGTCAAAGATCAAAATGCTGCATTTGCAGCTTACCTTGCAGGTAATCTTGATACCTTCGGCGTTCGTAATGCCGACGATTTACGTCAGATCAAAGCGTCTACGGACTCAGGCGGGTTGAAAGCTGTGCTGCGTCCAAATGTCAGTGCAGCAGCCAGCAGCCAATGGATTGTTTGGAACTGGAATCGCAAATCTGATCCGTTTAAACAAAAAATCTTCCGTGATTCAAACTTCCGCCGTGCTATGAGCCACATTACTAACCGTGCTGCAATGATTAACATCGTACTTGGCGGTTTAGGTCAACCAGCGTACACAAGTGTTTATGCTGCCTTTACGCAATGGGTTTCACCAACAGCTAAAAAATATGATTACAATCTCGAAGCTGCTACTGAATTACTTGGCAAACTTGGTTTTACCAAGAAAAATGCAGATGGTTACTTAGTTAACCGCGAAGGTAAAGTACTCGAGTTCGATTTGTCAACCAATGCTGGTAATACAACTCGTGAAGCATATTCAAAGATTTTTGCTGACGAAGCGAAGAAAGCTGGTGTGAAAGTCAACTTCCGTCCAATTGACTTCAACACATTAGTAGCACAGTTGCTTTCAACAGGCGATGACCGTAAATTCGATGCTATTTTGCTTGGTCTGTCTGGTGGTAGCCGTGTTTACCCATTGGGTTCAAATGTTGAACCATGTGGTACCAACTTACATGCCTTTAACGGTTCAGGAACATGCCTTGCTGCTTGGGAAACCAAAGTTACAGCTTTGTACGCACGTGGTCGCCAAGAACTGGATACTGCAAAGCGTGTTGCCATTACTCGAGAAGTTCAAGATACACAAAGTGCTGAACAAGCGTGGGTTTACTTGGTTTCACCAAATGTACACTTCACATGGAACTCCCGCGTTCGTGGCGAATATGCGACAACCATTGGAAACTCAGTCAATGGCTCACGCAATATTGACTTAACTTGGATTGCACAATAATTTAAGCAATCTCTCGAGGGCGGGAATTTTCCCGCCCTCGGTCACGCAAAAAATAAGAGAGACTGAAATGCTAGGATTTATACTTCGACGTTTTCTCAACCTAATCCCTGTCTTTATTGGGGCAACTATGTTGACATTCCTTGTTATTCAAGCTGCGCCAGGTAATTTCTTGGATGAACGCAAATTGGATGTTCGTACAACAGCAGCAACTATCGAACGTCTTGAACGTCAATTTGGTTTGGACAAAAGTTTACCAGAACAATATATACGCTGGCTTGGTAATTTTGTGACAGGCAATCTTGGTATTTCGTTTGATAGCAATATTGCTGTCTGGGATTTAATCGCGCCTAAAATTGCCAATAGCGCTATGCTGGTATTTGGTGAACTTATTTTGTTGTATTTAATTGCGGTTCCAATAGGAATCTATGGGGCGATCCGGCAATACAGTTTAGGCGATAAAGTGATTAGCTTAATTTCATATTTCTTTATTGGATTTCCTTCTTTTTTTCTGGCATTACTAATTATTTTTGCTCTTGTATCATTTAAATTACAGACAGGAACGTTTTTATTACCCGTTGGTGGTATGACCTCTGAAAATTTTGATTCACTCAGTTTCATTGGTAAATTCTTAGATATTCTCTGGCATATCATGGCACCTATGTTAGCCTTACTGATTGGTGACATTGCTGGGCTATCCCGAACTTTTCGTGCTCAGATGCTCGAGTTTTTAAATCAAGACTTTGTGCGAACAGCGAGGGCAAAAGGCTTAGCTGAGCGTACTGTCATTTATAAACATACATTGCGAAATGCACTCACGCCATTTATTGCGGGTATAGGGGGCTTATTGCCAGCTATACTTTCAGGCGCTGGATTTATCGAAGTGGTTTTTAATTGGCCTGGTCTAACCCCAGTTTTTCTTGAGGCAATTAACAGCCAAGATATCTACGTGTTACTCAGCACAACTGCTGTTTCTTTAGTCTTATTGGTGATCGGTAATTTGATTTCTGACTTTTTACTTGCGGTGGTTGATCCGCGAATTAGGTATTTCTGATGAGTACTTCTTCTTTAAATCCAGATGCTCGTGAAGGCATGGCGCCATATGCTAAATCTCGGACGCAGGTTGTCTGGGAACAATTTCGTAAACACCAACTAGCTTTATTTGGTGGCATGATTTTGCTGGCAATGTATATCGGTACAATTTTTTCTCCATTTATTTCACCATATGGTTTAGCGGAGTACAGTACTTCAAATATCACGCGATTCCATCCACCAACACGAGTACATTTTTTTGATGAATCTGGTCGTTTAACAGCACCTTTTGTTTATGCAACAAAACAAGATCTTGATCCTGTGACTTTTGCTCAAACATTTATTGATCAAAAAGATATCAAATGTCCAGTTCAATTTATGATGCCTCGTCCGGATCAACCATATAATCTGTTCTTTCTTATCCCAACAAACATTCGATTATTTGGTGTCAGTCAGCCGTGTAATATCTTTATTATGGGTGCAGATTTGTATGGACGTGATGTGTTCTCGAGACTTTGGTATGGGGCTGCTGTCAGTTTAACTATTGGTATTTTTGCAGTGACACTTTCAACTACACTTGGATTGATATTCGGTGGTATAGCTGGTTATTACGGCGGATGGGTTGATAATGTCATTATGCGTTTAGTTGAAATTATTGGAGCAATCCCATCACTGTTTTTGTTGCTCACACTAACCTCTGTGTTACCCCAAGATTTAGATCCAATACTGGTTTTTTATGGCATTATTTTTCTACTTGGCTTTATTGGATGGGGTGGTTTAGCACGAACTGTTCGTTCTCAAATCAGTGCATTGCGTGAGTCTGACATGGTACAAGCGGCTACTAGCCTTGGCGCTAAAGAAGCACGAATTATTGGTATTCATATGTTACCAATCACATTCTCTTTGCTAATTGTGAATTTATCTTTGGGTATTCCGAGTGCAATTCTTGCAGAATCAGGGCTTTCCTTTTTGGGTAAAGGTATTCGTGAACCATATTCAAGTTGGGGTTCAATGATTAACCAAGCTCAAGAGGGTGGTTTCGCCAGTATTATTTATCGTCCGTGGATGTTGATTCCGGGGTTCTTTATTGTACTTGCTGTGTTATGTTGGCAATTTCTTGGAGACGGCTTGCGTGATGCTTTTGACCCACGTAAACGCCAATAATGTTACACTTACGCTCATCTTTTTTGGAGGAATTTAATTATGGCTAATGTGCCGAGTAGCAGTGAGACGCTGGTCGAGGTGAATAACTTAAAAACGTATTTTTACACTGATGAAGGTGTGGTCAAAAGCGTTGATGGTGTCACTTTTCATATTCAAAAAGGTGAAACACTGGCAGTGGTGGGTGAATCGGGTAGTGGTAAGAGTGTTACAAGCCTGAGTATTATGCGGCTGATCCCTAGCCCTCCGGGTAAAATTGTTGATGGCACCGTTATTTTCCGTGGTCGTGATGGTACGCCAAGGGATTTAACCAAGCTGTCCGAAGCAGAAATGCGAAAAATTCGTGGTAACGAAGTTTCGATGATTTTCCAAGAACCCATGACCAGCTTAAACCCCGTGTATACCGTTGGTGACCAAATTGCTGAGGCAGTGGTGTTGCATCAAGGGAAAACCAAAAAAGAAGCGATGGAAGTGGCTATTACCATGCTCGAGTTGGTGGGTATTCCAGAGGCGCGTCGTCGTGTGACCAATTATCCGCATCAGATGTCGGGTGGTATGCGTCAACGGGTAATGATTGCGATGGCATTGTCTTGTAATCCAGCACTCTTGATTGCTGATGAACCAACCACGGCTTTGGATGTGACGATTCAAGCCCAGATTCTTGATTTGATGCGTAAGTTGCAACGCGAGATCGGTATGAGTATTTTGTTTATCACCCATAACCTTGGTGTGGTGGCTGAAATGGCTGATCGTGTTGTGGTGATGTATGGTGGGCGTGTGGTCGAAGAAGGCGATGTGGTTGAGATTTTCAAACAACCAAAGCATCCGTACACCATGGGTTTGCTCAATAGTATTCCTCGGGTAGATCATGGTGTGGTGGATCAAAAACGGCTCGAGGCAATTCCTGGTAATGTGCCAAATCCGTTGTACTTACCAAGTGGTTGTGCTTTTCATCCGCGTTGCAAATTCGCAATTGATGCTTGTAAAGAAGCCATTCCGGCTCTCGAGGATACTGGTAGTGGGCATATGAGCCGCTGCATTCGCTGGAAGGAGCTTTGATCATGACTGCACCGATGCTTGATAAAAAACCTGTTAACACAACCGAAATGCCGCTTTTAGAAGTCAATAATTTGGTTAAGTACTTCCCAATTCGTGGTGGTTTGTTGTCTCGAGTTGTGGCGAATGTCAAAGCCGTGAGCGATGTTTCTTTTAAGATTGCTAAAGGCGAAGTGCTTGGTTTGGTGGGTGAGTCTGGTAGTGGTAAAACCACAGCTGGACGTGCGTTGCTGCGTTTAATTGAACCAACTTCTGGCGAAGTGAAGTTTAATGGCGTGGATGTGGTGAAGCTCTCGAAATCCGAGATGCGTGAGTACCGCAAGGAAATGCAAATTATTTTCCAAGACCCATTTGCCAGTTTGAATCCGCGTATGACAGTGGGCGATATCATTGGTGAGGCTTTGCTGATTCATAATTTGGCTAAAGGTCAAGCTCGAGTGGATCGCGTGGCGGATTTGTTGCGTCGAGTTGGGCTTAGTCCAGATCATATGCGGCGTTATCCGCACGAATTTAGCGGCGGGCAACGTCAACGTATTGGTATTGCTCGAGCATTAGCTGTAGACCCAAAATTTATTGTGGCAGACGAACCTGTTTCGGCTTTGGATGTCAGTATTCAAGCGCAAGTGGTCAATTTGCTCGAGGATTTGCAACGCGATCTTGGTTTAACCATGTTGTTTATTGCTCACGATTTATCAGTTGTGGAGTATATCTGCGACCGCGTTGTGGTGATGTACCTCGGGCGGATTATGGAAATTGCGCCGAGCCGCGAGTTGTACACCAATCCCAAGCACCCATACACAGAGGCTTTGTTGTCGGCTGCGCCTATTCCTGATCCAACCATTAAGCGTGAACGCATTATTCTCGAGGGTGATATTCCTTCGCCAATTAATCCACCAAGTGGTTGTGTTTTCCGTACTCGTTGCCGTTACAAAATTACCGAATGCGAACACACCATTCCCGAATTAAAAGAAGTGGCACCTGGGCATTTCAAAGCTTGTATTCGTGATGATGTGCTTTAAGGTCAGGTAAAAAGTTCAAAGATTAAAGACGAAGGTGCAGGCTGCCTTCGTCTTTTTGTTTTAGGCAAGCAAAAATTTTGAGCAATCATGTTTTTTTAGCGAACCCCCAAAAGCGTGGGGTTTGACTGGTGACATCTGCGCCATCTGGGTATTCGTAAAAATGTGTTTCGGCAAAACCAACAGCTTGTAGCAGTGTCTCGAGTTGGGTATGGGTGTAACCTCGTTCAAGATGGGTTTCGCTGAATTCTTGTTGTAATGCCCCTTGGGTGTCCATAATCCAGATTTGGGCTGTTACCTCACCGAGGTTGGGTTCTAAGGCTTGGTGTGTCCAATGGTAATGCGCTAAGCCATTCTCGAGGCGGACTTCGCCTTTGAATTCGTTATCATCCCAGAGGTCTGTAACACCAAGTGGGGTGTTGCAATCAAAGACAAAAACCCCTTCTGACTCGAGGTGCAAATAAATTCTTTGTAGTGCATTTTCAAGATCGGTTGGTGCAAGCAAATTATTTAAACTATCAAATAGACAAGTGATGATTTTGTATTGCTGACCTGTGTTTAACTCAAGAAAACTTTGTTGAAATAATGATGCATTGTCTAATTTTTGCTTAGCAATCTCGAGCATATCAGCGCTGGCATCGGCTCCTGAAACAATAAATCCTCGTTCAAGATAGGGCAGAGCACTGTTGCCTGTTCCACAAGCAACATCGAGCAGTTTATATCCTGTTTTTGCTTCAAGCCAACCAAGTTCTTGGAGTACCTCGAGACTAAACTCGCACCAATCGGTGTATTCGACATCAGCAAAAATTGCGTCGTAAACGATAGATAATCTCGAGAATGGCTGGCTTTCCACGGTTATGCGAAGGCTTGTTGCAGGCTTGGCATTTGACGAGTGGCAAGATAACGCACAGTACTTGGTACGCTTGGTGCGTTGACAATTAAGGCAATGGCACTGGTATCGTTAATGCGGCTGACCAATAAGCTTTTGCCTTGATACTCGAGCGAGAAACTATGTAAATCCTCGCCTCCTAAGTTGATACCTAAACCATTGGAAATGCTGGTTAAAGTCCGAACATACGTACCAATCAATGGGGCTTCGTCGAGTGGTTTACCATGTTCGGCAAGCACACTAGCATCTACGGTGGTGGCAACAATCAGCACTGTTTCGACTTCTGGTTTCTCAAGGAAAGGGGCAAGGTGATTGCTGAAATCCACACCATGACCTGTATTTACCTTTGGGGCGATTTCGACAACTTCTGGAATATCAATTGGCTCGAGTGTCGCCAGTGGTTCTTGAACTTCGGCTTGCCCTGCTTTGGCAAGAGCCGCATCTATACGTGGGAATAAATCTTCTGGGGTGAATGGTTTACTGACCACGCCTTCTGCACCAGCTTCTTTGGCTTGGGCAGTGACAGCAGCATCGACAATACCGCTAATTAAAAGCACAGGAACGTGTCTTAAACGATCTAAACTTTTGAGTTTTGCGGTTAGCTCAAAGCCGTTCATGTTTGGCATCACGACATCAGCAATAATCAGTTGTGGCACATCATTGCTGATTAATTCCATCGCATGCTCGGCACTCGAGGCACTTAAAACATGGTATTGGCGCGGGGCAAGCAAACGCTCGAGGGCTTTGCGAACGCTTACGGAGTCATCTACGATTAAAATTTTCATATGTTATTTTCTCCGATGTTATCTCGAGACGCTTTCAAAGTTGGCGAGTTCCATCAATAATTGGAATAGGGATTTGCGAATGGTTCTGGTTTGCAAGTCAAGCGCGTCTGGCTCGAGTTTTTCAAAAGAGAAATGTCCTTGAATGGCATGGCTGGCTTGTCCAAATAAGCGAATCACGGCTTCTTCGCCAATACGTCCATTGTATTCGGCATGGGTTGGTCTACCTTGAGAAAAGTATATGCCACCATATGCGCCATCCATGTGAATAACCAGTTTGCCTGTGCTATTGGATTTGGCTAACCATTGCACCAAATTTAATAAATCGGCATCGTCAAGTGAACCACCAATACTGGGAGCACGTTCTTGACTGGCACGGATTTCGCTGTTGACTTGGGTTAAGACTTCTTGGACAAGGCGTTTAGCAATTAAAGCAATATCGGTTGGATTGGAATTTGGGTTCATAACCAAGTCGTGTTTACGCATTTCAAACTCAGCCGGTTTCTCGGGAGCAAGTAAAATAAAGCCAGTGGTGACTAAACTGGGGTCGCCGCGAATAATTTCGTGTAAATCGCAACCACTCATATCGCTGAGCACAGCTTCGCAGATAATCACATCGGGTTGTGAACGCTCGAGCATACTGGCAGCGTGCATGGCAGTAGATGCCATTTCGACTTGGAAATCATTGGCTTTGAGAGGCACAGCTAACATCTGTACGCGTGCTGTGTCAGCACTGACAATCATAGCTTTCATGCGTCCTCCAGATGTAATTGCGCGATATCGGTGAAGTTAAATAAACTTGTATTTTGTTCACTGCGAACACGTAATAAGAAACGCTCGAGACGGGCTTCATCTATGGGTTTAGAGAAGTATTCGGAAACACCAAGGGCTAAAGCAAATTCGCGGTGTTTATCACTGGCACGGGTGGTGAGCATGGCTACGGGTAGTTTAGCAAAGGCTGGGCGGCGGCGCAGTTCATCAAGCAACTCGAAACCGCTTTTGCGAGGCATTTCAAGATCGGTGATAATCGCATCAAACTCGAGATCGCCTGTGATAATGGTTAAGGCTTCTTCGCCATCCGAGGCGGTAATCACATCGCAACCCATACGGGTGAGCAAACCAGAAACCACTTTACGTACCGATAAGGAATCGTCTACTAAGAGCATACGGGTGCGGCGCTGAACTTGGATGGTGGCAGGTGCGTTGATTTCACCACGCTCGAGCTTGGCTAAACCGTTTGGATCGAGCATCAAAATAACATCACCTTCGGCACTGACCGATGCACCTGAGATATGGGCAATTTGATCAAATGGCGCATCAAGTTGCCTGACCACAGCTTGCTCGAGTCCGATCATGGTGTCTACTTCGTAGGCTAAACGTCCTGCTTCGCTTTCGAGAATCATCACGTTTAAGCGTTTGCTATCGTTGATACTGCGTGGTAACTCGAGAATATCGGCAAGGTGGC
Source organism: Deinococcales bacterium (assembly GCA_013298595.1). Taxonomy (GTDB): domain Bacteria; phylum Deinococcota; class Deinococci; order Deinococcales; family JAAFIG01; genus JAAFIG01. The sequence goes on along the minus strand of JAAFIG010000021.1, from coordinate 70,722 downwards.
TGAGGGTGAAATCTTCGTTTTGTAATTGGAAGTAGCGCTCAATCCCTTCTGGGGTAGGGCGGGTTTTGACATCGCGCATGTCTAAGCTACGTAATGCCCGAACAGTTTCGGCGGGCACAGCAAAGTGTTCACCTGAAACTTTGACACCAAGAATATCGGAAACAATTAAATTGGCTGGGATACGCAGGGTAAAACGCGTACCAAACCCTATTTCGGTTTGGATTGAAACAGCGCCATTTAAGCGGCGAATATTGTTGGCTACCACATCCATACCCACACCACGACCAGCCCGATCTGAAATGCTCGAGGCAGTGGATAAACCAGGTAGGAAAATCAGTTCAGCGGCAGCTTCCTCGGTCATGACAGCCAGTTCTTGGGGGGTTTTTAAGTTGCGCTCGAGGGCTTTGCGTTTGACTGTTTCAAGGTCAATACCTGCGCCATCGTCTTGGATTTCAATAATTAAGTTAGCACCGCGCCGCATGGCACTAACGCGCACTAACCCATTGGCATCTTTACCCCGACGGCGACGCTGATCGGGGGCTTCGATACCGTGAATAACAGCGTTGTTGACAAGGTGAATAAATGGATCGAGCAGATTCTCGAGTACCAAATTATCAATTTCAACATTTTCACCACTGAGTTCAAGGCGCACCAGTTTATCCACAGCTTGGCTGGTGCTTCGCACTTGGCGACGTAAACGCTGGTATAACCTCGAGAGTGGCACAAGCCGTAAACGACCTGCTTCTAAACGCAATGAACGCGTAAGTTTCTCGAAATCTTGGGTTTCGCGTTTAAAGCCGCGCCCTAAATCCTCGAGTTGGTTTTGCAACTCGCCAATGTCGGCGGTTAACTCGGCAACACCACGAGCAATTAAGCTGGTGTCGTCGTAACGATCAAATTCAAGTTCGGAAAACATGGCTTGCACATCTTCGACCAATTGGCTTTGTGGTTCGGCAGGTAACTCTGGCTCGAGTGGTGTTTCGAGTTCTTCGGTTGCCATAAATTTGGGATTGCCAAAACGCTCGGTGATATCTGCACTGGTTTTTTCAAGACGAGCGCGGCTACCTGCTAACAAATCAGATAAATCCTCGAGTCGGCGGGAAAAATTATCAAAACGAGCACGGGTTAACAGCACTTCACCCGATAAATTGAGCACTCGCTCGAGACGATTAACACCAACCCGCAACGAAGCATTGGCGGTTTGATCTGTATTTTCTGGTTCAGCCGGGGCTGGAGTAACAGGTTTAACTTGTACTGCTGGAGCAACAACAGGTTCTGGAATACGCTGTACCCCTAAAATAACATCCAATGCTTGATGGGTTGCCTCGAGTGCCCCAGCCAGTGCCACTTCGCGTCCTTCGGCAGTAGCAATCATACGGCTTAAACCATCAATACCTTGGGCAACAGCATTACCAAATTGGTCATTCCAAGTGCTTTGACCATCACGAATCAGCACCAGTGCATCCTCGAGACGATGGGCTAATTGACCAATCGGATTACAACCAACTGAGTAACTTGCTCCTTTGACTGTGTGAAAACCACGGAACATCTCGTTAATAGCAGGGGTTGGATCTTCTTTCTCGAGGGTTTCTAAACCATGTGAAACCAATTCTAAATTCTCGAGCATTTCAGGGGCAAAATATTCCCAAACATCGGGTTGTTGACGAAAAAAGCGTTGTAATTCATCGCGTAATTGCCCAGCGGTATCTATGTTAACAGATTGGGTGTTGGTATCACCAAGTTCTTCGATAAAACCTTGGCTATCACCCATTTGTGCTTCACTACGGCGAAAATGTGTTGGATTAAACGCCAGTAAGCGTTGCAACAAATCGCCACCACCAAGGGCAGCCAACGCCAAACCAGGTTCGCCTTCATCGCCAGCTGTTTGAATGCGCTCGAGGGCTTCGGACAGCACAGCTGTGACTTGTGCCGAGAAATCCAGGGTTAAACGCCGTTCTTCGTTACCAAATAAATGGGCGCTTTCAAAAACACGTTCTAACAAACCAGCTAAACTCGAGATTTCAGAAAATTGGTACAAACCAGCACTGCCTTTTAAGCGATGCGAAGCCACGACTAATCGCCGAATACCATCGGGATGAGCCAGTAGAAAAGGTGACGATTCAAGTTCACCAGTGGTTTCCCAGGCTTCAGCGAGGAAACTTTCGATTAAATCTGATGGGCGGGCATAAGCAGTCATGATTTCTCTTAATTGGCTGCGCTCGGCAGACGGAAACGCTCGAGGCTTTGAGTCAGGCTTTGCGAAAGGGTTTGCAACTCAGAAGCTGCCGCGCCACCTTGACGAGTACCAGTTTCGGTGGTCTGAGCAGTTAAGGCAATTTGTGTCACATTTTCACGTACAGCTTCGACCGATTCTGCTTGTTCAGTTGCTAAGGCTGCAATGTCTTGAGCCACCTGAGAGGATTGTTTTGCCAAATCGGAAATACGGTCTAAGCGTTCACCAGCTTGAGCTGCGATTTCAGTACCTTTTTGCACTTGGGTGGCACCGTCAGAGGCACGCACAGATAAGCTTTGAATTTCGGTTTGTACATCTTTCACGATACCAGTAATACGACTGGCGGCTTTTGCAGAATCATCTGCCAGTGTACGCACCGCATTTGCCACAGCACCGAAACGTGCACCCGCCGAACCAGCACCTGCTGCCTCGAGTGACGCACCAAGTGCCAAAAGATTTGTTTGTGAAGCAAAACGAGAAATGGTACGCACCACTTCGTTAATCTCATCGGAGCGCTGTGCCAAGTTCTGCATACCTTGCACCATCTCAAGCATTTGTGTACGAATGGCTGTGAATTGCTCACGGGTTTGCGCCACGGCTTGCGTACCAACACTCGAGGCTTCTAAGGTAAATTGAGCAGCCGTTGCACCCTTATCAGCCGTCATTGCCAAACTCTGCATGGCTTGTGCCACACGATTGGTTTGCGATTCAGCTCCTTTAGCCAAAGCTGCTTGAGATTGCACATTACCAAGAATGCTCTGCGAGGTTTCGGTCATGGTATTCGCGCCACTCGAGACCCGATTTGCCGCAGCCCGTACATTACCAAGGAGTGCACCGAATTCTTCGGTCATCAGATTAATTGCATCTACCACATTACCAAGTGCGTCATCGGTAACCTGACCTTTTTTGGTTAAATCACCACCAGCAATATCCATAGCAACACCAAGGAACTGTGAAACATTGGCTTGCAAAGCAATACCACGTTCACGCTCGAGGTTTTGTTCGCTGAGCAAATTCTTTAACTGTGCCACCGAAGTATTTAAAGCCCCAGACACCAAACCAATTTCGTCGCGTCCAGAAACATCAGCTTCAAAATCTAAATTACCACTACGCAAAGCTCGAGCAGCTGTTTCGAGTTTTGCTAAACGCTGTGTAATTGAGCGAGCAATCAATGCTACAGTACCAATACCTACCAAAAGTACAACGCCAAATACAACAAACTCGAGAATAACACCGTTACGCCCAGCTATAGCTGCATCTTGGTCAGATAGTTTTGCAAAATCTAAATTGAGATTTATCAAATCTTGTAAACGATCACTGATTTCAAAGTACCCACTGGTTAATTCGGCACTGCCGACAGGGGTGTTGCCTTTGGCTTTAATAAAAGCATCTAATGTGGCGTTCATACGGGTATTTAAGGCGTTCAGTTCTTTGAGTTGTAGAACTTCGCTATCTTGGGCTTTTTGTTGCCCATATTTTTGTAAAATGGCTGTAAATTCAGGGCTTGTGGTTGTGACCCATTCCTTACTATACCGATCAATGATCTCATTGATTTGCTTAGCATAATCTTTTGCTTGATCGAAAACACCTTGCTTTTGCTCGGTATCTAACACTGTCTGCGATGAATCTAGTACCTCGAGTGTTCGCACTGTCTCAATAGATTTCAACCGAGCTTCTTGTAAACTACTGATTGGAATAAGCATGAAACTATACAAATTATTGGTATGAAACCGTAGAACGGCAGTAAAACTTAAACTTGTAATCACCAATAAAAGCATACCAATGGCTAAGACCAAAGCGATCAAAGCAATTTTCCACAACACAGCTAAGTTATTAAGCCAATTGCCCATACCACGCGAACGACCCAAACCAGTTTGTTGAGTGTTATTTACTTGCTCAAATGCAGTCATGCTTTACACTCCTTTAGGCAGGTAAACGGAAACGCTCGAGGTTCGAGGCAAGGTTTTGGGCGAGTTGACGTAATTGCTCGGCATTATTCTGACCGCTTTGGCTTTGTTCACGAGCCGCTTGCGCGGTTTCAGCGATGTTCTGCACAGCTTGCGTTACCAATTGCACGCGACCTACTTGGCTGCGGGTTACCTCGGAAATTTGCGAAGCGAAATCAGAGGATTGTTGTGCTAATTGTGCAATCTGCTCGAGCTGATTACCTGCTTGTGAAGCGATTTTATACCCTTGTTCCACTTCTTTTGTACCGTCTTCAATACCAATTACCAAACCCTGAATTTCGGTTTGAATACTCTTAATCAGACCTGCGACACGGCTTGTGGATTTAGCGGAATCTTCTGCCAAACGACGCACTTCGTCTGCCACAATCGCAAAACGCGCACCAGCTTCACCTGCACCCGAAGCTTCAATCGCAGCATTTAAAGAAAGCAAGTTTGTTTGAGCAGCAATACCCGAAATGGTATCCACGATTTCTTGAATCTCGAGCGAACGATCCGAAAGGCTTTTAACCGATTTCGAGATGTTACTGACCTCGCGACGAATGGCATTCATACCAGTCAAAGTTTCTTGCACAGCTTGCTGACCTTCACGGCTGGCATCGAGGGTACGTTGTGCAATCAACGCGGTATTGGCAGCAGTACCAGACATTTCTTCAATTTGCTGACTGACCAAAAGGGCTTGCGATTGCGCTTGTTGCGCGATTTCTTCTTGGGCTACAGCACCTTGCACAATGTTACGGCTGGCGTGGGTTAATTGCCGTGCTCCATTATTGACTTGCTCGGTGGTTGATTGCACATCTTTGAGTAGATACCCGAATTCTTCGGTCATTAAGTTAATAGCGTCTACAACGTTTCCAAGTACGTCTTCAGAAACTTTACCTTTACGGGTCAGATCGCCACCAGAGATATCCATGGCGACATTCAAGAAATCACCAATGTTATCTTGCAATTGCTTAGAACGAATACCTTCATTGCGTTGTTCCTCGAGGAAGCTACGCAACTGCACAACCGAGGTATTAAAGGCTTGACCTAATTGACCAATTTCGTCTCTCGAGCGAACAGGCATGGATTCTGATAAATCGCCTGAACCGAATTTTTCAGCCACTTTAGACATATCAGATAATGGTTTAGTGATTGAACGGGTAATCAAGAAAGCTAAGAAAGCCACAAGTGCAAATAAGCCCAGCAACGCCAGTAAACCAATGCGTTGAATATTCTGCAAGTTATTGACACGGTCTTTAAGTAACTGATTGAGTTTAACCAAAGCGTTATCGTACAAACTATAGTAATTGGTCAATAACCGATTCATACCATTCAAAAAAGTTTCGACTGGGTAGCCACCAACAACACTGGTGATACCTTGAATAAAAGTGCGATCTACAACATCTGAGAGTGTCCCTTCGGCAGCACGATTAAAGCCATTTTGTTGCAAACTAAATTGATTAAGTTCTTTTGGATTGGCTTTTGCAGCAAAAGCAGCCGAACGTTCAGCTTCACTTAAACCCGCACGAATTTGGGATAACAAAGAATTGATACGGAATTTTTCGTCTTCAACAATGCGTTTACGACTGAGAATACCAACGCCTAAACCAGAAACCTGACCGATATTATCCACAATTCTTGGTAATTTATCGGTTACCAAATCAACGGTGTAATACGTATCCAACGAAGAGTCAAGAACCAAATTGGAATTATTGGCAATGGTACGAATCAGATCAAACATCTCGGTACGAATTAAACGGTTATGTGACTCGAAATTACTATCAGCACTCGAGGTTGCAAAACTCTCCTCGATGGCACGCCAACTGCTTTTGACTCGAGCATAATTTTCTTTACTTTGGAAAGTAGCCCCAAAACGATTATCTAAAGTATCTAAAGCACCAAGTTGAGTGTTGATTTCCTCGGCTTTTTTCTGACGAGCTTGTGAGATGCTTTGAGCACCAGAACGTTGTTGTGTTAATAAGCTGCGGTGCTCGGAAAAACGTTGCAATAATTGTCCAACAGTGCGTAGATACTCTGCACCATCACGTTCTCGAGAAGCGTTGTTAATACTTTGTTGTTGTTGGTTTAAAACCAAAAATGTGGCTAACGCTAAAGGCAATGCCAAAGCAAGCACCAATAACAACAAACGTGTAGATACCAAAAAGCCGCCGCGTGGCAAGTTGGCACTGGTAGGACTTTCAAATTCTACCGAAGTAATCGAAGAACTCGGCTTCTCAGCCGCTTTACGACCGAATAACGAGGATTTGGGCTTATCTTTGGTTGTATTCATTTTCAAACCTCCAGCTTGGAAAAACCAAGCACATTCACAACAAAAACCAGAATTTTAGGACAACGCTTGAGTTGCAGGTGCAAAAAAACGAGGGGCTTGTGGAGCAAAAATACCCGAGAGAGACTGTATTAATTTGGGTAAAGCCAACAATCCAATGGTTTTACCTTCAAATACCATACCGCCTTCGCAAATTGCATCTAAAGTTGTATCGGAAAAAGGGGCACTTTCAAAGACTACAAATCCTAGAGCTGCATCTATGGCAAAACCAAATTGCTTTTTTTCAAACTCGAGTTGTACAGCAAATTCATGTTTTTCGATGTTTAGACCAAGTAAAGGCTCGAGTGTCACAATAGGTATCACTTGTGAGCGGACTGCAAATAAACCAAGTAATGTATTTGGGGTTCGGGGTGTGCGGCGCAACTCGGTTAAACTATGAATTTGCCGAGCATACGCGCCTGGAACAGCAACAATATGCTGTCCGAAACGAACCACACAAACACGATTTGATACCATTGCATTCACTCCTTAGCGGTTAAACGAGCCACCATTGCCAATAAACCATCGGCAGTGTAGGGTTTTGGTAAGTAATCCGAGGCACCTTGGCGTTTGCCCCATTCGATATCTGTAGGTTGATCTTTACTCGAGATAATACAAACAGGAATGCCTTTACTGCTTTCTTCGCGGCGTAATTTGCGTAGAATTTCGTATCCATTGCGCTGTGGCATGACAACATCTAACAAAATCAGATCGGGTTGTTCGGCAGCGATTAACGCTTCGACACCATCACCATTGATACACAAAGAAACTTGATGTCCTGCACCGATTAAAATAGATTCTTCGAGTTTTAAGTCTGCCATTGAATCGTCTACAGCGATGATTTTTGCCATGAAATACCTCGGGTTGAAACTTGGAATTGAGAACGTATCTCTATTAGCATACGCTATCAGGCTTTGAACAAGAACAGTGTGCAAATTGCACACGCATTTTACACGCGATGTGGAAAAGCGCACATAGGAGTATCTTACACATTAAAATGTGTCAGGCAGGTTAAATAACAACCCATAACAACTGCATTCGATTGCAGTTGTTATACTTTTTGCCCTGAGGTAATTGAAAACACGTTGCCTAGAGATTGTAGGTGAGTAGTATTCTCGAAATCTCGAGTGACAGCTGCATCTTAAAATTGTAATGCAAACTTATTTCGTACCCGAAACATCAAAAACAAAATCACGTAATCCACCACGAACTTTGAGCTTTTTTACCAACAGGTCTCGAGGAATTTTAAAAGCAATACGGAATTTGGCTTCTTGATTAAAGACCATTTGTGGGAATTCACGCAGTGGTTCAGGTCGGCTGACTTTATACCAGTCGTACAACGCTTTGTTGATATTATCATCCGCATCTAAGGCACTAAACTCGAGGTCATTTTTTAAGTCTAATAAATACCGACTATCAGAGTTATCTATTGGGTTACGAGCAACAAAAGTTGCCAGCAACAAGCGCTCTGATGGCTCGAGTGATTCATTAGTCATGGCTTCAGTTGAGTAATCAACTGAAGCGAGTTTAAAATCAAATTTTTTTGTTGAGTAATACACACCCGATGTGGCGGTCACAACGGATAAGGCTGTAAAAGGGTCAGTAGCTGCATAAGGCGCACTTAAACCACGAATAGATTTACTCAGATCGTAACGCAATACAGGTGAGCCATTTTCGTCTTTATTTTCGATAATCAACTTAGGAATAGTACCTTTGGCAGGCACCAGAATTGGAATAAAAACGTCTATTTTTTGTGTCGGTTTTAAGTAAAGATTTAAAGCCGTAGTACTGCCTTCTCTGCCTAGAAAATTCGCAAACACATGATTTTCGCCATTTGTATCCACAGCTGTTAATTTAAAATGATAATTGGATAAATACGCTTCGACTTTTTGTGGATTTTGCACCGTACCACGCAATAACAATAATTTTTGATCCAAGCTTGGTGCATAAATTTCACTACCAATCACAACCCTCGAGACTTGAAATTCAGCACTGCGTAACAAAAAATTTAACGGTTTTGTCCGCCCAAGTGTATAAGACTGCCCCAGCACACCTATCCCACCTGCTTGCTGAGTTGTGCCTTGCGTATACAAAGGTGCATTGGCTGTTGTTACACTAAGTTTGCCCCCCTCGAGTTTAGCGGTTGCACCAAGCGCTTTAGCAAATGCTACTGCCTCCACAAAAACCTTGCCATTACGCTGTACAGTCTCGAGTTGCGCTGTTTTATTATTAATCAGCACCGATACTGTTTGTTGGGCTAAAACAACGCCAGCAACACCAAATGCGAGTAACCATGACCAACGAAACAATTTCATGTTATGTAGTGTAGCTTGGGTTTATCTGAGAATTTTAGTAATAAAAAACTGGGCGGTTAACACCAGCCCAGTTCATTACTTGTAAAAAAACTAGTGGCTTGCTGCTTCAAGAATAATTTTTTCTAAAGTATCGGCTGCATATTTGGCATCCTCGGTTGTTAAAACCAGTGGTGGTGCCAAACGAATAGCATGACTGCCAGCCCCAAGTAAAATTAAACCATGCTCTAAACCCAGTTGCTGCACACGGTCACGTAACTCTGGATGCTCGAGCTTAGATACAGGGTCTTTGACAAACTCTAAACCAATCATCAATCCACGTCCACGCACATCACCTAATTGTGGTACTCGAGCTTGTAATGCCCGCATCCGACCTAATAAGTACTCGCCTTGTACTCGAGCATTTTCCATCGCACCATTCTCGAGAATATCAAGGGTAGCAAGTGCAGCGGCACTCGAGACAGGATTACCACCAAAGGTTGTGCCGTGTGCGCCTGCACCCCATGTCGAAATGTGTTCTTTGAACATGACTGCACTAATCGGGTAACCACTGGCAAGCCCTTTTGCTAGTACCACAATGTCTGGTTGAACATTATCAAACTCCGAAGCTAAGAATTGCCCAGTGCGTCCAACCCCTGTTTGGACTTCATCAGCGACCAATAAAATGCCATGCTTATCGCAAATACTGCGTAAATCCTGCATAAAACCAGCAGGTGGCACAATATACCCACCTTCGCCTTGGATGGGTTCAACAAAAATACCAGCTACTTCTTCGGGTGGAGTGGTGTGCTTAAACAAAAACTCGAGATGCTCGAGAACCATCTCGGCAGTGCGCGGGTACTTATATGGTTGCGGGTAAGGTGCATGAAAAACACCTGGAACAAGATTACCAAACCCTTTACGGTACTTGGAAACACTGGCGGTTAAACTCAGAGCACCCATGCTACGACCATGAAAACTACCTGTAAAAGCAATAAAATAAGGGCGTTTGGTGTGGTAACGGGCTAATTTCATAGCCGCTTCGATACCTTCGGTGCCACTATTGCCAAAGAAAACACGATAATCTTGTCCAACATGCTTTTTTAAGCGTTCGGCTAATGCCACTTGTGGTTCGGAGGCAAAAACAGCAAAGCATAAGTGTTGCACTTTAGCAGCTTGTTCTTGCACCGCCTTAACCACCGCAGGATGGGCATAACCAGTGGTATTAACAGCAATTCCAGCCATCATATCTAAGTATTTATTGCCATCCACATCTGTTAACCAGCAACCTTCGCCATGCGAAATAACCATTGGAAAAGAAACAGCATTAGATGTACTCATCGAACTGGCATACCGCTCGAGAATGGCTTTGGATTTCTGATTTGGTAAAGAAAAATTTGAATTCATGAATTCACCCCACGGCTCGAGATTAGCTCGAGCTAAAAAAGATTGTTAAGCAACACGAAAAACGATTTAGAATACACAAGGCGGATCGGTAGAGCCGCTTGTGCCACTAAATCCAGCGCTTAACCGCAGTGACCTCATGAAAAGAGTCTACTCGAGAAAACGGCAAAACGGAACCCCGCCCCAAAATAAACTGTTTGTTAACGGCTAATACTGAGGGTTTTTAATGCTTTCGTGGCATTATTTGTTCCTGCCGTTGGGTAATCTGGATTGCCCTGACGGTCTTCTGGGTGCACAAAAACCCTTGAGTCAACCACAATTGGCATTGGCGGACGCAACTTTTCACGCATGGGTTTAGCTGGAATACCATAAGCAATCACATGCGGTTCGATATCCTTAGTCACAATACTCATGGTGCCAACGATACTGTCATCGGAAATGGTGCTACCTGCTAAGACTGTGGCATGGTAGGTAATTCTGACTCCAGCCCCAATGGTTGTATGCTTTAAAGTTACATCATTAGGCTCGAGTGGGCTGTGGGTATGGCTGTAAATATTGGCATAGTCGGAAATTGAAACATGATTATGCAGCGTTACGCCACCAATATCATCAATCAGCACATTGCGATGAATCACCACATCATCACCAGCCGAGACATTATAGCCAACACTAAACTGCACGCCAGGAAAAATTTTAATGTTCTGTCCACAGTGGGCAAAAATATGCTGAGCTAAAACTCGGCGAAACGCAATACCAAAGGCTAAATTCTGGGCGGCTGGGCTAGTGTCAAAATTATACCAAAGCCATAAAAGCGGTTTGACTCGAGCAAATTTAGTGTGATCCAGCGGCTGATAATGCTCTGCCTCGAGTAAAACATTGTTCGGATCGAGATTCAAAGCCACCAAAGGCAAACGAGCCTCGAGATCGGCATACGAACTGGCATACAAGAACTCGGCGAGTAATTCACGACATAATTCAGCGCGATTTGTACTTGCATCCGATAGCTTTGCATTGAAATCATGCAAAAACGCATCGAATGCCGTTGTCGCTGTTGCCGAAATTGAACGGTTCTCGAGCCAAGGCATGGGAGCTAGTTTATGGAGTTCTTAGCAGAATTCGAGTATTGACGATAACCTAATAGCCAAGACAGGCAAAACCAGTTGTTTTGGAAGTGAAACAAAAATTTCCCTGCTTGGCATGAAACAAGCAGGGTAGGAGGAGAAAGTAGAAGAAATTTTAAGTAGAAACACGGCGTTGTTCAAATTGCTGCAAAGACTGATTGCGTTTCATTGGACGTGGAGCAAGCAAGGCTTTGATTTGTCGCATTAAACTGGCTTCGTGACGAAGAGACTCGAGGCGTTCCTGACCAAGGTGCAGAGCAAGTTGGTAATTCATGGTGTACTCCTAAATTTGGAATCTGGGGTTTCGCACTCGTGTAGCTTTGGGTTTTGCTATCTCAAGTGCGGCGGGTTGAAGGTTTTCAAACTCGCCTCCTTTCGTGGTTACTATTGTGCGCTTTTGTCAGGACAAAATCATCTGCCGAGCGGCGTAGTTCACCCTTGAGTAAATGGCTTAGTGACAGTAAAACGCGACAGATCAACTGATCTGTCGCGTTACTAAAAAAAACTTAACGAGTAAATAATTCGTCTTTACCACCAGCATGGCAATCTTTACACAATGCTTGCCCATTTGCTCCGCCCGCACCAATGCTATACGAACCATTTTTGGCAAAGTACTCTTCGTAGTACCAACCTGAACTTCTTTTATACATCACAGCCACAAATCCAGGACTCGAGATTTTGCCACTGGTTTTAACAACAATACTACCGACAGGTAATTTACCTGTTTTCTTCCAAGCGGCTGCTGCTATTTTATTAGCAAAAACTTGTTTACTTAAACCACTATGAGGTCCACCAGTATCCAAGTTTTTAGCTACCACAGCCCATTTTTCAAACCCCCCCAAAGTACTGGGTAAGCCTTTTAAACCAGCCGCAAAAACAAAACCCATACCAGCTAAAACAATTGCTAGAACATACTTCGTCATGATGTCTCCTTGATACAGTGTACGCTCTTTGGCAGCTCGAGGTTCAAAACCGTGTGACAATTAAAGGCACAACCATTTCTTCACTCGAGAGCGCCCCATGCGAACCCCGATGAGGACGGCTTGGTTGTTTATTCGGAAAAGTAAACAACAATTGTGCACCATCTCGAGGAAAAGCAATGATATCGCCAACCCGCTGACGAAAGGTTTCTTTGTCGGGCAAACCACCAAATAAACCTGCCTCCCAAGCCTCAGAAGCCAAAATGGTATCCGAATGTACCTCAAGAATTTCTCGGGCTAAAGTAATTTTCTCGGGATGCACCCGCAAATTACGGCAGACCCGGTCACCCGAAGGTGGACTGCGTAAGCACTGCATGAACTCTTGGTTTTGCTCGAGGTAAATGGCTTTTTTCTCGAGTAAATCTATTTGCCCATGATCGGCAGTTAACGCAAAAAGTGTTTTACCATCCTTGGGAATATGCTTGATAAAACGCTGCAAAGCATGATCCACAGCGCTGACTTCATCCGAAGCTGCTCGGCTTGAAGGTCCGTGCTTATGACAAACCGAATCGTAATCTGCCCAATACACAACAACGATTTTTTTACCCTCGAGTTGCAATGCCACTTGCCCAACACTGGCACAAGTATTGGCTGTAACATACCCGTACTGCATTGCCCCCTGCCAATACCACTCGTTTAACCATGTTCCTCTGTACTCGGTAGGAGCAACCGAATACGCACTCACCCCAACCCGCTCGAGTTGCGCGTACATACCTTCGGTGTGTTTAAGAAAATGTGGAGACTCGAGTTTTTGTTGCTTTGCCACATCAACTTGCCCAATCATCTCTGTGACAGCTTGAACTTCTTCAAGCCACATCAAATAACCAAGCCATCCAGTCTGAGCAGGCGTAGCTGCCATATGCAAACCCGTAATGGCTGCCATAGTGGTACTCGGAAAAACACTGGTCAAAGTACCTACTTGGCTTTCCTCGAGTAAACCCCGCACTGTAGGCATATCATGGTCTGCCAGATGCTTCTCGAGTTGCCATTGCCCTAAACCATCCACCACAAATAAAACAATGGTTTCAACATCATCTAAAGGTAAAGCTGTTGCAAGTGGCGCAGCTAAAGCTTGCACACCAAAATGACCAGCAAAACTCGAGCTAAGATTAACAATGCTGCCACCAGCGTAATCTGGTACAACAGCCGAAATAGGTAAACGCATTTGTTTAGTTTACCTGCAAAAACTAAAAAACCGATTTGGCTTTAAGAAAAGCTGTGGGGTAAGTATCAAAAGAAAACTTTTAGAGGTACTAAATGTAGTATCTAAGCCCGAGTTTAGGATGAATAGCTCGAGGGTAGAGTAGTTTCATTTTAATCAATACTGAAAGACTCCGCCAAGCAAAAATTTGTTAAATTGACTCAAAACGGGGCAAAAATTCCCAAAAATAGCCTAAATCTTGGTACATTGAACCCATGTGTCCATCTGGTACACTGACTGGTATACCAAACCACTCGAGCTAAGCCTCGAGTTTGGAAACACAAAGGAAAAGGTGTAAAACTCATGGCATTAAAAATTTATTACGACAAAGACGCATCCCTCGAAGCCCTTGCCAATAAAACCGTAGCCATTATCGGATACGGCAGCCAAGGTCACGCGCACGCCCAAAACCTCAAAGACAGCGGCGTTAAAGTCATTGTTGGTTTACGCCCAGGCAGCAAAACCGAAGCCGAAGTCAAAGCCGCAGGACTCGAGACAGATAGCGTAGCCAATGCTTGCAAACGCGCACACCTGATTATGGTTTTGATTCCAGATGAATTCCAAGCCCAAGTTTACAAAGACGAAATCAAACCAAACCTGAAAAAAGGCAAAGCCCTAGTTTTCGCCCACGGTTTTAACATTCACTTCAAAGCCATTAAACCACCCAAAAACGTAGATGTTTTCTTGGTTGCACCAAAAGGACCAGGGCATCTTGTACGCCGTCAATTCGCTGAAGGCGCAGGCGTACCAAGCCTCTTTGCTATTTTTCAAGATGCTACGGGCAACGCTCGAGAACTGGCAATGGCATATGGAAAAGGCATTGGTGGCACTCGAGCTGGTTTAATCGAAACCAGTTTCAAAGAAGAAACAGAAACCGATTTATTTGGCGAACAAGCCGTGCTTTGTGGTGGTTTAACCAGCCTGATTAACGCTGGTTTTGAAACCCTTGTCGAAGCTGGTTACGCCCCAGAAATGGCTTACTTTGAATGTCTCCACGAAACCAAATTAATTGTTGACTTATTATTTGAAGGGGGCATGAAATGGATGCGTCACAGCATTTCCAACACCGCTGAATACGGTGATTTTGTCACAGGACCACGCATCATAGATGCGGGCACCAAAAAGCGTATGCAGAAAGTCTTAAAAGAAATTCAAAGCGGCAAATTTGCCAAAGCATTCCTTGCCGAATGCGCCGCAGGCAAACCAAACATGACCCAATGGCGTGCCGATGCAGCAGCCAGTCAAATTGAGCAAACAGGTGCACAACTGCGCGAAATGATGCCATTTATCAAAAAACCAAAGAACTAACAAACTCGAGAAAAAGGGGAAGCCAAGGCTCCCCCTTTTTTGTTACCTCGAGCAAAGGCTATTGCTAGAAGCTTGTAGCGTTTTCATTGAGATTTTAGTCGATTACTTCGTGGTATACAACCAAGTACGATCAGTCACACGGATACTTGAGTCGTAACCTCCTACAATCAACACACTTCCATCGTCTAAACGCGTTGCTGTCATATAAGCCCGTTCAGCATCAAATTCGCCTTGAACCAGACGAAATGTATTGGTATCAGGGTCAAAAACCTCAGCTTGGCGGTCACTGCCTGCAATCAACACTTGACCATTTTGGAGTTGAACTACACTATCCGAAATTTTGAAACGAGCCACATTCATGTTACCACTCGAGGTAAACCGATATGTTTTAGTATCAAAAATTTCTGTTGTCGTATACTGCCCCGTAAAATCATTAGAATTTGCGCCACCTACAATCAGGACTCGAGTATCTTCAAGGCTAACAGCCGCTTGTTTATGCTGTGGAACATTCATATTGGAAACGATTGAAAACAAATTATCGGTTGGGTCAAAAATTTCGGCACTAGCAACAACACGACCTTTAGCTTGCGAACCACCAACAATTAAAACCCGTCCATCCGAAAGTAAAGCTGCGCTATGCGCCATTCGAGGTGAATTCATATTACCAACACGCATAAACTGATTGGTTGTTGGGTCAAAAATTTCTGCATCTATCAGTCTTTGAATCGCCCCACGATACCCACCAGCAATCAAAATACGTCCATCCTGAAGGCGTGTCGCTGTAAAACCATCCCGCTCTTGGAGCATATTGCCAACAAAGGTGAACTGCCCTGTCTTAAAATCAAATAATTCGGCTTTGGCAGTGGTGTTCTGCCCAGTCCAACCACCAACAATCAAGACTAAACCTGTCTTTAACAAAATAGCTTGATGCCCAACTCGAGCTGTCGTCATATTGCCTACTCGAGAAAACACACCGCTCGTTGAGTCAAAAACTTCTGCGGTATTGGTGACTTCACGTTCACAGCCATCGGCAACACAACCACCTGCAATCAGAACTTTTCCATTCGGTAACTTAGTAGCTGAATGGGCTGCTCGAGGAATTGTTAGATGAGCGGCAGGCAAAATACGTTCAGTGTTTACTGAGTGTAAAGACGCAAGGGCAGTTATTGGGATCAGTAAACCAATTAGGGCTTTTAGAAAAACCATAGAAACCCTCCTTCTTTCCATGCGGACGTAAAAGAAGTCTATGCAAAACCTGTTTCAATTGAATTACAAGTAAGTTGTCTAAGATTTAGCACAAAATGGCAAAGAAGGCTCGTGGTGGGCACTACTTGGGATGCACAAATTTCGGATTACTTTGAAATTGACTCTGGAAACATACAAGCCTTGAGAATGACCGTACCTGTCCAAGTTTCTGGGATTTCCCTCTGGTTGTATGGGCAGTTAAGCAACAATGGGTGTTCGAGAGCGTCGAAACCATATCAACAACTCGACAATTAAAAGGTTGGGAACCCAAGCGAGCCAAGCAATTACTGGTAATGCTGTCACAATTGGTATTCCTAGCATCTGACTGGCAGGCAAATATATACGTAGCGTGACAGCTGATAACGTAAGCGCATAACTACGCATCATCCAGTTTTGATGTGCGTTCAGATTGCCGCCTCGAATCTGGAAGTAAGCACTAAGCGTGCTGCCAAGCCAACACACCGCAGGCACGCCAAATCCCCATTGCGCGATAAGTCCACCATTGGCACGTAATGCCAGCAAGAAAGATGCAATGCCGCCAACAATAACCGCCATGACATACAACCGACCAAGCCACCGATGGACTCCGAGAAAACGATGGCGAAGCGTAGTGTTAAATCCGAAAGCGCCAACTGCTAAAGCAATCGCTCCGCCAGCAAAATGTGCGACAGCAACAATAGGGACTTCATTGAAAAGAATTTTAATGAGCGCGGGTCTGAGTTCTGCTGCGAACAGGATGGCAATGGCATAACCAGCAACTACCAGTGCAAGCACCGTCATCACCAACCAAGGTATACCTTTGAGCATTAGTGTCCCCTTTGATTGCTGAACTCGAGGTATAAGTTACTCGCAGCACAATTTACTGGTGTTTGCAATGCCAAAATACGCTTTGAATTAGGAACAAGTATTATGTATGCTGATCGCGTGAGCCAGTGACTTGGTGGGTTCATGGTCAAAGTGTAATGGTTGTCTATAACGAAAAATTGCTTATTTTCACGATTGAAGTCTAAACCCAAAATGTGGTGTAGAACTGCATACCTGTGATGGCTGGTACAAATCTAATGTACCGTCTGCTGCCCAAGTTCAAGCTGAAATAAAACCCTCGAGCAAAAGCTGAGGCTCGAGGTGTTGTTAGATTAGTAACCTAAACAATGGTACTTATAATCTATAACCATACAAATGTAGAATGAGCAAACCGATCAAGGTAAGAAAAACCATAAGCAAACTTCCTTTGGTCAATATGACTTGAAGTTGATACAAAACCTGTTTTAATTGAATTACAAATACTATTGGTTTCTAGCCGAGCGAATCGGAATTTCAACTCGAGAAAATTCGTTCGTAAAATACTTCACAGGTGACTCATACCATTGGGAATTGAACCGCATAATCTTGAGTCATGAAAAAGCACCAACTTTTCTTGTTACTCGGCGTTATTTGCGCTTGTGCCTCGGCTGCGCCCACATCTGCTCCTGTTCTCCGCACCCAGACATACCAACCAAGTTTGGAAAATTTTGCCAACCCAGAACGCGGATTTTATCAACAAGAAGGTTTGATGGATCGTGGAACAAAATTAAACCCACTAAACACCAATTCGTTGCGTCAAGCTCGAGCCGAAGGTGTTTCGACCCTGCGTTTGTACATCATGCTCGATGAATTCCTCGAAACCGCCATTAGCCCAGAAGCGTTGGCTTTTTTGAATACCGAATTTACCAAAGTCAGAGATGCAGGTCTGAAAATCATTCCGCGTTTCACGTACAACTTCCCAGAAGGCGGGTCGTACCCATACAAAGACCCTGATGCCTCGTTAGAACGCGTACTTTCGCACCTCGATCAACTCGAGCCGTTACTCAAGAATAATGCCGATATTCTGGATTTTATGGAAGCAGGTTTTATTGGCGCATGGGGCGAATGGCACAGCTCCACCAATCAACTGGTTGGTTCTAATGGAGTCAATGCCGCATCAACCCAGATTGTGCAACGAATACTGCAAATCCTACCAAAAACAAGAATGCTGGCACTGCGTTATCCAAAGCATAAACAACAAATTTTTGGAACAGCTCCGTTAGATACCACAAAAGCCTTTACGGGTTCAGACCAAGCTCGAGTTGGTGCTCACAACGATTGTTTCTTAGCTTCCAAAACCGATTGGGGCACGTATCCAGAAAATGCTGAAGCTCGAGAATCCATCAAAGCCTTTCTCGAGTCAGACAATCGGTTCTTACCCCAAGGAGGCGAAACTTGCAATGCCAACACCGAAGCGCAACCCTTTATTGGTTGTGAAAACGCGTTACTCGATTTGCAACGCATGAAATACACCGCCTTAAACCGTGGCTACCACATCGATGTCTACGCCAGATGGCAAAAAGAAGGGTGTTTAGAAGACATTAAACGCCGACTAGGCTACCGTTTTGAATTACTCGAGACCACCATGCCCAATGCAATCAAAGCAAGTGAAAAACTCAGTTTAAAAATCAGTCTAAAAAACACAGGATTTGCTGTGCCTTTTAACCCTCGAGGATTGGCGCTGGTTCTGCGTGGCAAAAAAACGTATATCCTCAACATTACCGATGGGCGGGGCATCCCAGAAAATCGTTTGCTTGACCCACGATTCTGGATAGCTGGTCAGACCACGCAACTCGAGACGACTTTAACGCTACCAAGTAACTTAGAAGCAGGTCAGTACGACGTGCTTCTGCATCTTTTTGACCCTGAAACAAACTTAAAAAACAGAAGTGAATTTGCGATTCGACTGGCTAATCAAGGTGTTTGGGAAAGCCAAACAGGATTCAATAAAATCCGTACCCTCGAGATTCTGCCTTAGAATTAATTTATTTCAGGAAAAGTGAATATTGACATTAGTTGGTGTACCCTTCAAATGTGAGTTTCTTTTCTGCTCGAGCAAAGTTTATGGCAAATCTGTCGTAAAAATTATTTTACGATAGGCGTTCCATAAACGTATATAGCAAATTAAAATAACTATCTGGTTCTTCAGCCCAAGGGCGATGTGCAGACCGTTCAAAAATCACTTGCGTTGTTTTGCTTGGCAATAACGCATCTACAATGCGTTTTGCTAATGCAGGAGAAGACATTAAATCGCGCCGACCTGTCAGAATCAAAGTTGGTAATCCCAAATGAGCAAGCCGATCCAAAACCGTGTGACCAGACAATGTTCCATTGATTGTCCACTCAGGGTCATTCCCAATAAATGCCAAATACGTGTGTTCATCAAATGTTTCCTCCTCACTTGGAGGAAGTGCAATTGGGTCAACGCCAGCCCACAACATCTGTTTATTGGGAAGTGCTAAAAGGTCTTGATAACGTGGGTCATTTGATAAGACTCCTGCCGCTCGGAGATTCATAATTTTTTCCCATACTTCTGGGTATTGATGACGAATATGGTGATTAAAGGCATCTATATTTCCCAACTGCCAACTTTGGGCATCTACTTGTGCATTGGAAAGAATCAATGATGTGACCCGCTCAGGATAAGACGCAGCAAACTCAGCCGCAGGAATACCTCCAAAGGACACTCCTAGCACATGCGTTGTTTGAATACCAAGGTGATCGAGCAATTGCAACATGGTTTTTGCATATAGCTCCACCGTATAACTCTGCTGGTTAACAAGACGATCTGATTGACCCGTTCCAAGTGGGTCAAAATATACAACTTTATGATGTGCAGCAAGTTCGGGAAACTTACCATGACTTGAACCCGGACCACCTGGTACAACTAAAACAGGAAAACCATCACCCTGAATTTCGTAATGAATGATGCCAGCTTCACTTTTGAAGAAAGATTTTAGTGTTTTCATTGTCATGATTCCTTTGTATTAATGATCCAGCCATGTGAAGCTAATTTATCTTCTATTGCAATTAAGTTAGCTTCTAATTCGTTGATTTGTAATCGCACAGCGTTGCGATGGTTAAAAAGAATCTGCATCCGAGTTGCTTGTGTATGAAGACCTTGAGCACGCAACTCACCCATTCGTGTCATATCTGCAACAGACATCCCCGTTGCCCGAAGATGTTTAACAAATTCAATGGCTTCAATGTCTTTTTGCTGATAGCGACGATACCCCGCTTTTGTGCGAAAAATAGGTCCAATAAGTCCTATTTGCTCGTAGTAACGCAGTGTATGGTCACTTAGCTTTGTTCGCTGTGAAATTTCTGCAATTGAATAATCAATGGACATACCTAACCTTAAACCTTAGAGTTCACTCGAAGTCAAGCGATTTATTTCGGACATGGCGTAGTATCTTTTGTAAAAGAACTATGGGTTGGGGTTTAATCTCGAATTACATTATTTTCTTGCTACTTTTAAGTTCTAGTTGTATCTTTATACCCATGAAAACCCTGATTCGTGAACAAGCCCAGCGTTTGCTCGAGCAGTTGCCTGACGATGCAACATGGGAAGATTTACAGTACGCGATTTATGTACATCAAGCTGTTGAAGCTGGTCAAGCTGATATTGATGCAGGACGGCATTTTACCTCACAAGAAGTTCGTCAGCGTTTTGGGTTGCCGCCACAATAATCATGCGAGTTATTCTTCAATTTTTTCTCGAGAAAATTCGGTATCATTGCCGCAATGCTTCCCGCCCCACCCATCTCTAAAATCTGGCGAATTCCAAGACTTCATAACTTGGAACTTTTGCGCAGTCAGCATCTTACGCAGTCGTTTCCTTTGCATACGCATGAGCAGTACGCAATTGGTGTGATTGAACATGGCGCTCTTGGGTATTTCTACCGTGGTGAAAACATCGTGGCGGCTCGAGGGCAGATTAATTTGTGTATTCCTGATGAACCGCATACAGGGCAGCCTGTGACGCTCGAGGGTTGGGGTTATCGAATGTTTTATCTCGAGCCAAGTTTCCTCGAGGGTGTTGTGTCGGATGTATCTGGGTGTTCTCGAGGCTTGCCGTTTTTTCAGTCGGGTGTGATTTCGGATGATGTGGTTGCACAAGATTTTTTGCATTTGCATCGGTTGCTCGAGAAGCCAGATACTTCGCTGCTCGAGTCTGAGACTTTATTGCAATCTGTGCTGGCGCGTTTTATTGAGCGTTATGCTGATGTGAATCTGCGACCACGGAAATTTGGGCGTGAACCTCGAGCCGTGACGCTAATGAAACAGTTTCTCGAGGAAAATTTTTCGGCAGATGTTTCTTTGGATGCTCTTTCTCGAGTCACGGGTTTGAATCGGTTTCATTTGGTTCATGTTTTTACCAAAACCGTTGGTATTGCGCCTCATGCGTTTTTGCGTCAGGTTCGGGTGCGAAATGCCAAGAAATTATTACTCGAGGGACAGGGTATTGCCGAGGTTGCTTTGGCTTGTGGTTTTACCGATCAGAGCCATTTAACGCGCTGGTTCAAACGACTTTGGGCAGTTACGCCCGCCCAGTACCGCAAGAGCGTACAAGACGCGTACAGCTTGCCACAGTAGGCTTTGTTTGCTCGAGACTCGAGCAGGAGGCTTAATGTGTTGAATGCTGAGTTTTTACTGACTTCTTTGATTGTGGTGTTAATTCCTGGTACTGGTGCAATTTACACGATTTCCACAGGTATTTTTCTGGGTTGGCGTGCCAGTATTGCTGCCGCCGTTGGTTGTACGGCTGGTATTTTGCCGCATTTACTGGCAAGTATTTTGGGGCTTACATTGGTGCTACATATCAGTGCAGTGGTTTTTCAATTGCTTAAATTTGTTGGTGCAGCGTACTTGTTGTATTTGGCATGGCAAATGTGGCGCGATAATAACGCCCTGACGTTTAATTCGGCTGGCTCGAGCAAAAGCGCTTGGCAGATTGCAGTGAAGGCGTTTTTACTCAATATCCTCAATCCCAAATTAACCATTTTCTTTTTGGCGTTCTTACCACTATTTATTCCTCGAGATTCCGACTCGCCAATTGGGATTTTCTTGTTGCTCAGTGCTGTTTTTATGCTAATTACCCTGATTGTTTTTGTGGTCTACGGTGTTCTTGCTAGTGCAGTGCGAAATTTTGTGTTGCAATCACCTAAAACCCTGTTTTGGCTTCGTAGGTCGTTTGCGGTTATTTTTGCGGCTTTGGGTGTGCGACTTGCTGTCACAGACTAGTCACTCGAGTTTGCGACTCAACAAACCTGATGCTGGTGGTGAATCCTTGAGGTATTACCGAATACACAAAACTAGAATGACTGTCATTACAATTTACTAGAATGACTGTCATTCTAGTAAAAGGAGTATTTTATGAATCCAACCCTTATCGAAAAAAACATCACCCTTACCACACAAATTGGTTTTTTCCATTTGTCAGACGACCAACACGAAAATGCACTACAAGCACTCAAAAAACAAGCTGAACACTTTGTTGGTACTTCTGGGTTTGTAGCCATTAACTTGTTATCTTCCACCGACCACAGTCGCATTTGCAGTTACATTCAATGGCAAAAAAACCACAATCTTCCAGTATTCACCAGCCAATTTGAACACAATATCCGCACCTATGAAGTGTTTTACACCCATGACCGCAGCCCAGAAGCAATCAGTGTGATTACGAATGATTATCAAGGTGTAACTTTCATCAATGAAATTTCTACTTTACCCACAAAACAACACCGTTTACTCGAGTTGGTCATTGCTAACAACGAAAAAATTTCACTTGATTTTGTGGGGTATCGCAGTGCCAACTTTCATCGTAGTCTTGATGGTGAATGCGCCGTTAATTACAGCTTATGGGACAGTGAAGCCGACTTAATAACCGCCATCAGTAGCATGGCAGACGAGGACATCAATCTTGAAGAAACCATTCAAATTGCTAGCCCAGATTTTCGGTTTTACACACTGGCTTTTGCTGCCCATTCATAGAAAAAGGAAAAACCATGAACCCAACATTACAGACAGCGCTCGAGCAACTCAAAGCAAAACTCACACCAACCACGTTAGCTCAACTCAACACAATCATTGCTTTTTATTTTACAGATACAACCCAAGACTTCACATTAGCTGCACAAGCTGGTTTAATCCAAGGCTGGCTAACAGGCAACCCTTCACAGCATGGCTTAGAAGCCAAATTCAAAGTCAGTTTAACCAGTGCTGATTTTGCAGCCTTGGTGCTGGGGAAATTGCACCCAATGGCTGGTATGGTAACAGGTCGTATGAAACTCGAGGGCAATATGCGTGAAGCCTTAGCTCTTGATAGGCTTTTGAAATCTGCTTAGCCAATTCATAACCCTAAAAGACATTTAGCACGCTAAGTCCGATTTGCGATAGGCTACACCTGTGATTGTATCTGACAAACGTCAACGCATCATTGAAGCGGCTCGTAATTTATTCTCTCAACGCCGCTTTGATGATGTCAGCGTACCCGAAATCGTTCGATTAGCAGGTGTGGCACAAGGTACGTTTTATCGTTATTTTCACTCAAAAAATTCTTTAATAGATGCACTTGGTCAAGAATTAAATGATTCAGTTGCCACAGCCATTCACAATGTGATGATGCTAGACCAACCATTGGTCGCGCAACTCGAGACAATTTTGCATGTCGCCTTAAATAGCAGTCGTGCCTACCAAGATATTCTTGGATTTTTGAAAACGGATGCCTTATTGTTTTCGGAAACACCACAAGGTCAATCACAACGTATCCCTGTTTTGACTTTGCTTACCAAAAAACTTGAGCAAGACCAAACCCGTGGTTTCTTGCGACAAGGTGCTGATTTACGTGTACTGGTGAGATTATTAGACAGCACCTTAAATCGTGTGGCTTACGATTGTTTGATTGGGCAAACGGGTATCCCTACCGAAACATATGTTAGAGAAACCGTTTTGTTTTTACGAGCAGCGATACAGTAATTGTAAGACTTGTGCAACATCTTTGGTATTGCACTCGAGTTTTAAGTTTGAATTTGCTTAATGCTCTGTCTCGAGTCAGTTCGTTTTCTGGTTGCATAATAAAAAAGCTGATTCCCAAACATGTTCAGTAGCTTGCAGTGACACAATAATCTCTCGAGTTACAATACCGTGTGTTCTTAACCGATTATGCCGCCCTAAAAACCATTGGACGCAGTTTGGACGCACCTAACCCAAAGGGGTGGATGAATGTCTTAATTCATGCCAAAGGCAACGCCCAAGAAATCCCTGTGCATACCACATCTTTGTCTTTGTACAGCGTTTTTTCTGGTCTCGAGTTGCACGAAGTCGGACGCGCTCGGTTTGCAGTCACACCAGATCGGTATTTGCTACTGAACGATAATCAGCGTCATGCTCACCGCATCGAAGATAATACCGAAGTGCTAACGCTTCGTTTCCGCACGGGGCTGGGCGCAGATGTGTACAGCGCAGCGGCATTACCACCAGAAAAACAATTAGATAACCCCGATTTGCGTTTACCACTCGAGTTTTACGAACGCACTTACCCTCGGGATGTGCGCTTATCGCAATTCATGGGTGTTTTACGAGCCTTTATCTGGGCAGAAGTCAGCCAAGACCCGCTCGAGCAAGCGATGCACCCGATTATTGAGCATTTACTGGTGCTGCATCGCAATCTCGAAGCAGACATTGAGCGTTTGCCAGCCGCAAAACGCAGCACTCGAGAAGAATTATTTCGGCGTTTACACATTGCCCGAGATTTTATTGAAGCCTCGTTCCTCGAGCCAATCAATTTATTTAGCATTGCCGATGTGGTGAACTTATCACCGCATCACTTTTTGCGTCTTTTTAAGCAAGTCTTTGAACTCGCCCCGTACCAATTTGTCACCCATAAACGCCTTGAATTGGCTAAGAAATGGCTGACCGACACCGATAAAGACGTGACAGACATTTGTTTTGACTTGGGTTTTGATAGCCTCGGAACATTCTCGAGGAATTTCAAAGCTCGGTTTCGGGTTGCACCGACTCAGTACCGTTTGGCTTCTCGAGTCTGATTTCAAACTTAGCAATTTTGGATAAGCGCCCATGCCCCCTGCTCCATTAAACTCTTTTCAAGCGCCAAGGAAAGCGCCAAACAAAGCACCTAAAGGAGAAACACCATGTTAAACGGATACGCATACATCACAGTTCTCGTTAGTAATCAAGATCAAGCCCTGCAGTTCTACCAAGAATCCCTTGGACTCGAGTTACGCATGGATGTCCCATTCACCCCAGAACAACGTTGGATTACCGTTGCTCCAGTTGGTGTGGATTACCCAGAGATTAGTTTGGATGTGGCAGCTTCAGAAGAACAAAAAAATGCAATTGGCAAACAAGCTGGCGATACTGCCCTGCTGGTTTTCACTACCGATGATGCCGATAAAACCCACGCAGAATTCAAAGCAAAAGGTGTAGAACTGATGGGCGAACCAGAGAATATGCCCTGGGGACGGCAATTTTACCTCAAAGACTTGTACGGCAATTTAATCAGTGTGTTACAACCCGCACCCCGCTAATTCAACCAGTCTCGCTTGCTCGAGTAAAAACAGTTTTCCTCGAGCAAGTCCGCTCAAAATCTTCTCTTCACTCAGAGTGCTGCACGCCTCGAGACGGCATTGTATTGCCAAAAAGGAGTTCTTATGAAAAAAATTATTCTCGCTGCTATCGTTGCTGGTTTGGCTGCCCTTCAAGTTTCCGCTCAGCAAACTGCTTTTAAGAACACCGATATTGTTGGTACATGGGAAAGTAAGGGGTGCGAAACATTTGTCTTAGGTTCTGATACCGCCTTCATTAAACGCAATTTTGTTTTCACCACAGGCACTTGGCAACTCAAATACACCATTTTTGCTGACCCTGCTTGTAACGTGCAGTTGTTCACCAACAAAATTATTGGACCCTACACGTTCGGCGAAGCCATCAACAGCAACACCTTAAAAGTCACTTGGGGTCAAACTGCTAAATTCATCACCGCCCATGTTCCAGATATTCAAGCGGCTCTCAACCAAGCTGGTTGCGGTGACAGCAAACTGCCAATCAACACTGAACGCGACATTAGCATTACCGGTTGCATGGCATTTGGCGTGATTAACGTCAAAGATTACTCGCAAGAATTCGACATTCTAAAACTCGAGAACAACCAATTATTCACTGGTTTACGCACCGAAAACATGAACATCGAGAAGAACCGTCCAACCAAGATTTTTGAATTTGCTTTAATTAAACGTTAGTTGACTCGTAGGGCGAGGCATACCTTGCATAATGTTTTTGGGCAATCCACAAGGTAACCAACTGATTCTTAGTTCAAAATAAAATCCCCTCGAGATTGACTAAGCTCGAGGGGGATTTGTCGTACAAATTTATGCAGGTTTGTCTTCAACAATCGGTTGATGCAATTCTACTGGTTTGGCTTTGCGGGTGCTGGCTCGTAAATTAAGGAATTCAACCATTACCGAGAAGCCCATGGCAAAGTACACATAGCCTTTAGGAATTTTAACATCGAATGCCTCGGCTATCAGGGTAAATCCAATCAGTAATAAAAACGATAATGCCAGAATTTTGACGCTTGGGTGTTGGTTAACAAAGTTAAAGATGCCACCTGAGGCAAAGAGCATAATCGCCACTGAAATCAGCACAGCAATCACCATGACTGGAACAATGGTGGTCATACCAACCGCTGTTATTACACTGTCAATACTAAAAACCAAATCGAGTATCAGCACCTGACCAATAACAGCGGCAAAGGTTGGTGCAACCCGACTCGAGACTTTGCCATGTTCGCCCTCGAGTTTATCGTGAATTTCTTTGGTGGCTTTGTAGAGTAAAAATAAGCCACCTGCGAGTAAAATCAGGTCTTTGCCTGATATTCCTTGTCCGAAAATATTAAACAAATCGGCTTTTAATTGCAGAATCAATGAGATCGAGAATAAAAATAAAATTCGCATTCCAGCCGCAAGAATTAAACCTGTTTGTCTGGCTTTGGCTTGTTGTTCTTTGGGTAATTTTGCGGCTAATATGCTGATAAAAATGACGTTATCTACGCCGAGTACGATTTCGAGTGCTGCTAATGTGAGAAGTGCTGTCCACGCTGCTGGGTCTGAGATCCATTCCATAGATGAGTAGTCTAAGTGAAGTGCAGTCTGAGAAGTTATCGCAACCCACAGAAGAACATGGGTTTAAGATACAATTTATGATTGAAACGCGAGTTATCAATTTCCTTGTAATGTTTCAATGGCTTTGATAATGCGTTTAGCTCGAGTTTCGGGATTTTTTGTACCTTCTACAGATAATGTGTGAATGCGTTTTTGGCTGTACGATAATTTCTCAAATTTTGCTTTGGCAGCCGCATTTTGCTCGAGAGCAACAGCTAAATCTGCGGGTATTTCGAGCACTCGAGGTTCGGTGTCTAACTCGAGGCTGACCGTAATGCTATCGCCACCGTTGACTTTTGCTCCTGTGCGGTGTTCGGCACTGACTGGAATTAGATATTTACCACCCAGCACCGCGATGGTGCTGCGGTAGGTGTAGCCATTGATGTTGACTTTAACAGCAGGTTTTTTACTCGAGCTGAGACTATCCACAATATCGGCTGGAACTTCGATGCCAGTAGCTGTTTTGCCTGCTTGTAACAATGTGGTTTGAAAAGTTTTCATTGAGTGTATACCTTATTTACTCGAGTTGTGGTTTTATTGGACGTGTTCTGGGTTCATCCAAAATGGTTCCCAAATATGCCCATCTAAATCTTGAAAACCATGTTGGTACATAAAACCATGGTCGTTGGGTTCTTTATACGTTTTGCCGCCAGCAGCAACAGCTTTTTCAATCATAGAAACCACTTCTTCTCGAGATTCACAATTGATGGCAATCAGGCATTGCGTGGTTGTATGGGCATCGGCAATGGGATTAGGTGTGAAGGTTTGAAAGAATGGTTTGGTGACAAGCATGGCAAAATTGCTTTCGGAAATAATCATACAAGCACCTGTTTCATTGGTGAATTGCGGATTAAATGTAAAACCCAATTGGGTATAAAAGGTTTTGCTTTGCTCGAGATTCTCGACGGGTAGATTAACAAACATCATTCTCGACATATTTTCCTTTACTTAATAGCAAGGTAGGCTTGCTCGAGCCATGATAATACTTCGGCATTGATCTCGCTTTCGTCGCTAATACGTACCCGATGAGTAACCATAGTATTCCAAGTACCTGCAAGCTCGAGTTGAGTGGATTCCTTGAGGCTTTTGAGTTTAATACCGATATCTAAACGGTCTTTACTCGATGGTTGTACAATCGCAAACTTCTTCTTATTTTTTAATAAACTGATATACGTATCGGTTGGGGCTAACTCGAGATCAGGCGCAAATACTTTAATTTTCTCGAGCAAAGTTTCAAAGGTTGCTCGCCAAGAGGCTTTGCTGCCCGTAAATATTTTCTCGAGCTTATCTTCTGTGCTGGTTTTACCAAATTCGGGGTTTCTTAGCACAGCCGCAATGGCATTGGCATGACCGTGTCCTAGTCCAAAATCGGTTTTTAACCAAGCAATAATATCGCTGTGCTTAACCAAGCCTTTTTCTGTGGCTAGAATGCCAAAATCGGCTGGGGTTTTACCTGTTTTGGCTTTGATATTGTCTAAGTACACTTGCATTGTTCTCCTCGAGAATTGTGGGTCTGGTCACAGTATGACAGATTTTCCTCGAGAATTCGAGCAACCACTATCTTCGTTGATTTCTTGGATGTTGCGCGGCTAATCGCTCATTCCCATGCTTGTAATGCCCTGTTAGTCTTGCCATCAATTGTTGTTCCTCAAGCAACGTGGCACCGTCCACATCCTCGAGAAAGGCTTGGGCGGCGTCATAGCGTAAAACCGTGATTTCCCTACCATTTCTCGAGATACGAACTTCACCAGATTTACTGGTTTGATAGGTAAAACCTAAATCTTCTTCGGACATGGCAAAAGTTTAGAGTAGGGTAGCCAATTGTACCATCGTTAGATGGCTTAGAACTTATAAAACATTGGTGGTTCAATCCCCATTAACCGTGCCATGACCCAAATTTGTCCCTTATGGTGTGCTTCGTGTTCGCGTCCAAATTCAATTAAACGATACGCTTTCCACGGTTTGCCAAAGGCTTGGATTTCTGCACTGAGCTGTGCATCGGTTAAGCTCTCGAGTTTTTGATAAACTTTTGGAATACTGGTCTTAAAACGAGCCACGGCACTTTGTAAATCATCACTCGGTGGTGGTGGCACAAACTTAATACCATCAAAAATACCTAGCAAGTAAACATCTGTAAGGTACAAATGATCCACCATCTCGAGCAAAGTCATAGAACCATCTCGAGCCGTAAAATTACCATGTTCATTGGGGATTTTCTCGAGTAAACTCAGCAGTGGTTCACGATGTCCAAGGAAGGCTTCGGCGTATTCAATTGCGGGATAGGGCATGGGTGAATTCTCCTGATCGTAGCCTAGATTGAAATACGTTTTTTTGCAATACGCTCGAGTTGTGCTGATGGTTTTTGATGATAGGTCAATGCCAGTGCAATGCAATGCTCGAGTTTCTTGGGGTCAAAAGTTTTATGACTATCCAAAATAATGCAGCGATTGCCTTGGAAAACAAATTCCGCGCCGTACAATTCCCAAAAAGTAGCCACAAAACTTGTTTGGCACAGAAAAAATATGCCATATAAACTTGCCGAATTCTTGATTCGATCAATCCGAATCAAGCTACCACTTCTCGAGATGGTGATAAAACTTGGTTGCTGCCAACGCAGAACTTCCTCGAGCTTGCCAACGCCTTTGGTTTTCGCAGCCACCGCAAAAATTAGTTCTCGCAACTCGAGTAATTTTGTTTGTAATGGCTCTGGGTAATTGGCAAAAATAGTGGCGATATCGGGGTTTGTAAAGTTTTGTATTGGTTCACCTCGTTTGCAAAGGCAAGTAAATATCCACCAGTAAATCAGATGGTTTGGTATCTCGAGGATGATTTAAGTAAACCTCGAACACTGGAGCATCGGCGACCAAATACCCTGAGTGTGGCAACCACTGCCCGTACAACCACAGATAAGCAACACGCATATCGGCATACGGACCTTGGTGACGTAACATCGCACATGTGCCCGCTTCGATTTGCACTCGAGCTATTGGTGGTTTTGGTTGAGTATCGAAAGCCAGCATGATACAAGCTCGAGATCGGAGTTTTGATTCGGCAACAGCAAATGGGTCATCATCGTAAATACCTACCACAGCTGTGATGGCATCCTCGAGATGATGGGCTTGCACGTAACGAAAAACTGTGTCAAAAGCTTTTTCGATCATTAAGTACGAACCATGATGCTCGGCACAAATGCCCAACATGGCTGGCAACTCAAGAATTCGTACTTCCCGCCTGAGTGTTGCAATTGTTTCGGTGGTGGTTTGAAATCGTGTATGGCTACCGTTTTGACGATACAAGGCTGGTGGTAATAAAAATTCTTGTTTGAAAATCCGAGTAAAGGATTGTACGTTGGCATAGCCTGTTTGTTTGGCAATTTCGGCAATGCTTAGTGAGGTTTGCACTAAGTACCCAGCAGCCCGTTGCAAACGCAAGCGTTTAACAGTAGCAGCAATTGTTTCACCAGAAATTGCATGGTAAATTCGATGAAAATGATACGGCGATAAATGGGCGATATCGGCTAATGTTTGCAAATCAAAAGACGCGGCGAGGTTAGCTTGGATATACGCTGCCACACGCTGCAAGCGTTGATCGTAGGTCAGGGCATCATGGGCGCGATTCACGATTCAGCCTATTTTAACGCACACCAAGCCAGATGTTGATACTGCCATCAGGTTTGTACACTTCAAAATCGGCAAGAAACGTGCGCTTCGTCGTATCTTGTTGCCAAATCTGCTGCCAAACTTGCCCAACCAAATCAGGGCGACCATGTGGCACAGGAATAATTTCGTAACTCGAGACGGGCAGTTGCACAGTCATCAAACCATCTGGAATTTGCTCGAGATGACTCACCGAAGCCCCAAGTACACACGAGTAAACACCAGCATTATTCAAACCCTGATGCTCAAAATTGGTGTAAATTGCGTAAATATCACTCGAGATTTTATTGGGAATTTGCTCGAGTAGATTTGCACCCATAAATTTCTCCCAATGTAGCGGGATTTCTCTGCTGGCAATGTCGTTGTTGGTGCGTAATTCGAGACCAATAATGCTGATAGGTTTTGCTAAGGTTTGTATTTTCATGCCGCCAAGGTAACACGAGTAGATTTGACAAATCTTGCGGAGTTGCTTGCTAGGATAATACCATGACTTCCAAAGAAATCCTCGAGAAAATTCGGTTGTACTGTTTGCAAATGCCTGAGGTCTCCGAGCGGCTGAGTCATGGTGCACCAACGTTTTTTGTCAGGAAATCAAAGTGTTTTTTAATGTACAACGACAATCATCACAATGTTGGTTGGATTGCTATTTGGTGTGCTGGTAGCATGGAATTTCAACAAGCCATGATTGCCCAAAACCCCAAAGCATATTTTTCACCACCCTATGTTGGATACCGAGGTTGGCTGGGCGTGCGATTTGATGCTGGTCTCGAGTGGGAAGTGATTTACAACCATTTACTTGAAGCGTATTGTGCGGTTGCGCCACAAAAATTACAAGCCAAACTCGAGCCTCATGTCTATGCGACCAGCTCGTTTTCATGAAGTCATACCTTCATACTCAACCTTCGTGCCAATACTAGGCAACTCGAGGAAATTCTGGCTTACAATACCTTTGTTATCAATCTGAGGCATTGCTTTATCCAAATACAATTATTCCAGCTTTAACGCAAACACCAGCAGAATTTCCACTCGAGTTTACAGAAAGTACTTGCCTGGTTGCAATGTCTGAACAGCAAATCATTGGTTCAATACGTGCTCAAGTGGATGGGCGAACCGTGCACATTGGTCGGTTGATTGTGCATCCAGAACATGCGGGGCAAGGAATAGGTCAGCAGTTATTGCAAACAATTGAAGACAAGTTCAAGAACCATCGGCTCGAGTTATTTACCGAGCACCGTAGTGAAAAAAACGTTTATTTGTACAAAAAATTAGGCTATCTCGAGTGTCGAAGAAAGATTATTTCAGACGAATTAACTTTGGTTTACCTCGAGAAATTTGTTTAAACCCTAAAGATGGGGCAAGCCCCGCCCCTTACGACTGATTAAACATCAACATATTCACTCAATGGTAGAAGAAAATCGCAGCAACGCTTCTGGGTCACGCAATGGTTTGCCATGCCCAAACAAAACCAGGGCAGGCTCGAGTTTGGCTAAGCGTTTGATATGCTGCCGATTCTGTGCGATGTCCAAGGTAAAAATACTTAGCGGTTCTCGTAAACCAGCTTGGGTTGTGAGCACATTCATATTGGTGAGTACATCACCAATGATTAAAGTTTTGTCTGTTTCACGCCATAACGAAATATGCCCTCGAGCATGACCTGGGGTCTCGAGAACTTCAAAACCATTGATGTCATCACCTGCTTGTAAAGCTCGAGATACAGGATGGGCTTTGCCTGCCCAGAAGTGGCGCTGGAGTTGTGTAATGGTGTTATTTGGTGAATTATGCTGCATGGCAGGTGCGCCTTTTTCCATGATTTCGACTTCTTCTTCATGAACCCACAAAGGAATTTTTCGTGCCTGACAAATTGTATGGCTCGAGCCTTGATGATCTGAATGCACATGAGTTAAAGCATGTGCTCGCAATTTGTGAGCAATCAGTGCTCGCTCGAGTTTAGAGGCTGAACTGCGAATACCAGCGTCTATCAGCACATCGCCAATCAAATACGCGTTGATAGATGCTGTGCCAAGTAAGGGAATATGAAAAACATCTCGAGCGACTTCGGTTATCATGCCCCGACTGTACAAGTATCATGACATGAAATGCAGACACTCTATTCACCTGTTGAGTTAGCTGTCCTAAATTCATTAGAAGCCATTGACGTTTTATTCGATTCACGTCAACGTAGTGCATTCTTGCCTTTTTTGCATCGAGAAATTTCGGTTTCGCAAGCGGCACTCGAGGTTGGTGAATTACCGAATACCATGTTGTACCGAGTCAAACGCTGGCAGCGGTTGGGTTTACTGCTCGAGACACAATCTGTACCTGTCGCTAAAGGCTCGATGCGGTTGTATGGTTCAACTGCCCAAGCTTATTTTGTGCCGTATACAGCAACATCTGCTGAGGATTTAGTAGCCCTTGCTAACAATGTGTATACACCGATTTTTACTGATTTTCTGCGAGCCTATGTGCAAGCAGGTGAAAACTTGTCTCGAGATTGGGGCGTGCTTTTTACTGTCCAAGAAAAGCAGTGGTCGGTGCGTCCAGTCAAATCTGCCGAGGACTTTTGTTTACCAGCCGATGCAACTTCACCACCAACCATGCTCGAGTACACACAGGTACAACTGAGTTCTGCGGAGGCTAAAGCCATGCAGCTCGAGTTATTAGCCGTAGCTGCCAAGTATGCTCGGCGATCAAATCGCAAAGGTAAGCTATACAAAGTGCTTTTAGGGATGTCATAAGCATGGTAGATTCCAAGCATGATTGCTACACGACACGCTGTGCTGTTCGATATGGATGGCACACTCCTCGAGCCGCATTTGCATAACAACCCAGAATTACTCGAGTATAAACAACGCTGGGGTATTGCCACCAACGAATTGATTGTGCCAAGTCTTGGGCGTTTACCACCTGAGGCAACAACGCAGTTACTGGATTTTGAAGCAAAAATTGCAGCGACCAGTGAGTTGCGAGCGGGTACTAAGGAATTACTCGCGATTTTACAAACTCGAGGCATTAAAACAGCTTTGGTGACAAATAACTCAAGCTTGAGTGCCCAAACCATGTGCGAAAAACACGGCATTGCTTTTGATTTGGTACTCTCGAGGGATGAAGCATCAATGAAACCTGCGCCTGACATGTTGCTCAAAGCCTTGCAAATACTCGAGGTGCGCGTCAGAAATGCGATCATGGTCGGTGATACCCAACCCGATGCAGGTGCAGCCCAAGCAGCTGGTATTGTTTGCTACTTGCTCGATGAACCATATAATAAAGAAATTCTTGGTGTGCAACGAATCCAAACCTTGCTCGAGATAAAAAATATATTTGAGCAGGTTATGGCTTAATGCTCTCGAGAAGCCAGTATTTTTTGAGTAGCAGCAATGTTTAATTTGTGAAAATCGGCGTAGATTTTATCAGTAGAATCTAGTTGTAAAAACTCGAGGGCATCAGTAAATGTGTATTTTTCACCTATACGAATTTGTTTTTTCAGCCAAGCAAAATACTCGAGGTTTTTTGTGATTAAACTGGCATCATGAATGCCACCATGACAGGGTAAAACCACTCGAGGTTTAAGCTCTTGCAAATCGTGCATGGTTACAAGTAATTGCGGTACATCATTGCCATAAGGAAATGGAAACTCGAGTGCATCAGCGGCAAGTAGTGTTTCTATTTCAGGAATCCAAATGGCAATTTGGTCATGAGCATGTCCAAAAGTAGGTACCAACTCGAGAGTTAATTCACCAGCATCAATGAAAGCATTTTCGATATAGATATTTGGTGGTAAAATTTGTACATGAGCAAAACGAGAATCTGAAGCTTGTTTCTCAAGTAATTCTTTTTGCAGCATCTCGAGTTCATCTTTTGCATGAATATGCGCTAGAATCGGTGCAGGGAATATTCCATTGCTGGCAAAAATACTGTTCCCCCAAACATGATCCCAATGCTGATGGGTGTTTATGACCAATAATTGCCGATTCTCGAGATTGGGTTGTAACAAGTGTATCATCTCGAGGGCTTCTTCAGGTGTGCCAAAAGTATCCACGATAATGGCATGTGAGCTGGTCAGTACAGCAAAACAACTGACTTCTGGGGTATCGAACATTCGGACTCGAGGGTCAAGACGAGCGTCAAAGATTTCGGTTAGTGGCATAGTCAAGCATACTCCTTCGTAAAATTGTTTATGCTTTTCCTATGCTAAACGCACCACTCGCCGAACGAATGCGCCCTCAAACCCTTGAAGAAGTTGTTGGGCAACCACATCTAACAGGTCAAGGCAAACCGTTACGCTTAATGCTCGAGCGAGGGCAACTCTCGAGCCTGATTTTGTGGGGTAGCCCTGGATGCGGAAAAACCACGCTGGCTCGTTTAATCTCGAGTTTAGCCAATGCCCAATTTATTGGTTTATCGGCAGTTAGTGCTGGTATCAAAGATGTGCGTGATGTTGTGGGACATGCCGAAACCGCCAGAGGTTTTGGGCAACGAACAGTGTTATTTTTAGATGAAATCCATCGGTTTAACAAAGCCCAGCAAGATGCACTTTTGCCGCATGTTGAATCTGGCTTACTGGTACTTATTGGCGCAACAACTGAAAATCCTAGCTTTGAAATAAATTCTGCGTTACGCTCGAGAGCACGCACTTTAAAACTCGAGCCAATACCACCCGAAGAGATTCTTGGATTACTCAATCGTGCTTTAATCGATGCTCGAGGTTTACCAAATGCCAAAGCGGATTTAGATGCACTTGAGGCACTTTCCAGAGCTGTGGATGGCGATGCCCGCAAAGCCTTAACTGCGCTCGAGGTAGCAGCCCAAACAGGTGAACACATCACACTCGAGAGTATCCGTGAGGCACTGGGTGCACAAACTCCTGCTATGGATAAAAATGGCGAAGATTTTTACAACCTGATTTCGGCATTGCATAAATCTGTGCGAGCTTCACATGTGGATGCAGCCTTATACTGGTTGGCTCGGATGATTGCAGGTGGTGCAGATAGTTTATATGTGGCACGGCGTTTAGTGCGAATGGCATCCGAGGATATTGGATTAGCAGACCCAGTTGCGTTGCGTCTAGCTATCGCAGCAAAGGACAGCGCCGAATTTCTAGGTAGCCCAGAAGGTGATTTAGCCCTTGCTCAAGCCGTGGTGTACTTAGCTCTAGCCCCAAAAAGCAATAGTGTGTACACCGCTTGGAAAGCTGCACTCGAGGCAGCCCAACAACACACTGGCGCACCTGTGCCACTGCACTTACGAAATGCACCAACCAGTTATATGAAAACCCTAGGTTACGGAAAAGGGTACGCGTATTATTTTGACGACCCCGAAGGTAGTTTTAAGCAAACGTACTTGCCATCAGAACTCGAGCAAAACCATTTTTATGTTGCAACAGGGGAGGGCTGGGAAGAAAAAATCCGAACTCGACTCGAAGCATTAAGAACAAAATTCTCGAGTCCTTAATGGATGCTGTATGCTCGAAAAATGAAATCGCAAGCCACAATTTATATCCTTGGCTCAGGAGCAGTGGGTTCTCCATTAGCTGTGTATCTTGCCAATGCAGGTCGAACTGTTATAGCTGTGCGAACAACCACCAGCGATGTACCAAAAAGCACTAAAACTATTTCGGCACATAATGATTCACACCAACTAAGCGCACCAATTGAAACAATTTCTTTGGCTCAATTACCCAAACTCGAAGGCATTATTGTAATTGCCACGAAGTCTTATGCCAATAAAGCCATTGCTTTGCAACTCAAAGAAAAAGCTGCAACCAGTCCGATTGTGATGATGCAAAATGGGCTTGGTGTTGAAAAGCCCTTTCTCGAGGCGCAATTTGCCGAAGTATACCGCTGTGTTTTGTATGTCACCAGTCAAGCCAGCAGCGAAAATCATTTTCTGTTCCGCCCTGTTACCAGTTCACCGATTGGCATTATTAGTGGTAACCAAACAGGCTTACAACAATGCGTTGATGCTTTGCATACTCCCAAGTTTCCATTTCGAGCTGAAAGCAATATCCAAAGAGAAATTTGGAAAAAAGTGATTTTAAACGCTGTATTTAATTCGATTTGTCCTTTACTCAACATAGATAACGGCGTTTTTGCTCGAGATCAAGCAGTGGCAGAACTGGCAAGGGAATTGGTTCTGGAGTGTATTACCCTGACGGAAAAACTTGGGCTAGATTTACAAGAAACCGAAGTGATGGAACAAATTATGCTGGTCAGTAAGCGCTCCAATGGACAACTGATATCCACACTCCAAGATATCAATCTGGGCAGACCAACCGAAATTGAATCGTTAAACCTCGAGATTGCTCGAGTTGCACTGCTAACCGAAGCTAATTTGCAACTGCCAAAAATTGAATTGCTGGGCAAGATGATACTGGCAAAATCTTCGCAAAAATCGATGTAACAGCTTAACCTAAACTCGAGTGAGTGTGCAAAAAGGATACCTGATGGGCATTTAGTTTCTGGGAGACCATCTTCCATTGATATCATAGCTATTACTTTGTTCAAAGCCACTTGCTTGCCAAAGTACATCAAATACGGGTTGCAGTTTTTTAGCTATAGTTTGTCTATCTGCCACATTATCAATTTGCAGAAATGATAATTCGTCAATGTTTTCAAGGGTTGTAGTTGGTAAATAAAATACGTCTTTTTTAACAGGTGATCCATCTGTTGAAAATCCATCACTATAAAGTATTTTTGCATCTCTAACATTTTGTAGTGTAATTGCAATTTCAAATGGTGTAGAGATATCAAATCCTTTTAGTGTTTTTAAACATTAAGCAAGCCAATCAATAGTGTTGATTTCTAGTTGATTTACCATAATGGCATTTATTCCGTTGTAGTCCCTGATTAAAGTATCGCAAGCTCCCTCAAAAATTCCGTTTCTAAAAAGCTGGGTATACCAACCTCTCTCATTATTTTGTGCGCCCCAAATGTAACCATCTGCGTTAAAATTTAAATTCCAACCAGTATTGGGTCCAAACGGACGTATATTTGACGCAAATGCTTCTCGATTTTTTGAATTGATTGCGATAGATATTTCCGATTCAAAAGCGGCGAAAGGTATCAGATGTACCATCACAACAGAATGACCGTTAAATTCAATAGCGCCATCTCGTTTTGTACATACTAAATCTTGGCGTTCATGAATGAAGTTGCGAATTTCCTCTCTAAGCAATAAACCTCGTGTAAATAATCGGCGAATTTGATCCATATTCAAAGGGTACTTTCCTGTAGTTGAGCGTTCAAAGATTGTATCATCACGCATTCGGTGGGGTGGAAACAGACTGCGTGGCACAAAAATGACAATAACAAATCGACCCGTAGATAATTCAAAATATCGTGTCTTTAACCCAAATAAACGTGGCTCGAGACTATCCCTAATTACTTGATCAAGTTGTAAGAGATATTTATCTACATCGTCTAATTCTATTCCCATCAATCCAATCGCTTCACCCCTTTCCTCCTGAATTCCAATGATGTAATAACCGCCCTGAGTGTTTGCTAAGGCACTTAAATCACGGATGAGTTCTTTTTTGTCTTCTCGTTCTTTAAAACGTATTTCTTGTTTATACTCGAGTCTTTGACTTTCTGATTGACCTGTACTTACTAAGTTTTCAATGTCTTGAATGGTTAAATCATCTACTTTTTTAGAAATCATAGTAGTTATTCTATCTCGAATAGTTCTTGTCACCTTAGGCAATGAAATTCTAAATGTGCTTACTTTCTTGGTACGATTTCCCTATGAACCCACTTGTTAGCCCCACTTGGTTACTCGAGCATATTGCTAACCCCAATCTTCGTATTGTGGATACTCGTTTCTGGCTTGGTAAACCCAACGCTGGACTCGAGGCGTATCAGGCTGGGCATATTGCTGGTGCTGTTTTTTTGGATTTAGAATCTGATCTCTCGAGTGTAAAGCACCCAGATGGTATTGGCGGGCGGCATCCACTACCGAACCCTGATGTTTTAGCCGCTAAACTGGGTAGCCTTGGTATTGGCAATCAGCACCAGATTATTGCTTACGACGATCCAAGCTCAGGACAAGGTTTTTATGCCGCGCATTTGTGGTGGTTGCTGCGTTACCTTGGGCATGATGCTGTGCAAGTGTTAGATGGAGGTATTGCCACTTGGACAGCACCCCTCGAGACTACTGTGCCAGTGTATCCTACAACCACCTTCACCCCTCGAGTACGCTCCGAGATGATCGTGGATGCCCAAACCGTGGCTACTCGAGCCAGTAGCACCACCCTGATAGATTCTCGAGCTTCTGAGCGTTACATGGGGATAACCGAACCACTTGATAAGAAAGCTGGGCATATTCCAGGGGCAATCAATCTGAACTGGGCGGATAGCTTTGAAAACGGCATTTGGAAAAGCCCGCAAAGCCAACAAGCTCGTTTTAACCTCGAGAATCCCGAGGATACAATTTTGTACTGCGGTAGTGGGGTCAGTGCTTGTGCGAATTTGCTTGCGCTCGAGATTGCAGGTTTGCATGGCGCAAAATTGTACACAGGCAGTTGGAGCGATTGGGTTTCGGATCAAACCAGACAAATTGCAATTGGACAAGACCCTTGACAAGTTCAGTACCCGCCAATATACTCTCTCGGCTAACCTCGAGAGAGGAAAGTTTGTGGCCCGTTAGCTCAGTCGGTAGAGCAACTGACTTTTAATCAGTGGGTCGGGGGATCGTGCCCCTCACGGGCCACCACAAAGAAAAGGACATGAATCTTATGGTTTATGTCCTTTTCGGTTTCTGTTACAGTTTCGCATCATGCTCGAGTTTGTTGAAGGCGATTTACTCAGCGCGAATACCGAAGCCTTGGTCAATGCTGTCAATACAGTCGGTGTGATGGGCAAAGGTATTGCTTTGGCGTTCAAAAAGCGTTTTCCCGAAAATTACGAAATGTACCACAGTACCTGCCAAGCAGGTTTATTAGATATTGGTTCGATGCTGGTTTTTGATGCTGGCAAGCAAGCACAACCGCGTTGGATTATTAATTTTCCAACCAAAAAACATTGGCGTAACCCTGCTCAGCTCGAGTTCATCGAGGCTGGTCTGATCGATTTAAAACGAGTTGTTCTCGAGTTGCAGATTCGTTCAATTGCTTTGCCCGCTTTGGGCTGTGGTTTAGGTGGTTTGGATTGGGTTGTTGTTAAACCTTGCCTCGAGGTGGCACTAGCAGATTTATCCGATGTGCAAATCCAAGTTTTTTTACCTCGAGAATAGTATTTAACGTTTTTTCAAACGTAGATTCTCCCAGCTACCATCACTTGCCCAGCCTCCATCTACAGATAAATTATGCCCATTAATAAACCCACTTTGGCTCGAGTCGGCGAGGAATGCCACAGCTTGGGCAATGTCGTCGGGCAGGGCGTAACGCCCCATTGGTACACGCCCAGTGATATCGGCATGGGTATACGTGCCTACACCAGTATCGGCATGATCCATTTCGGTCAGTACCCAGCCTGGACAAACAGCATTGACCCGCACGCCACGCCCGCCCCATTCGGCAGCGAGGGTTTTGGTCAAACCAATTAAGCCATGTTTGCTGGCGTTGTACGCACTGCGATCCGAAACGCCAAGCAAACCTGCCACACTAGCAATATTGACAATACTGCCACTTTTTTGCCCCAGCATGATCTTGCCAAATTCTCGGCAAAGCAAAAAAGGAGCGGTTAAATTGACCGCCATCACTCGTTCCCATTGCTCGAGGCTTGTATCTTCGGCGGGTGTGATGCAACTAATACCAGCGTTATTGACCAGCACATCGATGCGTCCAAACCGCTCGAGGCTTTGGGTTACAAAGCGTTTGACTACTGCTTCATCGGAAATATCACCTGTTGCCTCGAGGGTTGGTACACCCAACTCGAGATTGGTCGGGCGAAGGTCGTTAAGGATTAAGGCGTAACCACGTTCGGCAAGTACTTCAGCGGTGCGTTTACCAATACCTTGGGCTGCACCAGTAATAAAAGCAATGGGTTGGGTTGTCATAAAGTTATTGTAACGGAAATAGACAAAGGCTTTTTGCTTGTTCTATTGCTTTCTCGAGACTCGAACTATGCTCGAGACAAGGTTGTTCATATCAAGATTGATTGCATTTGTAAAGTCTTGATCGTAGTCCACCCTGCTGCCAAATGATACTAAAAGCTGTATAACGACCAATATGAAATCTCGAGGTTGGGTGGTGTTACTTGGGTTGAGCGTTTTTTCGGTGGCGTTATCCCACTCAGCTCCTGCTCTGCCAGACGCACAGATAGCCCAGCCAGCCAGACAATTCTCTTTACCGTTTGCAGGCGAACCAAGTGTGAATTCGTGGTTACTTGGGCAGTTGTACGGTAATACCACAGGAGCGTATCGTCGGCGTAACACCGATTACCGATCTGGACAAGGTATTCATTTTGGTATGGATTTTAGTGCAGCGTGTGGCACACCTGTACTTGCTATTGGTGATGGTGTGGTTTCAGAAGTGGATGGTTCCCATGGGAGTGCACCACATAATCTGGTGATTGAACACGCAGGGAATCTGGCAAGTTTATATGGGCATTTACTGCAGCGCTCGAGTTTACGAGTCGGGCAGCGTGTCAAACGTGGTCAGCAAATTGGTT
Organism: Deinococcales bacterium; assembly: GCA_013298595.1. Lineage (GTDB taxonomy): Bacteria > Deinococcota > Deinococci > Deinococcales > JAAFIG01 > JAAFIG01. The sequence goes on along the minus strand of JAAFIG010000021.1, from coordinate 29,386 downwards.
TGTCTGGTGATTCGCAATTTACTTGTATTAGCGCACCGCATTTACATCTCGAGATTCGAGATCGCAGTCATCAACGTTTTTTTAATCCTGTTGGGTTTATTGCAGCCGATTGGAATACGCTTGCTTTGCTGGGAAGTTTTGGCAGAGGTTATCAACGCAATCTGAATAACCCACGTCGTTGGCAATCACTCGAGGATCAACCATCGGCTCGACGTGGTGGGGCATTGTTAAACAATTATGCTTTGCCGTTTCCTGTGGTGCTGAATGATCGCGCTTTAGCCTATCCCAATCGGATTTACCGCAATAATTTATCTAGTACAACCGATGGCGAAAATACTATTGGCACACTTTTTGATATTTCTCAGGCTGGTTGTTGTGTTGCACCACTTTGGACAAAAGATTCTAAACGTGTAATGTTTATTGACAAACCCACAGCTGAACCAGCTGCAATTTATAGTATTGACATTGCAAACCCCAAAGCTGTCAAACGAGAAATCTCGAGTGTTGTTCGACTCTCACCTTCAGAGCAATTTGCAATTCTGAGTGGAACACCAACACGTCTTGAGGATTTAACTTCTGGTGAACGAGTCAGTATTGCAAGCAATGCTGTATTTTTCTCGCCATCTGAAAAGCAAATTGCTTGGACAACTTCTAATCAAAGTGCTCGGTTTGATACCGTACAAAGCAATGTTTTTGTTGCCGATTTAATTCGCAAACCACGTTTACAACTTAAAAATACTCGAGTGGTTGCAACTCTGTACGGCGGTGGACTGAGCGGATGGTTAAATGAAAAAGAATTACTACTTAGTGGTAAACGCCAAGCCAATACTCGAGACCGAACTTTAATGCGTTTAGAACTCCGATCAAAGAATCTGAAAATTTTCTCGAGTGCGCTCAATTTTCGCGGTATTACTATCGCTCCAAATGGGCAATATGTTTTGTATTACATCGCTTTTGATAGCAAAACCAGAAATGGGTTGTACTTATTAAATGCACAAACTGGCTCAACCCAAAAATTGCCTTGGTTTGGCGCGTATCGTTTCCGAGATGCAAACCGTGTTGTGTTTATCCCAATGAAAAACGACCAAACCCACATTTTACTCGAGTGGGATATTCGTAATGCAGCACAAAGAAAACTGGTTGACTTACAAACCAAAGTGGCAGTGGACGACTGGCAAGTTTCTCCCAATGGCTCGAGTATGGTTTTTGTCAGCACATCAAATCGGGCTTTGCAAGTGGTGCATTTACCCGAGTAAGGCTGTTTGCAAGTACAGTGCAACTCGAGAGTAGAACGGGTGATGTCTTGCTGTGTTGAAATCCGCAACGTTTTAGACTTGAGTGATGAAAAAAATTGTACCACAACAAGGACAAGAAAGTGTTTGGGATTATCCTCGTCCACCAAGACTCGAGGTTTGTAAAAAACGTATTCGGATTATTTCAGGTGGGCTTGTTTTAGCCGATTCAACACAGGCTTTACGTTTACTCGAGACTTCACATCCACCGAGTTATTATGTGCCACCCGAGGATATCAAACTCGAGTTTTTGCAGCGCAGTACAGCCTCGAGCTTTTGTGAATTCAAAGGTGAAGCTGCTTATTACGATTTAAGTATTGGAACGCAATTGCAACGAAGTGTGGGTTGGTTCTATCCAAACCCTACCAAAGCCTATTTTGCCTTACAAAATCATGTTGCTTTTTACGCGTCTCGAGTTGTGATACAAGCGGGCGATGGTTGTTTTGTTGACGATGAACGAGTCACAGCGCAAGCAGGAAATTTTTATGGTGGTTGGATTACAGCTGATGTAGTTGGTCCATTTAAAGGCGAACTCGGTACACAGGGTTGGTGAGTTGCTAAGCCTAATAACTTATTTTATCTGGGTAGAATTGACAAACCTTTTTATCTGGGTAAAATAAAATCATGGAAAACCAAGATACTTACACCAGTTTTTATCAACAAAAACGCATTGCCCACGGTAACCTCGAAACAATGCTACTCGAGACAAAAAAGCATATCGAACAGCATGGCGAACACCACATGCTGATCTTTGCAGATATAACAGGCAAACAAATCGATTTTGATTTTCGTGGCAGCCCAGAAGAAATCCTCGCTCGAGCCATACCACCAGTCCAGACTGGGCGTGGCAGACCAAAACTTGGTGTGACCAGCCGCGAAGTGACTTTGCTACCACGTCACTGGCAATGGCTCGAGGCTCAACCGAGTGGGGCATCAGCAACCTTGAGGCGTTTAATCGAAGTGACACGCAACTCGAGCGAAGAAAAAACACGACAAACCATCGAAGCCATGAGTCGTTTTATGACCAGTATGACTGGCGATGCACCCAATTACGAAGAAGCCACTCGAGCTTTGTATGCCAGAGATTGGGCGCGATTCTTAGAACTTATTGCCGATTGGCACGCAGATATTTACACGTACCTCGAGACTAGCATTCAAAAGTGCCTGACTGCCCAATAAAAATTGTGTAACCAGTGCTTCTCCCAGCACCATAAGAGAACCGTAGCACATAATCACTTTTTTTCTTTGGATTAAGCATAATTGGTAACTCTATTTCAAAATCTAAAGGCAATAAATCATTTGGGTGCGTTGCGTTGTACGTTTCCCGTCGCTGAAACTCGATACTGTACAACTGTTCAAGTCTTGCAAATCGCAATAACGCTTTGACTCCTGTGGCATACTCGAGTAAACGCTGCATCATACGTTCGTACTCAAGGGATTTTGTTTTTGTAAAACCGAATAATAATTGAAAACCCACCACAGGATTTTTACGGCGGTCATACTGACCAAATTGATCTCTATCACCCAAGGTTCGGTATTGATATAAAGCAGCCGTTTGCTCTAATCGATAATGATCGAAATCGTAATCAACACCGCAGGAATGACCAATACCAAAACTATCAAAACTATCGTTTAAACCAATCCAACGACATTGATATATTGCACAAAAACTCGAGCCAAGAATACTTTTTGGTTTGCCTAATGCAGGTGCTGCCCAAGTGCTGAAGCTAAGAAAAATCATCGTTATAATGGCTAGTGCTTTCATAATATTAAGTGTAATCAGTAAAAATGAATTCAGGCTATAGTTCTTCTGCACTTCGGTCAACTTGCCGTTGCACAAGCTCAGCTCGAGCTAGACTGGCAGCCTGATACTGATGAATCAACTGAAAAACTTGTACCAGTTGTAGTTTACGATAACTCATGGGGATCAGTTTCAAGGTATTGGTTTTCTTTTGAAACACGCCTCGAGAACCAATACCACCTTTTAAGGTTGAATCAAATCCTGACTCGAGAATAAAATGAATGCCGCCATTACTTAATGTTTGCCAATTACGAACAGCTTTCCAGGGTATCAGATGGTCTTTATGAATTTGCAAACCTTCAATACTTAAATGCAGCACAGGGTCACGCCCACGACGATAAAAAATTGCAACCAAATAAGCAAAAAATGCGGCGACTCCTAAAACCACAATTGCAAAAATCTTTGTAGCAAAATCCGAAAAAAGCAGTGATCCACCAATTGCAGCAAATAAGACTGTCAGTAATACTGAGATTATCATCATGGATAAGGTGTTTTCGTAAATTGTTACTTCTTGCTTACCTTGACTCGCAACTTCTTGCAAAGCCACTTCATAGGCTAAATCCTGCTCGAGAACATTGGCTAAAAGATCAGTACTCAGTTGCTCAGAAATTTGGGTTAAGGTCAGTGTTGACTGTGTAAACCAAGACTCTTCGAGCCATAACTTTGTGTTAGCAGGATTGCGACGCAAGGCTAATAACGCTAAATCGGTTCGCGGCGGAAAAGCCACACCCATTGCCTCGAGCCGTTGAGAAGTCGGTGGATGCGTATCGGTGGGATGTGTGGCGCTTTGCTCAAGTAAATCCAGAGGTATGGTTAACTTATGATTCGCAGCCGCTGCCAGAACGGTAGCAATGAAATCTCGAGAAGCAGTGCTTGGATTTTTATAAATAGCATCAAAAACTTCTCCGATGATTTCCCGAATGGCTGCAACTCGGATTAAAGCACTAGCAGATGCAGTCGCACCTGCAACTTGTATGCCCACTTGATCGGCTGCAAATTCACGTTGCCGACTCCAGTGTTGCACAGCAATATCAAAACGTTCCATAAACCAAGAACTAAACAAAAATGAAGGTTGCAAAATAATAAGTTCAATAAAACTTCCTGTCCCAAGTTGTTCTGCTAAATTTTGCATGTTGCGTGAAACACCAGCATAAATTGGAATAAAACGCTGGCTATACTCGGTGTCTTGACCAGAAAAATGACCAAGCTCATGACCAATAATGGCTGCTGTTTCTTCTTGGCTCAGCAACGCCACTTCATGCAGGGGCAAATGTAAGGTTCGCCCCTCGAGAACAGACTTACTTGGCATGAGTTGCAGAACTCCTGAAGTCACATAAAAACTATCTGTTAAACCAAAAATAATATGCTCAGGCTCGAGTGCATTGGCTTTTTTGGCTAAATCTTTGATAAAAGCCCATAAATCGGGTGCTTCGGTGATTGCAATACGTTGTCCAAGGACTTCTAAAGGTTCTGGTCGAAAGCGTTTGAAAGTACTCGGTGATGACCATAACAACCTGAAAACCGTGTAAAAACCAGCCAAGGCTACTAGTACTGCTCCTATCTCTAAACGTGCATCGTGCCGAACTCCAGAGAAAAACGAAGCCAGTGCTTCAAAAATCAGTATCGAACAAAACGACAAGCCAAGTGTCATAGTTAAAGTAACAATTAAAAGTGGCAGCAAACCTCGAGCTGCGTTAAAACCACGTAATAAAGCCCCTCGAGACCGCATTGCATTCAGGCTGGCAATAAAAACAACTAGCAAGCCAAAACTACCCACAACCAAAGCCAGTAAAGCCGCAACGACACTAAAACCAGCTAAATACTGCTGCCAAGTATGCGCCATCAACTTAGTAGGATCGAGCTTCACTTGACTTAATTCGGAATCTAACTGCATTAAAACCTGAGCTGCATTCAACTTAATACTTGAGTTATCACCCATCGTAAAAACAGTATTTGGCTCTCGAGCTTGAATGGCTTTAACTCGAGTGATTTCTTTTTGCAGAGCGGTTATTTCACGTGTGGCTATCACGCGTTTGAGTGCATCTTCTTTGAGTGTTACCCCAATACGCTGTGATTGCCAAAATCCTATGCTTCCCAAAAGCAATGGTAACAATAAAACAAAGCCAAGTAATTTCAATGTTTTCATAAGGCTCGAGATTTATGGAAGGTCAAAGCGTATATCCGTCAAAGTCATTTCGTAGGTTTGCATCAGCTTGGGGATATTGAGTTTCATTTCTCCCGCAAAGGTTTTTAAAACACTACCCTCAGCGCTAATTAAGCGCTGACTGGTTTTCGTAGCATCCAAGTGTATCGTGGCAGAAATACGAAATTTTTGTTTCATGGCTTGGAACGATTTACCATCATTTGTAGCAACTAGCACATCTTCAAAAGATGCCTTCTCGGGGAAATACATTTGATTTGCGCCTTTACCAAAACTTGGTTTGATGTACGTTAAACGGCTACCTTCGCCGTACCCCTCGAGTGTCACAGCGGCATTGATGTTATCGGGGTCAATATAAGTTTTCAAACCAAAGCCTGAAGTGTCACCAATCGAAACAAAACCATCAAAAGCAATGCGTTTACCTTCGTTTTTTAGATCTGTGCTAAGTAATTCAAATTTTTCAGCAGCTACCAATGCTCCCATCTCGAGTGGCTTACTACACGAGACAAGTAAAACGAGACTAACCAAACCTAAACTTGTTTTTGTGCTGAAATTCATTGAAAACCCCCATGTGTAAGTAAGCAATTCATGCTTTATAGACAGTCTAAAGTGGATTGTTAAAAATTCGTGATAAGAGCAATACGAGCAGTGAGGAATATCGCCCCGCTCGAGCAATGGTAAAATCTTTGTATGTCAACTCGAATTGAAACAGACACAATGGGCGCTTTAGAAGTGGACTCGAGCCGTTACTGGGGTGCCCAGACGCAACGTAGTATTCAGAATTTCCCAATTGGGCGGGATCGTTTTATTTGGGGTCGAGCTATTATTCGTGCGCTTGGTGTACTGAAAAAAGCGGCTGCACTTGCCAATGCCGAGTTAGGGCAGTTGCCATCAGATGTAGCTGATTTGGTATTTCGAGCTGCTGATGAAGTGATCGTGGGTAAACTGGACGATCATTTTCCGTTGGTGGTTTGGCAAACGGGTTCTGGTACGCAAAGTAATATGAATGCCAACGAAGTGATTAGCAACCGAGCCATTGCTTTGGCAGGTGGCGAATTGGGTAGTAAAAAACCTGTGCATCCAAACGATCATGTCAATCGTGGGCAGAGTAGCAACGATACGTTTCCAACAGCCATGCACATTGCCGTGGTCGAAGAATTGCATCGGCAGTTGTACCCAAAAGTAAAAATTTTACGCGATACACTGCATCAAAAAGCCGAACTTTTCTCGAGTATTGTTAAAGTTGGACGTACCCATCTTCAAGATGCTACGCCAATTACCCTTGGGCAAGAAATTGGTGGTTGGGTAGCGCAAATAGATTTTTGTCTCGAGCAAATTCGTCATGCCGAAAAAGGTTTGTACGAATTAGCTATCGGTGGTACGGCAGTTGGTACAGGCTTAAATGCTCATCCGAAATTTGGTGATTTAGCAGCGCAAAAAATGGCAGAAATTACAGGTTTACCATTTACTTCTGCGCCGAATAAATTTGCTGCTCTTTCGGCTCATGATGCCTTAGTCACAACCTCGAGTAGCTTGCGGACGTTGGCTGGTGCTTTAATGAAAATGGCAAATGATGTGCGTTGGTTAGCCAGTGGTCCACGCAATGGCATTGGCGAAATTGATATCCCCGAAAACGAACCAGGCTCGAGTATCATGCCAGGTAAAGTCAATCCAACACAATCCGAAGCGATGACCATGGTGGTTGCCCAAGTTTTTGGTAACGATGCAACAGTGGCATTTGCGGGTTCGCAAGGCAATTTTCAACTCAATGTCTTTAAGCCAGTAATGGTACATAATGTACTCGAGAGTATTTCTTTGCTGGGTGATGCCTGTGTTTCGTTTAATGATAATTGTGCCGAGGGTATCGAACCGAACCTCGAGCGTATCGCTCAGAATTTGGGGACAAATCTGATGCAGGTTACAGCCCTAAATCGGCATATTGGTTATGACAAAGCAGCAGCGATTGCGAAAAAAGCCCACAAAGAAGGGTTAAGTTTACGCGAAGCTGCTTTAAAACTTGGGTTCGTTACCGATGACGAATTTACCCAGTGGGTGATTCCGCTCGAGATGACATACTCTAAAGAATAGGTTGTGCTGAGCTGTAAACGGTGCAGTTGACTTCGATGTGTTATAGGCTAAGTAAATGGATTCGACGCAAGTGCTGATTGTTGCCATTATTGCTGTGGCTGTGGCTTGTGTCTGTATTCCAGCAGTTCTGGGTTTGATTTGGTTATTCAAAGCGCAGCACACTAATCCGTTAGGGGTTTGGGTGAAACGATTTATTGCTTTGAATGTGCTTGAGAGCTTTGCAACACCAGCGGTTGTGCTGATCTTGGGACACGAAGACCTCGAGGAGAATTTAACAATAATTGTACTCATAGCTGTGAGTGTTTCGTTGGCGTTGCTACTACCGCCGCTTTCCAGTTTACGCTGGCAGATTCAAGAGTATCGCAATGCTGCTTTGCAGGTTTTAGCCATTGGTTTAACTCGAGTGGGCTTGGCAGCCATTTTTTTACTGGCTGTTCAAAGTAATCAAGTTGAATTCTTTGCTATCTTTTTAGTATTACTGGTTTTTACTATCCTAGGATGGTTTTTGCTGACAAGTATTCAACGTCAAGTGAGTAAACTCGAATAAATTCGCAGTACACTCGAGCTGTGAATTCAAGTGCTGGTTTATTTGTTCTATTAATTTTACTGGCTGTTTGTTGTGCTGTTATTGCAGGTATTCTTGGCTTTTTTTGGTTGATGGCAACACAACATGTCAACCCGTTTGGCGCTAGAGTCAAGGTGCTTATTGACTGTAATACTATCGAAATATTTGCCACTCCAAATTTACTTTTATTACTTGGTGCAGCAGATTCCAAAAATTTTGCTGTGATTGGAACAGCTGTTGGTTTACTTGCTTTGGTGCTGATTTTGCAACCACTCTCGAGTTTATCTTGGACGAATTTGGTTTACCGAAAAATGGCGTTGCAAGTGCTGAAAATTGGTTTAGCTCGAGTTAGCATTGCTTTGCTTGGTTTGCTGGTAATCGTTACGTTGCAAAATACTGATCTTGCCTCGCAGAATAGTCTACTCATTGGCTTTAGTCTTATTTTGGTTTGCCTGATAATTGTTACCATAGTGAGTTTGTTTTTGCTGGACGATGTGCAAAGTAAGTTAAAAACACAACTTTGAATTACGCTGTACACTCGAGTCATGTTTGGTCTTGGACTTGATTTGATGATTATTTGTGCTTTGACGTGTGCTGTTGTGTCAGGAATTTTGGGAATTATTTGGGGGTTTAAGGCGCGGCACTCTAACCTTTTTGGTGTTTTGGTGAAGCGCTTTATTGCCCTTAATGCCCTCGAGAGTTTTGTGACACCTGCCGTTGTTATGATTTTTTTAACTGTGGGTAACAATATAAATTCCAAGAATATTGCTTTTGTTGTGCTGATTTCTGGTTGCATTGGTTTTATCTTTATTGCTATGCCACTGCTGAGTTTGCGTTGGTATCGATCAGTGTTTCGGGTGGCTGCGTTACAAGTGTTTACAGTTGGTTTTGTCCGACTGGGTTTCGCGGGTTTATTGTTTTTGTTGATTCAGCAAGACCCAGGAGAATTTGTTTGGACAGCTATTCTGCTGATTTTTGTGACCATAGCAAGTTGGTTTGTTTTGAATAGCATTCAGCGCCAACTTGGTGTATAGCTATTTCTCTGCTAGTACAGTCTCGAGAACAGGGTCTTGGCTATTAAAGTATTGCTTAGCAGTGGGTATAACTATTTTTTCTGGCTCGAGTTGATTGGGGTTGCCTTCCACATTTTGTTCAAAGGTAGTGGCGTACTGAATCTCGAATTTCGAGTTTGGTAAAGTAAAAATTTGGGCTGTTCCCCAGTAATTTGGTTTTTGCCCTGGAGCTTCTCCGATGTGTTTTGCACCCATTTTTATTAGGGCAGCTGTTGCACTGACAGCGGCTGAAAATGAATCACGGTCGGTGAGAACATACGCGGGTGTACCTTTGAAACGAATGATCTCGAGTAAGGCGGGTATCAGTAAACCACTGCCACCGCCGTTACCACGCAGGTCTACAATCAATTTTTTGCTCACTCGAGATTCGTTGCGTATGGTTTCGAGTAATTGCCAAAAACCAAGTAAATTGCTGAAACTATTGAGTTTTAAGTAAGTTATTTGTTGCGGCTCGAGATATTTGTACCAAAAATCTTGTTCGGGGTTTTGTTGATATAGTGCAGGTTTTTCGAGCATTTTGCTGTACGAGATAGCCGTTGTTAAACCCTCGAGTTGCGCTGTGCTTTTTTGTCCTTGGGTATTGCGGAGTTCTAACTGAATGCTTGTTGTATTACCTCGTATACCCGCGCCGCGCAGTAACTCGAGTATTCCTAAACTGGTGGCAGTGGCTTTGAGTTGGGCTGTGGTATTTTCGGCTGGAGCAAAGGGCAGAATGCGCCGAGCAGCTTCTGAGGCGCTGACACCATCGAAGCTAAGCACTTCGAGTCCAAATAAATTGGCGTGTTTGGGTGTGGTTGCCACAATCCAAAGTTGCTGGTTAAACCATTTCAATTGCACTGGTAAACGATGCCGAGGCATGGTGCTGCCTAAACTATATAATTCGCTGTGACCATCACCTAAACTGGCTACAATACTCGAGAATTCTGCCAGTAGTACAGTATCTGAAGCAGTTGGAATCAGTTTAGAAAGCGCTTCAGTCCGAGCTTGGAAGGTTCGCTGATTGGTATTTGCCCACGGTTGCACATGTAATTTGGGTAAATTTTTGTATAAGTACTCGAGGTCTTGCTGCCAACGCCCTACTCGAGTAAGTGCTGGTGTGGGTGTAGGACTTGGTTTTGGACGACTGGCAAGTTGTAATAAATCATTAGGTAACTCGAGCAAGGGGAGCATGACAATATCTCGAGTTAGGGCAATTGGATTGAGTCCAAAAGCCATCCAAGCATACCCGTACAATCCCAACAGAATAATGGGAATCGGCGCGAGTAAAACAAGCAAAATGGTTATCAGGCGTTTTTTCATTAACGCTATCACTGTACTGTTTTTTGCACTTTACGGCTTTGCATCACAATAATAGGTGTTAAAACTAAAGTTGGTAACAACCACATGGCAATACCCAAAAACCCCCCGAGTTGAACAACATTGACCAAGAACGCCGTAACTGCTGCAATGGTTGCTCCAAGCATTGATGCTAAATGCTTGGCAATGCGAAACTTTCCTTTCGCGCCACCTTTTCGGGCAACCAGCCAATCGGCTCGAGCGAGTAAAGTACCAATCACGCCAAAAACAAAAACTGGAATTGCGCTGCTATTGCCGTTCAGTATTGCCCAAATACCAAAACCAATCATGGCAGTACTGACAACTAACATGATACTCGAGACAATTAGTAATACATTGGCGCGGTTGCCTTTGCGGTCGGTAGCGTATAACCAACCTGCCAGCATCATATAAAAACTAAAAACCGAAATTAGTAGTAAAAATAAATTAAATTTGATTAATGACATTGGAAAAGCTGTCAGAAAAATAATTGACATCGCAATAGCAAAGATTTTTCCACTGATGACATGGATATGATGTTTTGCCTCGAGTTGCTTAGAGAGCGTAGCAATCAAAGCTGTTACTAACGTAATACAACCAGCGCCAATATGCAGTATTAACAAAACCGAGTATATATTCATGATGCCTCCAAAATTTCAAAACCAATTGAGCTGCTACCCTCGAGCCAAACTGCAATGCCAGTACGAAATCCTTGATTCTCAAGGTGTTGAAATAATTTTTTGTACACAGGTAATGCGTTGTTGGCTTTTTGCGTATTTTTAGTAAAAATCAATCGTATTTGTGGCATCTGTCCAGCTCGAATTCTACCGTTGCCATGTAATGCTTTAGAAACTGGTATCAGTACCTCTAAGTCTAATTGATCTACGACGAAATCAAGATTATGTTGCAGCACAATGGGTTGGTTGACCGCAATGGCTTTTTGACTTTCTAGTAATGTTTGAAACTCGAGTGTCGTTTCTGTACGAAAAGTGGCAATGTCATCCCAAGTCACTAAGGCTCGAATGCTTAGGATATGACTAGCAGGCAAAATCATTTCTTGTACTTCGAGCGTATTATTGCGGCGTTTACCACGCAATAAACCTTGTAATGTTGTTAGCGCTTTGCGTTGCGCGACAAAACGGGTTAATAAACGGGCTTCGTGCTGCTCGAGTAGTGCGGCATTGCTGATACTGCCTTGAAGCAGTAAAGCAATTTCCTCGAGTGGTACATCTAAATCTCGTAATGCCCGAATTTGTGCGGCTGTCTCGAGTTGTTTATCTGTGTAATTGCGGTAACCATTTTCTTGGCGAGTAGGGGAGAGCAAGCCTAGACGATCATAGTGCCGTAAACTATCCGTACCAATACCTGTTTTTTTCGAGAAGTCGGTGATATTCATTGTCCCAACTCGCTGGTGGAAACCATGCACTTTAGTGCAAGACTTTCAGTTGCTACCCACTTATAGGAGCTGTGTAAGATAGCCGAGTGAATCGAACGCGTTCTGGAAGTCATAGTGTCTCGAGACTGACCGCGCATATCGTGTGGGTGACGAAGTATCGGTATCACATCTTGGTCGGGGACATCAAAATAAGGTGTCGGGAACTGATTATCCAAATATGCGAAGCTGAGGATATTGTAGTTTTGAAAGGTGTTGTGAGCAAAGACCATGTGCATATATTGATCGAGTATCCTCCAAAGCTGAATGTGAGCGATATTGTCAAACGATTAAAAGGGCGAACATCAAGACTGTTGCAACAAGAATTTCCGAGCATCAAGAAACGATATTGGGGACAGCACTTTTGGGCAGTAGGGTATGGGGTGTGGAGTACAGGGAATATCACGGAAGAAGTGGTAACGAAGTATTTGGAACATCATAGAAGCCCATCAAGTGCAAGTCGGGACGCGTTTATATTGGAAGATTGAGTGGGACTTTGAGTCCGTCTGAAACCTATGCACTTTAGTGCATAGTTGTTTAGTTTTCTATCACACTAAACGAAATGGGGAGTTTTTGATGTGTTATGCCTTGTGGTTTTTGTAAAGCTATTGTGACTTTTCCAAGTGCAGCCTCGAGTAAATCATCAATACCTTGTTGTAAACGCTCTGGATTCTCGAACAGAACAGTGTTAGGTGTGACAAAAGCAGGGTTGTATGTACCATCTAAAAATCGTCTCGAGCGGGCAATACTAATACTGATTGCGCCTCGGTTTTGTAATGTATTGCCACGTGAAACTGTATTGCCAGCGCCATATGTTTGTTCGCCAATAATATGAGCCCGTTTTTCGTCTTGAAAAAGCTGAGCGGTGTACTCTGCACCACTGGCACTGAATTGATTGACTAGCACTACCAATTTGCCTTTCCAACAAGCATTACGACTGAGGCTCGAGTTACCTACACCACTTGGGCGGCAAGCTCCTTCGTAGGCAATATCTGCAATACCAGATTTATCTTCTTGTTGAAAGCCGCCACGGGGTACAAAAGCAATTTCTGATAACGCAGTTTCTGTGACTTTGCCTCCAAGATTATCGCGTAAATCCAGAATAATAATCTCGAGTTGTTGCTGTTGGGCTTGAATCACTAAATCATGGACAATCTGAGCTGTGCCACTATCAAAACTTGGAATTTTGAGTAAACCTGTTTTTTGCTCGAGTACTTGTAGAGTTGGTCTGGCAAGGGTTAATGTTGTGCCTTGTAAAGTAAATTTTAGGGTTTGATTGGCTCGAGTAATGGTTATTTGAGTTGGCTCGAGGCTTTTACCAAAGGTACGCAATACTCGGCGTGGTGAGTTTGGTGCATATTCTGTAAAGCTTTTGCCATTGACAGCAATAATGCGGTCACCACGTTTGATACCAGCTGTTTGGGCTGCACTGTTTTGTTCAAGACTCGAGACCCAAACGTCTGGGCTATTGCTGTAATAGCGTAAAAATATGCCAAAACGAGCGTAATCAACAGGTTCGGACACCAATTCTGGATTTTGGTAATACGTATGTGGATCATTTAAAGAACCAACCATTTGCTCTATCACTTTTTCCACAATTGGCATTGGGCAAGGATTGCTTTCGCCACTGCATCGATTCTCGAGTTCGACACGAAATTGGGCTAAACCAGCAATTTTATCGGTATTAAACCCGTAATAATCACGCTCGATATAAGCTCGAGTTTCTTCAAAAATATCTTTGTTCCTATCGCCTGTACGGTTATAAGCGACACCACAAGATGTCAGTGTGAGGGCAAGAAGTAAAGCAAATTGATTTTTCACCCAGTCACGATAAACCCTAGAAGCATTCTAAGGTCAAGCGGTTATCACGTTTGGCATCGGATAACGTAGCTAAGTACTTGTAATGAATTTTTGTTGTCACTAACGAATGAATGAGGTTTCTGATTGGTTTTTTTGGATTCTCGAGTACAATAAAATAGATGAAAAAACGTTTTCTGGGTTTAGCAATTCTTGTTGCTTCTTTGGTTAGTATTGTCTCGAGTCAAGCCAATGTTTCAAGTGGTTTGTTGCTTGGTTTGCGTCAAGGTGATTCGTATCAAACCGTTTGGATTGCAGCGCAAAATGGCAAAATAGTGACGCGTAGCGGCGCAGATATCCTTGTGCCGCGCCAATCTGGTTGGTGGCGTATTGGCTCGAGTACTGCCAGCAGTAAAACCCAAAAAGGTGAAGTGTCCACCGATCAATACTTGTGGGCAGTACCCGCTAATAGCACATCTCGGGGGTCTAAACCAAGCTTTGAAGCGGATTGCCAAGTGACTCAAAATGCCGATTTGCTGTGGGTACACGAAAAATACTTGGCTTTTGAGAACAGCGGTGGTGGTTACTGCGAGGGTGCTGCTCACCCGTGGGCTGCTCGTGTTCTCGAGGTACGAGAATTAGATGTGCTTAACCGACTTGGTAATACCTCTGCAGTACTACAAGCAGATAGTGTCAAGGTTGATATCAAAGATGCAATTAATAGTGCAGCTCAAAGCCAATTTGTCAAAGCTGGCGAGGTTTTCCATAAAGCACTCCCAACCGGTAAACAAGAAGTCTTTGAATCATCACCAAATACCACTAATTGGGCATTGATTCGTCGTTCAGGGCAATGGGTTTTGCGTGGCAGACTGGGTTATTCGTTTGAAGCGGCTCGAGGCTTTTGCTGCATAGACTTTGATTCTGGTATTACACCACCAAAGAACCTAGTTGGACACGACACTCTACAAATTTCATGGAAAGAAATCAAAACTCGTTACCCCAATGCAATAGACGCTTTCTCGAGTCCTAATAAAGATTTATTTTTTGTGCTCGAGAAAAAACTGTTACGAACTTTTTCTGTGCAAGGTTCAAAACTTGGTCAACTCGAGAATCAACTGAGTTTTAAAAATAATGTGTCACCTGTCATGCTTGAATGGGCAGTTGGTAACAGCGTGGCGCGTTGGACAAAGGACACTGCCAATTACTTAAAATAAGGACTTTCAATCCGCCTCGAGAATACGTTAAACTGAGTAGCGAATCACAATAGGAGGAATATGAAACACAAGCTACTTGCTTTGTCCGTTTTGCTGTCGGGTACATTATCCACAGCTTTCGCTGCCGACCCTAAAGGCGCTCCACAATTAACAGCTATGCCTAAACTTGGTGTGGTTGAAGGCAAATATGGTGGTAGTTACACCCTGATGCTGCCAGCAGCCCCTGGGAGTTTTAATTATTATGGCATCACTGATAACAACGCTTATACCGTGATTGGCAATGTTTTTGAGGGTTTAGTGGAGTATAACCTCGAGACATACAAAATGGAACCAAACTTGGCGCAATCTTGGACAGTTTCTGAAGATGGTAAGGTTTATACTTTTAAATTGCGGCGCAATGTCAAATGGCATGATGGTCAGGAATTCAATGCTGACGATGTGGTGTTTACCTTTAATAACATGATTCTAAATCCAGAAGCTCGAGGTAACAGCGCTGCGGGTTTTCCAGCGGGTACAAAGTTCGATAAAGTCGATGATTTTACCATGCGGATGACCATGCCTACACCATCGGGTGCGATCGTTCAGCAATTGCGTACCTTTATCATGCCTAAGCATAAGTTGCTGAAATTCAGTATTGAAGGTGGGGCAAAACCATCAGATATCAACACAGCGTGGGGTACCAATACCAACCTTGCAGATATTGTTGGCACGGGACCATTTAAGTTTACGAGTTACACAGCTGATCAAAAAATCGTGCTGGGTAAAAATACCAATTACTGGAAATCAGATGCGTTTGGTAATAAATTGCCGTATGTCGAAAGACTCGAGTACTTAATTATTAAAGATAGCAATGCCCAAATTGCTCAGATTAAATCAGGTGGCATAGATGCACTGAATATTACAGGTGCGTTGTTTCCAGAATTAAAAGCTGCTGAAGTGGCTGGTGCACCAATTAAAGTTATTCGGGCAGCCGCGCTTTTTGGTAGCCCTCCGCACTTAGCATTTAACTTTGATGCCAAAGACCCAGATTTGGCACGGTTGTTTAGTAACGATAAATTCCGTCAGGCAGTACAGCCAGCCGTTAATCGTAAACGTATCATTGATGATATTTTTAATGGTCTTGCCGAGTTGCCTGGCACACCAGTGGCTCCTGTCTCGAGTTGGTATTACGATACCCGCAGTTACCTTGGTAACTACGACCTCAAAGCTGCCAATGCTGCTTTAGATGCACTTGGTTTAAAAGATACCAACGGCGATGGTATTCGTAATTTTGCTGGTGGCAAAGAAATGGAATTTAGTTTGATTGCCCCAAACGATAATGCGTTTTTTCCTGGGCAGTTAATTGCCCCTGTCATTCAAGCCGACCTCAAAGCCATTGGTATGAAAGCCAATTTGCAAATCCTGACCACCAGCGCCACGTTTTCTAAAGCCAATGCAGGCGACTTTGAAGCAGCCATTTACGGCTTTGGTAATCAACCAGACCCACAGCTGCGTAAAGCCATTTGGCAACCTGGCGGCGATTTGTACTACTGGCACTCGAGCTTACGTCCAAAAGCTGGGCAACCAATCAGCAAAGCCAACATGAAAAGCTGGGAGAAAAGGATTTTTGATATTTTTGAAGAAGCCTC
The DNA here is from genome assembly GCA_013298595.1 of Deinococcales bacterium. GTDB lineage: Bacteria > Deinococcota > Deinococci > Deinococcales > JAAFIG01 > JAAFIG01. The sequence goes on along the minus strand of JAAFIG010000021.1, from coordinate 13,021 downwards.
AAAGATTACCGATCAAGGCAGACGCGGTGCGTTGTACGACGAATGGCAACTCTTAAACGCCAAATACTTACCTGTGATTATGATTGCTAAACCAGCTAATATCGCAGCTGTCAGTACCAAAATTGGTAACTTTGTATACAACTTGGGTCCAATTCCTTCGTATGTGACGAATCATATTATCTTTAATAAATAAGTTGTTGTGCTCGAGAAACCGCCGATTCTATTTCGGCGGTTTTTGCTTGCTTGAAATTGCTAATTTGTTTTACTCGAGTTGTTGTAAGGCGTTTTGTAATTTTGCAGTATCTTCAAAAAGCCGGTCTTCAACAATTTTGCCCCAGCGAATACGCAGGATTTGTAAACCTTGATTGTTGTACTGTGTAGCATTTGGTAGGCTGGCTTGAACAGTAAAATGTGTGATAACCACCGTGTTCCATGCCCAACCACTGACCACAATAGAAGTTGGTGTAATGCGTAAATTAGGAAAGAAACCATGAATTTGGGCAAACCATTTTCTCACTGCTTCTAAACCATGTTTTTCGCCACCTAAAGCATGATCGCCAAGAAACGAAAATACAATGTTAGGTGCAAATTTTGCCAGAACATTCTCGAATTGTCCTGCACTGATATCTATAAATCCTTGCCGAACAATACTTGCCACAATTTGATGATACATATTTATTTCCTTTCTGTTGCCATTTGTAAACCCTGAATGATAGTACGAACCAAAATTTTGTACACAGTTAAGCGCTCGTTTGGCTCGAGAAAAGACCCCATTAACTCGAGACTGACTGCACCGTGCCCCATTGCCCAAATGGCTTTAGCAGTGGCTCGAGTATCGGCTGCAAAAATCAGGTTTTGTTGTTGGCATTCGCGCACTGTATCCTCGAGAATTTGTAAGCTAATCCAGCCTTTGGCAACAGTTTCGGGTTGTAAGACAAATTGTGGAATTGCACCCAGAAACATAGCTTTGTAATACGCGGGTTGCTCGAGGGCAAAATCTCGGTAGGCATAACAAATTTTCTCAAGTTTATGCAATCCAGATAACTTTTTTTTACTTTCTATACTTTTTACTAAAGCTGCACCAAAACGCTCGAATCCCTCGAGGTATAGAGCATTGGCAAGTCCGTCTTTGCTTTGAAACATGGTGTAAAGCACGCTGGTTGAGGCATTGATAGCAATGGCGATACGACGCATCGAGAGAGCTTCTGCACCTTCGGTGGCTAAAAGTTGACTGGCAGTATCGAGAATACTTTTGCGTAAGACAGCTTTATTGTCTTGTTGTGATTGTTGAAAATTGACAATCTGAGGATTAACTATAACAGTGTTACGATTCATAACACTGTTATAGCACAAATTTAATCTGCTTGACAAAATTAGAGGCATAGGATTACGATGTCGCTATCCTAGGACATCATCTCGAGCAGCGCGAAACCGGAAACGCAGCCACTCGAGAACGAGGTAAACCCATGAACCCAAACCTGCTTAAAGGCAACCTCGACCTTATTCTGCTTGCCATCATCGAACCCGAACCTATTTACGGTGGCGAAATCACCCGCGAAGCCTCTGAGCGCACAAATGGCTACTTTGATTTCAAAGAAGGCACACTCTACCCAGCTCTACACCGTCTCGAGAAAAGCGGCTTTATACGCGGCTCATTCCAATACTTGCCACGTGGTGGTAGCCCCGTCAAATTCTACGAAATCACTGAAAGTGGACAACGCGAACTCAGTGCTAAACGCAAAGAACACCAAGCCTTTGGCAGCGCTATGAACTCATTACTTGGCGATAGCCTTGGCAGTTTATTAAGGAAAACATGAACCGCCTCGAGCAATATATCGCTCAAGCTACCAAAGGGCTGTATGGCAAGAAAAAACTCGAGATACAAGCCGAATTACGCGGCAGTATTGAAGCACGAATTTGGCAACTCGAGTTGCAAGGTAATCAAAACGCTCTCGAGACAGCCTTACTCGAGATGGGCGACGCTAGAAACATTAGTGTAGGACTTATAAAGGAGCATCTGATGCCAAATGTACTTAAAAATGCTGTACTCGTAGGAATTTTTGCCATTGCAAGTATCTCTGCACTTACCTCGAGTCAAGCTCAAATTCAAGTAGAAACCGTAGGTCAAAGTCTGAGCACAGACAAAATGTCAATGTACTATCTTCGTTTTTCCAGTATCAAAGAAAACCTTGAAGCAGCAGGTATAAGCGTGGATGACACACCACTTGCTCCTGTTGAAAACTCTGTGGCTTATTCACTTGCCACTAAACCCTCGTTGCGGTTTCGTTTTCCAGATGCAAAGCAAGATTTGGTTTTACAAACTGCTCCAGGTTTTGATTCCCCTTGGAAAGCTGATGCCGGCGAACTGGTTTTTGATCCTAAACCAAGTGCGAGTATTACCAATGATCGTGTCTATATGAATCTATGGTCTTTTTTGCATCAACTCAAAAAAACTGGTTTGCCAATTAATGTTGAAGGATGGCGCAATCCGAGTTTGAAAGTTGGCAAAACTACTTTACAAATTGGGTCTGAAAAACTATTGGTCACACCGTGGCAATTGTATTCAAGTATTGCTTCTCAGGCAGTACAAGAAGGGGTTTCTGAATTTGGTGGATGGTTAATGGTAATGGAGTATATGGGATACGAAATCATGCTATTCGTATTAATGCACCTGCTGGCACGGTTTATGCAATTGCTACCCCAGTCAATGCACAGAATCCAATGGGTATAAAGAGGATCCAATACATTGATGTGGCTCGAGTTGGACAAGATGGTATTTTATATTTCAAAACACCACACAAAGTTATTGAATTTGTCAAATCCCGAACAGCATTACAAGCAGATTTCTTGAATGTCAACAAAGTAAATTATGGTAGTTCAAACCGAGCAGCCAAAGCCTTGTTGATTCGGATGAATTCAGATTTAACCACGATCTTTGAAATCCCTAAGCAAACTCGTAGTGCGGCAATCAAATAATCCTTCCTCGACCACCAAATGTGTCATGGCAACATCCCAAGGCTCGAGCGGTAAAGTTGATACTAACAGCGCTGCTCGAGTCACACCAACCAAGGCACAATCTGATCGAAGTTGTGGTAGCAACTGATCGTAAAAACCACCACCGTACCCAAGTCGTGCGCCATCTCGAGTGAAAGCTAAACCGGGAATCAAGGCAACATCCACAGCTCGAGGTTCGATTTCGGGAGTGCCAAGTGGTGGTTCTAAAATCCCGTATTTGTTGGTGGTTGTGGCACTCGAGAAATCGTGCAATGTTAAGACTTTGTTATACGCCACTCGAGTTGTTAAGAACATGATATCAGGTAAGGCAATTGGCAATGCCTCGAGTGAAATTTCAGAAGCAAATGCTTTGTATGCCAGCACAGTTTTTACCGCTTGAGCAGCTAACCACGGAATGAGTACAGCACAAATCTGACTCGAGACATCAGGTAAAGCATTCCGAAGTTTGCGCTGCTCGAGCCTAAGCGTGGGCTTATCAGGGTGAGGCACGCCTCACCTCTACGATTATGATTGAGAGATTTTTTTTGTAGGGGCGTACCCTTGTGGTCGCCCTGTTACAATCAATGATTTGGGTGTTTAGCCAACTGTTACTTGATGTAAAAACTGGTGCCATGACCACTCCAAGGTACTTGTAAGCCTTCACAAATCGTGGCGGCTAAATCAGCAAAGGTGCTGCGTTCACCTAAATCTCGAGCGGTTGTGTTTGGTTGGTACTCGAGCAGCATCGCGTGTTCTCGAGTGTGATCTGAACCAAACCATGTTGGGTCGTTACCATGATCCGAGACGAGGTACAGTGCGTCACCACTCGAGACATTAGCAAGAATTTCTGGGAGTTGCTTATCAAAGGCTTCTAAAGCTTTGCCATAGCCAAGTACGTCTCGACGATGACCGTATTTGGCATCGAAATCTACAAGGTTCAAAAAAGCTAAACCGTGAAAATTGCTTTTCATGATCTCGAGCATTTTCTGCACACCATCATCGTTATTATCGGTATGAATACTTTGCGTAAAACCACGCCCAGCGTAAATATCAGGAATTTTGCCCAACCCAATCACATCTAAACCCGCTGCCAGTAAATCATCCAACGCATTAGCAGGTGGCACCAATGAGTAATCTTTACGATGCTCACCAGCGCGTTCAAACGGATGCAAACCCCGAAATGGACGGGCAATCACTCGAGCTACAGCAAATTCGTTTTGTAAAATGGCTCGAGCTTCCTTGCACCAACGATACAACGTCTCGAGCGGCACGCGATCTTCGTGCGTAGCAATTTGAAAAACACTATCAGCACTGGTGTACACAATAGGAAAACCTGTCTCGAGATGCTGAGCACCATAATCCCGAATCACATCGGTGCCACTGTATGCTTTATTGCACAACCAACCACGTCCAATGGCTGTTTGGAACGCATCCATCACTGCTTTAGGATAACCATCAGGGAATACCTGAAAAGGATGCTCGAGTTGAATACCCATAAATTCCCAATGCCCAGTACTGGTATCCTTACCCATACTGACTTCACGCATCCGACCATAACTACCTGTAGGTTTTGCCACTCGAGTTGCTTTGACTGTTGGAATCCAACCCAAACCCAGCGCCTCGAGATTCGGTAATACAATACCTGTTTGTTCTAAAACATGATTGATTGTATGCGAACCCTCATCGCCCCGAGGATAAGCCGAGCTGTTCGAGAATAAATGAGCATCGGGCAATGCGCCAACACCAACGCTATCCAGCACAATGACATGGATTTTCATGGCGTAAGCGTAACATACTGGCTTATGTTTGCTTACATTTATTGGGCGAGGCAAGCCCCGCCCCTACAGTTGTTTGACTTTTGCTTTCTGTCCTTTCGCTCTCCTCTTTCTTCCCGCCCTTTTGCCCCTGTTGTCTCGGCTTAGACTGTTGCCATGACTCGCTTGGGAATTATTGGGTATACCAATGTTGCTCCGCTTTTGCATTCGCTCGAGACTGAGTTGGTTGGTCAGGATATTTCTTGGTTTCGTGGGGTTCCAACCGAGATTAACTCGGCTTTGCTCGAGGGGCGGGTGGATGTGGCAAATATTTCGGCGTTTGAGTTTATTGAAAATGCAGATAAATTGCGGGCATTACCTGATTTTTCGATTTCAGTATTAGGCGCGGTGTATAGCGTGGCACTTTTTCACACCGTGCCTTGGGCGGAATTGCAAGGTAAAACCATTGCGGTGACGACACATTCAGCGACCAGTGTCAAATTGCTCGAGACATTGTTAAAACTCGATGGGATCGAGGCAACGTTGGTGCGTGAAGAACCAAATCTCGAGCTTTTGTTGCAAAAATACCCTGCGGTGTTGCTGATTGGCGATGGGGCATTGTCGGAGTGGTACCGGTTGTGTGGTCCGATTTCTGAGACAACGCAGATGTTTCGCTTGCCGAATCGTGGCAAACTCTCGAGTGGTCAGGATGTTGAAGTCACAGATTTAGCCATGTCTTGGTTTGTACATACGGGCATGCCATTTGTTTTTGCCGTGTGGGCAACCCGAGCCGACCATCCGCCATCACTTGATTTGGTGCTTTCTATGCGTCGAGCGCGGCGTTCTGGACTTGGGCATTTATCGGATATTGCGTCGCTTGAAGCAGCTCGGCTTGGTTTACCAGAGCGAATTGTGCAGCATTACTTATGGAATTTTCGTTATCATCTCGAGTTACCTGATAAAGCAGGTTTGGAGAAATTCTCGAGTTTGGTGCGACCAAATGGGGTTGCGTTGACCTACTGGGACGTGTAGTACCTCATCATCTTTGGATATGGTTTTCATTAAACTTGAGGATACTGAAGTTCAATGAAAACAATTTTTGGATTGGTGCGGGCAGTGGTGCTAAGCGTGTTGTTCTTTGGTGCTGTTGGGTATGCTCAGGGTGCCGTGAGTACTTCGAGCAAAACGTGTTTTGTGGAAACCAATCGGTTGTTTGAAGTTTTGCCACAAGGTAGAAAGTATCTCGAGTTGCGCCGCGCTACCAATGCAGAATTAAAAGAATTAAATGTGCTTATACAAGGTTTATATAATGCCATTATTTTGGATACTGCCACTACGGAGGAACGCCAGAAGTACATCACATTGGTAAAAACAAAAGAAATGCGCGAATTGCAAATCGCTAAACAACTCGAGAATGCGCGGTTGCCCATCATGCAACAAATTGAAGTAGCAATCGCTAAGATTGCACCTGCCCGTGGTTGTGGGATTGTCCTAGATGATCGCGTTCTCGAGGGTGCGACAAGTGTTATGTATTACGATGCAAAGCAGTATTTGAATATCACAGAAGATGTGGTGCTCGAGTTAAAAAAGTAGTACCAAAGATGCAGGTTCAATTCATAGCAGTTTCAGTTTTGTCTCACCTGATTATGAGAGGCTACGGGTCATGAAAAAACTTTTCTTTGCCCCTCGAGTTTTATTGGTAGCGGTTGTTTGTTTGCTAGGTGTTGCTAATGCACAAACCACACCTGTAACACCACCAAATCCTGCGGCATCCACCACAATTTGTTTTGTGAATGCTCAGAAGGTGTTGCAGAATCATCCACAAGGAGCTAAGGTACTCGAGGCTCAAAAGAAAGCACAGGACGAGTTAAAGGTGCTTTCGGATCAAGTTCAAGCATTGCAAGTCAAAATTTCTAATGGCACAGCTACAGCTGCTGAACGTCAACAATACGAAACACTGATTAAAACAGGTCAGGCTCGGCAAGCGCAATTAAAAGCCCAGATTGATAAGTTGCTTGAACCAATCACCAAGGATGTGGATGCAGCTGTAGCAAAAGTCGCTAATGCTCGAGGGTGTGGTGTTGTGCTGGACAGGGCAATTGCGGCAAATTCTGGTTTGGTAATTTATGTTAATCCAAACTCTGCCTTGGATATTACCGATGATGTCATTCTGGAAATTAATAAACCAAAAGCATAAACTCGAGCAGAAAAAATCCCCCTGCATTGCGGGATTTTTTATTTTCATCGTGTGCTGTTGTTGAATTCTCTCGAGTGTTTATACTGTTCTTAGATGAGCCAAAATTCTTTGTTGCCGCAGTGGAACACCACCGCATTTTACCCAGCCCTTGATTCTGCCGAGTTTAATGCGGACTTCCAAGCTTTATTTACGGAAATTACTGCGCTCGAGGCAGTTTTCGAGCAGCATAAAATCCAGAAGCTTGAGGTTTCGCCTAGCGGCGCTGATACCGCACAGCCACTCGAGGCTGTGTTATCTGGAATGAATGTGATACAAGAAAAGGTTCGGTTAGTCCAAGGATTTATTAGCTGTTTTACCAGTACCGATTCGCGTAACGACCTCGCGCAAGCCAAAGCCTCGGAGTTGCAATTAGCGCACGTTCGACTGGGTAAACTGGCAACTCGCTTCACCGCTTGGATTGGTAGCATAGATGTATCAGGGTCTTTACAATTTTCTGAAATGGCTCGAGGCTACACCTATGCACTTGAGAAAATGCAGTTCTCGGCAAGGCATCAGATGGATCCTGCGGAAGAAGATTTACGCAGCAGTTTAAGCCCCAGTGCTTCGAGTGCTTGGAGCAAACTGCATGGCAATGTCACCAGTCGGCTCGAGGTTGTGGTGCAAGGCGAACGTATCCCGATGAGTGCAGCTCGAGCCGCAGCGCGGCACACGGATGCCAGCAAACGCAAAGCTGCCTATGATGCCGAACTAGCGGGTTGGCAAACCGTAGAAGTGCCACTAGCTGCGGCACTGAACAGCATCAAAGGCGAAGTTAATGTGGTTAATCAGCGCCGAGGTTTTGCCGATGCCCTCGAGCCAAGTTTACATGGTGCCAACATAGACCGTGTCACGCTGAATGCCATGCAGCAAGCCTGTGTCGAATCCTTTCCCGATTTTCGGCGGTACCTGAAAGCCAAAGCCAAGTTCTTAGGCACCAGTAGTTTAACGTGGTGGGATATGCTTGCCCCCGTTGGTCAGGCTGGCAGAGCATGGGATTGGGCTTCTGGCACAGAATTTATTGCCGAACAATTTGGTACATACAGTCCAAAACTCGAGGCATTTGCGCGACGCAGTTACACCGAACAGTGGATTGATGCCGAACCTCGAGCAGGTAAACGCGATGGTGCTTTTTGCATGGGTGTGCGCCGCGATGAAAGTCGAATCATGATGAATTTCGAGCCGAGCTTAGATAGTTTGTCTACATTGGCTCACGAACTTGGGCATGGCTATCACAATTTGTGTCTCAAAGACCGCACCGCGATTCAACGCCAAACCCCGATGACCCTTGCCGAAACTGCCAGTATTTTCTGCGAAACCATCGTTACCAATGCTGCCTTAAAAACTGCCACTGGACTCGAGAAATTGTATATTCTTGATACCGAATTACAAGGACAAAACCAAGTGGTGGTGGACATTCACAGCCGTTTCTTATTTGAATCAAGGCTTTTTCAAAAACGAGAAGCTCGAGAATTATCGGTGCAGGAACTCAAAAACCTAATGCTCGAGGCACAAGACGAAACCTACGGTGATGGTTTAGATGCCAGCACATACCACCCGTATATGTGGGCAGTCAAAGGGCATTATTACAGTGCAGGACTTAGTTTTTATAATTATCCGTACACCTTTGGATTGCTTTTTAGTCTTGGTTTATACGCCCAGTACGAACAGAACCCCGAAGATTTTAAAAGCAAATATGATACCTTACTCTCGAGCACAGGCTTAGCCGACGCTGCCAGCCTTGCCAGTGGATTTGGTATCAATATCCAAACCCCCGATTTTTGGCGCTCGAGCTTAGACCAGATTCGCCAACGGATCAACGAATTCTGCGCTTTAGTGGGTTAGAGATAATCTTGGTAGGGACAGACCTCCGTGTCTGTCCTGTTTTTTAATCGTGTCTGTCTTGTTTTGAAATCGTAGCCATCTTGCTTTTCTAACGGTCAGTCTTATTTTTTAATTCGGTGGTGTGACAGGATTTTCGGGAACAGGGTCGGCGGGTGGTTGCCAATTTGGATCGTATAACTCGAGGTCACGTACATTGATACTTTGGTTTTGCACACAACGTGGTGGTGTGAATTCATCAGCTCGAGGTGGCACACTGGCAGCATTTTTAGCACAACTATTGACAGCAACAATCACACGGTCTTCACCATCACCAGGGATGGTATCAACAATCGGACGACGATATGGCTCAGGTTCTTGGGCAGGTGGTGGCGGTGGCGCATTTTCTGGGATGTCAACCCGTGTTGGATATGCCATACGAACCCCTTGGCGGCTACTAAAACCAACATAATCGGGTACACGATAACTGCTGGGTGGTACGCCCTCGAGTGCGCCGCGCATAAAATCTGCCCAAATTTTTGGCATGTAATCGCCACTGTACGCATTTTGTGGCATCTGGGAGTTATCGTCGTTACCCATCCAAACCGCTGCCACTAAACCAGGGGTTGTGCCCAAAAACCACATGTCTACCACATCGTTGGTTGTACCTGTTTTACCACCAACATCACGTCCGGGTAAACGAGCATCTTTGGCAAATTCGCCACTGCTGGTTTTATCGTTGACCACACCTCGAATTAAATCTAAGCCAGTGTAAGCAACTTGTGGCGACCAGACTTTACGGCGCACTTGGACATCATCTTGGGTGGGGAATAACACCCGACCATCAGCCGTTTCGATTCGCCGAATATAGGTTGGTTGAATGTACACACCACCATTGACAAAACTCGAGTAAGCCGTTGCCATTTGCAAAGGATTAACTGCAATACCACCAATGGCACTCGAGAGTCCGATGCTATCGTCCACATTAAAGCCAAGCATTTTCAGGCGGTCACGGAAGGCAGGAATGCCAACATAATCTTTTAAAATGCGTACTGTCGGTAAGTTCAATGAGTAATTAAGCGAGAACCGTAAACTGCCTGTGCTGTTAGGACTTCCAGGAAAATTACGCGGGCAATAATAATTGCGTGGGCAACCTGGTTTTGAGGGTTGTCCAGGTGAATACGCTTGTAAGTACGAATTAGAAACATACGTCCACGGATACAAACCTTTTTCGATACCCAAGGTGTACAACAACGGTTTGACACTCGAGCCAGGACTGCGTCGCATTTGACTCGAGGCAGCCCTATTAAATTCGTCACGTCCACTATTATCGTTGCCACCAACCATAGCTCGAACTTCGCCTGTATAGGGGTCTAAGGCAACCAAGGCAACTTGTTCGACTTTGCCACCCCACGGACGACGCGCATTTTTCACAGCCGCTTCGGCAGCTAATTGGGCTTTTGGATCAAGGGTGGTAAAAACCCGTAAACCACCACCACTAAAAGCTTGGTCGCCATATTTGTCTTTTAAAAACTTACGAATTTCAAACATAAAATACGGCGCTTGTTCGGTACGAATTTCATCAATGATATTGATTCGGTTATTAAGCAACTCGGGAGTGATTAAACGCCCTTTGGCATAGGTGCAACCCTTCACTAAACCTTTTGCATCCAGTGTGACCTTACCCCAACCTCGAGGCACCCACGAATTTTTCCAAGCAGCTTGAGCTTCATCATAAGAAACCCATTTATTCTCGAGTAAACGTTGTAAACGCAATTTCATACCACTACGGGCACGGCATAAATCCTTGGAAAAACCATTTGGAGAAGGAATAATACTGGATAAATACAAACCTTGGGCAAAGGTTAAATCCGAAGGTTCTTTGTTGTAATACGCTTGTGCAGCAGCACGAATACCATATAAATTACCACCCCAAAACGAAGTATTAATATACAAAGTTAAAAGTTCGTCTTTGGTAAAGAATCGCTCGGCTTGAACCGAGAGCATAATTTCCTTGATTTTACGTTCGGCTGTTCGAGAAACATCATCTTTAATATCGTCAAGCAGCGTATTTTTCATCAATTGTTGAGTGATTGTACTACCACCCTGCCAATTATCCTTAACCACTGTTTGAAAAATACTGGCAGCTAAACGCAACGGATTAAACCCGTAATGGGTAAAGAAATTTTCATCCTCACCAACCACAATCGAAGCCACTACCTGCGGAGCAACCTCGGTTAATTTCACAGGACGACGATCAATCCGCTCTTTACCAATGGTGGGTGCAAGCACACCAATTAAACTGCCATCTCGAGCTGAAACCTTAGTTGTACCCTCAAGCCGATACTGATCGAGCTGCGAAACAGGCGGTAATTCTCGTGTCCAGCGAAACAAGAACGTAGCAGCAACAGCCGTGCCTGCAATCAGAGCGGCAAAAACAAAGGCAAATAAAATTTTAAAGATGCGTACTATCACGCGCATAGAAGTATTTTACGCTTTTTCATATGAGGACAGTTCTCATGAAGGGGAAAAGGGAGGAAGGACAAAGAATGAAGGTTGAACGATAGATGACTTTCATCAAATTGTCAGCGCTGAAAATAGGTGAGGTTAGTGCATTGCGACGTTCAAGGTATCGGTTTTCGTAGGGCGCGAACCTTGTGTTCGCCCTGTTTTTGATGTTGTTTGGTGGTTTTCGTCGGGGTTAGATTTCTTTTCTGAGGTAAATTGTGGCAGGTTCTTTCATAAAACCTAGGGCTTCGTTAATGGTTAGCATTGGACGGTTTATCACGTGGTTATTGGTTCGTACAAACTTGAACCCTTTTTTCTGGGCGTACTGGGCAGCCTCGAGTTTGAGTGCAAAAGCAAAACCCTGATGGCGATAAGTACCTCTGACACCTGTTAAACCAGTTTGGATTGTGGCGGCTCGAGCAGAGGTAAAAAGTTGTGAAACCCCAACAATTTCTCTGCCAATAAAACCAATAAATTGGGCTTCTGGGAGGAATGTTGGATCCTCGAGCAAACGTTGTTTCCAAAGGTCAAAACTCCAAGGTTGTAATGGTGTGGCAGCAGGAATATCGTAAAGAATTTCAATAACGGCATCGTAGTAGCGCCGCAGGAAACTCGGATCAGATAATTCATCGGCTAAAGTACGAATTGTTAAACCAGCACTTTTGGCTTTCTCGAGAATGGTTTGAAAAGGTACAAAAGAAAAATCCTCGAGTGGTAATTGACTCGCCCACATCCGATCAAATTCGTTAAAACCCTGCTCGAGAAAAAATTTATATTGCCAATGATCTTCTTGGCAGACAACGCGCCATAATTTTGGCTCGAGCCGAGCAGCTAAAGGTTGTGCCGCCATAAAAAGGCTTTTAGCCAAGTGCTTTGATTCAGTTGGTAACACAAGCTCAAAACTATATTCATTGGGTGCAGGATTCGACATAGGTGTTTCAAAACTGACCACCGCAATTGGTATGCTAGACTCAAGCACCCAGTAACGCGCAAATTTAGCACTAGCCTCTCGAGTTGAATCAAAGTACTGAACTCGCTCGGCAGTTGTTGGACGAGTAGGATTGGCAGTGTTGATAAATTCAACATATGCCTGTACATCTGCGGTTTGATATGGTTTAAATTCCATAGAAAAGTTTAACGTTTCATGCACCAGATGGCATACGCGCATTGGCGGATGAATGGCTTAGATTTTTCGTTCAAACCAAACAAATTCGCCATGTGCTATAAAACCAAGTTTTTGATTAATTGCCAGCATCGCTGTATTCCTCGAGTCATTGGCGGTTTTTAACTCGAGAATATCATGCTGCATAGCATGATTGATGGCGAGTAATTTCACAGCTTGGGCTAATCCATGCCCGCGATGATCTCGAGCTGTACCTGTTAAAGTTGTTGAAGTGCTGTTATTTTTGCGTGCCTCGAGATGAACACCTGACATGGCAACCCAAGTTTGCTGGTGCGTAGCAATAAAAACGGCGTTAGCATTTGCCCAGTAATAATCCCAGATACTTTGGTTAAATTGCTCAAACGTTTCAAATTCGCCTTCAAAACTTGGGTCGTCTTCAACAGCATAACGAACCAACCAATATACGTCGGGTGCTAGTGGTTTATAGCCCCAACCAAATCCGCAGATTATGCCCTGCAATCTTGCGGCAAACACAAGCTCGTACCGACCAATACGAATTCAATTGAGGTAAGCAAAGATGTTGTCCTC